>NZ_FOST01000008.1:0-128729 GCF_900114335.1 Bacillus sp. 5mfcol3.1 | reverse complement strand
GCTTTCGTTTCCTCTAACGTGTACTTTCCTGGCACTACGTTTTCGAATTTCACAACACCGTCTTTATTCGTTGTTTTCGCTTCTCCAACTACTTGACCAGCTTCGTTCTTTAATTTAAATTCTGCACCTGCTAGAACTTTTCCACTCTCTGCATCCTTTTTGATTACTTGTAAGCTTCCTAGTTCTTTTGCGTTTTCTATTTGTACTTGTACTACTTTGTTTGCTTCCACAACGACTTCAATTTCTTCTTTTAGCAATTTATATCCTTGTGGTGCTTTCGTTTCTTTTAATGTGTATTTTCCTGGTTCTAATTTCTGTGAAACTACTTTACCAGTTTTATCTGTTCGTAACGTATCTACTTTTTTACCATCTTTATATACTTCGAATTCTGCATCTGATAATACTTTCGTTTTATCTTCCGCATCTACTTTCACAATTTCAAATTGACCTGTTACTTTTTCGGGGATCTTTTTATTCACTACATCTACAGTCACTACTTTATTAGCCTCTACATCAACAGAAACTGAACTAGATGATAATTCATATCCTTTCGGTGCTTCTACTTCTTTTAATGTATAGCTTCCAACTGGAAGTTGTTTCGATAAGGCTTCACCTTTATCATCTGTAACAATTGTTTCCACAACTTTCCCATCTTTATCGATAACATCAAATTTTGCACCTGGTAGAAGTTGACCAGATTCACTATCTTTTTTCAATAATTTAAATTGGCCATTCTCTACTTTTTTCGTATTCTTCATAACAAGTTCAATTACGTTTGTATTATCAATTGTTACTTTGACTGGTGTATCAACTTTTATATATCCTTCTGGTGCATTTATTTCTTTTACAAAATAGTCACCAAGTGGTAAATCTTTAACTTCCGCAATACCCTTTTCGTTTGTTGTAACAGTAGCCACAACGTTATTATCTTTGTCTATAACATCAAATTTTGCGTCTTTTAAAACAATGTTTTTATCATTTTCATCAACTTTTTTAATTTGTAAATGTCCTTTTTCGGCTGCTGGTTTATTCCATTTTGGCCAGTTAAATTTAAAGTTATGAACCTCAAAACCATCTCTTTGGTGTAATCCTCCAACATAGGCTTGTCCATTAATAGAACCACCTTTTGTTTCTACAACTGCATTAGGGGCAAACACACTACCTACTACACCATAACCTTTAGTTGTTATCTTTGTAGCATTAGGAAATACCCAAATTACTTTACTAGCTAACTCAGTAAAAGATGAATTAGGGTCGTATGCTTGAGATGTATTAATTAAATCCGTCGCCATCCCAGTATTTCTTGTATCATACAAAATTGCACCGCCACCAAAACTCACTTCTTCTGCATCTGAATAAATAACAATAAAGTCTTTATTCTCTACATTCGGAAGAAAAACGTCTTTTACATCAAATGCTTTCTTTCCCGTCTGGCCTGAAGAGACATAAATATTAGGGTTGTTTACATCTTCACCGATTCCAAAGCTCATATTAGGTTTTGGCTTATCAGTGTATAGTTTACTTGCATCCCCAATTACACCATCAACGTCTTTTCTAAATTCTTTAAACTTAGCATCAATCTCCGCTTGCTCTTTATAAGAGATACGGTCATATGACGTTTTCATTGCTCCATCTGGGTCACCGTCTTTTGTCATCGCCACTGTTCCATCTTGAATAATTACCTGTCCTGCTCCCGCTTTCGTAAATTGACCGCCTAGTAATAATGATGGATATCCTTCATCTACCCAAGTTGCTCCAGCTAAGTTATTTGCTCCAGTTGCAGCCGCTACGACTGTATAACTTGATGCGTTCATATTTTTCTGAACAGCCATCGCACCTTCAATATCCGCACTCGTTGCACTATGATCTCCAAAAATGATGGCGTTGTAATAAGATACATCACCTAAACCTTTTAATTCTGTTGTAGCTGCCTCTGCTTTTAATGGTAAATGGATTAAAAAATTCATACATATTAGTAATACAACTATTAAACTACTACTTAACTTTTTAATTTTTTGATTAAATGATTTCCTCAAGAAATTCATTCCCCCTTTTAAACTTCCTAAAACCACAAAAAGAAGCACATTTCATATGTACCAGGTCTTACTCACATTAACTTAAAATAATCCATTTAAATAAAACAAAGAAACACTACAACTACTTAATAAGATTGCTACAATTCATTTTTGAAATAATACGTGAACTAAACTGTCATGCGGAAATACTTTTACGTATGGGAGCCCAATAAAATTAATCTGAAGAATATTTCATGTGGTGTAACTGTTTTGGCAACATCATCCACTTTACATTAGTTTTCTAAAGGATTCAAGTGAATTGTATAGATTTCATACACAATTCATTTTTTAAAACGCTTTCACTATTTTTAATAAGATAAACAAAAAAACGTAGCCAAAAAGCTACGTTTTTCTGTCATCGTTTCGGTGTATTTTTATGATTCTTCAAAAACGGAAGCGGGAATTGCTTACGGAAATGCTCTTTAATCATGTATTCTACACCGTTCTCACTATTTGAACGTGTAATCCAATCTGCTGCTTGCTTTAACTCTACAGGCGCGTTCCCCATCGCTACACCAAGTCCCACGTTTTCAATAACCTCTAAATCTTCCATACTATCTCCAATCGCAACCATTTCATTTAGCGAAATATTTAAATGCTCTCCAAGCAATTGTAATCCGCGTAACTTTGATACATTTTGCGGCAAGATTTCTATTCGTTTTGAATCACATTCAACATACTCTACATCTTGGAATGCTTTTCTTAATGTATTTAGCCCGCGTTCTTTTTCACCTTTACTTTGGAAAAGAACATCAATTTTTGGCGCCGCTACCGGATGGTCACGAAGCGCGTCACCTAACGAATCTACAAATTGAACTGGATAAAATAACGGATCTGCGCTTGATAATACAGTGCGCGCAATTAAGTTTGGTGTATTTCTCTCACGATTTCCTATCGAAAACCGTTCATGAGAAATACGTACGTTACAATCAAAGTGCTCTAACACTTGCACAATGTTAAAAGTCTTCTCTTCAGATAATCTTCTTTGAACGTATGGCTTATCTAACGTTGCTGAAACGAAAGCACCACCATGTGTCACTAATATAGAATCTAATTTTAACGCCTTTGCTACTTTATGAGCGGATTGAAAATTACGGCTCGTAAATAACGTAACGTATACATCTTTTCTTTTCACAAATTCAATTGTTTCTCTTAATCCTTTTGCAATTTTTCCATTGTTGTATAGTAGTGTCCCATCTATATTAAGAGCTAGTAAGCGATAAATCATGTCGCACTCCCCCTCTTCGCTGTTGTACTCTATCCATAATTTATGAAATAAATGTAGCAAATAGAACGAGTTAGAATTACTACTGAAAATTTGGTTTACTATATACATATACACTTAGTAAAGGAGATAGTACAATGCAGGCACCTCCTTCTTTTTATGAAGGCGATACGTTAGAAGTCGCAAAAAAATTACTCGGGCAAAAACTTGTTCATATTGTAGACGGAATAAAGCGAAGCGGAATCATTGTAGAAGTAGAAGCATATAAAGGCCCAGATGATAAGGCCGCACATAGTTACGGCGGCAGACGGACAGATCGCACAGAAGTTATGTTTGGCGCACCAGGGCATGCTTACGTATATTTAATTTACGGTATGTACCATTGTTTTAACGTTATTACAGCACCAGTTGGCACCCCGCAAGGTGTTCTCATTCGAGCCCTTGAGCCAGTAGACGGTATTGAAGAAATAAAACTAGCGCGCTACAACAAAACAGACATTACAAAAGCGCAATATAAAAACTTAACAAGCGGTCCTGGCAAACTATGCCGTGCACTCGGAATTACTTTAAAAGAACGAGGCTTATCATTACAAAGTGACACATTGCATATTGAACTGGTCCCAAAAGATGAACATATATCATCACAATATAAAATAGCAGCAGGACCTCGTATTAATATCGACTATGCAGAAGAAGCTGTACATTATCCGTGGCGTTTTTATTATGACGGGCATCCGTTTGTTTCAAAGAAATAAACATATGTAAAGGGAGAGACTATGAGAGGCAAACCTGAACTAAAAATAGAATCAGAAAAAGTATATAAAACGAAGAAAAATCCAAATGGAATGTTTATAGCAAGAATACTACAAATTCCGAAACAAGAAGATAAACTAGACTTTGTCCTTATTTTACAAAATAAAAAAACGAAAAATATTATTTATAACAAAGTTTTAGTAACAACAGATAACGACTATTATTCTTTCCGACTCGCTCGTGGGAATATTAAATGGTCATCCTTATATACTGTTACAGTATGGGATGGGCTTGGACATCAATTAGTAGAAGTATCAGCCTTAACTGGTAAAGAGAACTATTCTATTTCTGATGAGGATTATTCCGCATATCGGGAGTAACTCAAAATAAAAGAGAAGCCGAATTGGCTTCCCTTTTTACTCTGCGCCTTCCGCAGTTGCAATATTATCCTCTAAGTTTTCTCTTGATAATTCAGCCGCCATAAAATCAGCTGTTTCTGGAAGTGCTAAATGCATATGAGCTTTTTGACAAATTTGGATCGTACAGTTTTCTATAACATAGTCGAAAACATGTCCACCTCCGCTTCTTTCATCATCAATATAATGTAAGTGGAATCCAGCTACACCAATACCTTGCGCATAATCTGGTGTCCAAAATCCAGCAAGCGTACCTTCTGTATTTTCAAATGAAAAGATTGGTTGTGATTTCGTCACTTCAACGAGCGGTGTATACGGTTTTTCTTGTCTTGGAACAGTTCTCGTCCTTACTTCACGGAACGTACCGTCCATTCGAATACCGTAAAATAAGTTTTTACTTGGCATTAATTCATGTAATAATGCTTCAACTTCTTCACGATTCATCGAATGCTCTACCGTATAACTCATTTCTTTTTCAAAAAACGTTACAGTCGCAAATGGCGTTGTTTCTTCTGGCTCTACTTTTTCCGCTGAACCGTCTGAACGTAAATGATAAAATTCATTATCAAATGCAATCATTTCACCATCTAATTGATCAAATGTGCCGATGCCGAAATCACCATGTTTTTTCAAATCTTCAAAGCTAATCACACCATCATATATACCATCTAATAGCGCAAGCATTGTAGATGTTTGATATACTTCATTACTCATTTTCGTTTTTTTTGCATCAATATCAATTAATTGCGCAACAGTCATCTCAAATCTGCCTCCATTAGTTTAATTGGTTTGGTAATAATTTTTCGCTTAATTTAATGTTGTCACGATAGTCAATTGGAATATCAATAATGACAGGACCATCTGCTGCTAATCCTTCTTTTAATACCCCTTCTAATTCATCAGGCGTGTTAACACGAAGACCTAACGCTCCGAAACTTTCCGCATATTTCACAAGATCAACATCACCAAACTCTGTAGCTGATGTTCTACCGTATTTCATCATTTGTTGGAATGCAACCATATCATATGTGCCGTCTCTCCAAACAAGATGGACGATTGGAGAATTTAAACGTACCGCCGTTTCTAACTCCATCGCTGAGAATAAGAAACCACCGTCACCTGATACGGAAACTACTTTTTTACCTGGTTCTACTAAAGTAGCTGCGATTGCCCAAGGAAGTGCAACACCTAACGTTTGCATACCGTTACTAAATAATAATCTACGTGGTTCATAAGAACGGAAACATCTCGCCATCCAAATAGAATGGGAACCGATGTCACATGTAACAGTTGTATCGTCACTAATTAAAGAACGAAGTGTACGAATCACTTGAAGTGGATGCGTAACACCCTCCGAAGCACGGTTCGGAACTTCTGCTTGTTCTGATAATTTCGCGCGTAATCGTTCTAATACCGCTTCTGATTTCGTACTTAATACAAGTTTCGGTAATTTCTCCGCGATGCTATTTACCGTTAAGGCAATATCACCAATTAATTCACGCTCTGGTTGGTAATCATGGTCGATATCTGCTTGATGGTCGTCAAGATGAATAATCGTTCTGTCGCCAAGTTTATTCCAGAATTTTGGATCATACTCGATTGGATCATAACCGATAGAAATAACAAGGTCTGCTTCTTCTAGTAAAATATCACCTGGTTGGTTACGGAATAATCCAACGCGGCCGAAGAAATGATCTTCTAACTCACGTGAAATCGCACCAGCTGCTTGATATGTTTCAACAACAGGAAGTTCTGTATCCGCAATTAATTTACGAACAGCTTTCGTCACTTCATTTGTGCTCGCTCTCATACCAAGTAGAATAACTGGTAATTTCGCTGATTTTATTTTTTCTACTACATATGTAATATCATGTGTGGGAGCGATTCCAAGCTGTGGCTTAGAAAGCGCACCGATAGACTCTACAGTTGTTTCCGCAGTCATAACGTCTTGCGGAAGACTTACTAAAGTAGCTCCCGGATTTGTGGAAGTCGCACTTCGAAATGCATTACTAAGTGCTTCTGGCACATTATCAGGATGCTCTACTTCTACGCTATATTTTGTGATTGGTTCGAATAGTGCAGCATTATCCATAGATTGATGCGTACGTTTTAATCGATCCGTACGCGGTACTGCACCAGCTAAAGCAACAACGGGATCACTCTCCGCATTCGCAGTAACAAGACCTGTCGCTAAATTTGATGTCCCTGGTCCTGAAGTTACAAGACATACGCCCGGTTTCCCTGTTAATCTACCAATAGCAGCTGCCATAAATGCTGCATTTTGTTCATGACGACAAACTATTAACTCTGGTCCTCTTTCTTGCAATACATCAAATACAGAGTCAATCTTTGCTCCTGGAATACCGAAAACATGTGTAACACCTTGTTTAATTAAACAATCAACAACAAGATCTGCTCCTTTTGTTTTTGTCTTCACGTCGTTTACTTTTACACCTGTACTCAAACTAATCATCCGATACGATAAACTTAACTAAATCTATACAATTCAATCAAATTTACACGAGTTAGTGCTTCATCGTGTTCTCGCAACCCCAAAGGGACGAGGGGTATAACACTCCACACGAGGCAGTATCGTTACCTCCTATTATCAAGCATTTATTTTACCCATCTTGATAAATTTATCGACGCATTTACATCCCTATCGTGATAGCTATTGCATGAAGCACAACGCCACTCACGAATCTTTAAACTCCACTGTCCTTCTGGTTGAACTGAATGGTCGTATTTAACGCCGCAACATGAACAAATCTTGCTTGAAGCGAACCATTTATCAGCTTTTACATACGCAATGCCGTACTTCTCACACTTGTATGATAAACATTGAAAGAAGAAGTTTAATTTTTGAAATGAAAATGCTTTCGATAGTTTTTTGTTTTTTAACAGGTTTGAGATAGGTAAGTCTTCCACAACAATCCTCATTGGTTTGGTTTTCACCAATTTAGCTGTTGCTTGATGGATATGGTTATTTCGGATATTCGTAATTTTCCTAGATAACCGCAGGTGCTCAGCTTTCGCTTTTTCATATCCGGTAGATTGAATTTTTACACCTTTTTTAAATCTCCTAGACATATCTCTTTGTGCTGACTTTTTCCTTTTCAAAAGTTTTTTAACCTTGGCATCTTTGTTTATATTTCGTTCTTTCATACCATTAGAAGCTACAAACAGCTCTTTTAAACCAACATCCACACCAATCGACTCATCGGTTAGTTCTTGTGATTCAAAGTCTTCTTGGAACCCTACACTAATCCACCAGTGACGACCGTCAAAGGTAACTCTTGGGTTGGATGGTTTTTTATTTCTTGGTAGTTGTTGGCTTGTTTTCACTTCTCCAATAGACTGAATATGAACGACTTTCTTTCCTATAACCAGTCTTTCATAATTGGCATAAAATCCTTGAATTAAATCTTTTTTGGATTTATAAGAAGTGTGAGAACCATTTTTGTACTTTTTGAACGAATTTTTTCTCGCCGTATCAAAATCTTTTGAAGCCTGTTTGGGAACTTGTGCATTAATGTCTTTTAACCACTCATATCTCTTTCGCTTCTTAATCTTTGTAAATCGTTTCTGTAAAGCTAACTGTGAAACAGATTTTCCAAATAGCTTATAGTATCTATCACTCATTCTTTTACAATAGTTATAAGCGAATCTTGCAGCACCAGCATGGTTTCTAAGCAATTTTTCTTGTTCAGGCGTTGGAATTAGTCTGACTTTCTTCGCCAATATCATCAGAATGTAACTCCTTTAATGAAAGATTTGTTCTTCTGAATAGTAGCGTGTTCCACCAGCATTCTCGTAAGACTACTCGGATGCAAACCTGTTAATTCTGATACTTGACTAACTCGTAAAAATTTCATTATTATTCTTACCTCATTGAATCTACCATAGCACATACGTTCGATGGATTCAATGAGGTTTGATAGATTTAATTAAATGTATCTCGTTCAACTAAGGGCGCAATTCCTTAGCCAGTTCTCTTATGAACTTCTCATGTTTTCACATGAGCGCAGACTATATGTTTATCTCTTTAGAGATAGAGGATTTTTCCACCACCATAGGCTTGTGATGTACTCTCGTCAGTTATACGAGATAGTCGTTGAACGTTCATCCTATCCATTTTGACTTAGATGATTCGAGGCGGAAGACCCATTGTTCTAATGTTTAGGATTTAACCTTGCATCATCTGATTGATTTTTTCTGCTTTCGCGACATTCACGCTCGCTATTTCTAGCCACGTTGTAGTTCAATCAGCTTTAGGGATTGCCCGCAGTTAACCCTCACTACTAGCCAATTACTTGACTAGCAGGGCTTACTGATATATTTAATTAACTTTCGTTATAATTGGTTAAATAAATCGTAACAGTTAGTTACCCTTTGTTTCATAATTTGTGTAATAAAGATTTTTAATTTCACCTAGTTAATTAATGTGGTGAAGTATCATTTATCATTATATTACAAATGCATTATTTTTCCAACAATATGAATTCGACATTATTTTGACAAGATTTAAAGAATACGCTTACAACCTTTTGTTTATCTTAAAATAACATTTTTATATCTCTTCTAAAAATGTACAAAAATACTTCCACCTATTCACATTATTAACAAATTTATAGTACCTTGCAAAGAATAATAGTAAGTGATATATTTGTAAATAACGGGATGCCCATTATTTGGAATTTTATTCACAATTAGTATATCTCCTTTCAAAAAGTAGATATAGATTGAGTGTGCTGTTTAGAAAAAAGATAGGATTTTCAGCCATAATTCATCATTTTATAAAGGAAAGTGATTGTTATGAACAAAAATGAATTTTTAGAGCAACTTAGTTCTTCCCTACGGAATATGCCTAATTTAGAAAAAGAGGATATTATCTCGGAGTACGAAACTCATTTTATTAGTGGTAAACAAGATGGAATATCTGAAGAGGAAATTTCTAAAAAGCTAGGAAACCCTAAAACTATCGCTAAAGAACTTAATATTTCATATGTAATAAGTAACGCTGACAATAGGCGCAGCCTAAAAAATATTATGACAGCACTGTTTTCTGTTATGAGCTTAAGTGTTTTAAACTTTATATGTATCATTATCGCCTTTTTCCTATTACTCTTTCTATTACCGCTTCTTCTAGCACTTATAATTGCCACTCCGTTATTAATTATTTCACCTATCTTATTAATAGGATTAGGATTCTTTAAAGGGTTTCATCAAATCAGTTATTCCGATGTTTACAATGTATTCATAGCCTTTTGCATCGGCTTACTAATATCCGTCATATCTTATCAAATGATAAAACATATATACTCACTTTTAGTTAAGTATTTAAAATGGAATTTAGCTATTTTACAAAGATACTAATGAATGTAAAAGGAGATTAATATGAAAAAGTATATTTTATACCTACTCACGTTACTTACAATTTTATTTCTATCAGCTTGTTCAAACAGTGTACAACCTAAGGAAGAAAACGATGTACAATCTATTAAAGATGTTGCTATTAAAGTTCCAGAAAATATATTTAGTTCCTCAAAGAAAAATGAAAATATTAGTGAAGACGAAATGAAGCAAAATATAAAAAATTATATAGATTATAGTTGGGAGTTATCTGAAAATACCATCCCTCTCGCTTCAACAAATTCTGATAAGAATTTCACGGAATCTGACCAAGAAAAATTACAAAAACTAATTGATTTAGCGAAACAAAACGATATGAATTTCCATGAGTTTATTAGTAATAATAATTTACCTAATGATTATAAAAAACCTTCAAAAGAAATATATGAATTTATGTCTTCATCTACAGATATTTTCGTAGAGCTAGATCAAGAATTAGACAAACTCGCCCAAGATGGTAACTTATTCAAAGCCAATTTTTCTTTTACAAAACGCCTTGAGAAAATAAATGGGAGGAAACAAAAAGAGATTGAAAAGTTTTTGAACGAAAAAAACATTAAAACTTCAATTAACAGCAATAAAAAAAATTAGATGTATTACATACCCCTTTCAAAATAACCAATAAGAAATGGCTATTTTGAAAGGGAGTTTTTGTGGTATAACTATTAAATTCCCTAAACAAAAAAGACGCTCCTAAACTAGGAGCGTCTTCCACTATTAAGCTTGTTGTTGCGCGCTATATAATTCTTCAAGTGGCTTCATGATAATTTTGTTAACGTCACCGATTACAACGTTTAGGCGTTGCTCAGTTTCCATTAATTTTGTAATTTTAGCATCTTGTTGAATGCGAGCTACAACTTCTTGTGCTTGTTGGTTGTCTTCTTCAGTGATTTCTTGGCCTTGCATCATTTTTTGTTGTAGGCTAAGTTGCATTGTACGGAACTCATCGAATAAATTCTTTGAAGCTGTGTCAGCTTGAACTGCTACGTAGCTCTCTTTTAAAGTTTTGAAGTCTTCGTTTTCAGCGATTGCTTTTTGTAATTCATATGCAACATCATGAATGTTCTTTGTCATTTTATTTTTCCTCCTTTAGAAGGCTAGCGCTTTTCATACGCACTGCCTTTTCAGTGCATTTACATACGCACCTCTTCTTACCATATCAAACTATGCAAGAGATGTGAAGAAATTTCACTTTTATTTCTATGTACTCACCTTATTATCTAAGAAACAATAGTAACAATCCTTGCATGAGACCGATCATTCCACCTAATAATGCTCCTAAATACGTAATCATTTTCAATTCGTTTTTCGTAATAGACAGAACTAAGTCTTCTAATCTTTCTGTTGAGAATGTAGACACTTCTTGCTGAACAATTTCCGCAAGGTGTAGATTATTTAATATACTCTCTACGTTTTCTGTTCCCCACTTCAAGCCTTTCTTTACTGCACTCGGAACCACTTTTTCAATAATTATTTCTCGAACCGGCTCACATACTTGCTGAACAGATTGATTTAAAAACTTACTCACTGTTTCCTCTACTTTAACTGCTGACAGCACGGAGCTTACAATCATTTCTTTCTCTACAAATGCTTCTAATTCTTTTACATCTCTTCCTTTTAACTTTTCCCACTCTTTTTGCAGTACGTCAGTTAAAAGCTGCTTTGTACCATCTTGACCTAAAAACTTAATAACTTCTGGCTGCACACGATCCACTACACTTACATTTCCTAAAAACATTCCGACTAAGTTAAGTAGCGTTCCGCGAGAAGCAAAGAAATCATCAATCATTTTTGAAAGACGTGCTTTCCCTTCTTCACTTTCAAAAAAGCTAATTCCTCGCTCTAAAATAAACGCCGAGACATTCGGAATCGCATTCTCTACTTTTTCATTTACAGAATGAGGTAAAGCCTGTTCCCATGTATATGTATAATACTCTGCTAAAAATGCATGAATTTTTTCTGTAATAACATGTTCGATTTTTCGAGTCGCTTCTTCTTCTACATGCGCTACATTCCATTTTTCTAACATATGTCGCAGTGATTGTTCATTCGTAATTACTTTATCCACTTCCACTTGCGCCCAGTGAATTAAACCTTTTTGAAACTCTTCATTTGTTAGCTTTTTTTCAATTCCTTCTGGTGTTAACAAATGTTCTACAACCATATTTCCTAATTGAACAGCAAGTTCATCACGACGCTTCGGAATTAACCCTGGTGTAAATGGAACTTGAAACTTTCCGATATAAATAGGACGATGAGGACGAAATAACATTTTTATCGCTAAATGATTCGTATATCCCCCAATAATTGCTCCGAGTCCTGTCGTCGTTAACATATTTAACCATATATTCATTACAATCAACCTTTCACTTCTCCAAAACTATAGCATATCATCATACGGACAAAAGTATAATGGTATAAAAACGTATTTGCAATATATAGCTTCGCCTATTATGCAAATAGTAGTAAAGGAGTGATTTCGTTGGTTCTCGGTCTTTTAGCTTCTAAACTTCATTACGAACAAACGTATTACACCGAAATCGCTAAACGCGCTCGGCTTTATCATAATGTCGTTGCCCAGTTTACGCCATTTTGTATTGATTCTAAAACAGACCTTATTTCTGGTCTTATTTACGATACAGATACAGGAAAATGGAAAGAGCAAACATTCCCTATTCCTTCTTATATATATGATCGTTATTCTTTTCACGAGGAAACAGACTTTGAAAAAGCAAAATCAATTATTCACTCTTTGCACAATCGTCCTTCCACTACCTTTTTAAATAACACACTTATTAATTTAAGTGAACTACATGATTTATTTCTCACTAATAAAAAACTGTCTCCTTATATACCAAAATTTGAAATTGCAACGATACAAAACATTTTCAAACTGTTGTTAAAAACTAAAGATATTATTATACGCCCCACTAATATACATTCTAAGGATAACTTATATCGAATTGCTTACAAAAATAAAACGTTTCATATCGATACAGTAAATGAAAAATACCATACTTCTATTACAAACAAACGGACAGACGAATTTATATCTTGGTGTAAATCTAACATACGTTCATCCCGTTACATAGCACACACTATGCTACAACCACCAAACCAATTAACATATCCACTCCACATTCGAACCATTTTGCAAAAAAACAAAGAACAAACCTGGAATGTTATAGGTCAATTTATACAAAAAAGCTCATTTCCTAATCAACTTTTACCCTCAACAACAGACGATGATTCATTACATTCATTTTCAAAAATTAAATACGTACTATCTAGTACGGGTGTGCAACTATTGCAAGATGCTTTACACGACATTGTAAATGAAGTATTCCAAACACTAGATCAGTCTTATTCTTCGTTATTTGAACTAGAACTTTCCACAATTATGGATCAAAAAGGCGCAATTTGGCTTATGTATGTCAACACGATTCCCCCTTACGAACAATACATTCGTCATAGTGATTCATTAGCTGAAAAGATATTTCACGGACCACTTAAATTCAGTAGCTTTACACCATAATGAAAGGAGGTAAACCTATTTTGAAAGAACATATATATACATTAAACATTTCAGATGAACATCCAAATAGTATTACTTTACCTTACGTTTTTTCTATTACGCCACCTATTACATCCCTCTCCTTCGGTATACGTCACATTGCAAGTGAAGAGGTGAAAATTCATTATTCCTTTACTCGCGAAATTATTATCGGAAAACATATTGCCGAAAAACTTTTACTACCTCAATCCACTACTATTCATGCATTCACACAAAACCAAACAATTATTTTCGGACCATTAATCGGCATTTTTACAACTGGCTTTAACGATGATTCTTCTAACCCTTTAGGAAATCGTTCAATTGCTCTCAGTGAGTTGTTAACACCACCATTCTCATTACGACCGTTCGTATTCGTCTTTGGCGTTCAGCATATAAACTGGGAAGAAGAAACGATTGAAGGATATTTCTTTCAAGAGAAACAATGGATAAAGAAAAAGGTCCCTTTACCAAATGTTATTTACGATCGATTACCGAATCGACAAGCAGAAAATTACAAACCGATCGTCAGAGCAAAAAGAAAGTTAGAACATGACTACTCCATTCCATGGTTTAACCCAGGATTTTTCAATAAATGGGACGTTCATCAACTTCTTATAAAAGACGAATCAATTAGACACTTATTACCAAACACAGAAGCATTTCAGCATTTTGAACAAGTAGAACGGTTTCTTGGCACGTATAAATCTGTGTACATGAAACCAATACACGGGAGCTTTGGTAGAAATATTCATCAAATATTTTATTCTCAAACAGAGAATTGCTACTACTGCCGTTATCGCGAAAATGAAAAAAATAAACTGAGAAAGTATCAATCATTAGAAACTCTTCTAAACCACGTATTAAAAGGACATGATTTAAAAAAGTTTATCGTACAGCAAGGTATTTCATTACTTCGCTTTGATGGGCAACCTGTTGATTTCCGCATTCATACAAATAAAAACCATTTCGGTAATTGGATAGTTAGTGCAATCGTCGCCAAAATCGCCGGCAAAGGCAGTTTAACAACGCACGTAAATAGCGGCGGTGATACAAAATTGCTACAAGAGCTTTTTCCAGATTCAACGAAACAAGTTCAAATTGAAAATAAATTAAAACATACTGCCTTACAAATAAGTTACGCGCTCGATGAACAAGTAACCGGAAATATTGGAGAAATCGGTTTTGATATCGGTTTAGACACAAAGGAAAATCCGTGGCTCTTTGAAGCTAACTCTAAACCTGGTCGAACTGTATTCCAAGATGAAAAATTAAAAGAACAAAGTGAAATGACGCGCCAATTATTTTACGAATATGCCGTCTACTTAACTGAACATTCTTTACGTGATACAAAAGAAAAAATGTCTCAAATAAAATCAGGGACTTCATCAAACACCGAACATATCCCTTCTCCTATGATTCACTCACAAATACAAAAACAAAAACTTCCACCTAGATAATAAGGTGGAAGTTTTCTATTTACACAAGTTTCACTACAACCTCAGTTTCCACGTTACATACTCCGCAATAAAAAATATGATTGCAATATTCATTTGAATTATTATGCGTTAAACCATCTACTGCACTTAATAATTCTTGATCCATATAGGCACTATAATCGTCTATGTAATCTACAGACTTCCCATAATCTTGGAGTATACTTTGGCAATTTTGACAAGAATATGTTTGTGATTCTAATGCGTTGCAAAGCGGGCAAATCCCCATCATGATTCCTCCATACGTTATCGTTTAAAGCCTCTCTTTTTTAGATTGAAGAGAGCACCTACCCATGCATAGGAGCGGTCACTCCATCCCTACTTAAAAATAGAACTATGAAGTCGCTACCGATTTCATTTCAATAAATCATAAATAAGAAGCTAATAATTAGCCTACAAGTAGCAGGCTACAATGAGAAAATTATATTTAATATCCTCCTTAGTTTGGCCTGTTTTCTTAAAAATACAACGATTACTCTTATTTCATAATTTACGAAATCAATACGTTTTTTTGACAAAATTTACAAATTATTATTTTGTATATCTTTCTAGGTAACATCCATACTATGAGTACAAACTTAATTACCGATGGATTAGCGCCAACCGGGGCGATAATCTGGTTCAACTCCAGCTAGTCCAACCAAAAAAAATTTTTATAACTCTAAGGAGGATATATTCCTATGGCAAACCAAAATTCTTCAAATCAATTAGTAGTACCAGGTGCAACAGCTGCAATCGATCAAATGAAGTACGAAATCGCTCAAGAATTTGGTGTACAATTAGGAGCAGATTCTACGGCTCGCGCTAACGGTTCAGTTGGTGGAGAAATTACAAAACGTCTAGTTGCAATGGCTGAGCAAAGCCTTGGCGGATTCCACAAATAAATATATATGGCAAAAAGGTCTCAAGGCATATGCCTTGAGACCTTCCTTAATTTATTGCAACATTTGTAAAAACTTCTTCGTACGTTCTTCTTTTGGATTTGTAAATACTTCTTCTGGTGTACCTTGTTCGACAACGACACCACCATCCATGAAAATAACACGGTTGGCAATTTGATGTGCAAAACGCATTTCGTGCGTTACAATAACCATCGTCATGCCTTCTTTAGCAAGTTCTTTCATTACTTTCAAAACTTCTTGAACGAGTTCAGGATCAAGCGCTGAAGTCGGCTCATCAAATAGTAACACTTCTGGCTCCATCGCAAGCGCACGCGCAATTCCAACGCGCTGTTGTTGTCCACCTGATAATTGGAATGGATATAAATCCACTTTATCTGCTAAACCAACTTTTTCAAGGAAATAGTTTGCTTTTTTCTTTGCTTCTTCTTTCCCTACTTTTTTCACTGTAATGAGCCCTTCCATTACATTCTGAAGTGCTGTTAAATGAGGGAATAAGTTATGGTGCTGGAAGACCATACCTGTTTGTGTACGAAGATTTACAATATCTTTCTTCGATACTTTTTGAGCGAAATTAAGCTCTTTATTACCGATGCTAATATTACCAGCATCCGGTGTTTCTAGTACGTTGAGACAACGCAAGAATGTCGTTTTACCAGATCCAGACGGCCCAATAATAACAACAACCTCGCCCTTCTCAACTGATAAATCTATATGCTTTAGTACGGTATTATCTCCGAAACTTTTTTGTAAGTGCTGAATTGAAATCATAAAAACAAAAACTCCTTTTGTAAAAGGATTATTTTAACGTATAGCGTTCTGAACGCTTTTCTAACATCTGTTGTACGATTGATAATAAGAAACAAATAACCCAATAAATAAGACCTGCTTCGAAATAAACAATTAAAAACTCATAGTTCATTGCCGCAATTTCCTGCGCTTTTCGGAACATTTCTGTTACTAAAATTAACGATGCTAATGAAGTATCCTTCACTAAGCTAATAAATGTATTCGAAAGCGGCGGGATTGATACGCGCGTTGCTTGTGGTAAAATAACACGTTTTAACGCTTGCGGGTATGTCATCCCAATTGTGTAAGCTGCTTCCCACTGCCCTTTCGGAATGGAAAGGATAGAAGCACGAATAATTTCCGATGCATATGCACCGACATTTAATGAAAATCCAACAACTGCTGCTGTATATGGCTCAACTTCAATATTAAGAGTTGGAAGTCCATAGAAAATAATAAATAATTGTACAAGAAGTGGCGTTCCGCGAATGATAGATACATAGATACGAGCAATCCATTGTAAAATACGACTACCAGAAATACGTGCGAGCGCTGTTAACGTTGCCAGTATAATCCCGATAATAAATGTAATAAGCGTTAATGGAATTGTTGTAAAAACAGCTTCCTTCAGCATAGGCATGAAGGAAGTCTGCATAATATCTATCCAAGTAGACAATCGATCTGAAACCAATGCACTACTTAGATACATTTTCACCGAACCATTTTTTCGTTATTTTGTCATACGTACCGTCTTTTTTCATATCTTCTAACGCTTTATCTACTTCTTGTACAAGCTTATCGCTACCTTTACGGAATAAGAATCCACTTTCTGAAGCTTCTTTTTCAGTATCTACAATTTTAATTTTCGCATCTTTTTTCGTTTCTAAATAATTTAATACTGATAACTTATCATTAATTGTAAAATCAACGCGTCCTGAAGCTAATAATTCTGCTGCTTGGCTAAATCCTTCTACACCAATAATTTCCGCACCATTTTTCTTAGCGATATCTGCATAGTTACTCGTTAAAGATTGTGCTCCTTTTAATCCTTTTACATCAGCAAATGTAGCAGGCTTATCTTTATCTTTTGCAATAACTAATGCCGCTGAAGATGAAACGTATGGCTTAGAGAAATCGTATTTCTTTTGACGATCTTCACGAATACCAACTTCGTTTGCAACCATATCGAAACGTTTTGCATCAAGACCAGCAAGTAAGCTATCCCATTGTGTTTCTTTAAATACAGGCTTTACACCTAAACGTTTTGCAACTTCTTCCGATAATTCAACGTCAAATCCAGTTAATTTATTGCTTGAATCGTGGAACGTAAATGGTGGATATGTACCTTCTGTACCAATTACAAGTTCACCGCTTTGTTTAATCTTTTGTAACGCATCTTGACTAGCTGTATCTTTTTTCTCTTCTTTACCGCAGCCGGCTACAATCCCGATCGCTAATGTAGTTACTGCAAGCACTGAAAATAATTTCTTCATGATTGTAATCCTCCAAGTATTCTGATAGGAATTTAAAAACTATATTGATTGTATGCAATCTTGAACAATTTTTCAATGAAAATGTTCTTATTTAGTTTATCCTTTTTCTTCATAATCAAACAAAAGGGAAAAATAACGCCACATACAAAAAATAAGTAACATTTTTTAATATAGCATTAATTGTAGGAAAGGTAAAATAATACTTCTTATTATGTACCTTTATCGCTGACATTTTGCCAACAAAAAAGAACTTGCAACAATCGCAAGTTCTTCCCCGCATTAAGCGCTCTGGTTTCCTTCCATTTGCGTTTTATACATATCATAATAACGCCCGCGCTTTTTCATTAGTTCATCATGGGAACCTTTTTCCAAAATTGTTCCTCTATCGAGTACAATAATTTGATCTGCGCTTTTAATTGTTGAAAGACGGTGCGCAATAATAAATGTCGTTCTTCCTTTTTTCACAACTTCTAGTGCTTGTTGAATCATCGCCTCTGTTTCTGTATCAATACTAGACGTTGCTTCATCTAGAATTAAGATAGCTGGATCAAAAGCGAGTGCTCTAGCAAACGAAATAAGCTGACGTTCACCAGTGGAAAGCGTACTTCCCTTTTCTGTAATTTCTTCATTTATATTGTTCGCAAATCTTTCAGCACCAACATCATGCAATGCTTTTATGATACGCTCTTTTGAAATTTTTTCGTTCTCTAAGCTTACATTGGAAGCGACCGTCCCGCTAAATAAAAACGGGTCTTGCAATACGATTCCCATATGCTCACGAGTTGCTTGTTTCGGCATTTCTCTTACATCATGACCATCAATCGTAAGCTTTCCTTTTTCAAACTCATAAAATTGAAAGAGTACATTCATAATAGAACTTTTTCCTGATCCAGTATGACCGACAAGTGCCACTGTCTCGCCTTGTTTCGCTTCAAAAGAAATATTTTTTAACACTTCATCTTTTCCATTATAAGAAAATGATACATTATCAAATTTCACATTTCCTTTTAAACGAGGCATACGTTCTTCTTCTACCGCTTCCCCTTTTTCCTCTAACAATTCAAAGACACGTTCTGATGCAACGCGCGCTTGCTCTAAGTTGGCAAGCTGGTTCACCATATTCGTAATTGGCGAGAATAATCGTGTTAAATAATCGACGAACGCATACAGTACCCCAAGTGAAATAATACCTGTAGCACTTAATGACGCACCGCCGAAATACCAAATCACTCCTGTGAAAGCGATATTTCTTAATACGGCTACTAAGTTATGCGAAGTTGCTGCATTTAAATTTAAAATTTTATTTTGATACTTAAAATAATCGCCATTTAATTCTTCAAACTCTTTTTTCGTTTCACGTTCTTGACGAAACGCTTGAATAATCGGCATCCCTTGAATGGATTCATTCACCGTTCCGTTAATATCAGATAAACGGGAACGCATTTTATGGTTGTATACAGACGCATATTTTCTATAAAGAATCGCCCAAACAATTAAAATTGGGATAATTAATAAACATAATGAAGCGAGCTTCACATCTAGTAAAAATAGCGCAGCGAATATCCCAATAATATAGATGATACTAGAAACGAATGTTGCCAGCACCGTTACATATAAATCACGAATGGCCTCTGTATCATTCGTCACACGCGAAACAATTTTCCCCGCCGGTAAATGATCAAAGTACCGAATTGGCAACTTTTGAATATGAGAGAAAACATCCTCCCTCATAATTTGAATAATTTTGTTCGCTGCCTTCTGCAAGAAGAACTGCTTTCCATATGCAAATAATGATACGACTACTAATAAAGCAAAATAGCCACCACCAAGTAATAATAGACGGTTTATTTCTGGTTTATAAAACGCAAACACTTCTTCTTTCGTTAATGCTTTCGCTTTATACACTTGCACCGCCTTACCATTTTGAATAGTAATCATATCCCCTTTTATAGTACGTGACCCTTCAATATTCACTTTATTCGGTACAAAGTAATATTGAAAACCGACTTGCATCACACGTACTTCTTTACCTTTTGTCTCGCCTTGTTCAAAGCGATCACTTCGCTTATAAAAAGCGCCATTATATGAAACAGCTTCTTCACTCTTTTCTGTTTCATACCAAGGTTTCTCTATCCCGACGATATGATCATCAATCATCGTTTTAGCAACGAAAGGACCAGCAAGCTCTGCGATGACGAAAATAAATAACATTAACATCGCAGCAAAAATCGTCCCTTTCACTTTCATCGCATATTGAAATAATCTTTTTGAAACGCTCATATTTTCACCCCACTATCCGCACTTTCACTTTCGCCTTGTTGTCTTTCAAACTGCTCAGCATACCAGCCTCCGCTTTGGATAAGCTGAGCATGCGTACCTTCTTCCATTACTTCACCTTCGTCCATAACGAGAATCCAATCCGCATGTTGCACTGCAGATAAACGATGCGTCGTAATAATCGTCGTCTTTCCGCTTCTTTCCGTTCTAATATTTTCAATGATCGCTGCTTCCGTACGAGCATCTACAGCTGATAAAGAATCATCCAAAATTAAAATTTCTGGATTTTGAATAACAGCTCTTGCAATCGAGATCCTTTGTTTTTGCCCTCCGGATAAAGAAACACCTTTCTCTCCAACGAGCGTTTCTAATCCTTCTGGTAAAAACTCTAAATCCTTTTTAAACGCAGCAATTTCAATTGCTTTCTCTAGTTCTTCTTCCGTCGCTTCCCTATTTCCGAATAAAATATTTTCTCGCGCTGTTTTTGAGAACAAAATATGCTCCTGCGGTACATAGCCAATCCACCCGAGTACATTTTCATTCTTTATTTTATCTAATGTCACATCAGAAACTGCAATATCTCCATCTCCAAGCGGATATTGGCGAAGAAGCTGACGTACAAGCGTCGTTTTCCCGCTTCCTGTTTTTCCGACAACCCCAAGCGTTTCTCCTTGCTTTAATGTGAAAGAAACCTTTTTTAAATTTTCTTCAGTTGATGAAGGATATGAGAAAGACACATCATCAAACTGAATATAATCCGGCTCTTGCACAAGCTTTGGATGTTTCGGATTCTTTACATCTGGCTCATACGCTAACGTTTCATTCACACGGTCAAGCGAAGCATTTCCTCTTTGCATAACATTAATTAATTCACCAATTGCAAACATCGGCCAAATCATCATCCCTAAATACACGTTAAAAGAAACGAGTTCACCAAGCGTCACCTTTGACTGGAACACAAGGTATGCACCGTACACTAAACCGATTAAATAACTAAGACCGACAAGCATTTTCACAGTTGGTTGGAATAATGCATCAATTCTCGCTACCTTCATATTTTTTTCGTAGACGTCATCTCCTAAATGATGAAATCTTTCCTCGTCTGCATTCTCTTGTACGTATGCACGAATAACGCGCACACCAGCGATTGATTCAAGCACTTTATCGTTCATATCACCAAACGCATCTTGCGCAACGGTAAATCTTTCATGCAATTTCTTTCCATATATATTCATCGCATACGCCATAATTGGAAGCGGTATAAGCGCTGCAAATGTAAGCTCCCAACTAATTGTAAAACCCATCATACAAACGATCGTAAGCATATATAAACTAGAATCCACGAGCGTTAATATACCAAAACCAGCTGTCATAGCGATTGCTTTTAAATCATTCGTTGCTCTCGCCATTAAATCGCCAGTACGATTTTTTTGATAAAAAGTCGGCGTCATCTTAAGTAAATGCCCCATAAATTTAGAGCGCATCGTTTTCTCCAGTACAAATGCACCGCCAAACAATTGATGTTGCCATACGAAAGTGAGGCCATATCCAACGATCGTAACCCCTATTAAAATGAGAATAGATTGCATAATTGCTTCGTTCGATAACGTTCCTGTTTTTATGTTATCTATCGTAACCCCTAACACTTTCGGGGGAATCACTTCAACTATATTCACAATTAAAAGAGCTCCAATGGCGATACTATATCTCTTCCAGTGCTCTTTAAAAAACCACTTTAACTTTAGTAATACTGATAACAATGTAACCTCTCCCTTCTCGTTCTCGTTTACTTCTCATTTCTTTATCCACTATCCAAACCCATTACATTTACATTTCGTAACCCATACAATCTCATCACATTTTTCCACCTTCCAAAGTTTTATATAGGAATATGGAAAATAAACAAAAAAAAGCATACCGCCGCTTGACGATATGCACAGGAATGCATAAAAAGCGTACGTTACGATATACGCAACGTACGCTTTTTATAAGACAAAGATGCCCTATATATCCGCACGGGTTGCGTAATGATATAAATGTTTTCTGCCATTTAACAGAGCTAAGCTCATTACATTTACGATTACAATCATTACGCACACCCCCTTCATTTATTTTCCATTTATAATCTTACAACTTTATTGAGTATTCTGTCAATTGTTTTTTTACACATAAAGTAAAATACACGAAAATGCAAATGGTTCATGACATAATAAACCAGTTTGAAATAAAAGAATGTTCTGTAAGAAAGGGCATACAAAATAAAAAAAGAATAAGAAATCGTTTTCACAAACATTTCATTTGAAAAATGTTATCAAACCCCCTACAATCACCTTATACTCACTCTTACAAGTTGCTATTTTAGGAGGACTAATCATGACAACTAGCAATACGTACAAATTTTATTTAAACGGAGAATGGAGAGAAAGCTCTTCAGGAGAAACAATCGAAATTCCATCTCCATACTTACACGAAGTAATTGGACAAGTACAAGCAATTACTCGCGGAGAAGTAGATGAAGCAATTGCATCTGCAAAAGAAGCTCAAAAATCATGGGCAGAAGCTTCCCTACAAGATCGCGCAAAATACTTATATAAATGGGCTGATGAGCTCGTAAATATGCAGGATGAAATTGCCGATATCATTATGAAAGAAGTCGGTAAAGGCTATAAAGATGCGAAGAAAGAAGTTGTTCGTACAGCTGACTTCATTCGTTACACGATCGAAGAAGCTTTACATATGCACGGAGAAAGCATGATGGGCGATAGCTTCCCTGGCGGAACGAAATCGAAACTTGCGATCATCCAACGCGCACCACTTGGTGTTGTATTAGCAATCGCACCATTTAACTACCCAGTAAACTTATCTGCTGCAAAACTTGCACCAGCATTAATTATGGGTAACGCTGTTATTTTCAAACCAGCAACTCAAGGTGCAATTAGTGGTATTAAAATGGTTGAAGCACTTCACAAAGCTGGCCTTCCAAAAGGTCTTGTAAACGTAGCTACAGGACGCGGTTCTGTAATTGGTGACTACTTAGTAGAACACGAAGGCATCAATATGGTATCGTTCACAGGTGGTACAAACACAGGTAAACATTTAGCGAAAAAAGCTTCAATGATTCCACTTGTATTAGAACTTGGTGGTAAAGATCCTGGTATCGTTCGTGAAGATGCTGACTTACAAGATGCTGCAAACCATATCGTAAGCGGTGCATTCTCTTACTCTGGTCAACGTTGTACAGCTATTAAACGTGTACTTGTACACGAAAACGTAGCGGACGAGCTTGTTAGCTTATTAAAAGCACAAGTAGCTGAACTATCAGTTGGATCTCCAGAACAAGATAGCACAATCGTTCCATTAATCGACGACAAGTCTGCTGATTTCGTTCAAGGTTTAGTTGACGACGCTGTAGAAAAAGGTGCTACAATCGTTATCGGTAACAAACGTGAGCGTAACTTAATTTACCCAACATTAATCGATCACGTAACAGAAGAGATGAAAGTTGCTTGGGAAGAGCCATTCGGCCCAATCCTTCCAATCATCCGTGTTTCTTCAGACGAGCAAGCAATTGAAATTGCTAACAAATCAGAGTTCGGCTTACAAGCAAGTGTCTTCACAAAAGACATTAACAAAGCATTTGCAATTGCTAACAAAATCGAAACTGGTTCTGTTCAAATTAACGGACGTACAGAGCGCGGCCCTGACCACTTCCCATTCATCGGTGTAAAAGGTTCAGGTATGGGCGCACAAGGTATTCGTAAGAGCCTTGAGTCTATGACACGTGAAAAAGTAACTGTATTAAACTTAGTCTAATCTTATAAAAAGAAGCTAATCTATAAATAGATCAGCTTCTTTTCTATATAAATACTTCCAAAAACGGAGTATTTCGTTCTACTTCTGATTTGGTTTTCCAAATCGAACTAAAACATGCCATAATAATTTTAATTCCTGAAGCACTTCTTCATAAGTTCCACGATCACTCCAAGATAATGGATTGCGTTTTAAATCCACTACAGCAGAGCCAATTATATTTGCATCGATACAATGATTCCGTGCAATACGTCTTGCTAAAGATGGCATTTTTGAACCTCTAAAATCCATCGGAACTTCGTCTACCGCAAGTACAAAACCGATGTGCCAATACAAATCAATAGCATACTTCAGGCAAATTTCTTCTAAAACTCTTCCTACATCCGTACCCTTAAATGAAGGATCTGCAACAAGCACCTCTACGTCTTCTTTAAGAGAAATCTCTCCATGAATCTGCGCTTCAATATAATGATTAAGATTACGGGCTGGCTCTTTGCTTACTAAATCTATAAACGGCCTTTTCAGATTAGCCAATAAATGATTAATTATTATTGTTGGAGTCAAATTTCCTTCACCAATTGCAAAATCTCTTACGAATGCCTCTTCCAAAAGAGCAGCTAAAATCATATCAAACTCCTCATAAGTCCCCTTTTCTTTCGGATCTTGATGTGAATCTAAATATGTATATGTAGAGCGCGAAGAAACTTTTGGAGATAAGAGAAAATAACAGGATCCAAAACGCGGAGCCGGCCCATCTGGATGTAACATCAAATTTAGCGCTCCGTATTTTGGACGTTGATCATTCGTTACGCCTTCTAATTGATATGCCCCTCCAAATATTCTCTTTTCCCAAAGGTCACGTTCACCACCAGGGTAAGCAGATACGCTTCCATTAGATAGCAACGTTTCAAATTGACTTTTATATACTCCTTGCTCAAACAGTGCTTCAGCAACTCTTTTCATATTCGAATCTAGTCTGTCTGGATGAAAGTGTAAAGCAATCCTTGCATGAGATTTTAAATTAGCGACAGCTTCTTCAAATATTTCATCTGTAATATTAGACATTTTAAGTATATGATTAATCGTTGCTTTAGCCCTACGTTTTTCGTTCTCTGCATATTTTGAAATATATTCTAAAGCAAATAATTGAGATCTTGATAATTCCATAATCCAATCTCCCCTTTAATTGAAATGACCTTAATCCTTTCAATTAAAAGTGCATTTTTTCCTTCTTATGCAACTAACCTAATTTATTGAACAAAAAGTACTTTAATACAGTCTAATTACAGATACGAGCATTCTTTACGGGTAAATCCACACATTCTACAGAAATGTGATATCCTAGCCATCGCTCAGCAATATGTTCAAATGATAAAACAGATCCCGTTGTAAAAAAACGATGCTTCGGATTCAGATTGTCAGACAAAATTCCTTTGTGCTGTAAAATGGTACTTAACTCTATCGCTGTTTCTTCTGCAGAACTAATAATCGTTACATCTTCTCCTAACCCCCTTTTTAATCACAAACTCTTCTCTATAATCTGATTATTACTATATCCATTGACGTATAAAAATACATTTGTTACTCTTAAAGACGTTAATTTAATATTTAAATCCTCATTCGTATCTCGGTGAGGTAGAGGTTGCAATCATTAAGAGTATCATTTCAGGAGATGTAGTGGCATTGATGAAGGAATGAGAAAGGAATGGTTGCCGAAGTAAGTCGTGTCCACCATGCACGCTTGCTGGGTCTGCATTTAATAAGTGCAGAACTGTCACAAACGTTTCGTTTGTGGAGAGCTATCGAGAGGTATGTCGTGGGTTTCTTATAAGATAGAAAGCATGTAGCGGCAGATTACGTGCTTTTTTTGTTTTGTTTGGGACTTCTCTTCCTGACTCAGGAAGACATACATATCTCCTCGCTTGACTTGGTTATACTAACTTTGGAGGTATTTTCTATGCAACAAAAAAAATGGGGCTTTTGGGTACTAACAGCTTTCGTTGTCGGTAACATGGTTGGCGCTGGTATTTTCATGGTGCCAAGTACGTTGGCACAAACAGCAAGCCCACTCGGTGTCACTTTAGCTTGGTTAACAACAGGGTTTGGTGTTTTAATGCTAGCTCTTGTTTTCGGTAATTTAGCAATTCGTCGTCCTGATTTAACGACAGGACCACAAAGTCATGCATATGCTTTATTCTCAACACCAAAAAAGAAAAAAATGGCTGGTTTCAGTATGGTATGGGGATATTGGGTTGCAAACTGGGCAAGTAACGTTGCCATCATTACATCATTTGCGGGATATTTATCACTCTTCTTCCCAATTATGAAAGATACGCGACTACTATTTTCAATCGGTTCTTTTAACATAGAAGTCGGAAAACTAATTACATTTACGATTTGTTCCATCTTACTTTGGGGAACTCATATTATATTAACAAATGGTGTAAGCGGAGCTGGAAAACTAAACTTCTTAGCAACAACAACGAAAGTAACTGGATTCCTTTTATTCATCGTCGTTACGTTATTTGCATTCGAAGCTTCTAAATTTGGACAATGGTACACACCGATGATCGATAAATCAGGTGCATCACACGGTCTTCTTTCACAAGTAAATTTAGCGGCTCTTACAACGCTTTGGGCGTTTATCGGAATTGAATCAGCCGTTCTTTTATCAAACCGTGCTGTTTCTCCAAAAACGGTAAAACGTGCAACAGTTGCGGGATTACTTATTACAGTTGCGATTTACTTAGGAATTACAATTTTAACAATGGGTGTACTTCACGTTGATAAATTACAAGCTTCTGAACGTCCATTAGCAGATGCATTAAACGCTGCAATGGGTCATGGCGGTGGGAAACTGATGGCATTACTTGCTCTTACTTCCCTGTTCGGTTCTATCTTAGGCTGGATTTTATTAAGCTCAGAAGTACCTTATCAAGCAGCAAAAGAAGGTTTCTTCCCTTCCTTCTTCACGAAAACAAATAAAAAAGGAAGTCCAATTTACTCATTACGATTAACAAACATTATGTCGCAAGTATTCCTATTCTCAACATTATCAGGAACCATTGCGGAAGCTTATACATTCGTTATTACCGTATCGACACTGGCCTACCTCATTCCATATCTCGTTTCACCAATCTTCCAGTTAAAACTAGTCGCAACTGGTGAAACATATAAAAATGAAATGCGGGCAAGAATTACAGATGGCATAGTCGCAGTTATCGCACTTTGCTACGCACTATGGGTTATTAAAACCGGCGCATCCGATATAAAAACGTTCCTTCTCGGAATTGGTTTATTCGTAATCGGATTTGCTTTCTATCCATTAATGAATCGTGATCAGAAAAAAAATAACGAAAAGAAAAACGGGCAAGTTGCATAACGCAATTTGCTCGTTTTTTCTTTTGTAAAACATATATAATAGAACAAAGAGGTGAAAAACATGTCAATCGAATCGCTATGGAGCAGTCGCTTCCAACAACATATTCAAAATATCATTACATACTTTGCACGTATGATTAACGGTTTACTATATAGCTTTATCTTTATTTCATGCGTTGGTGCATATTATTATGCTCAGTTTCTAAAAGCATCTCCTTCTAAAGGAATATCTTTAATAATTATAACGATTGTACTTACATTCATTATAACGAGATGCCCTATCCGTACATTTATTCAAAAACCTGATGCTGTCTATTTACTAGCACTAGAAGAGAAATTAACATCTTATTTCAAAAAATCTCTTCTATACAATTACATCATTCAGCTTTTCCCATTGTTATTTACGTTCCTTATTCTCGTTCCACTTGCTATGCAATCATTGCAATTAACGGTTCCTTTTTTATGTACAATCTTTATCATGTTAATGATTACGAAAGCCTGGAACATGTACATACATTGGATGTGGCGTGATAGTCACGAAAAAAACATATGGCTAATCATTCGTATTACTTGTAACGCCCTAATCATTTTCATGCTGTTTTATTCCGCAAATGTTCTCATATTGGGCGGACTACTCTTACTACTTGCTTTCCTACTTCTATATACGAAAAAACAGCCTACAAAACGAATACCTTGGGATTACATAATCGAGCAAGAAGAAAAAATGAACGTTCGTTTTTATCAATTTGCTAGCATTTTCACAGATGTTCCGCAACTGAATAAACAAGTAAATAAAAGAAAATGGCTTACAAATTGGATTGAACCTTTATTACATAAAAAACGAGCAACTTTCTTCTACTTACATACACTAGCATTTTTACGTGGAAATGATTATTTCGGCATATATATTCGCTTAGGATTGATCGGTGCTTTCGCCTTATATTTCATACCAAATATATACGTAAAAGGCGCTATCGCTTACATCGTTCTATATATGATTTCTATGCAGCTCCGTTCACTGTGGAAATATTTTTCAGGAAATATTATTGTAGCATTATATCCGATTGGTACTGAAGAAAGAATGAAGCAATTTCTTCGCTTAATCTTTATATTGCTAAGTATTCAACTCATTGTATTTTCAATTGTTATACTCATTGCTACAGGTCAATTTTTACATAGCCTTATCATTATGATTGTCGGGTTACTCTGGATCAAATTTATTATTGTACCAAAAACGAAGCAACGTGTTTCTTCGTTTTAACGAAAAGAAATATCTTAAAAGCCAAGGAGCAAATAAATTATCTCCTTGGCTTTTTTATTTTTTAATTTTAAACCTATCCTTCATACTTAATTAAAAACTTTAGGTATGTTACTCCTGTTTTTCTTAAGCATAGAGTGCTATACAAACTCCCTGTCTTCCCCTTGATGTTTTAGGGTTTAATTATGATTTTTACATACAAAAATCATAATACATGTTTACATACTAATAAAAAGGGTATCTATTAATTAACAGAGTAAAGGAGGGGCCTATATTGTGAATAAAAAAACGGAACAATTGAAGCATCACGTTACTGACAATCAATGCAAACATGCTTTAACAACAAATCAAGGGGTAAAAATAGCTGAAGATGAATTTTCTTTAAAGATGGGCTTAAGAGGCCCAACCTTAATGGAGGATTTCCACTTTCGCGAGAAAATGACCCATTTTGATCACGAACGAATTCCCGAAAGGATTGTTCATGCACGCGGAGTTGGTGCTCATGGTTATTTTCAGCTTTATGAATCGTTAGAAGCATATACGAAAGCAGATTTTCTTACTAATCCTTCAAAGAAAACACCTGTATTTGTACGGTTCTCAACCGTTCAAGGTTCTAAAGGATCCAATGACACAGTAAGAGATGTACGCGGATTCGCCACAAAATTTTATACAGATGAAGGAAACTATGATTTAGTGGGTAATAATATGCCAGTATTCTTTATCCAAGATGCTATTAAATTTCCTGATTTTGTCCATGCAGTTAAACCAGAACCACATAATGATATTCCTCAAGGAGCTAGCGCTCATGATACCTTTTGGGACTTTGTTGCGCATAATCCTGAGTCCACTCATATGGTCATGTGGCAAATGAGCGACCGAGCTATTCCGCGTAGTTTACGAATGATGGAAGGTTTTGGAGTTCACACATTTCGACTCATTAACGCAGAAGGAAAAGCCCATTTCGTAAAGTTTCACTGGAAACCTACCCTCGGGGTTCATTCATTAGTATGGGATGAAGCTCAAAAGATTGCCGGGAAAAATCCTGATTTTCATCGTCAAGATTTATACGAAGCAATTGAAAAAGGGGATTATCCTGAATGGGAGCTTGGATTACAGCTAATTCCAGAAGAAGATGAACATAAATTTGATTTTGATATTTTAGATCCAACGAAATTATGGCCAGAAGAAGAAGTTCCCGTAAAATTAGTTGGTAAAATGACACTGAACAAAAATGTTGATAACTTCTTTGCTGAAACAGAGCAGGTAGCTTTTCACCCTGGTCATGTCGTACCAGGTATTGATTTTTCAAATGACCCTCTTCTGCAAGGAAGATTATTCTCCTATACAGATACACAATTATCTCGTTTAGGGGGCCCTAATTTCCATCAAATTCCTATTAATCAGCCTGTATGTCCTTTTCATAATAATCAACGTGATGGTATGCATCAAATGCAGATTCATCGCGGTCAAACAAGCTATCATCCTAATGGATTAAATAACAATCAACCTGCAACCGTCCAAGCCGAACAAGGAGGATATGAACATTATCAAGAAAAGATTGATGGGCATAAAATTAGAGGTCGCAGTAAAAGCTTTCTTAACTTCTATTCTCAGGCTAAACTTTTCTACAATAGTATGAGCCCTATTGAAAAGCAGCACATAAAAGAAGCTTTTTGCTTTGAAGTTGGGAAGTGTAAATCAGACATGGTGAAGGCAAATGTAATTGCTCTTCTAAACCACGTCGATCGTCAATTAGCACAAGAAGTCGCTAACATTATTGGAGCTCCTTTACCTAAGGTAAATCACGAAGTAAATTCAGATGCAAATTCACCTGCACTAAGTATGTCCAATACTATTTTTAAATCTGATTCCAAAAATGTTGCAATTCTATTAAATGGTGACCCAAGCGTCTCACTTCTGTCCGAATGGATTCAAGCTTTTGTACAACACCGAATTAACTATAGCATCATAGATAATAAAATTTATCAGTTCAATGATTCCATTAAAGTAACTGATACTTATACAACAACAGACTCCTCCCTTTTTGATGCAGTATTAGTGTTTAGTAGTGAGTCTGTCATTCAACCCCCTGTTTTAGAATTTGCAGAAACTACTTTTAAACATTTTAAACCGATAGCTCATGTCCTTAGTAATCCTCATGCTTTGGACCATAGTAAGATTAAACTGGATGGAGCAGGAGTTTACAACTTAACAAATACTTCAATTGAATCATTTATAGAAGGCATTGCCCAAGGAAGATTCTGGAGCCGATAATATAATATAAGGAGCGGATTAGAATGAGTAAAAAAATTGCTATTTTAATAACGGATTATTTCGAGGACACAGAATACACAGAGCCAGCAGAAGCTTTTAAACAAAAGGGATATGAATTAACAACTATTGAAGCAGAAAAAGATAAAACGGTACACGGTAAGCAAGGAAAAAGTGAAGTCGTGATTGATAAAAGTATTGATGATGTTTCTCCAGAGAACTTTGATGCCCTCTTCATACCGGGTGGATTTTCTCCAGATATACTTCGTGCCGATGAACGTTTTGTTCGCTTTAGTAAAGCATTTATGGATGCGGAAAAACCTGTTTTCGCTATTTGTCACGGACCTCAGCTACTCATCACTGCACAAACACTTGAAGGACGCGATGTAACTGGATATAAATCTATTGAAGTCGATTTGAAAAATGCCGGCGGGAACTTTCATGACAAAGAGGTTGTCGTATGTCAAAATCAGCTAGTAACAAGTAGACAGCCAGAGGACATCCCAGCGTTTATTGAAGAATCGTTGCGTATATTAGGATAACTACTTCGGTTAACTAACCTCCTTTTATTTACATGAAAATAATGAATCAGTGGGGTTTTATTCATCCCCCACTGATTCATTAGCCCTCATCAACTGGTCGTTTACAGGAAATCCGACCACCACAAATAGCAAGATAAATAAAAAGAGGGGAATCCAAAAGTTCAGTTTTAATAATCTTTTGGATTCCCCCCTTTTCTCGCCCCAAAATTCCTTATCACTTTTCATAGGCAGTTCTCATATAGTGAAAATGACTATATAATTCCTATCCATAAGTTAAATAATGATTTCGCACATATATAAATACAAAAGATGGGAGCCTTATTTATGAATAACAATCCACCTTCAACGCCCCAAGACAACTCCGAAAACAATAGCCGTGATATTACACTGCAAACATTAAGGGTCATCGGACTCGTCGTCCTTATTAGTGGTTATATCCTCGTTGCGCTCTCTGAAGTAGGTGAGCTGAAAACCTTATTAACAAATCCGAATGCTAACCCTGATTTGGCTGAAGTTGATCCGTTTTAAAAAGAATAACATATCACCCTTCCTAAAAAAACGTAACAACTGATTCATTCAGCTGGGCAAATTTTGCGAAGTTATGGATAGAGTCATCCCCGCATTAAATACGGGGATGACTCTAATTATTGAATAACTTCTTCTAAATGATTCTTCAAGTTCCCTAAATACTTCTCTATATCCGGATTCTTCACCACATCATAACAAGCAAAACTCTTTAACGGACTCATACCGAGAAACTTTTGCACTCGGTGTAAATGACTAAGCGCTGATTCTAAACTTTCTCCTTCAAAGAACTTCGTCTTATCTCCAAATGCTTTTTCAGGTGCATTCCAAGTTGTAGAGAACATATACTCTTTCTCTTTTAATAAACCACCTGTTCCATATTCATCTGCACCTTTAAAGAACAAACCGTATTCATATACTTCATCCATATACGTTTTAAATAAGCCTGGAACACTAAACCAGTAAATTGGTGTTTGATAAATCACAACATCAGACCATAAAAACTTCTCTTGTTCTTCTTTAATATTGTAACCATCTTGAATCGTTGTTGTTTTCACATGATGATTCTCGCCTAATACAGTAACCATATAATCTACTAACGTTTTATTTAATCGTCCTTCCTTTGTACCGTATTTTTCATGTCCATTTATAATAAATATATTTTTCATCGTTTTTCTCTCCCCTATATGATCTACTCTTCAGCTATTAAGCCGAGTTGCTGCTGTAGTGTAAGATTATCTTCTAAATGCCAATCTTCTGTTATCTTTCCGTCTTTCACATGTAAAATATCAATTGCAAAAAAATTAATTTTCTTACCATTATGCGTTCCTGTAAAAGAAAGACGGGCCGTTACTTTATCACCAACAACTAATAAGTCTTCAATCTCGCAATGTATATCAGGCACAACTTTACGAAAATTTTGCGCTGCAAACTTTAATCCTTCAATGCCTTGTGGTCGCCCTTTCGGCAATGTATTATCGAAGAAATCTTTAGTAACAGTCTGCGGAATAAGTTCCTCCTTACCTGTATCCCAAAATGCATAAAAACGCTGCGCCGCATGAACCATTTCTGTCGCTTCTTTTTTACTTAGTGAGGGATCAATTGTCATTGCTTTTGGCTTTGGCATTTCTTTTAATAACTGAACTTCAGTTTTTTGTTCCACACCACATGCTACAAGCACAATACAAATAACAAATAAACTAAGAAATCTAAATAACTTTTTTATCCCCATGGAAATCACCACCTCCTTATATAAATCCTTTTTGTTTCGTATTGCTATTGTATATGCACTAACTTCCTTTATGGAAGTAGTGATATTTTTTTCATATAGTTACCAAAAGTATAGTTTTGTGATACTATAAAGCAAATTCATCCAAAAAAATTTTATGGAGGCTAGTTCCATGAACGATATAAATCCAGTTGAATTAACGAAAGGTTTACCTGGCATACCTTGTCCCATCGCTAAAACGCTTGATGTAATTAGTACAAAATGGACGTTTTTAATCATTCGTGATCTTCTTATCGAAGGAACATTACGCTTTAGTGATTTACAAAAATCAATGGATGGTATTAGTCCAAAAACATTATCGCTTCGACTAAAAGAATTAGAGTCTCAAGGCATTATAACGAGAAAAGTATATCCAGAAGTTCCGCCTCGTGTAGAGTACACATTAACGGATAAAGGAAAGCAATTAGAGGGGATTTTTATTGAATTAAAACGGTTTGGGTTAAGTTTATAAAATGAAACTTTAATCAGGATAAAACAAAAACCCCTTACCGTCGTAAGGGGTTTTATTACTTCGCAAAACTTTCAGCCAACTGTTTCTCTCTCCACATAAATGTAATGCCGAGACCAACTATTAAAACAACGCCTGAAAATGCATATGGATAATGAATATTCATATCAAATAATATTCCGCCCATCGCTGGTCCTGCGATATTTCCTAAACTCGTATAAGTCGAGTTCATACCAGCGACGAATCCTTGCTCTTTTCCGGCTGCTTTTGATAAAAATGTCGTTAAAGCTGGACGAAGTAAATCAAATGCTAAGAAAATGAAGCAAGTAACGAGAAGTACAATCCAATAATTAAAGACTACAGTTGAGACGAATGCTAATACTGCACCTACAATTAAACATATTTGAATTAACACTTTCTCACCGAACATGTCTACCAATTTGCCAAACATAAATACTTGCACAACTACCCCAAAGATTGAACTAATTGTAATAATTGCCGCAATATCTTTCGGCGAGAAACCAAATTTATGATCAGAGAATAAGCTAAACACTGTTTCATACGCTGATAATCCGAATGCGAGTACAAATACGATAATAAATGCAATTGCATACATTGGATGTAATGATTTCTTTAAATCCCCAATAAAACTTGATTCTTTCGTATTAGAAGAAATCTCTGCAAGTTCTTCTTTCGTTAACGGTTCTTTTAAAATAAAGATCGAAATCACACATGCTATAAAAGCAATTACTGCTGCAACGAAAAACGGCACACGTATACCGTATTCTGCAATAAATCCGCCGATTCCAGGCCCTATAATGAATCCAGTACTAATAGCCGCAGATAAGTATCCCATCGCCTTTGGACGTTCCTGAATAGATGTAATATCCGCAACATATGCCGTAACACCAGGCATAATAAAAGCAGCACTAATTCCGCCTAATACCCTTGCTACATAAAGCATCCATACATCTTTTCCTAATCCAAAAAGAAGCTCTGAAACACCAAAAATAAATAATCCAATGATTATCATTTTCTTTCTACCGTAAAGATCAACCCACCGGCCTGTAATAGGTGAAGTAATGAGCTGTGCCATTGCAAACACTGCAACGAGATATCCCATCGTCTTCCCTGTTAAACCCATATCATTCATAAAGGACGGCATAACCGGAATGATTAATCCAATCCCTAAAAAAGCGATAAATATATTACTCAAAAGAATGACCAATACCATCTTTTGTTCTTTTATCGGTTTCTTCACTTTTTAACACCTCTTCCCGTAAGTTCCTCTCAAAAAATAATGCCCAAGAAGCTTTTTCTCTATCCTTCTATTTGTGGGCTAGTCATGAGTAGAGATGCCCCCTACTCGTTAGAATTTCACACTATCCTTCCACACATACATACGCATTAGGTGAATGACTATCATTCAGTTTTCCTCAAAAATGAACCTACCTTTTCAGACAGGTTCATCTCACTATTTCTTTATATGTAGTGCATGTGTTAAAAAATCTAGTACTTCTGCCTTTTGTAGCTCGACTTGCTCATCATCTTTATGATCATATAGATACACTTGTTCCGCTGCTGATTCAACTAGAGCGATAAATAACTTCGCTGTTCGCTCTGCGTGAACCGAATCACGAATTTCACCAGCTTCTTTTGCCTCATTTAAAAATTCACTTAGCCACATATAAAGGGGCTCATACACAGCTTCCCATTCTTTTATATGTTCTGTAGATGCAAGACCTGCATACATTAAAGCTTGTATTTCACGATATTCAGCTATAAAGTGAAACACCGCATCTATTACTTGCGTCACTTTACTTGAGAAAGGCGCATCGTTTTGCACTTTTTCTTTCACTGCAAGTATCATCTTTTCAACCATCACTTCTGCTATTGCAGGCATAACAGATAACTTAGAAGGAAAATATAAATAGAAAGTTCCTTGCGCAATGCCAGCTAATTTCACGATATCAGAAATCTTCGTTTTTTCGACGCCCTTTTCCTGAAACACTTCAATAGCTGCATAGACAATTTTCTCTTTTTTATTCATCATCTAAACCCTTTCACACTCATATTGAATGACTGTCACTCATTTTATAAGATAATCGATTGTACTGTCAATGATAGTGAACTCTAAGAGGAAATCATTTTTTTATAATAAAATCTCCTAATAAACAATTAGGAGATAAAAATACAATATACCTTTAAGAAAGTGCCTTTAATCCTGTCACTCCACATACAATAAGAAACACACTAATAATACGCGCTTTACTTTTCGACTCACCAAACAAGAACATGTTTAACAAAACTGCACCTGCTGTTCCGATACCAATCCAAACCGCATACGCGACACTTACTTGTAAAAATAAGAAGGAAGTATACAAAAATGCGAAGGATGTAGCAAACCCACCTATATAAATCGCACCATTGGCTAATGTCTTATCTTTACTATACATTTTAAGTCCTATCACACCGACTATTTCACTAATTGCAGCACAAAATACGAAAAACCAACCCATTTTTAAGCAGCTCCTTCCACAGTTTCTTCTTTATTGTCAGCTAACTTTAAACCGATAACGCCGGCTACTACCATAAGAATGAAGAATAGTTTGCCTGCGCTGAAACTTCCACCGAAAAGAAATACATCCATTAAGAAAGTACCTACCGTACCAGCTCCAGCGAAAACAGCATATACAGTTCCTGTTGCAAGATGTTCACACGCTTTAGAAAGGAAGTGAAAATCAACAGCGATAACTCCTAAAATAATAATCCAATGCCACCAAGTATTAGCCGTATTAAAACCAAACACCCAAAAAATTTCAAAGATACATGTTAATATGACATATAACCAAGCTCTATTTTTCATACCTCTCACCTCTTATGACTGACTATCAGTCATTTTTATTTTAAAAAAATATACTCTTTCATCAATACTATATAAAAACAAATATCATCCTCATTTACCATTTATATTTGTTCCGTTTCCAAGTAAACTGCATCCTGTCATACAAAATGACTGAATGTCATTCATATATATTGTACATGAACATTTTAAAAACTGTCAATGCCGAAAGTTTATTTAAAATTTCTTTCATCTGATTTGTATATTTCCTAATAATCTGTCAATAATGCTAGTAACATAATATTTTCTCCACTCCCCCTTGGAGAGATCCCTTGAATGGAGCAGTTAGCTTTTGCTAGCTGCTCTTTTTTATTTATCCGCACACTATGATGAAATACTCATAGATCAAATCCATTTTTCATCACATAACAACATCTATTTATTTTCCAATGAGCTTTTGTATGTACGAATTTTATTCTCAAGCATCTTCTCTGTAACCTCTAAGTTTTCTCTTTGAATCTGAATAGATTTCCTATGATCTTCTAGGAGCTGTAAACGAGCTTCTGTTGTATGCACCCCTTCTGTATATAATCTAGCGTATTCTCTTATTTTCGCTATTGGCATTTGCGTTTGTTTTAATTTCATTACAAACTGCAACCACTTTATATGTGACTCTTCGTAAAGTCGATTTCCATTTGTATCACGATTTGCAATTAATATATTTTCCTTTTCATAATAACGTAGTGTATGTGTGCTCACGCCTAATAATTTTGCTACCTCACTAATTGTGTACATACTAAAGCTCCCTCCACATGCTTACCCTCATATATTTTATGACCGTATCAAATTTATAAAAAACATTTGACTTAGAGTATACTCTAACAAATACAATCTAACCATAAATGAATTTGAATTTAGGGGGATTTTATATGAAATACACGGTTATTACTGGTGCAAGTTCCGGAATTGGTTATGAAGCAGCTTTAGCATTTGCATCTCGCGGAAAAAATTTAGTACTTGTAGCTCGAAGACAAGAAGAATTAAACGGATTAAAATTAAAAATTAACGAAATGCATCCGGAGTTGGATGTTGTCATTCGAAGAACTGATTTATCTGTTACTGAAGATGTTTATAAACTTTATGAAAGCCTACAAGCTTTTCAAATTGAAACGTGGATTAACAACGCAGGTTTTGGTAATTTCGCCTCAATTGCTGAACAAAATTTAAATAAAATCGAAACGATGTTACATGTAAATATAGAAGCACTAACAATACTCTCTTCTCTTTTCGTTCGAGATTATTCAATGGTTGATGGAACACAGCTTATTAACGTTTCATCGGGCGGCGGATACACGATTGTTGCTGATGCTGTTACGTATTGCGCTACGAAATTCTATGTAAGTGCATTTACAGAAGGGCTGTCTCACGAACTGAAAGAACAAGGCGCAAAACTGCAAGCAAAAGTTTTAGCTCCTGCTGCAACTGAAACAGAATTTGCGAAGCATTCATTTGATATTGATGAATTCCAATACGATAATGTTGTACCAAAATTCCACACTGCAAAACAAATGGCACAATTTATGCTCGACCTTTATGATAATGATAAAGTTGTAGGAATTGTCGACGGTTTAACGTATAACTATGAACTTAAAGATCCACTTTATAATTTTGCCGTGAGACAAAAGAATTCAAATTCTTAATAACCTGTCCATTTCTTATGGAAATATATATTCCCACTATATATGTAAATAATAGTGGGAACTTTTTCCCTATAAATTTTTCATCCAACATACCGCACCATCGCCACTTCATCACAATAATCCACCTTTGGACAATGTCTACAATCAATCCATACTTTCTCTGGCAACGCTTCTTTGTTTATAAAATCAAATCCACACTTTTGAAAAAATACTGTTTCATATGTTAAGGAAATTACTCTTCTTACATTTATTTTCGTAGCTTCCTCCATTACATGATTTACGAGCATACGCCCTATCCCTTTCCCTGCATATGTATGCGAAACTACTAACGATCGTATTTCTGCAAGATCTTCTCCTAATACATGCAATCCAGCAACTCCAACAATTCTCTCGTCTTCTTTCATAACATATAAACATTGCAAATATTGATAAAGAGACAAAAGGGAACGTGGTAAAACCACTCCCTCTTTTGCATAAACCTCAATAAGACTATAAATTTCTTTCACATCACTCGTCACCGCATTACAGATTTTCATATTACATCCCCTTGCCCTCGATATTAATATTTATAACTTTAAATGAATTTTAATACATAATTTTATATAATAATACAGCTCTCTTTTCTCCTCGTCAATCACTTTATGCAAACAAAAAACCAAGCAATCTAATTGATGCTCGGTTCCTCATCTCGTATCGGCAATACCGTCGAATATTTAATTTCACGAAGTGCTAAACTTGTCTGTATCCTTGTAATACCAAGCTTATTCAGCTTTCTAATAAACTGCTCCAGTTCTTTACGATCACGATTTGCAACCTTTAATAAATAATCGTATTCTCCTGTTAAACAGTGACATTCTAACACTTCCGGCATCGATTCTAATTCTTTCTCCAACACTTCCAACTTGTCAAATTGATGAATATTCGTACTCATAAAAATAAAACATAATAAATCAAACCCAAGCTTTTCTTGATTTAAAATCGCAACTTGCTTATCGATGAAACCTTCCCCATCTAACCTTTTTATTCTTGCATGCATCGCAGCCGGTGATAAATTAACGCGACGTGCCAGCTCTGCATTACTTACTTGTGACTCCTTCTGCAATATATCTAAAATTTGTACATCCAAATCATCCAACACTTTAATAACAGACGACTCCATTACAATTCCCCCTTTTTTCTTACCGATGATTATTCGAAAAAACACCTTATAATTTATCCAAAACTGAATATCATTCCGTAAATATCATTCACAGATAAATATTTTATCGAGTTTTTACCATTATACAAAAGAATATATTATACAATAAAGAAAAATGCTAAAATTATTTACAATTCGTATTGATTACAAAAAGGGGATTTTAGCATGCCTTATTTTTACGTCTTTTTACTATTACTAACGAGCTTATTATGGGGAGGAAATTTTGTCGTTGGAAAATCACTCGTCGATCATGCATCGCCGATGACACTGACAAATTTAAGATGGATGATTGCGATTGTTTGTTTATTACCAATGGTATGGTTTAAAGAAAAGAAAATCCTTCCACCACGTACCGCAATACTTCCGTTAATATTGATGGGAATTTCAGGGGTCGCTCTTTTTAACATCTTTCAATTTTTAGCATTAGAAAAAACATCCGCTACGAATGTAGGTCTTATCTCTACTTTGAATGCAATTTCAATCGCATTATTTTCAGTATTATTTCTAAAAGAAAAAGTAAATACACTTCAAATCCTATCCATGATTCTTTCATTTTTCGGGGTTATCCTCGTCCTATTAAAAGGTGATTTCTCGCTTTTATTTTCACTACATTTTAATAGCGGTGATTTATGGATGATTGCAGCAGTTTGTATTTGGGGAATCTATTCTGTTTGTAGTAAATGGGCAACAAAAACAACTACACCACTTATGGCAACGTTGTACTCTGGTATTTTCGGCGTTATTTTATTACTACCGTTTAACATAGGTAGCTTCACTGTTTCAAATATAAATACTTCTTTCATCACATCACTTTTATATACTGGGCTTATTTCGACAGTTCTTTGTATGGTATTTTGGAATATTGGCGTACAAAAATTAGGCGCAACTACATCAGGTATTTTTCTAAACTTCAATCCAATTTTCACAGCCATTTTAGCCTTCATATTTCTCGGGGAAGAATTAACGTGGATACAAATTTTAGGGACAATTGTCGTTGTAACAGGATGTTATTTATTTTCTCATTTCAAAACTGTTACCGTTCAGCCTGTTAGACCTTTAATGCGCAAACATTCTTAATAAAAAAACATCGTCATCTGGGTTGGCGATGTTTTTATTTACTCTTCATTTCTTTTATATACCGCTTTTCCTCTTCTGGCGATAAACGTTCCGTCGCCTTGCCAGTATCTCCACCTTGAAGGCTCCATAAAAAGTTATGCTCCTCAACAGTTTGAGAAAAATCTCCTTTTTCCCATCTATTTATAATAGAAAATAACTTCATTTTATATTGAAAACCTGTACTATTTTCAATATCTCTTTTCACATTAGAAATTTCCTTTTTTGTCATCTCTACAAATCCCCATTTTTCAGAGGATTTTACCTTTTGGTGCACCATTTTATGCATAGTAGAAATAATTTCACCTTCACTAATTTGCGGAGCTTCTTCTGCAGCTTTTTTCTCTTTTTCGTTTGCCGCTCGCTCGGTTTGAATATTTGTATTTTCTTTTTCCACATATGCAAGCAATTTCTTTCCGCCAACTATAGAAGAGATGATTACCATAATGGTAATACATATACCTACAATCCATTTAAAAAGCATTAGCTCTTCATCGCTTCCCTAACAATATGACTATCTACATACTGCTTAAACTTCACGATTTTTCCATTTTCAAGCTGCCATACATGAACAAATTCTGCTTCAAATGATTTTCCTGTTTCTTTATAAACTCCAGAATACATACCTTCAGCAATAATTACATCTTTTCCGTTTACTTCATGATATGTATTTACACTTGCTTTATAATCATCCCATTCTGATCCTAAACGGCTAAATACATTTTCCATTATAGCTTCTACGCCTGTATATGTTCCGCCATACGGGAAACCTTCTGCCTCTGTCCATTCCACTTTTTCAGAGAAGGCTTCTGCTAAATGCTTTGCATTCGAAGAAGCTGATCCTTCATACGTGCTTTGAATAATTTCTAAATTTGATTTAGGCATATTACTTCCTCCCGTTTATTTATTTTTACACAAGACGTAACCAATGCAGTTACATCTTGTATAAAAAAATATTTAAATTATTTCATTCGTAATCCATCAGTTGTAATCATTATAGTTACAATAATTCTTCAAGTCAACAATTTATAAATAAAATTTACTTCGTTTTCATTACTTTCTCTTTTAAGAAACGATCTACATATCCTTCTGCTTTTACTACGAATAAATACGCACCCATTGATAATAATGCAAGATCTAATTCATATCCTGGATTCTTTCCATCTCCTAATAAACCTGCTGCTCCATTTACCTTTACGATAGCTCCAGCTAAAATAAGAGCGAATAACAATCCTACATATCGTACACCTAAACCGATAATTAATAATATACCACCAACTAATTCTACAGTTGCTACGCCGTATGCAAGGCCACCTGGTAAACCGATGCTCGTAAACCATCCTGCTACATTATCGATACCTGATTGAAACTTTGCTAAACCGTGTGCAAAGAACGTAACTCCTAACACGATACGAATAATTAAATTCCCAATGTATTGATTCATTTTGAACTCTCCTTTTTGTTTTGTTATGGTGAACTTTTATTTACAAGTCAAAACAATACGGTATTTTATTTCATTCGTCAAATACTTTTTTAAAGAAAACAAAAAACATTATCCGTTTTACGGATAATGTTTTCCTACAAAATAGCGCCAATTCAAGCTTTTATTCTATCGCATAGAAAAAGTTGAAACATTTTTCCAGCGCCAATATAAGGCAGTAAAGAAACGTCCTCTTCCACAACTATTCCAACAACATTCACTTTCTCATCTACAGGTAAATCATGTGTAGTAACTTGCATCTCCCCTGCATATCTACCGTACAATTCATTATCAATTGTAATACTGCCCTTCTTTCTTACAATTGTATGCATCGGCTGTAACACCACTCTATTTCCTTCCCTTGATTCTACAGATCGAATAACATCACGAGCCGGATCTAGTCTATTTGTATGCACTTGCTCCACCACTTTTAATACTTCTTTATCAGTTATAAATGATTTGTAACGCAATGGAATAATCCCTCTACTCGCACTAGCTACTTCTTGCATGCTTTCCAAACCTGCGCTTATATCCCCAATCAACACTTTATCGACGCCACAATCTTGAACCAGTTCTAAATACGCTTCAAGCGGGCGCATATTGCGGTGTTTCTCTAACGTCGGTAAACCTTCATATAACGGACCACGTTTTTCCGCATCTCCTGAAATAAATGCCATCGTTTTTATTCCGCACTCCTGTAAATATTGATTTTGCTTTTGTAAGAAGGACCTTGCTAGTCCTGTCTCTGGACGTGGGTAAAAATTATGCCACGCTTCTACATTCTCTACTCGTATATGTTCTGTAAGTAACTCTTTCCAAAATGACTTTGTAATCGTACTCGCATTTAAAGCTACTTTCATCTTATGAGATACGCTTGCAATTTCTTTTGGCGCAATGCCGTAATCCATTCTTAAACCGGTAATGCCCCAGTCCAATAGCTCTTCCACATTTTCATATGTTAGCCCTAAATGGTGTAACGATTTTGGAGAAACATCAACCATTAACTCCATTTCATGTGCAAGAGCTTGTTTCCCTAATATTTGAATTAACTCTTTATACGTATTTGGATCATCTTCTGGAATGTGCAGTGATGTAAAAATAGATGTAAACCCATTTTCCTTCGCTATTTTTAGCCACTCTTCTTGTTTCTCTACTCGTTCTTTTGAAAGATAAATGGAAACTCCGATCATATAAATCTCCCTTTCTATTAATAGAAAAAGAGAAAGGAATCCCTTTCTCTATATGTTTTCTGCCATTTCTTCTTTAAATCCGAAGAAGTACGTAAAGATAAATCCGAAAGCATATGCAATTACTAAACCTAAGAAATAGAGTAAATATTTATTTTCAGCAATTAACGGAATTAAAGATAGCCCTGATACGCCAATTCCAAGAGAAGCTGTTTGCATAACTGCTTGGAATGCACCACCGACAGCCGCTCCTAAACAAGCAGTAATAAACGGTTTCCCAAGTGGTAATGTCACCCCGTATAATAACGGCTCACCAATTCCTAAAAAGCCAACTGGCAATCCACCTTTAATTACGTTACGAAGTCGTTTGTTTTTTGTTTTCACATAAATCGCAATCGCTGCGCCCACTTGGCCAGCACCAGCCATTGCAAGCACTGGTAATAAAGGTGTTACGTGTGTTTGATTAATAAATTCCATATGAATTGGTGTTAAACCGTGGTGTAATCCGACCATAACAAGTGGTAAAAATGTTCCAGCTAGCACTGCCCCAGCAAATGCCCCACCAACATTTAAAATTGCGTTAATACCGCTCGTAATACCATCAGATAAGAATCCTGCTGCTGGCTGAATCGCTAACATCGTAACTATACTTACAGCTAATACAGTAATAAGCGGTGTTACAATAATATCAACTGCATTTGGCACTGCTTTTCGTACTTGTCTTTCCACTACAACCATAAGCCATGCTGCAAAAATAACTGCAAACAATCCGCCCCGTCCGGGCACTAATGCTTCACCAAACAATTTTACGTTTGCCATCGCCGGGTTGAAAATTAAAATACCAGCAATTGCCCCAAGAACCGGTGTCCCGCCAAATTCTTTCGCTGTATTCCAGCCGACTAAAATTCCTAAGAATGTAAAGATACCGCCGCCAATGAGTAGTAACATTTGTAACCACGTTGCATTTGGATCAGCACCAGCATTTTTCGCAAAGTTAGCAACCCCGTTTATAATTCCTGACGCAACAAGCCCCGGAATTAATGGGATGAAAATACTTCCTATTTTTCGTAAAAAGTTTTTCACCGGTGTATTATTTTTCTTCTTAATCTCTGATTTCATCTCTTGCCCAATATCTTCAAGGTGATGATCTGCTACCTCACCAATTCGTAGTCCTGTCAAACCTTCCATTTCAGCTGCTACTTTATTTACTGTTCCTGGACCAACGACAACTTGAAGCGTCTCATCTTCTATAACACCCATAACGCCTTCAACTTTTTTCAAAAGGTCCATATTTACTTTACTTTCATCATGAAGCGTTAAACGTAGTCTCGTCATACAATGAGCAATACTACGAATATTTTTTATTCCTCCAAGTTGCTCCGAAATTTCCTTGGCCATTCTCTCTTCTTTCTTCATAATAGAATCCCCCTCCCTATTATTTTATAGTGCTTTCTTCACAAACCCTTTTGCGCATTTTAGTTTCTCCAGTGCTTCCCCATATTCGCACTGCAACAACACCATAACAATGGCAGCTTTTACGTTACGTTCTGCCTTTTCATAATACTCTGTCGCTACTTCATAACTAGCGCCTGTTGCTTCCACAATAATTCGTTTTGACCGTTCTACTAACTTTTCATTTGTGGATTGAACATCTACCATTAAGTTTTTATATACTTTTCCTACACCAATCATCGAAGCTGTTGAAATCATATTCAACACTAATTTTTGTGCTGTACCAGCTTTTAAACGCGTTGATCCTGTTAATATTTCTGCACCTGTCTCTACTTCTACATTTAACTTTGCATATTTACTTATTTCAGCATTTTTATTACAAGAAATACTCGCTGTACTCGCTCCTACGCTCTGTGCGTATTTCAAGCCGCCAATTACGTAAGGAGTTCTGCCACTTGCAGCAATTCCAATCACTGTATCTTTCTCATTTAATCCAATACTTTTTAAATCTTCTTCTGCTAACTCTTCGCGATCTTCGGCACCTTCCACCGCTTTAGTAAACGCTTTCAACCCACCTGCTATAAATCCTTGCACCATTTTATCATCCGTGCCAAATGTCGGCGGACATTCCACTGCATCTAGAATACCTAAACGACCACTCGTACCAGCACCAATGTAAATTAAACGTCCCTCTTCTTCAAAAGATTTAATAACAGTCTGTACAACCTTTTCAATTTGTTCTATCTCTTTTTCAACTGCTAACGCAACAGTTCGATCTTCTTCATTCATACTTTGCAACACTTCTTTTATACTCATTTCATCCAGATTCATTGTTTTCTCATTACGATGTTCTGTCGATAAATTTTCTAACATATTGCCACCCTCTTTGAAATTATATTTCACACTTTTATTATAACTTTAAGAAACTAAAAATCAATAACCCTTTCTTATTTTATGAAATAAAATTTCACAACATGACATATTTGTGTCAAAGATAATAAAAAAGATGAGTCTCCTCATCTTTTCTTCTACTTTAACTTCCGTAACCGCAACGCTTCTTCTCGCGTCTCCATAAATTGATCCAATACTTTATTACCAATTCGGTTGAAAGTAATCACATATAAAGCATCAATCATATTCAGTTGCGTCATTCTCGACGCAATACTTGCAATACGATGATCTTGTTCTACATCTGGCATACAAAGACGAATGTCCGCTTCTTTATATAAGGGGGATGATTGATCTAGCTTCGTAATTCCAATAACAGTTGCACCTTGTCTCTTTGCATACTGCGCCATTTCAAGCACATCTCTCGTTCGACCAGATGTTGAAATCGCAACAAATATATCGCCTTCTTTTAAATTCGTCACAAGCGGCAACATCATATGAAAATCAGATAGCATCATCGCTGTAAATCCAAGCCGTGTAAATTTATAAGCCCCGTCCATTGCTGGCGTAGCTGATCCGCCTACTCCGTAAAAGATAATTTTATCCGCATTTACAATACGATCTGCAGCTTTTTCAAGTTCCTTCTTATCTATCGCAGTAACGCTCGCCTCAATTGCAGCTTTATTCACATAAGTGACTTTATTAAACAAATCGTACGGGCCATCTTCCGTATTCATCACTGAAAAATCGTTAATATTATAATCAGCAATCGTTAATTCACGAACGAGTGCTATCTTAAATGCTTTAAAACTTCCGATCCCAATCGATTTACAAAAGCGAACAACACTTGCTTCACTTGCTCCTGCATTCGTTGACACTTCTTTCGTCGTTAAGTTCGGAACAATCTCTGCATTCTCCATTATGTACATGGCAACCTTCTTTTCAGCTGGTGAAAATTGATCCATATTACTTTCAATTTTAAATAGTAACGTTGAAGCTTTCACTATTTAACCTCCACTTCTTACGGTTGCGTTCACTTATTTTCTCTTGCTTCAAGAAGGTAAAAACCATCATCGCCAGGAGGATGAAACACATTTACAATGCGGTTCCCTTTTTGATAAACAGTTCTTTCTCCTTCTGTCCACTTCTCTTTCCAACCGTTCATCCAAATCGCAACATCAGGTAAAAAAGCAGTATATTTCAGCTTCTGACCGTACTCACCATCTGCTTCTTCCGAAAAAATAGAAACCGGAAAATCTTTCACTTTTGATTCTTTCCATGCAGTAAATGGTATACATACTGCAATAAGTACGATTACACCGATAACCTTCTCCTTCGTAATCTTCACACTTCCCTCTCCTTGTCATATCACATACATAGATTTTACCATAATTACAAACCCTTCATGCTATATGATCATTGCTTTTGGGAATAAAAAAAGAGCTTACCTACATCAGATAAGCCCTTCCTCTCTATACAAAATATTTCTTCAAAAGTGGCGGTGTAATAATCGTCGTCAATATAACAACAATAACAATCGCTGTGAAATTTTCTTTCGCTAATAAATTCGCCGTAAGTCCATTTGCTGCGATGATAAGCGCTACTTCACCACGTGATACCATCCCCGCACCAATACTAATAGAAGATTGGAGATTAAAACCTGTCAATCTCGCTCCTAAACCTGATCCAATTAACTTTGTGAAAATTGCAATGAGGGTCATAATAATAATGAACCAAAGCTGGCTTCCAATGCCTTGAAATGTAATTTCCATTCCGATACTTACGAAGAATACTGGAACAAATATTGCATAAGCAATCGGTTCAATTTTATGTTCCACTTCATGCTTATACTCTGTTTGAGAAATAGCAATTCCTGCTGCAAATGCTCCAATAATACCTGCAATTCCCATCATTTCACTGTAATAAGAAAAAGAAAAGCAAATAATAAGAGCCGCGCTAATTAACGCTTCTGTTACACGAAGCGGGACAAGCATTTTCATAATCCAAGGAACGACTTTCCAAGCAATAAAAACAATACTTACAAAGAAAATAATTTTCTTTGCAATGACAAGTGTTATATTCACATCTTGTGTTCCTAAAAAACTCATTACAAATGCCAATAAAATAACGACAATGACATCATCAAATACGGCAGCACCTAAAATTGTTGTACTTTCTCTCGTATTCATTTTTCCTAGATCACGTAGCGTCTGCACCGTAATACTAACCGATGTTGCGCAAAGTAATAACCCTAAAAAAATGGCATGGGACTGTATTAATCCAAACAGTAACCCTGTTACATAACCACCGATGAAAGGAAAAATAATTCCACCAGCGGCTACTGCAAATGACGATTTCAAATTCCGATTTAACTCTTCTAAATCTGTTTCAAGTCCCGCCATAAACATAAGTAGCAAAACACCAATCTCACTCAGTTCATCAATCAGTTCAGAACTATTAATAATACCGAGTACAGCCGGACCGATAATAATACCAACAATTAACTTACCAAGTACAGAAGGCTGACCAAGTCTCACACTAATGTCACCAGCTAATTTCGTACAAAGTAAAATGACGACAAGTTCAAAATAAAATAACATAGCATCTGCTCCTACTTTAACTTTAATCAGTGGGTCGTTAACCCCCGTCCATTTCTGCAAGTAGTTTCCCCTATTGATCCGCATTTTATTTGTCATATTTTTATTTGACAAAATATTCTGAATTATATTAAGATTAATCCAGCAATTTTAAAAAACTACATACCATAACTGCACCTCCACTTACTTACTCTTTTTTAATGGGCTCATACTATAGTCGCAGTTATGGAAATGAAAAAACGGGGGGAGAGTCCAAAGTGAAGTCATTATTACGAAAAAAAGCGCTTAGTACTGAATCACCAAAGCAGCTAGATAGAACATTAACTGCACTCGATTTAACGTTTTTAGGGATCGGCGCCGTAATTGGGACAGGGATCTTTGTATTAACAGGTATTGTTGCAGCAAAACATTCTGGTCCTGGTATTATGCTATCATTCCTTATCGCTGCATTTACTTGTGCTTGTGTAGCCTTTTGTTATGCTGAATTTGCTTCTTCTATTCCTGTCTCAGGAAGTGTGTATACTTACGCATATATGACAGTCGGAGAAGTCGTCGCCTTCATCGTCGGATGGTGTTTAATGCTCGAATATTTACTTGCAGTCGCGGCAGTAGCTGTCGGTTGGTCTGGTTATTTGCAATCATTACTACAAGGATTCAATATACACCTGCCCGCCATAATCGCCTCGGCCCCCGGCGTAGGAAAAGGTGGTCTCATCGATTTACCAGCTGTCTGCATTTTACTTCTTATTACTGGCCTTTTAAGTTTTGGTATACGTGAAAGTGCACGCATTAATAATATTATGGTTCTTATTAAACTAGCTGTTATCATTGCCTTTATCGTAGCAGGTGCAAAATATGTAAAACCTGAAAATTGGACACCGTTCATCCCATTCGGATACGACGGTATTATTACTGGGGCTGCCACTGTGTTCTTCGCCTTTTTAGGTTTTGATGCAATCGCAACCGCTGCAGAAGAAACGAAAAAACCGCAGCGTGACTTACCAATTGGTATTATCGGTTCTCTTCTTATTTGTACTGTTTTATATATGATTGTATCTTTCGTTTTAACAGGTATGGTTCCTTATACGCAATTAGACGTCTCTGATCCAGTTGCATTTGCATTGCATTTCGTTGGTGAGGATACAATTGCAGGACTACTCGCTGTCGGAGCGATGACTGGAATGACAACCGTTCTCTTAGTCGTTATGTATGGACAAGTTCGCGTTTCGTATGCAATGAGCCGTGACGGTCTACTTCCAAAAGCGTTAGCACGTGTAAATAAAAGAGTAAAAATCCCTTTATTAAATACGTGGATTACTGGCGTTGTTGCCGCTTTATTAGCAGGACTTTTAGATTTACATTTGCTAGCGAATTTAGTAAACATCGGCACGTTAACAGCCTTTACATTCGTTTGCTGCGCAGTACTTATTTTACGAAAAACACATCCTGATTTAAAACGTGGATTCCGTACACCTTTCGTACCTGTATTACCAGTTGTCGCGATTCTTTGCTGCTTATATTTAATGATCAATTTGTCTAAAACAACATGGATTAGCTTTGCTGTTTGGCTTATAGTCGGCTTATGCTTCTATTTCTTCTACTCTAGGAAACATAGTCATTTAGCTACCGAAAAAACGAATGATGAAAAGAAAAAAGCATAACAAAATAGCTCGCCGTTTTAGCGGCGAGCTATTTTTCTGTACTATTATATTTTTTCGTTAACGACTGTAAAATGAAAAATATGCCGATGCAAGCTGTAAACCATGCCCAATTTCCTATTGGCGTTGCGTATTTAATAATTCCAATACCTACAAGTAATAGGAAAATAATCACCTGATATATGAGCTTCCACTTTTGCATATATTCCCTCCTTTACTTCGTTCCCTTCTTTTTATTCTTCCAGGCATTCAAACTATCAAAGAAAAAGTTAATAAATAACGTTCCTAGTCCTGCTAATAAGAAAGTCATTAAAAATAAAACCCAAATACTTTTCTCTTTTAAGAAATAATATCCTACAAGGAGCACAACCGCAATCCATACATATTCAAGAATTCTTTTTAGCTTTTTCTGTTCCAAATTATTCGCTCCTTCATTCTATACTACTTTTAGTATAACAAAAAAGAAGCCTATCATGATAAGCTTCTTTTCTTCTCTCTTATTTGTTTATGCTTTTTTCAACAAGTGAAATCGTATACTCTAATGTACGATTCATCGTTTCTACCTGTGCATCTTTTACTTTTACATCTTTCACTACAGCTTCGGCCACTGTAATTTTTTGAATCAGTGCTTTCATTGAACCGTCCGTTACATTTGCATCTTGCGCTTTTTTCACTACTACTTTTGCAGATTCAATATTGATTTGTAATTTTTCTTTCGGTGTTTTCGGTTGTTCTACTACTTTAGATTGTACAAATGTTACATTAGCTGTTTTTAATTCGTTATATGTTTGAATAATTTGTTCCCCAGTACTTCCTACATTTTCAAATGCTTGCTTTGCAATGTTATAGCTTTTCTCTAGTTCTTGAAATGCTTCCTTTGAATATTGACCTGGCTTATCACCAAACTCATACGTACCAGCTAACACTTCTTTCACTTTTCCAAGCTCTTCATATAACGCGTTCACTTGCTCTAACTTCGTACGGTTAGAGAACTCATTGTACGCCGCTAATACTTCTGAAGAACTTAACGCTTTACTATATAATTTCGCAAGCGCGATTTGTCCATTTAACGGAATACCACCATTTCCGTTACTATCAGGATCCGCTCCAAATGCAAATGGTACGTTTGGATGATACACTTTCCCAGTAGCTGGCTGACTATTTACTTTTTTACCATCTACGTAAATTGCCACTTCACTTCCGTTATACGTTCCTGTTAAATGATACGTTTTGTTCGCTTCTAATTGAACTCCAACACGTTTATAGCTGCCACCAATGTGAGCCCATAATTCAACATATCCACTTCCTGTAGACTCAAATCCAATTCCGCCGCTCTCTGTATTTTGCAAAATACCTTGGCCACGGATTTGATTCATTGAAAATACCGTTTCTAGCGTAAATGTATTTGCTACTTTCTCTTTTTGTGCTGCTGAAAATGGAAGGTATCCAAATGTATTAGATTGTCCGTTTAACTTCATCACATTCTTTTTCAATGCTTTATCATATTCAATAGTCACATTGCCTTTCACATCACCTTTTGTACCAAATGGTGAATTGTCTTTAAATGTACCATCTGCAAAGTTTACATCGAAAACATCAGCTTTTGGTACTTTCACATTCGGGTCAATATTATCTTTTTTCGTAGTAATTTCCGCAGTTAACGGCTGTGCGGTTTCATTGCCAAATGAATCAATTGCAACGACTTCAAGTGTATATGTTTTCCCGCCATCTAATCCTGCAAGTGTAAATGTAAGGTCTTTTGGCACTGGATCACGATAAAACTCTGAGAATGCTAACAATTTATTCTTTATTTCTCCCGTTTGCTTATCTCTAGCTTGTACACGATAAGAATGAACAAGAAGGTTGTCCAATGCTTGTGGGAATGTTACTGTTGCCGCATTTTCTGTTACATTTGATACAGCAAGCTTTGCATCCTTAGCAAAGTAAGGCTTTTCTTTATCACGATCTTCTACATGTGTAAATGTTTCTTTCTTTGCTGGTAATTTAATTTTCCAAGGCTCGCCTGTCCAAGAATTCGTATGGAAATCACGACGATTAATCGTTACTTCTTTATCATCTACTTCTACTAATAAACCTTGGCTTAACGTACTAGCTCCTGGCGGGATATTCCCTTGTACTTTACCACCTTCAACTTCCATATAACTTACTGAAGATGTACCAACTGATGTAAAGTCTTTTTGATGTATCGATCTCGGATCATCTAATGGATAATGTGAATGACCTGAAAACGTAATAACTTGTGGGTATTCTTTTAATACCGCATTAATTTTTGCGCTATCTTGTGTTCCCCATTCATGACTACCGTATACTGTCTCTTTAATGTGTTGATGTAAAAATACAAAAATCGGTTTTTCTGGATCATCTTTTTGCGCTTTCGCCATTTCTTCTTTTAACCAATTAATTTGCTTGTCTGAATAATATCCATGAGTTGTTCCATTCTCTGGAGACATAACAAGGAAGTGATAACCTTTTACCACTTTATGATAATAAATTGATTCCATACCTGTTTTTTCTAAGAAACGCTTCTGCGCACCTTCTACAGATAAACCGTTCCAATAATCATGGTTACCAAGAGAATTCATTCGCACAGCATCTTTATTTGCATTTTCATTGTACACTTGCATGAAACGATCATATTGCTGCACCGATCCTGTATCTGTGAAATCACCTACAATAACAAATGCATCTTGCTTCGGTGCTAATGTATTAAACTGTTCGATCGCTCTTTTCCAGCGAAACGTATCATCTGTTCCACTATTTTTAATATGCACATCACTTACAACTGGAAAAACTATCTTCTTCTCACTTGATGCCTTTTCTTGCTTTTTCTCTTCCGCCTTGACTGATGTACTCCACGGAAATGATACGAACGCTAATACAAAAACCATTAATAATCCAATAAGGCCTTTTACTTTTCTTAAAGCATTTCTGTCCACGTGAATCCTCCTCATAATAATTGATTCATTACAAGGGCTATTTTATCTAATACATGTTAATGTCGTTTAAATAACAAATGAACTTTATTAGATTTTTGTAAATATACAGTTAATTAGAAATTAAGTCCAACATTCCTCCTACTATTGTATACAACCACCTTTTGTCTAAAAGAGTCTGATCATTCTTTTCCTATGACTATTCACATATAATCTTTTCTATAACGCTAATGATAAGTTAAGGTTTAAGCCTATTAGACAATCTTAATTTTTAATATTTCCTTCTTTTTTAACACATCGGCCATGCTTTTACATTTAATAGTAGTAAAAGACAACTTAAAAGGAGGGGTTGTATTGAAGAATAAAAAAAATATCGGCTGTTTCGCTCCTTTATCTATTATTTGTCCAGACCCTTGTCCACCGCCCCCTCCTCCAAATCCAAATTGCGAGCGAGTAACAAATGAATTTGCAGGGAATTTCCTCATAACTAATAACACCATCCCCTCTGCCAAAGATGCGTCACAATCAATGATACTATGGCAAAGTGATGGGATACTACTTATATCAGGTACTGTCTCGGTTTACAATAGTACTAGCAGCACCAAAGCAATTACAATTCAAATCGTTGGAACAGTAACCAATATTTTCACTGTTTTTCCTGGTAATACAATATCGTACACAGGAAAAGACCTACATTCTGTCAATATTATCAATATAACAAGTAATCCTTCACTATATTTAGAAGGCAAGTACTGTTGCGAATTTACATGTTGCTTATAGAATACCAATTTCATTACTTTCTAAAAAAAGCATACCATTTACGGTATGCTTTTTTATGAAATTGGATAACGTACTGTAATACAAAACTCGCCTTGATTAACAGTCGTTCCTGTCGTAGTAATTCGGACAGTAGTAAAATATCGGACAGTGAAAGTACCACTGCTTTGTGGTTGTACAGTAATTGTATCAACTACTGTTGCACCTACTAAAAAATCAACTGTAATCGGGTTGGCTCCTACATCATATTTCACGTAACCTGAACCATATACTTCTTGCGTGATATTATTTGTATATACAATTTGAGTACCAGCACCTGTAATAGACCAGTCTGTACATACTTGGTCTTGCACAAGTGTTTTATTAGAACAACAAGACAAACTGGAACTTCTCATTCCCATTTCGATCCTCTCCTATTCTGCTATGAAAGTGGATAACGTGTTGTAATACAAAATTCTCCCTGATACGTTCCAGCAGGTGTTGCAGGTAACACAACTTGTATACTATCAAAGCGGCGATACGTAAAAGCAATACTCGTTCCTGGGTTTAATGTTTGTGTATCAATTGTCCCCCCAGCAGAATCAAGTACCTCTACAGTAATTGGGCCTGGTCCAACATCATATTTAACAAAACCAGTACCAATTACGTTTTGGTTAATATTATTTGTATAGAGAACATTATCAATTGCTGTTGCAACTACAGTAGCAGACCACGGACTACACACTTTATCTTGCACATAATTTTTATCTGGACAACAAGTTAATGCTGACCCTGAGCACTCACAAGACATAGTTGTTTCCCCTCTCTCTTTTATATTCCCTATATGTGTATGTCCCTCAGAGTCTTTTGCCTGTACTATTCATCTATTTTCAAAAAATATTCAAATGACTAGATAGATTCCGTTTTGTTTCTTTTCTTCATATATTTATAGACAAAGATACTAGCAACGATAAGAATAACGCCCCCTAATATCGGTAGCATATATTGCCCAACAACATCTGCTGCTTTTTCCCAATGCGGACCTAATTTCATTCCAAAATAAACATACAAAGTCGTTAACGGGAACATTGCTACAAATGTATATATGCTGAATTTCCATATGTTCATTTTCGCCATACCGCATGGAACAGAAATAAGCGTTCTAACTCCTGGTACAAAGCGTCCAACAAATGCTACAACTGGTCCATATTTCTCAAAGAAATCATCTGCTTTTTGAATTTGTTCTTCTTTAATAAAGAAGTATTTTCCGTATTTTATTAATAGCGGACGACCACCGTAATAACCGAGTGCGTATAACGTTAACGGTCCTGTCGTTCCGCCAAGCGTTCCGGCTAGTACAGCAAGCCAAAAATTCATATCACCCTCGTATACCCAATACCCAACCATAGGCAAAACTACTTCTGCCGGAATAAATTCAAACGTTAATGCTAACACAACTCCAAAATAAGAAAACTGCTTTAAAAATTCGATTATATCTAAAATAATTTGCTCCATATTTTTAACTCCTATCCTACATTTACGTTATGCTTTTCTTGTAATTGAACTGGCGCCATTTTTACAATTCGGTTCAAAATAAATAACACAATTCCAATATCATCTAAAATACCGATAAACGGCAGGAAGTCTGGAATTAAATCGAGCGGCATCGTAACATAACCAACTAAAAACGCAATAGATAAAATTTTCTTCTTTATTGAAACCTCTTTTGAAGTGAAAAAGTCAAATAGGAATGGAACAAATCGGCGAACATGAAATACAACTCTTAATCTACTAATAAGTTTTTTCATTTTTATATCTCCTCTCTTTGTATACGAAAAGGACCCTACCAAATATGGTAAGGGTCCTCAAAAAGACAGAAAGGGGCCTTTACCATTGCTGGTAAAGGTCTCACTAACAACGAAACGTTGCCAATAAAGCCGAGGGTTTCTCCCTGTAATGACGACTTTACTGTAATAAGTTACTCCCCTTTATACACAATTTTATACACTCACATTAAAATATTTCAGAGGGCTTGTCAATATATTTTATATCCCAATCCCTTTCGTAAAAAACAAAAAACGTATAGGAAATTTCTTACTATCTCATAATATACATAATCATTTTTGAACGAAAGGAGATGTTTCATTTGCATACTGTATGGAAAGGTGCACTTTCACTTGGACTATTAAATATAGGAATCAAACTATATAGTGCCGTAGAAGAAAACGACATAAAATTTTTAAGTCTTCATAAAGAATGCTTAACACCTATTAAATATAAAAAATTTGCTCCTGATTGTACGGATGAAGAAATTGATGATAAAGATATTGTAAAAGCCTATGAATACGCACCTCATAAATATATTATTATGGATGAAAAAGAATTAACTGAATTACAACAAGCTCATGAACCACGATCCATTCGTATTATATCTTTTGTCCAAAATAACGAAATTGATTCTGTTCTCTATGATCGCTCTTATTTTATAGGACCTACCCTAGGACATGAAAAATCATATTTATTATTAAAAGAAGCTCTTGAACGTACGAATAAACTTGGTCTTATCCATATTTCCATTAGAAAAAAACAACATTTAGCTATTATCCGTAACTTTGAAGATGGGCTTATATTACAAACTATTCACTACCCTAATGAAATTCGCGATATAACAAATACACCTAACTTACCAAGTAATGAAAATTATCCGATTCAAAAACAAGAACTCACAGCAGCAATCAATTTAATCCACCATCTTACAAATCCTTTCGAACAAGAGTTATATACAGATGAATATAAAGAAGCTCTTACCGAATTAATCGAAAATAAAATTGAACAACAGGAAAAAACCGAAACCATCTCTCCTGCTCCAAACATCATCAATATTATGGAGACATTACAGGCAAGTATTGAACAAGCAAAAATAAAAAGAGACAATAAAACAGAAAAAGAGGCCAAATAAAATTGACCTCTTTTTTCTTTAAAGCGGATTACATTTTGGCATCTCAAGTCCAGAAGATTGTGCTAATTTTAATAAGTAATAACATTCTTCTCTTGCCATATGATCCGCCATTCTAGCAGATAATGCACTTAATATTTCATTCGATAACTCCATCTCTTCAACCTCATGGAGAAAATGCGAAAATAATTTTAACTCAAGTGAAACATCTTTTGTAAACTTCTTTAATGCAGGAAAATGATGAAGCTCTGTCCGTAAATAACCTGTCATCTCAACTGCCTTTAAGTAAAATTGTTCAAAGTGCTTCGTAAATTCTTCACTTTTCTCTTTCAATCTTTTTTCAACAAGATCTAATCCACCAGAAATAGAGCCTGCATGACCAGCCGCATCCGTTAACCAAACGAGATGGTAATGTAATTCATGAAAAACAGGCGGAACTTCTCCTTTCTTTAAAAATTCTAACACCGTTATATATTCTTCTACTTCGTTTACCATATGATTGATGAAAGTTGGCGTAAAATGAATAGTGATTTTTCCCTCGAGTTGTTTCTGTATAATACTTAATTTAAACGTTCGTATTTCCTTTGCGGCTCGTTCTGCCTCTTTTGAAAATGCAATGAGATTCACATTATGAACTTTATTTAAAAGATTCGTAAATGTTTCAAGAAAATATGTGGCCTTCTTTATATCTTCTTTTTCCTTCGGAGCTAATGCATCAAGTAAAAATTGCGAATGATCAGTAAGCACCCTTAGCCAAAATTGATGCTCAAACAACGCACTTTCTTCATAATTCCTCTCCACTAAATCACCTCCGTTTATTCACCCTTCTCTATCACTTGAAGTTTATATCCATCTGGGTCTTGTACTACAATACTCTTCTCACTTTTGTTTTCTGTATATGCAATTTTATAAAACACTAACCTCTTCTTTAAATTCTCTATGTTAGAAATTGAAAACATTAGAACATCAACCGCATCCGTAACACTCTTCTCACGCCCACCCAAACTACGATTCATTACAAAACTAATTCTCGTTGAATCAGTATCATACCAAACCCCTGTTACATCTAATTGGGGTCTTTCTAAACTAGGCTTGATTCCTAAAATCCCTTCATAAAAATACAGAGTTTCCTTTAAGTTCTTTACTTCTAACACGATTAAATTCTTTACATTCTCCACATTCATTCCCCCTGTACTTATTACTTTTTTATATGTGTCATAAATGCTCATTATGTCTGAATACAATACGTAGTAATGAACATGTAAGGAGGTTTATTCATGAATAAATATATGAGATCATTCGTGCCCTATCATAGTCCTCTCGATCCTTGTCCTCCTATCGGAAAAAAATATTATTCTACTCCTCCTAATTTATTTTTAGGCTTTCAACCGCCAAACTTGCCTCAATTCACACCAAAAGAAGCACTACAAAAAGGGACTTTATGGCCTGTTTTTTATGACTATTATGAAAATCCTTATAAAAAAGGGCGGTGACTACTGACGTGAATCAATCGCTACCAGAAGAATACTATCAGCTTTTACTGGAGCTTCAAGAATTAGACTTTGTACTAGTTGAACTCACTCTTTATTTAGATACACATCCAGATGACACCGCCGCGATTAATCAATTTAATGACTTTTCCTATAAGCGGAGAGTATTAAAACAAAAGATGGAAGAAAAATACGGACCACTCCAACAGTTTGGAAACAGCTATTCTAATGCCCCTTGGGAATGGAGTAAAGGTCCTTGGCCATGGCAAATATAAAGGAGAGAAACTATGTGGATTTATGAAAAGAAATTACAATACCCAGTTAAAGTGGGAACTTGTAATCCCGCACTTGCAAAATTATTAATCGAGCAATACGGTGGTGCAGATGGAGAATTAGCTGCTGCACTACGTTACTTAAATCAACGTTATACAATTCCTGATAAAGTCATTGGCCTACTTACTGATATTGGTACAGAAGAATTTGCTCACCTTGAAATGATTGCTACGATGGTTTATAAGCTGACGAAAGATGCGACCCCTGAACAAATGAAAGCTGCTGGTCTTGACCCTCATTACGCTGATCATGACAGTGCTCTTCATTACCATAACGCTGCTGGTGTTCCATTTACTGCAACCTATATACAGGCTAAAGGTGATCCAATTGCCGATCTATACGAGGATATTGCAGCTGAAGAAAAAGCACGCGCAACATATCAATGGCTCATTAACTTATCAGATGATCCAGATATAAATGACAGCCTACGCTTCTTACGTGAACGAGAAATTGTCCATTCACAACGTTTCCGAGAAGCAGTTGAAATTTTAAAAGAAGAACGCGATAAAAAAATATTTTTTTAAAACACGTATCCTAGCGATATGTGTTTTTTTATGTTAAAAGTTAAATCCTTCCTATTAAACATATAAATAGTATATTTATTCGATTTAATGCATTATTTTTTAATATTTTCAAAATTCCCTATTGCTTTCTAGTCATCAGACCTTTAAAATAATAACAGTTACTCGACAAATTATTTGAATTTTCGACAAAAACACTCATTAGGAGGATTTTCTTTATATGCATACAACTTTAAAACCAGCGCAAATACTTTCGATTAGTTTATTACTATTCGCAGTTTTCTTCGGTGCTGGTAATATGATTTTCCCGCCCCTTCTTGGTCTTTCTTCCGGAGAAAATATGTGGGTTTCCATTACAGGGTTTATTATTACAGACGTCGGTTTATCTTTACTTGCTATCGTTGCTGTTGCCCTTGCTGGTGGTAGTTTTAACACTTTAGCGAGCCGTGTTCATCCAAAATTCGCAGCAGTATTCGCTATCATTATTTATCTTTCAATCGGCCCACTATTTGTTATTCCACGAACTGGATCTGTATCTTATGAAATCGGGATTGCACCACTTTTCCCAGATCAATGGTATTCTATGTTAGTTTTTAGTGCGATTTTCTTCACAGTCGTTTACTTCTTATCATTAAATCCATCCAAGCTAGTAGATCATATCGGTAAAATATTAACGCCAATTTTACTTGTAATTATTGCAATTATGGCAACAAAAGCGATTCTTTCACCAGGAACGTTTGCAGAGCCTATCGGTGACTATAAAGACATCCCGTTTTTCAAAGGATTTCTTGAAGGATTTTTAACATTAGATGCAATTGGCGCTCTCGTACTATCAACAATTGTTGTAAATGCAATTCGTCAAAACGGTATACAAGAGAAGAAATCTATCGCAAAATATACAATCATTTGCGGAAGCATTGCTGCTCTATTCTTAACAATTGTTTACTTCTTACTCGGTTATATCGGAGCTTCAAACGGGAACTTAGGGCAATTCGAAAACGGTGGTCAACTATTAGCTATTGTTATGTATCAATTCTTTGGGACAAGCGGTAATATTTTATTAAGTATCGCCATTATCTTCGCTTGTTTAACGACGGCAATTGGTGTTGTAAGTGCATTTGCAAATTACTTCACAACAGTGCTAACAAATGTTTCATACAAAAAGCTTGTGCTATACGTTTGTATCTTTAGTTTCGTTATTTCAAACTTAGGATTAAGCTTATTAATTAAAATCACACTACCTGTATTAATTATTTTGTACCCAATTACGATCATTTTAGTTTTCGTATCATTTATCGATAAATATACGAAACGTAAACCTTCTGTCTACATTGGAGCGATGATCGCAGCATTTATTATTAGCTGTATTCATGCACTTGATAATGTGGAAATGATACCAGGTTTTATCGCTAATATTGTACACACGATTCCTTTTTATAACTTAGGAATTGGCTGGATCATTCCAGCAATAATCGGTGGTATAATTGGATACTTTATTCCGCAAACAGAAGCGGAAGGCGAAGTCTCTACAAAATAAAGAAAAGAAGCAAGCATGAAATCCATGCTTGCTTCTTTTTATCTTCTATTATTAAATACAGTATTTGTGTAAGAACGAACAGTTAACATATAATAACCAAAGTAGATTATGATATACACTCCTATACTACCTAGTAAGGGAAGACTATATTCAAACATTCCTGTAAAACCCATCAAACTTAAAAATGCAAAGAACGTATGAACAATCGCAAGAAATAGTGGTACTAAGAATATTGCACCTACTTGCTTTCTTACAGATTCCCTTGCTTCCTTTTTCGTTAGTCCGATTTTCTTTAACATTCCGTACGCCGGTCGCTCTGCCATCGCTTCTGTTATTTGTTTAAAGTATAAAATACAGCCTGTTGCAAGAATAAAGACAATCCCTAAAAATATACTAGCAAATAATAACACTGCACCATCTTGCAATTCAGATTGGCTCGCCTCTTCAAATGATTGGAATTTCACTTCTTTAGGAATGATTGTCCCTAGCTCTTTCGTTAGCGCTCTATTACCGTTTCCTTCAACGATAAATCCACTAACTGTTGAAACATCCTTTCCTTGCTGCAACTTATTAAATAACGAATCTCGAACAACAAGCCCCACTGGTGCAAGTTTCGCACTCATAATTGTTTCCTCTCGATGATTAACGATTGTAATATCGTCCTTCATCCCTTCAAAGAACACATTGTTTCCTTCAAGCGAATTCTTTTCGATGTTATATGATTTATACGGATCTAATAAAACAACTTCCTTTTCAGAACCGAGAATAACTTGTTTATTGCCTAATATAGAAGCTGATTTATTATAATCTGTCACTTTTATCATTTGCACATTACCATTACCTATTAAATACCCTGTTAATATTTGTTCTCCATCTATCTTCCCTTGCATAGACAGCATAGCTACAGACGTTTCATTTTTAATTGCTAATTCATGTTTTTGAATTTCTTCTCTAACCTTCTTATCTAGTTCCTTTCCAGTTGTTACATACTCATAACTAACTGGATTCATTAAGGTCGCTGTCTTCTGCGCCCCATAATACATACTGGAACTCACCCCAATGGTGCATAATGTTACCGCACTTAATAAAGATAATAACGCAAGCATCTTTACGTTTCCTTTTATTCTGAAGAACAATGAAGAAATCGATAAAATGTTCGTTCCATTCCAATATTTCGTTTTATCTCCCTTGATTGTATGGAGTGATTTCACTGTATATTGCTCAAATAGTAAAAACGTACCTTTTACAATACAGCCAAAAATAAGTAGACCTGTAATAAAAATTGCTCCAAATCCAAAAACTTGTGTAAGTAACGCAATGATATAACCTGTAATTAATAAAACAATCGCTCGTTTTGCCTTCTTACTTGAATACGTAGGTGCCTCTTCTTTTTGATTTTCACCATATAGTAATTCAACTAAACGATGCTCATAAATTAACTTTTTACTTTTCCATGATGCAATAAAGAAAATTGCGCCTATCGTTATAAGAACTTCTACTATAGATACAAATGAAATCGTAAATGTAAAAGTAAACGCACTTCCCATTAACTTCACGAGAAGCCCCGCGCACATATTCGCTATAAATAAACCAGCAAGAATACCTAATACACTTGCCGCACCACCAACTAATAATGTTTCATAAAAAAGTAACTTCGCGATTTCCTCTTTACGGATACCTAGTAAACTATATAGCGCAATTTCTTTTTTCTTCTTTCGCAAAAAGAAGCTATTACAATAAAAAATAAATACCGTTAAAAAGATAATTAACAATATTTGTGCAAACGTAAATGTCGTTTCCACCTTATCCGATTCTTTTAAAAGAGCTACTACACTTTCATTTCGTTTAATCGATACGAATGTAAAATAAATAATAATGCTACCTACTAATGAAATAAAGTATAGAAAATAATCTTTTATATTTCGTTTTATACTACGTTTTGATACTTCTAAAAAATCCATCGTATACCTTCACCCGCTCTCGTATTTCTCTATACATAAAGTGTATACGAAATTGTATTTCTCCCCTATCGATTTTCATTACATCTCTCTTACGATATTGTAATATAATAAAATAAAAAGAACCTAGTTTCCTAGGTTCTTTACATCGTATGCTTAAAAGTAAATAACTCTTCTTTCGACTGCACAGCAGATTGTTCCTCTTCTACAACGTCCTTCTTCATCTCTCCCCCTAACCTTACTTTCATCATCGCCTCTTCTATACTTTTTACAATCATATTTCCTGAAAAAATAGTAAGCCCGAAAAATGTAATTGGGACGAGAGGGATCCATGGATTCACTGTTAATGATCTAAAATAGACTCCAATTAAACCTGACCATTCATGTGTGTAAGAGTCTATTTCTTCTATCGGTCCTAAAAACTGAACTGTTCCGCCAAAGAATATTTCCAGTAATCCTAAGTGCAGTAAAATAGTAAGAGTTTGCGTAAACTGCTGAAAAAATACAAGTATAAACGTCATATAGAGATGCGGGAAAATATGCTTTATAACAATATGCCTTCTCGATCCACCTAATATGCGCGCGGCATCAACAAATTCTTCCGTTCGCAATTTACGAACTTCCTTCGCCACATACAGTGCAATAACTGGCATTACAAGCAGTACAAGTAATACCACTTGAAACGAAGCCCTTTCAAAAAAGGTTGTTGTCTCCTCTCCGCTTCCAAATGTATTTGCAGATTGAAGAAAAAAATACGCAATCATAACTGTCGGAATAACTGTAAAACTATCAAAGAAAGCCTCAATTTTTGAAAATCCTCTTTTTATATACGTTCCGAGTACGACACCGAAAAACACACCTATTACCATTCTAAGTGCCGCAATTAAAATAGATATACCAATCGTCCACTTCGCGCCCTCAATGACTAAATGTAACAGGTCATACCCTTTCCGGTCTGTCCCGAGTAAAAATTGTAATGAAGGTGGAAACGGTGGCACTTGTGGATTTTCATCCGCATCATATTGCAATGTAACTTGTCTAATATGTCCATCATTCCATAACGTATTTCCGATGCTCAAAAGAACTAATAGGAGAAGAAACCCAATGCTTATCCAAAATCTTTTATCACGTTTTATATACGTCCACATATTATAATCTCTCCTTCATCGCAGCCGGAATGAGATAATGAAACAATTTAAATAAAATAAAAATCGGAATATATATAAGAAGCACACTAACGATGAAAACCTCAACTCTAATACCGAAATACGATTTCAAAAACATAAAAATACCACCCGTATTAAAAATCCATTCTATAATATATAAATTAGATAACATAAAAAAGATATTCGTTTTCGCAAAGAATAATGTACTAAGCAACACATTTCGTAAAATATGACGATTTAAAATATGAAAGCGCCCCAGCCCTTTCGCCTTAGCAAATAGTACATAATCTTTTTCTAGTTCATTTTCAAAACGAAGCACGACCATTTTTACAAACATAATCGTAGTCGGGATGCTCAAACACAATATTGGCAACCCCCTAATCGACTCGCCTCCAATTGAAGCAATTTGAAAAGGTAAAAAACCTGTTTGTTTAAAAAACCATACAACTAAAATTTGTGATACTAAAATAAGAAGGATATCTGGAATGGATTCTAGGAAGATAAGAAATGATTTAATTCGATGTTGTATACGCGGTGAACTACTCATAATTACATAAACAATACAAAATGCTACAAATAATGAAATGAAAAAAGCAGCTAAAAATATAATAATTGTTTCTTTATAATGGACAAACAACTGTGGAAATAAAAATTTATCTCCCACATATTTAAAATTGGAGATGTCCATTAAATTCACAAACACTTCTTGTAAACTCTTTATGTACTGTGATGCATGCAGCTCAAATCCATAAAATAGTTTCGGCAATGTCCCTAAACAAATAATACCCAAAATCGAAATAAGAAATTGAAACGTCACTTCCATCCCATTCAGAAAAAATTTTTTGACCACGTTTTCCCTTCTCTCTTTATATAATTTACTCTCTAATATTATTCTTAATTTTCTGAATTGTAAATATTCACACAAAAAAATCACTAGGTTATGATTCTAGTGATTCTTTATGCGTATGCCCTTCTCTTTTCGCAAACGGCATATACAAAATAAAACATCCAATAAGCGCTGCGAGTTCTAATGAAATAATATAGTAAGGATGTGGTCCTAACATATCAAGTAATGAAGCTGTTTCTGGCTTATGGGCTAAAAACATATAATTACCACCTGTTTTGTAATTTACAAACGAAACAATTGGAATCAATATGTTTAAAAATATCATTGTGCGTTTAATAGATTGTACTGTCGGACGATATCCTTCCACCCAAGTCATAAAGATTGGTGCCCAAATGAGCAATATATGCGCGATAAAATATTCAATGAAACGAAAATGTGGAAAATCATACTGCAAGTTTGGCGTTAAAATAGCTTGTGATGCACCAATAATTCCCGTGAAAAATACAATCTCATATATGCGGTAACTTTTCGTTACGATCATAATCGAAGCTAATAATAAACTAATCGTACATAATTCAAACGGTAATGAAGTAGCTAGCTCAAAAATCCCCGCTTTCCACTCCCACATATGAAGCCCAATTTCACTACCTATAAATAAAAATACAATTGCATATCGAACCGTTATATTCCACTCACTTTGACGTAATACATCTTGGTATTGATACAGAAAAAATATCCCCACCAACATAATAAATAATATAAGGGCATGTTGCCTTGAGTATGGAATAAATGGTTTTAATGGGTGTGCGCTAAAATAAGCTTCCATCTTCCTTCCTCCTTTCCTCCATACAATATTATTGTAAGAAAGAAACGACGAGTCAATTCATTTGCTTACACTAGGACAACCTCTACCTTACATTTACATATTCATACCTTACAAAACTGTAAGGTTATTGTAAGCTAAAACGATTTGTCAGATTCTTCACCTCTTCTATACTTAATGTAGATACTAAAACGAACGAAAAGGTGATAAATAGATGAAAAAGAAAAATAAAGTGTTAATTACTAGTGTAGTAGCAATCGGAATTGCAGCTGGATCATACTTTGCATTTGCTGGGGGCGGTTCAGATGTAGCAATGGCATATAGCGGATATAAAGTAACCGAAAAACAAATCCAAAACGCGCAAAAATTTGGTGGCGAAGTTATTCCAAATGGAATTGAAACTATTTCATTCGATCCAACAAAAGGAACATATGAATTAGCTGTGAAAAAAGGCGATGAAGTGAAAAAGGGTCAGCTTCTATTTAAATACAATGATCCGACTGCGAAACAAGGTGTAACAGAAGCAGAAATGCAAAAGAAAATCGCACAAAAAGAAGTAACGTTGCTCCAAAAACAAATTGATACAGCGAAACAAAAATTACAAAAAGATAAAAATGCAGGCCTTCCTGCTGAAGCATTAAAAGCATCAGAAGCCGAAGTTGGGCAATTAGAATCACAAATTGAAATGAAAAAGTTTGAAGTTGAAAAAGCTGATGAAATGATTAAAGCAGCAAAAGAGAAAGTAAACAATCTTTCTGTAACAAGTCCTGCTGATGGCGTAATTGATGATATCGTAAAAACTGCTGACGAAAAAACAGGTATGAGCGGAATTACTCTTCGTCACGCTGGTCAATTTAAAGTAAAAGGTCAACTTTCTGAATATGAGCTTGCTAGTATGAAAGTTGGGCAAGAAGTAACTGTTTCATCAAAAACTGTCGCTGGTAAGACTTGGACAGGAAAAGTAACAGAAATCGGTTCTACACCTTTAAAGAGCATGGATGAAAATAAAACTGTTTCTAATTACCAATTCACTGTCACATTAGATAATAGTGACGAACTACAAAACGGCTTCCACGTTTACGTAACAAGTAAATCTGGCGAAGCAACTGGTACAATTATTCCGAAAAGCAGTATCGTGAAAAAAGGTGACAAAAATGTTGTCTTCGTTGTAAAAGACGGTAAAGCGAAAGAACAAGCAGTTACTGTTGAATTCGAGACTGATAGCGAAGCAAAAGTTTCTGGAGTGAAAAAAGGAGAGGAAATTATCTCTAAGCCTGAAAAAGACTTAAAAGATGGTATGGAGGTTGTCGCCCAGTGATTAACTTAAAAGGCATCACGAAATCCTTCCAAAATGGTGCAGAGTCCGTTCAAATATTACACGGAATTGATGTAACACTGAACCAAGGAGAATTCACTTCGATTATGGGACCTTCTGGTTCTGGTAAATCAACATTAATGAACATTATCGGTTGCTTAGATAAACCGACGACAGGTACGTACGAACTAGCTGGTCAAAACATTTCAAACATGTCTGAAACAGAACTTGCACACGTACGTAATAAAGAAATCGGATTCGTATTCCAAAACTTCATGTTATTACCTAGACTTACAGCACTTCAAAATGTAGAGCTACCTCTTATTTACGCTGGAGTCGATAAAAAAGAAAGACGTGAGCGCTCGTTAGCTGCTTTAACAAAAGTAGGCTTAGCTGATCGCGCTACTCACTTACCGAACGAATTGTCCGGTGGGCAAAAGCAGCGTGTCGCTGTTGCACGTGCAATCGTAAATAACCCAAAATTCATTTTAGCCGATGAACCGACGGGAGCACTTGATACGAAAACAAGCACACAAATTATGGACCTCTTTTACGAATTAAATAAACAAGGCTCAACAATTATTATGATTACCCATGATCGTGAAATCGGGGAAGCTGCAGCACGTCAAATTGTAATTCGTGACGGAAATATCGTCCAAGATTGGAGGGGTTAATTTTGAATACGAGTGAAAATATACGCATGGCCCTTTCCTCTATCTTTGCTCATAAGATGCGTTCTATCTTAACAATGTTAGGTATTATTATCGGTATTAGTGCCATTATTACTATCATCTCGATGGGTGATGGTACAAACGCAAAGTTTAAAAAAGAATTAGGCCAAGGAAAAGATAATGAAGTAACGATTTACTACAACAATCCTGATTACGGAACAGATAGTGCCAAAATCACACCTGATATGCTAAACCGTCTGCAAACTGTACCAGGCGTTAAAGATGTGTATCCAGACGTAAGTATGAAAGTAAAAGCAGCTGCTGGTTCAAAAGATGTAAATCTTGATTTAAAAGGTGGAACAGGCTCCTTTATGACAGATTCGAAAATAAAATTAGTTCACGGTCGTGAATTAAATGACAGTGAACTAAACCAAGCAATCCCTGCTGTTATATTAAATGAAGAAGCTTTCAACAAATTATTTAGTAGTGGTTGGGAATCCAATCAATACACAGATATAAAAGGAAAGCCGTATAAAATAGTTGGTGTATACGAAACGAAAAACGACTTTGGAATGCCTATGCCTGAAGGTTATACATCACTTGAAAATGCGCCTGTCATTTCAGGAGTAAATGAGTATGACTCTGTAAGATTAACAATGACCTCTCCGACAGAACGTAAAAGTGTAGAAAAACAAGCTGTTTCTGTTTTAAACGAAATGAAAGCTCCTAAATTTGAGCACAAATTCGAAGCACAAGACTTAGGTGAATTTACGAAACAACTAGACGAATCAATCGGTATGATGAAAATGGTATTCGGTGGTATTGCTGCTATCTCCTTACTTGTTGGTGGTATCGGTGTAATGAACATTATGCTTGTATCTGTAACAGAACGTACACGCGAGATTGGTATTCGTAAAGCACTTGGTGCAACACGTGGTAAAGTATTAACACAATTCTTAATCGAATCTTGTATTTTAACAGGACTTGGTGGTTTCATCGGATTCATGCTCGGTATTTTCTTCGCTTGGATCGTCTCAATCTTTGCTGGATGGCCACTCGTTGTCTCAAAAGAACTTGGACTTCTTGCAGTAGGTATTTCAATGCTAATCGGTATTGCATTCGGACTATTACCAGCTAACAAAGCTGCAAAACTTGATCCAATTGAATGTTTACGATATGAATAAACAAAAACGTAGGAGTTTACACTCCTACGTTTTTTATTTACCTATTAAATCGAGTTTCTTCTATTATATATGTTTCATGTTACAACTATCATTCTAATACTCTTCATTATTTATAGGTACTAAGGCTATTATCTAATCCTATTATTGCAAAAATACTATGTAACAGACGAAAATCAAGGCGTAATTTTTTCCATGCTTCGACTGATTTTGTAACAATTATATCGATATTTCATTAAATTTCACCTCATTTATATCTTTTCACATCTAAAAAGGTTATTATCCCATAACTATTTTTTCATTTAAACAGTAAAATAAGCTGTTTTCGTAACACTATAGATATCCTCAAGAAACATTACTGTAACATTATTAATGTTACAGTAATTGAAATACTACTCATTTTGTGTTTTACATGCCCTAATACGCCAAAAAACAACAAGGAAGCGCTATCAGGATATTTATGGAATTGTTACAGAATATTAATGCCCCGTTACGAAAGCTTTGTAATTATATGTTTTTCGCAAATAAGAAAATAATGGTTGCTATAATGAGGTCAACGAAAACAAATGCAATGGAGGCTATTATGAAAAAATTTATGGGTATAGCAACAGCAGCGGTTTTTGGTCTTGGGATTTTCACAACATCTGCTAAAGCAGAAACGATCGTAACGACTGACGTACTAAACGTACGAGAAAACCCAACTACTGAATCAAAAGTTGTAGGAAAATTATTAGATGGATATAAAGTAAATGTTTTACATACAGAAAATGGTTGGTCAAAAGTTCAATTGAATAGCGGTAAAGAAGCTTTCATAAGCGCTGACTATACAAAAGACACTTACTACGTCACAGCAAACGTATTAAACGTACGTGCTGGAGCAAACACAGACTCAGAAATTCTTGGTAAGTTGAAAAAAGATGATGTAATTGAAACAACACACCAAGTACAGAATGATTGGATTCAATTTGAATATAACGGAAAAACAGCTTATGTTCATGTTCCTTACTTAACAGGTAAAGCACCAGTTAAAGTTCAACCAGTAGTTAAAGTTGAAAAAACGACTAATGTTCAAGATACAGCTAAAGTTCGTGAAGCAGTTAAAGCTCAGGAAGTAGCTGAAACTCAAGCAAAAGCTAAAGCTCAAGAAGCAACTAAAGCTCGTGAAGCGGCTGAAGCTCAAGCAGAAGTTAAAGCTCAGGAAGCAGCTAAAGCTCGTGAAGCAGCTAAGGCTCAAGCAGAAGCTAAAGCTCAGGCAGACGCTGAAGCTCAAGCAGAAACTAAAGCTCAAGAAGCGGCTAAAGCTCGTGAAGCAGCTAAAGCTCAGGCAGCAGCTGAAGCTCAAGCAGCGGCTAAAGCTCAAGAAGCAGCTAAGGCTCAAGCAGAAGCTAAAGCTCAGGCAGATGCTGAAGCTCGTGAAGCAGCTAAAGCTCAAGAGGCAGCAGCTGAGGCTCGTAAAGCAGCTAAGGCTCAAGAGGCAGCTGATCGTGAAGCGGCTAATAAAGTTCAAAAACCAGCTACACAACAACCTGTTGCAAAAGAAACTGAGAAAAACACACAATCTTCTTCTCGTGAATTCCAAGTTGTAGCAACAGCTTACACAGCAGATCCACTTGAAAATGGTTATAAAGCAGGCGACCAAGTAAAATCAGCTTTAGGTCATAACTTAACAGCTAATCCAAACATGAAACTTATTGCAGTTGATCCAAGTGTAATTCCATTAGGTTCAAAAGTATGGGTTGAAGGTTACGGAGTAGCAATCGCTGGTGATACTGGTGGAGCTATTAAAGGTAATAAAATCGACGTTTTAATGCCAGATAAAGGTACATCAAGTAGCTGGGGACGTAAAACAGTTACAGTTAAAGTATTAAACTAGTTAGTAAAAAAGAGTCAGTCTCATCGTTGAGGCTGGCTCTTTTTTTACTCTATTAAACTACTGAAAAATGACATAGTAAATGAAATTATATCAACGATTTTTCAAATATATCTATCGTAACCTACAATATATCAACGATTTTTCGAATATATCTATCGTAACTTATAATATATCAACGATTCGACAAGAGATATCGATTTACCGACAAATTTTGACGTTAAAAGTACTTTAATATTAAAAAGGCGGTCCAAAATTTGGAACGCCCCCTATCTTCCCTATTCCACACAAGTAAACTGCGTCCAAGCTCCTACATAATTTAGTAAGAATAGCTCCTCTTCCGCAATTGTACCGACGATATTTTTCCGTTCATCTATCGGCATTTCTTTTAAAATGATTTGCAGTTCACCTTTATACTTACCAAATGAATTATTTCCAATTACAACTTGCCCTCTTTCCTGTAGCACACTTTCACGCACTGGGAAGTCATAGTCTTTGTACTTTTTACGTACTTCTGTAGAACGTACCATATACTCTGTTATGTCGCCGCGTCTTACGTGTAATTCTTGCAGCGTAGCTCTCTTCTCTACTTCAGTCACTTCGTCTACAAAGTGCACTTTTAGCTGTAACATGTAGCGATTTAAGTTTCCTAGTTTCTCTAACTCTTCCTCACTCGCATAAGCATTTCCGATAATGACATCATCGATTAGCTCTGTTGCCCATAAATGCTTCGCTTGTACTTCAATTGGTAAATTACGATGCTCTTCTAACGTACATAATCCGTCGTTAATATCCCATGGACCAATGTTTGCGGCATGTGATGTAATAAATGCTGCACTGCGAATACCATGCTTTTTAAAGCGTTCACTACAACGAATGAAATAATCGTACGGAAGACCAGTGAATTTTTGCGGATAAAAATTATGACAACCAATTAAAGCTGATTTATTCGCTTGATGCGAAAGAATATTCTCTAAGTACGCAATATCGTTACTTACATTTAACTCAATTTTTAAACCGTACGGATTATTCGTCATTTTCGCTTCCGTTAATCCGTCAAAACCTACATCTAAACGAATACCGTCTGCGCCTAACTCTGCGAAAAATGATAGATCGCTATAACTAATACCAAGCTGATCAAACACAGCCGGAGCTACATCTAAAATAACTTCCATATTGTTATCTTTCGCATGATTAATAATTTCTTTAAATTCAGCTACAATTTCTTCTTTCGGACGATTCACAGATAACAAACAAGTAAATATTCTTGAAAAACCGTGTCGTGCCGCTGCGGAAATATAAGCCATATCTTTTTCTTTCGTTGAATGTTCTGGATAAAGTGAAATTCCTAATTTACGCTCCATGCTTTTGCATCTCCTTCACGCGTTGTATTAATGCCATGCTCGTAAATCTATATTTTGCAGATAAACACGTTGCACATAAAATTGTCGGTACAATAATTACGTAAGGTGATTGCAATCCTAACATTACATATGCACCCATTGAACAACTGATAAATAAAACTGATACTAGTAGTAACACTAATAAAGATTTACTTTGTACCCATTTCGAATAATGGGCAATACACTGTCCGACCACGAATGTAATTAAGATGATAATTGCTCCGAGCATTCTGTTTTCTCCTCTCCTGCTAATTGTTGTTTCTCATACATTTTGAAGAATGGATAGTAAATAACGAATGAGATCGCAAAGTTAACAAGTACAAGTACACCAGCCATAATTGTCCAGTCCGTGCTAATAATCGCTGCAATTGGTGCTAACATCGTAAATGGCAGTTTCGCCATCATGAGTGGAATCATACCTGAAACAACTGCGAAATATGATACTGTCGTTGTCACTAGCGGTGTAATAACGAACGGAATAATTAAGATTGGGTTCATTACAATCGGAGCCCCGAAAATAATTGGCTCGTTAATATTGAATAAACCTGGTACGAATGATAATCTACCTAACTCTTTTAGGAACTTAGATTTAGAGAACATAAACATAATTACTAAAGCTAACGTTGAGCCTGATCCGCCAATCCATACGAACCATTGAATGAATTGCTCTGTAAATAAGTTTGGTAACTGATGTGCATTTCCTGTAGCCGTGAACACTTCCATATTTTCAAGAATTGCTGAATCCCACATCGGACGAATGATTGGTCCTAAAATCGCCGGTCCATGTATACCAAATGACCAGAAGAACACGATTAAGAATACTGTTAATAAACCACCGAATAAGTTATTTCCTACTAGTACTGATTTTAATGGTGCGATTAAATATGTAATTGTTGTATTTACATCGAATTTCAAACCGTAGCGAATGCCCCAAAATAAAAGAATAACTACTAATGTTGGAATTAATGCTGCAAACGAATTTGAAACTGCTGGTGGTACACTGTCTGGTAATTTTATTGAAATATTATGCTTAATCATAAAATGATAAATTTCTACTGCAATTAATGCTGTAACAATTGCGCCGAATAAAGACGTTGCACTTAATGTTCCTACTGAAATATATCGACCTGCATCAATAACACCTGGTACAGCTTTCGTAATTTGAATTGGTTCAACTGATGCTAGTAAAAAGGCGAGTACAGATAGTAGCCCTGCACTTAATTGATTGAGCTGATAAAAGTTCGCGAGCGAAGCCCCTACTCCAAACGCTGCGTATAAGGCCATTAGTCCTACTGTAAATCGGAATGGAATATCTAAAATATGGCGAAACGGTGCAATCCATTCCATATATGCATCAATTGGTAAATTTAAAAAGATAACGAAAAATGACCCGACGATCGTTAACGGTAATGTAGAAATAACCCCATTTCGAATTGCCAATAAATGTCGTTGTCCTGCAATTTTTTGCGTTGTTGGCATAATCTTTTGTTCCATAAAACTCATAAACCCATTCATCAATAGCCCTCCTCTTTCTCTCTACTATAAAAGAATGAAATAAACTTTATAACATTATAATGTTTATATTTAAAAAGATATAATTATGCTAAAACTAATTGTTCTGCTTGCCTAAGCACTTTCAAACCATCACACATGCCATAATCTCGTTGGTCTATAATTGCAACTGGTATGTTGTATGAGTTTGCAAGAAACTCTACAGCTGGAAATAAATATTTCACTTGTGGACCGATTAAAACGACATCGGCTTCTTTTATTTCAAGTTTCACAAGTTCTGAATCAACCGCCTTAATTTTATAATTCTTCCCCTGTTTCTTTGCCTCTTCTTGCATTTTTCTTACGACCATACTCGTTGACATACCTGCTGCACAACATAATAAAATATACATCTTATACTGTCACTTTCTCTTCTACTCGTTTATGAAGAGTAATAAATTCTTCAGCTAGTTCTTTCACCGTAATTGCATTCATTAAATGGTCTTGTGCGTGCACTAACAGTAAACTGATTTCTGCATGAATTCCTCTTGCCTCTTCTTGAATTAAATCCGTTTGAATACGATGCGCTGCTGAAATTTCCTCACTAGCAAGTTTCATCTTTTCACCCGCATTCTCAAAATCTCCTTGTCTTGCAAAAGCGATTGCTTCAAGCGCTGCACTTCTCGCATTGCCACCATGTAAAATTAACGCAAATGGAGTTTGCATATCAGCCATTTTAAATTCCCCCAAGCTATATGTTTTCTATATTTTTATCTTATTATGAAAACGCATACAATTAAACATAAAAAACTTCCGTTATGTAACGGAAGTTTTTATATACTTTTTCAAAATGATAATAAAATCTCTTGAAAATCTTCAATTACCTCGGTCTGAGTAAGTTTCTCTATCGTAGTTTGACTAGACATAATATCATATAAAAAATCATAAAGCCTTTGCAAATCTTCATTATTATTGCGCTTTACACTAAATAAAATAATTACTTGTACTTTTTTATCTCCCCAATCAACAGCCTTTTCAAGTGTGCAAAACATCAAAAAAGTTTCCTCACTTAATAACTGCATCGGATGCGGGATTGCAACTGAATTCCCAACCGCTGTCGGAGACGTATTTTCTCTTTCCATAACAGAAGCATAAAAGTTTTCTTGTACATAATGTTTCTCAGCAGCTTTCTCACATAAAAACTGAATAACATCCTCTTTCGTAGAAGCACTATGATTTAAAAAGATTAAATCTTCCTTAATATAAGGCTGCACACTAGTATTCACATGCGTAAACAACCGCTGACCAATCGATTTAATCTCTTTATCATCAAATATTGAATTCACTTTTATAACTGGAACAGGCAAGCCACTCGGTATATGAATCGTACTAATAATACAATCTATTTTTTCTTTATAAAGATCTTCTACTTTCAATTGATAATAGCCTGTAATACCTACAATCTCTAATTTATCTCGGAACTGTGATAAAATTTTATATTTTAATAGTTGTGCACTTCCTTGACCAGTCGCACAAACTAATAAGCATCTTTTCTTTTGATTTTGCTCCTGCAAACGGCTCATCGCTCCGCCGAAGTGAATTGCAATATAGCCAATTTCACTTTCAGGGATCGATTCACCCGTATATTCACCAATGATATCTCCAACAAGAACCGCAATTTCAAAAGCATACGGATAATTCTTTTTCACTTCTGCCAAAAGAGGATTTCTCGTATTTAACTTATACTTCAAACGATTTAATAACGTTTTTAAATGAATACCAAATCCAAATAATAATTCTTCGTCATAATAAAAAATAAGATTCCGTTCTTCCGCTACTTTAAAAAGAATATGTTGCATAAATGCATATATATCTTTCCCTAATAGCTCTTCTACATTTTCATAGCGATCTCTCGTTGTAACAGCAGTACTTAATAAATGCATCGTCACATATAATACTTCTTCTTCTGGAAATGAAAATTTTAACTCTTTCTCTAAATCTCCTAAAATCTGCTTCGCAATTGTATATTCTTTCTTTATTATAAGTTCTGATTGCTCCGCATGCAGTCCTTTCATATAATGTTGACTTTGACAACGCTTTAATGCGATTGCAATATGAATGACCAAATTATCAATTTCTATATCAGATAAATATATTGTTCCGCCTTCAATATACTTTAATATAATTGAACGAATGAGTGATATATGAGGTAGCGATAAATACGTCTCCGTCTGCTCAAATTGCTCATGAAACGGAGTATGGTCATAACGCGGTAAACCATATTGTGATAAACAAGAACGAATATTAAATTCCTCTCCAACAATACGTATACCATAATACGGTCTCTTCTCAATTTGTAATTTATAGCGACTACATATATCTGTAACATCTTTCATAATTAAATTGACCGTTGATTTGCTCACATAAATCTCTTCTGCTAATTCTGAAAGCTTCACATATCCCTCTGTCGTTAAAACACGATGCAGAATATACGCTATTCTTTCTTCATAAGAAGTTGGGATCTTTTCCGTCTGTTTTTGAAATAGACTCACACAAAAGTCTTCAAATTTCTTCGTTTGTATAATTTCTAATTCGTACCCAGTCCCTCTTTGCGATTCGATTTTCGCTCCGTTTTCTTCCAATATATCATTTAATAATTTTATATCCTTTTGAATCGTCTTCGTCGATACATGTAAACGGCCCGCTAAAAAAGCTCGATTTAACATCGATTTCTCTTCTAAAAACTCCTCTAAAATAGAAATTAATCGCTGATGCACCTTTGTCATAGCTCTTCCTCTCGCTCTTTATATATAAATGGGGAAAAGCTGCTGAAATCAGTAGTTTTTCCCCTTTATATTCTCTCTATTTCTTTAATGTGAACCCGAATTTATCCCATGCTTGTAAATAATCTAATAAGAAAATTTCTTCTTCTATAATTCGACCAACTACATTTGTTTTTCCTGTATTCACCATATCTTTTAATGCAATTTGTAATTCGCCTTTATACTGGCCATATTGTTCATTATCAATTAATAAATCTCCACGCTTAATTTCACGCGTATTATGAGGTTTAAACTCTTCTTTTTTATATTTCACACGACTTTGTGTAGAACGAATCATATATTCAGATACATCTCCGCGATAAAAATGTGGTTCGTCTAATACGATAATTCTTTCTAATTCTGTCGTTGTATCATATAGTTCTATATCAAATGTTTGTTTCTCTTTATTTAATGCACCTAGTGCTTGTAATTCTTCTTCTGACGCATATGCGTTTGCAATAATAACATCATCAATTAATTCCGTCGCAAATAAATGCTTCGCCTGTGTTGTCATCGGTAATTCACGATGCTGCTCTAATGTACATAACCCTTCTGTTACTGGCCAAGGTCCGTATGTTGCATCAAATGATGAAATAAAAGCAGCCGTTCTCATACCGTAATCTTTAAATTGTTTCGAGCATTTAATGAAATGATCGTATGATAATCCTGAATAACGATGCGGATAAAAATTATGACAACCAATTAAATTTTCACGATTTGGTCTATGACTCATAATGTTATCTACATACTTCGTACCATTACTCATATTAATCTCAATTTTCAAACCATACGGATTATAAGTCATAATTGATTCTTCTAATCCTGAGAAACCAACATCTAAACGAATACCGTACGCACCTAATTCATGGAAGAATGATAAATCATTATACGAAATACCTAATTGTTCAAAAACAGATGGACTAATATCAACTAATACTTGGAACCCTAATGCATTCGCATGAGAGATCGTTTCTTTAAATTCTTCTATAATTTTCTCTTTTTCTCCATCCACAGATAATAAACATGTGAACACACGTGTAAATCCATATTTACTTGCTAATGTTAAATACTCCTTATCTTTCTCTACTGTTGAATGTTCTGGATAAATAGAAATACCTAATCGTCTCATATGTACACGCCTCTTTCTTCATCATATTGTAAACCTTTTCAAATATATGTAGTGAAAAAGTATATATCCCCTTCTTGTTCACTACCCTTTTGAATCCGCTTTCTTTAAAGAAAAAACAATTTCTATCATTCTTAACACCTACAAGTCTATACATCTATACTTTACATCTTTTTTTCATAGTTGTGTAGCTTTTACACAAATTTGTCAGTTTTTCATCTTAAAAATTGTTATCCGTTTTCAAGACACCTTCCTTGACTGTTTCATTGGCCAATACATATACTCGAAAGAAAAGAGAAAATTTTATATAGGGGATGAATATATGGGAGAAGCAATACTCGTAAAACGAGAACCGTTATGGACAAAAGAGTTTGTTGCTTTAATTTTTGCAAACTTATGTATGTTTTTAGGGTTTCAAATGTTAATTCCAACCTTACCTGTTTATGTGAAAGAAATTGGTGGCACAAGTTCCAATATCGGATTGGTTGTCGGCATGTTTACCGTTGCGGCACTTTTTGTTAGACCGCTAACTGGGAATGCCTTGCAAAAATTCAATAAAAAAATCATTTTAATGATCGGTACTGCTATTTGTTTACTTGCTATGGGCAGTTACCTTTTCGCCTCAACTATCTTTCTCTTGCTTGCTGTTCGTATTTTACACGGAGCTGGTTTCGGTATTACAACGACTACATATGGAACTGTCGTTTCTGATTTAATTCCCTCAGCTCGCCGCGGAGAAGGCATGGGATATTTTGGTCTTTCTGGAACAATCGCAATGGCCCTCGGTCCACTTATCGGACTATGGCTTATGCAAACATATAACTTCACAATTCTTTTTTTATGTGCATTATCGTGCACAATTGTTTCATTAATATTAACGAAACTACTTCAAATCCAAAAAACGAAACAGCCTCCACAACAATCATCTAGTACTTTTCTCGATGGATTTATTGAGCGTAAAGCTTTACTTCCTTCATTATTAATATTATGTATTACATTAATGTACGGAGGAATCGGAAGTTTTATCACACTATTTGCTACAGAAGTGGGCATAGCTGATATTAGCCTCTTCTTTTTATGTAACGCACTAGCAATCGCTGTAACTCGTCCATTCTCTGGAAAGCTATATGATGCAAAAGGCCATACATTCGTCATTATTCCGGGAGTTATTATAACGTTTACAGGTATTATTTTATTGTCGTATACGACGACAATTCCGAGCTTAATTATTGCTGCAGCATGTTACGGAAGTGGTTTTGGAGCGATCCAACCTGCACTACAAGCATGGATGATTGACCGCGTAGCACCGCATCGACGCGGCGTAGCAACGGCTACATTCTTCTCCGCATTTGACCTTGGAATCGGCGCTGGAGCTATTATATTTGGATTTATTGCTCATTTTACAAACTATGCAACTGTATATCGTTACTCCTCTCTATTACTTATTGCTTTTCTCTTCATTTACATTACAAGCATAAGAAAACAAAAGCATAGCGATAAAAACACGGAAAAAGCTGCTGGATAAATCAGTGGCTTTTTTATCGTGTTAAAAAATTATTTCCCCTCGTTTTGCTGTTATAAAACTACATGCATTTTCCTACATATTTTTTTAACTTTCATCAAAAAATATACGATGAACTCGCAGACGCTTTCCTTGATATTCAACTGGACATTATTATTCTAAAAAGTGTGATTTCTTTACAAAATTAAGATTTATACAAGATGAAAACCAATAAAATACAGCTGTTTCTTTAAGGGATTGTAAACTTTTCTTCTCTTTGTAAAATTAGTGTAAATTTTACTACCAAACCGTTTACAGTGCCTCAAGGTTCAGTTAATAATTACATCGTACATGAAATTTAAGGAGTGGAATGCGTGGAATATAATGTTCAAGATATGATCTTCCAGTTCATTGGTGGATTAGGTATTTTCTTATTCGGGATTAAATACATGGGCGATGGACTGCAACAAGCAGCTGGAGATCGTCTTCGTGATATTCTAGATCGTTTTACAACAAACCCACTTATGGGTGTACTAGCAGGTATGTTAGTTACTGTATTAATCCAATCCAGTTCAGGAACAACCGCTTTAACAGTCGGACTTGTAAGTGCCGGATTTATGACATTAAGACAAGCAATCGGTGTTATTATGGGTGCAAACATCGGTACGACAGTTACTGCATTTATTATCGGAATTAAAATCGGAGAATATGCTCTCCCAGTTATGGCAGTTGGAGCGATCTTACTATTCTTCTTTAAAAATAAAAAAGTACATTCTGTAGGTCAAGTTGTATTCGGTTTTGGTATGCTATTCTTCGGTTTAGAATTAATGAGCGCAGGTATGAAACCTCTTCGTTCTTTAGAGTCATTCCAAGATTTAATGATTAGCATGAGTGATAATCCAATTTTAGGAATTGTTGTCGGTACAGTCTTCACTTTAATTGTACAAAGTTCAAGCGCAACAATCGGTATTTTACAAGAACTATTCGGTCAAGGTGCAATCGATTTACAAGCATCTCTTCCTGTATTATTCGGTGATAACATCGGTACGACAATTACAGCAGTATTAGCAGCAATCGGTACTTCAATTGCAGCAAGACGTGCAGCATTAGTTCACGTTATCTTTAATATTATCGGTACAATTATCTTTACAATTTTATTAGTACCATTTACAAGTTTAATTCAATATTTCCAAACATCATTAAACTTGAATCCAGAAATGACTATTGCATTTGCACACGGAACATTTAACGTAACAAATACAATCATTCAGTTCCCATTCATTGCAGTATTAGCATGGATTGTAACAAAAATTATCCGCGGCGAAGATTCTGCTATTAATTTCAAACCGCAACATTTAAATCCAATCTTTATTGAACAATCTCCAGCCATCGCTTTAACTGAAGCTCAAAAAGAGATTGTGCGTATGGCTGAATTTTCATTACACGGATTAAAAGAAGCAAATCAATTTTTAAATACGCAAGACAAAAAACATGAAAACATGGCCACCCAACTAGAAGGAGCTATTAACAATTTAGATAAAAAAATTACCGAGTATTTAGTTTTACTATCAGAAAAGCCACTTTCACCTACGGATTCTGAAAAACATTCTGTTTTAGCAGGTGTTGTTGGAGATATTGAACGTGTCGGTGATCATGTAGAAAACCTTGTAGAACTTGTAGATTTCCAAATTTCAAATCGTGTTTCACTATCAAACGAAGCATTAGCTGAGTTAAACGAAATGCTTGAATTAACAATTTCAACACTGCAAGACTCAGTTGAAGCTTTAACAAACTTCGATACTGAACTAGCTCAAACTGTTATTGCAAAAGAACGCAAAATCGACCAAATGGAACGTGTTCTTCGTAAACGTCACGTATTACGTCTAAACGAACGCAGCTGTTCAGGTGATGCAAGTATCATCTTCGTCGATATGGTAAGTAACTTAGAGCGCATTGGCGATCACGCTGTAAATATCGCTGACGGTGTTTTAGGCGAACAAGGAAAAATCAATTTAAAACAATCATTATAATGAAAAAAGAGACGCTAACTTAAGCGTCTCTTTTTTCATTATATTTTAACAACTGTTCTTCCTTTTAACTTTCCTTGCAATATAAGTGTAAACTTCTTCTCTAATTCTTCTAATGTACATTCTTCTGTATAAGATAGTAATTCTTTATTTCCCCATTCTTTCGCTAAAAGCGTCCACACATCTCTTCTCACATCCACTGGACATTGCACGGAATCTACCCCTAAAAGGCTTATGCCTCGTAAAATAAATGGATATACTGTTGTTTGTAGTTCCTGGCCTGCCACATTACCGCATGTCGTTACACAACCACCATACTTTACTGTTTTTAAAGCTGTTTCTAACATATGCCCACCTACAGTATCGATAACTCCGGCGTATATCCCTTTTAACATCGGTCTTCCTGATTCATCATTCAATTCCGCGCGATGAATCACTTTTTTCGCGCCTAGACGTAGTAGCATCTGTTCCTCTTCCATTTTCCCTGTCGCTCCTACTACGTTAAACCCTAACTTACTTAATATACTAACAGCTACACTCCCTACGCCGCCTGTAGCACCCGTTACTAAAACATCTCCCATACTAGGCTTGATTCCTGCTCCAATAAGCTTATATACCGACAAAGCCGCAGTAAAACCTGCTGTCCCATACATCATACTTTCCTTTAATGACAATCCTTCTGGTAAAGGCACGACCCAAGATGATGGCACGCGAATATATTCTCCGAAACCACCAGAAGTATTCATCCCTAAGTCATATCCCGTTACAATAACTTGATCTCCTACCTTAAAAGAGTTATCTTCACTACTCACAACTTCTCCTGCAGCATCAATTCCCGGCGTATGAGGATATGTTCTCGTAACCCCTTTATTACCAGTAGCTGAAAGGGCATCTTTATAATTTAATGAAGAATAATGAACTTGTATGAATACGTCTCCCTCAGGTAAACTACTTACTTCTCTCTCAACAACTTTTCTTACAAACTGATGATTTTCCGTTTCGTTCACAACGATTGCTCGGAATGATGTATGATTCATTATGCTCTCTCCTTTATCCGTCAAATTCTTCTTTATTATATAGAAGAAATAGGTAAGCTTACTCATTTCTTCTTGGATATATTTCAACAAATCTTACTTCCCTATCATTTTCTCATAATATATATTTTCATTTCTACTAAAAGCCCTTATACTTATTCTACATCTGACAAATAATATATAGAAAATCTGACTTTTTATAAATAAATTGAATTTTTACGAAATGTAAATGATTTGTAATGTTTTTTTTCGCTAAATTTCATTATAATAAGTGGATATGAGTGTCGTATTTCAATCCAAATGAAGGAGTACAAGAAATGGAGCAAAACCCATCTTTGCAAGAAAATACACGCAGTAAACCGAAAAAAAATAAGAAAAAAATAAAAATTATTATAAGCGCTATACTATTCGTTTTATTAATAGGCGGCGGTTATACTTGGTTTTTAGTAAATAAAGCATCTTCTGCTGTTCGAAATGCCGCACACGATTTAGCACGCGGTGATAAATCTGATTTACGAGATAAAGCTGTAAAACCTATTACAAATAACGTCTCTGTTTTAATAATGGGTGTTGATGAAAGCGATGTCCGAGGAAAAGAATATGGTGAAGCTATAAGAACAGATGCGCTTTTACTTGCAACATTTAATAAAGATAGCAAAACTGTTAAACTATTGAGTATCCCACGTGACACATATACTTATATTCCAATAGAAAAGAAAAAAGATAAAATTACACACGCTCATGCATTCGGTTCTGCTAAAAACGGAAAAAATGGCGGACCACAAGCAAGCATTGATGCAGTTGAAAAATTAATGAATGTTCCTGTCGATTATTTTGTGAAATTTAACTTTAAATCATTTATAAAAATCGTCGATGACTTGGGCGGTGTTGAAGTTGATGTACCAGTTGAATTTACTGAGCAAGATAGCAATGATAATGCTGAGGCAATTCACCTAGAAAAAGGTGTTCAAAAGTTAAATGGCGAAGAAGCTCTTGCTCTTGCTAGAACAAGACACATCGATAGTGATGCAATGCGTGGACAACGTCAACAACTCGTTATCGAGGCTATTTTAAAGAAACTAACAAGTGTTGGTTCTGTAACAAAAGTTGGCAACATCATTGATGATATTAACGGACAATTCGTTACAAACTTAACATTTGATGATATGCTTTCATTCTATAAATATGGATCGGATTCGGAAATTGAGAAATTACAAATCCAAGGTGATGATTGCTATATGGCAAAAGGTGACGATACATGTAGCAAATCTGCTGGTGGTGGTCGAACTTACTACTACAATCCAGATAAAAAAGAATTAGCTAATGTTACAAATGAACTTCGTACTCATCTTGGGCTACCTGCATATACAAAGTCTGACTCAGACTCTGATTCGAAAAAGACAAAAGAATCTAAGTCTGAAAATTCAAGTGAACGCGAATCAAGTAACAATGAAGTGAAAAATAAGAACAAAAATAGCAGTGAAGATACAGAACCATCGTCTAACGACAATGAATAGTAAAGAAGCAGTACTCTATGGAGGTAGAGTACTGCTTCTTTTTATTTCTTCAGAATCAAAAATCAGAACTTTCTAACTATCTTTTTTAATATTTTTAAATTATAATAAATAGTAGCAATCTATTCCAATTATCAGGGGGCTCATACATATGAAAGCTGCAGTAAAACATAACATCTCAGATTTTAAAGACTACTTAAAATCCAACGATATATACATGGAAGAAAATATAGATGAAAATGATGGCTCTGTTCATTTTTCAGTAGGATTAGAGACAGAAGCTGGCGCAAAAATTCAACTTATCGCTGCTTTCCAAAACGAACATCCTACGGTAGATATATACTGCTTCAATGTTGCTCACGTGCCTGATGCAACATCAACAAATGATATTTTACATGTTATTAATGAATTAAACACATCTTATCGCTTTGCAAAATTCACATTAAACAAGCAAAATGCAATTGATATTTCAGCATCTCTTGCATTCTCAGAACCAAACTTTAATCCAGCACTTGTCTTTGAACATACGAGAATGCTATATAAATTAGCAAATGACGAATATAAAAACTTAATGAAAGTTATTTGGGCATAAAGTAAAACTATAATCCGTTAGGTTTACGGGCAATAAATAAAAGGATGGGCTGTAAGCAGCACCATCCTTTTATTTTGATATCATATCGATCCACATTTTAACAGCAGTGCCTACAATTAAAGTGGACAATACATATTGCAGTACTTTTTGATTTAGCCTCTTCCCGACTCGTGCTCCAAGTGGCGCAGCAAATATACTGGCAACCGCAATAATTAGAGCTGGAATGATAACTACTTGCCCAGTAATCACTTTTCCTGTAGTAATCCCTATTGAGGAAATAAACGTAATAGCGATAGATGTTGCGATCGTCATGCGCAGTGGTAATTTTAAAATAACTAGCATAATGGGAACTAAAAGGAACGAACCTCCAGCTCCTATAATGCCTGAAGCTCCCCCTACAACGAACGCTAACAAGCTTGCTAACCATTTATTATACTTCACATCTCCACTATTATTTTGTTTCGGTACAAACATCATAATAGCTGCAATTGTAGCTAATGCTGCATAAACAACATTAACTGTATGTTCCTCTAATATGTTAGCACCGAAACTCCCTATGAAGCTTCCTATTAATATACTAGCTCCCATATACATAACTAACGTTTTATTCATGTCATTACTTTTCCGGTATGCCCACGCGCCTGCAAAAGTTGCAAAGAATACTTGTACCGCTGTAATACCGCTCACTTCATGTGACGTATAGCCAGTAAATCCTAGCAATACTGGAATGTATAAGATCATTGGATAATTAATAATCGCGCCACCAATCCCAACCATTCCTGATATAAACGATCCTATAAACCCAATTATAAAAAGTAATACGACTAAGCTCATCTTACATCCCCCGCCTTCTAAAAAGAAGGTGATTTAAATGAATAAGTTTACATTCCCATCCGAAGCATCTGCTAAATATGCCCCTACGCCTGCAAACTCTACCCCTTCCATAATCTCTTCCTCTTTTAACCCTAATAAATCTACTGTCATTTGACAAGCTACAAGTTTAATTCCTTGTTCTTTCGCCAAATCAATTAAATCTGGCAAAGGCATTGCGTTATGTTTTTTCATAATGCCTTTAATCATCTTTGGCCCCATGCCAGCAAAATTCATTTTGGATAATCCCATCTTATCGGCACCGCGTGGCATCATTTTTCCAAATACTTTTTCTATAAATGTTTTCTTTACATTCACATGTTCATCTTTCCTTAAAGCATTTAATCCCCAGAAAGTATGAAAAATAGTTACCTCTTGGTCATACGCCGCTGCACCATTTGCAATAATATAAGCAGCCATTGCTTTATCGTAATCTCCGCTAAATAACACGATTGTCGTTTTCTTCTGTTGTTCCATATTGTTCTCCCTCCAATTACCTATAGGGGTATTTATCTGTTTATAAAAAGGCCCAAATCACTTACTTCACTATATGACTTTACCTTCCCACGCTAACATACCACCTATCATATTGATTGCTTGAAAACCGTAGCTCTCTAGAAACTGAACTGCTCTTCCACTTCTTCCGCCAGAGCGACAAACGATAATATACTCTTTCTTTTTATCCAACTCATGCATTCGAAACTCTAATAGCCTTAGCGGAATATTACATGCTTCTGGAATTCTTCCTTCTGCTACTTCTTCTACTTCACGGACATCTACGATATTTACTGCTTCTTTACGTAACAATTTTTCTTCTAATTCTTTTGCTGTCATTTCTTTCATTTTAAAGTCCCTCCTCACAAAGCATTCATACCACCTGAAACGTTTATTACTTGCTGAAACCCTAGTTTTTTCAACATCTTTGCAGCTTGCTTACTTCTCATTCCACTTTGGCAAATAACGATTACTTCCTTATTTTTATCTAACTGACTTGCTCTACTAGCTAACTCATTTAACGGGATATTCTGAAATCCTTTCATATGATTTCCTCTATATTCACCTACTGTACGAACATCGATAAGTTGTTTCCCCTTTTTTTCCACTATATTCTTTAATTCTTTTCCACTGATATTTTGCACACCTTTCACTGGTAAAAATCGTGAAATAACAAACCATGTAGCAAGTACAATGAAAAGCGTACTTACTATTGTGTTCATATAACCACCCTCTCTGCATTTATAACAATATTTTTTCCTACGCCTTCTTAATCCAAAATTTCAGCACATCAGCTTCTTCTACATGCTTTACGATGTCATGACCACCTTTATTTGCCCACGCTGGAATATCCTTAACTGATCCTTTATCCGTTACATGTACTTCTAACACTTCTCCAGTTTGCAAAGTATCCATCGCTTTCTTCGTTCTTACAATCGGCATTGGACATGCTAAACCTTTCGCATCTAATACTTGTTTTATATTCATCATCAATTCCTCCAATTTGTTATTTTTATAATGACTCATGCACTGCACAACGATTTGGGCCAATCTCCATTTCACGCTCTTCTTCCATACTCGGATGAATTTTCCCCATATTCGTTTGACGAATTTCTTCATATGCATTTGGTTGTGGCGGTAAGTTCTCTGTCACAGTTTTACGAAACTCTACTTCATCAGCAATATTTAACCCTACATTCTCTTTAAATAGATCTTGTAAGCTCGCACTCACAATGCCTCTTTCATCCATTTCACTTATTTTTGAATAATGAGCTGGTAAAACAATTAAATCTTGAGACAGTTCCTTATAAAGTGTATATAACGTATTTCTTAAATCACTCACCCAATCTTCAGCCTTACCAGCAAGATCAGGACGCCCAATTGAATCTACAAATAAAATATCGCCTGATAATAAATAAGAATCATCTACAATGAATGACGTACTTCCAATCGTATGCCCTGGTGAGTATAATGCGTCAATTACAATTTTAGTACCCCCCACCGTAATAACAGATCCTTCAACAAGCGGTTCGTATGAGAAAACGACTTCCTCTGCATCTTTTGGCGGTAACCAATACGTACCACCTACCTTTTCAGCTAACTTACGTCCTCCGGAAATATGGTCTGCATGTAAATGTGTATCCATTACATTCGTAATCGTAACGCCATGCTCTTTCGCAAACTCCTCATATGCTTCAACCGTTCTTACTGCATCAATAACTGCTGCTTCACCATTAGAAACAACCATATAAGATAAACAGCCTTTTCCAAGACGATTAAATTGATATATACTTCCTCCGCCCTGTACATCCCCTACTTTTAACGGCTTCACATATTCACTCCAAGCTTTCATGCCACCAACTAAATAATAAATATTTTGTAATCCAACCTCTGTTAATTGCTCTGCCACAAATATAGAAGACCCTTCTTTTGCACATACTACTAAAACATCTTTATCTTTAGGTAATTCACTTACAATATGATCTACACCATCTAACAAATCAAAATAAGGTTTATTAATAGAAGAAACTTGCTTCCCTTCAATTTTCCAATCTTCATAATCCGTCTCATTACGAACATCTAAAATGAATAACTCTCCGAATAAAACTTTCTCTGCAACATCTTTTGCTTGTAACATCTTAATGTCCATTTAATTACCCCCATAGGTATATTTTTGTTTAAAAAATTTTATTTCTCCACATTTCCTTGCCACCCTAACATACCAGGAATGACATTTTTCACATTTGAAAAACCTTTCTCTTTCAACATTTGGCAAGCTACATCACTGCGGTTACCAGTTCGACAAATAACATAAATTTGCTTCGTCTTATCTAATACTGCGCTGTCTAATTCACCTAATGGTACCGAAATGGCGGATGGAATATGGCCAAAAGCAAATTCCGCTGCTTCGCGAACATCTAATACAATGTTCTCTTCTCCATTAGACAATATAGACTGTAATTCTGCATTCATAATTGTATGAGGATATTTCACAATTTCATTCACTTCATGCTCGTTTGCTTTCCTAACATAATGCACCAATACATCACCCTCGTGTTTCGTCCCGATATATTGATGTCCTACTTTACCCGCCCAACTTTTTATATCTACCGTAGATCCTTTATCTGTTGCCTTAACTTCAATCACCTGCCCTGGTGTTAACCCTTCTATCGCCTTCTTAGTTTTCACAATAGGCATCGGACAAGCTAAACCTTTCGCATCTAAACTCATATCCACTTTTATACTCATAATCGATTCCTCCACAATTTATATACATATACCTGTAGGGGTATACTAAAACGTTTTTGAAAATCTGTCAACACTTATGTTTGACAGATTATCGGCTTTTTACAAGTAATTGAACAGCTTCTTTAATTAACTCTTCATTTGAACCATTACCACTTTCAAACTGTTCACGCAAACATTGCTCTAAATTCGTTCCAACAACGAGTCCAATTGTACGATCAAGGGCAGAACGAGATGCCGTTAACTGTGTAATAACCTCTCGGCAATCTTTTCCTTCTTCCATCATACGAAGCACACCACGAACTTGACCTTCAATACGTTTCAATCTATTTTTCATATCTTGATTATATTCCATTCTATAATCACCTCATTACCATTATGTCACCATTTATAACCTATGACAATATATTATACCCTATAGGGTATTTTGTAAACCCCTATTTTTAATTTTTGTCTTATATGTTCGCGAAACAAAAATTAAAACCTTAATCTATAGGTTTTCATCTTTCACTAAATCTTGAAGTAGAAGATGAAAAATATCAATATACAACACGTTCTGGCAATACTGTCCCATACAACTTAAAACCACCATCTACATTCTTCACCTTATATCCCTTTTCCATTAACATACGCGCTGCAACATACCCTCTCATACCAAGTTGGCAAGTGATATATATTTCTTTGTCCATTGGTACTTCATCCAATCGATCACGTAATTCATCTAATGGAATATTAATAGAGCCTTTAATCATTCCCTGTTTTAGTTCATTAGGTTCTCGAACATCAATAAGGTACCCACCATTTTCAACAATGTGATCTATTTCATGCCATTGCACTGTGTCCACAAAACCATCTACTATATTACTTGCAGCATACCCCACCATGTTTACTGGATCTTTTGCAGAAGAATACGGCGGGGCATATGATAATTCTAAATCTGGTAAATCGATTACAGTTAAATTTGCCTTCATTGCCGTTGCAATAACATCGATACGCTTATCTACCCCATCACGCCCTAAAGCCTGTGCTCCGTAAATTTTTCCGCTTTCTTTATTAAAGATTAATTTTATTAGCACTGGCGTAGCATTCGGATAGTATCCTGCATGAGAATTTGCCTGTACATGTACTACCTCATAGGGTATATTTAATCGTTTTAATATTTTCTCATTTACTCCAGTCGAAGCAACTGTTAAATCAAAAACTTTAGCCACAGAAGTTCCCAACGTACCTTTATATAAAGACTCCGTATGACCATGAATAATATCTGCTAACATGCGACCTTGACGATTAGCTGGCCACGCTAAAGGAATCATCGTTTCTGTTTCTGTAACAAAATCTTTCACTTCAATCGCATCACCAATTGCATATACATGTGGATCCGATGTTTGAAATTTCTCATTTACTTTTATCGTCCCTCTAACTCCTAATGCTAATCCTGCATCCTTCGCTAAACTACTCTCTGGTTGTACACCAATTGCTAAAATAATCATATCTGTCTCTATAATTGAACCACTTTTTAAACGTACAACAGTCCCGCCCTTTTCTAATGCATCTACACCATCTTCAAAAACAAGCTCAACATTGTGCTTGTTCATATGCTCATGCACATATGCTGCCATTTCATAATCGATTGGTGGCATTACTTGATTTGCCATCTCTACAAGAGTAACTTCAATCCCACGTTCTCTTAAATTCTCAACCATTTCCACTCCAATAAATCCACCACCAATAACCGTCGCATGACGTGGTTTCTTCTCATCAATATACGCTTTTATACGATCTGTATCAGGTACATTTCGTAACGTAAACAACGCCTTTGCTTCTTCAATGCCCGGAATAGGTGGAACAATTGGTTTCGCCCCTGGTGAAAGAATCAAAACATCATATTCCTCGTTATATGTTTTACCTGTAGTTACATTCTTTATAGTAATTGTTTTCTCTTCTTTATTAATCTTTACCACTTCACTCAATACACGTATATCTAAATTAAAACGCTTTGACATCCTTTCAACAGTTTGTACTAATAATTTTTGTCTTTCTGTAATGACACCGCCAATATAATATGGCAATCCACAGTTTGCAAATGAAATGTATTCACCGCGTTCAACCATAATAATTTCATCTTCCTCACTTAAACGACGAAGCCTTGCAGCTACTGATGCCCCGCCGGCAACTCCGCCTACTACAACTATTTTTCTGGACATATTTTAAACCTCCATATTATTTAATTTTCTCATGTACCACAAAAACCTATACCTGTATGGGTATATGATAGAGTATAAAAAATTTAATTTCAATCAATATGTCTTTCTTTCACAAATTTGAAACAAAAAAAGAACTTAGATATTTCCAAGTTCTTTTTCATATAGCTCTGTTCTATAACTTTCTTTACTATTACATCAATACCTAAAGATGGTGTAGTATGAGGGCATACTTGTTTTAGATAACTGAACTACACCTACATTTAAATTTCCAAACTCAATAGTTTCACTTGAAGTTAAATATATTTCGCTTAAATTTCTTAAATACCAAAGTCTAAGAAAATGAATCCAAATGGATTTACTATATTTATTCAGACCATCTTTTAATATTATTAAACACATTGTCTGTTATCCGATTTCCAAAATTCATATTTTTATTCCCTCTTGTATGAATGGCTATTATTTTGATACCTGTATCAAAATAATGATATACAGGTGATCCACTTTGCCCTTCATAAGTATCAATCTTGTATGTTAGTCTGCTAGGATTAACATCTTCAATTGGACCATAATCTCTCCACATTGTGTAACGTTCATTTCCTATTTTATCAGCTGGATATCCAGGAATCACCGCAAGTAAACCTTTTGGTGATTCTACATAGGTAGTTCTATATCCAAACCAACCTGTATAATCTCCTGGAGACCCATTTAATTTAATCGTTCCATAATCATAATTTGAATTTTCGTTATCAGTCCATCCACTTACCGAGTAAAGTTTTGTTCCTTTATAAGGTAAATACGGTGCTTGTCCTCCATTACGTCCTGGAGTTACAATAACATTTGTTGCCCATCCACCAATTTCTTTATTGTAAATACAATGTCCAGCTGTCAGCACTGTATCTTTACTAATTAGTGCTCCTGTACATCCATAAATTTCTCCACTATTATACTGAGTTGCTATATGGACTACGGCACTATACGGATATGAAGTTGTATCATTAACCCGTATTCGATCATCTATTCCTATAACAGAATAGGTAAGAATGTTAGGTGAATAATTTAACTTCGTATTTTCTAAGAAGGCTCCCCAATCTTCCCTACCATGTTTACGCCCTTCAAATGAAGGCGAAACAAGATCTTCTCCCCCTCGATCATCACTATACAAAGATTGTTCTTGAAAAAGTACACGTTCTCCCTCATTTGAAACTGATGTCCACGGTACATCTTCTGCATACACCTTTTGATTCACCAAAAATACTATACAAAAAAAGATAAAAATAACACCAAAACTATAAAGAGCCAACCTACATCTTATAGAAATAAAGCTATACACCATAACTTACCTCCTATACAAATGATAGCGAACAATTGAAGATCCCTTTATAAATTCTAGTTTTTCTTTTTTTAAAAGTCAACGTAATTAATAATGATAATCATTATTAATTACGTTGACTTAACAAAATCACACACTTAGTCATATTCTTTACTCTGCGTTCAAAAATCTGTCTCATTAAAGGTTCACTTTATTACATAAACCCGTAACCTTCTTCACAATCAGCTCCGCAGTATTCTCTCCCGGTGGCATTAACAAATTTGTAACTGTTCCATACACAATAGGACTTAATTCTACTTCATATCCGCCATATGCATATTCGTCTTTTGTGGGTAAATAACCAAGATATCCGTTCATATATCCACCAAAGAAAACTAATTCATTTTGAAGGATTTCTTTCATTTCTAGGGCAGTTTCTGAAAATGGTTCCATCGGTATGCCAGAGAAAATCCCATCATTAACTTGAAACAGTTGCACTTCTAAATCAATACTTAACCGCCGAATACCTTGCCTATATTTCTCTAATACGATAGTAAGCCATTCGTCCGTATTCACGCCCCACTGCTTCTCGGCTAATCGAGCCATGCTTCGTATCTCATCAAATTCAGGAATATCATTCAACTTCATTTGCATCATACTCGAAACTGTTCTTAAATTTACAATTGGGCTATATGTAACTGTTGGCAACATCGTTAATACATGTCCACTAAGTAAATAGGCCATTTGTTTTAACGCTTCCCTTGAACCGCGATATTTCGCATTCACATTTCCAGCGGCACCTTGAACGATAATAACAGGGCAGTTCACTATCTGCTCTAGAATCTCTCTCGTCATTCCAGGATAATCCGCTGATAATTCATCACTATCACCTTTTAAAACATTCGGATGCGCAGTACAAAATACTAAAACCCCAGATAACTCCTTCGTTTCAGCATCTCTTATTGCTAACATACCAATTCGTTTATCTACAACACCATCTATATTTGTTCCCATCTTCGCTTTTCCATCAGATGTTCTCTCTCTTCGATTGACCCCAATATCACCTGTCGTAACACCCCATCCAACTTCGCATCGCTTTAAATTGTTATTTGCAGTAACAGCACCATGTACTACATTATTTACTAAAATCATTTTATACGACTGCACTAGCGGATCATCACCGACTGTCTCTGGACCGGAATGCGTATGAGTATAAACAACAGTTATTCGCTCAACTGGCACATGAACCTCACTCGCTACTCGTTCACGAATCATATTCGTATCTTCTACTAACATACCGATATTATCAATGCTTATAAACACAGTCTTTATTTCATCTTTTTCAAATACAAAAACTGTCCCGTAAATACGTTCTTCAACATTATTTATGCCTGCCTCTCTATGATATCCGACAAAATCAATACCTACAGGCGGCGTAATATCAACCTTACATACCCCTATTTTGCTCATTTGAATCGCTCCATTTCTCTATGTAACTCCCTTTTTTAAAGAATAGCATATTTGACCTTGTTCCAAATAAAAAAGAACGGACACAGTATCCTATGTCCGTTCTTCCCCTCACACATACTTCCGGTGCACCATCTTCCCATCATAAGAAAACACAACGCCCTTACTCTCCACAATGGACTCCATATGCACCGTTCTTCCCCATAGCTGATGAAGATATGGTAATACTTTTTCTAAGTATTTTAAATCGAGCTCGATTCCTTCGTAACTATGTTTAATGTATAATTCTCCGTTCTTTAAGTAGTCTCCATCTTCTACTACTAAGTACGGGAACCCACCATTTGTCCGCATATTTACGAGTTGATCACGCACATTCTCCCATTCTTTATCTATTACTTTATATTCTTTTCCTTGGCGCTGGAATAAGTACATATCTTCTCGCATAACAAGATCTTTATTTAAGTAGTTTCTTAGGAACGATACGTCCCATTCAATTTCGCGTACTTCAAACATTTTATCACGGCCAGATCCTGGTTTTACGCCTCGTCGTTTCATTTCTTCTGTTGGATTGTTGTACCGTTCTTCAATATCTTCAAACATTTTAATACCGAGGTAGTATGGATTAATGCTTGTTTTTGATGGCTGTACAACACCCGCATTTAATTTTGCAAATTCAATTGCTTCATCAGATGTTAAGTCCATTTCACGAAGTATGCGTTGATGCCAGTAGGACGCCCAGCCTTCGTTCATGATTTTCGTTTCAAGCTGCGGCCAAAAATATAACATTTCCTCACGCATCATCGTTAATATATCACGCTGCCAATCTTCTAGCTCACGGCTATATTCTTCAATAAAGAGGAGTAAATCTTTCTCTGGTTGCGGCGGGATTTTCTTCTTTTTACGTATATTAGAGCGTTCTTGTTTTTTATTTCGGTTATCTAAATTCCATAAGTCATCGTATTGTGATACCTTTTTCTTTTCTACTTCGTCCTCTTCTAAATCATCAATACTCCATGCGAGCTTCGGACGCATAAGCGACGGATCAATATGCTCTTGAATGGCAAGTACGGCATCTAAAAATGTTTCTACCTCTGCTTTTCCGTACTTATGCTCATACGCTTTCACACGGTCCGCTGTTGCCGCCATACTCTCTACCATATCTCGCTTCGTATTTGAAAAACGAATATTATTTTTGAAGAAATCACAGTGTGCTAAAACGTGCGCGACAATTAATTTGTTTTGAATTAAAGAGTTCGTATCTAATAAAAAGGCGTAACATGGATCAGAGTTAATAACGAGTTCGTATATTTTACTAAGTCCCAAATCGTATTGTAATTTCATTCTGAAAAATTGTTTTCCAAAACTCCAATGTGAAAACCTTGTCGGCATCCCATATGCACCAAATGTATAAATAATTTCCGCTGGACATATTTCATAACGCATTGGATAAAAATCAAGCCCAAATCCAGTCGCAATTTCCGTAATTTCCGCAATCGCATATTGCAGTGCTTTATCGTCACTTGCTCTCATTATTTTCCCTCCTTACACTTTCCCTTAAGAAAGTGTATGATGAAAAACAAGCTTTCATGAGGATTGATTGCATAATAAAAAGACACCCCCGCAAAAACGAGAATGTCTCATCTATTAACCTTCAATAATCTCCATCTTCTCCGTAATCGGAGTACGAGCTTTTCCTTCTGGCGCTTTATCGAAATAGCCGATATGAAGAATTCCAACGATACGTTGGCCTCTTGTTAAACCGATTCCTTCTATAAATAATGGATTGTAGTTTAATCCGCCTGATTTCCAAACGCAACCTAATCCACGTTCCCAAGCAAGAAGTTGGAAGTTTTGCATAAATGCACATGTTGCAGCGTAATCTTCATCACGTTGAATTTGACGCGGATCTTCATTTATATATACAACGATTTGTGCAGGCGTGCTTAAGAAACGATCTGATAAAATTTTACCGCGTTTCGCTCTTTCTTCTTCTGTGAAAGAGTTTAATACTGCATCTACTAATTTCTTGCGGCCTTCTCCGATGTATAGTTTACAATTCCATGGTTCACGGTGCTTATGATTTGGTGCCCATGTTGCATCGTTTAATAGTTCAATTAATAAATCTTTTTCTACTGCTTTGTCTGTAAATGTACGAACAGAGCGCCTTTCTTTAATCACATTAGCGATGGAAGTATATGTAGTCATATTTATCTCTCCCTTATTTTTATCTATATGTATAAGTTTATTGTTGGTATTGATATTGATTTTCAATTTCGATTATACCTTAGTTTTTTACTATTAATCAATGTTTTATGTTGGAAAACTTCTAAAAACATCATTCCATGCTGTGAATAAAAAAACTTAACTTGTTCACAAGTATTTCACATTTTATGGAAATGATATGTGTACAGTTTTCTACATTATCCATCTAGGAGGAGTTTACATGTACAAAAAAATCGCAGTAAGTATGACTATGGCAGCATTATTATACGGGATATCCACCTTCCCTACGTCCGCTGCCACGCCAAAAGAAGTAACAATGCATCATCATAAACCAATTTCAGAAGAAGAAATGCAATCGCTAGAAAAACTTGGCTATAACAAACATGAAATTTGGAAAGCTGCTCATATTGCAAGGATTAGTAATAAAGAAATAAAAGACGTTTTAGCTTACTATAAGCAAAATAAATCTTGGGAGAAAACAGCCGAGCATTTCGGTGTAGATCCAAGTAAGCTGAAAAACCATCATATGAATAAAGAAACAAAGCAAGCACTGCTACAACAGTTAGCAACTATGCAAAAATCCACACCGGATCAGCTAAAGCAAAAAATGAAAGAATATAACATCAAATTGCGTCATCTTACTGTGTTAACAATCATCTCTCAAAAAAGCAATACCCCTCTTGACGATGTATTAAAAATGAAAAAAGATGGAATGGACATTAAACAAATTGCCGAAAAATTAAATGTAAAAAAAGAAGATATACGAGCGGAAATGATGAAATTAGTGAAGTCTATTAAAGAACAAAAAACAAATTAAAATGCTAAAAAGGAAGAGCCATTCACCACTCTTCCTTTTCTTTATGAACTTTCAATTTTTAAGTATAAATTCCCGTCTTTCCCAAAAACTAACACAAGTAAATGATGTAAGTTAGGGGTGAGAAAATGTTCGGTTTATCATCTAAGAAATCAAAAAAGACTAATACAAAAACACTTTGTTCTATTCCAGAATTTATACAAACCATGAAAGAATCAAGCGATTTTGTCTCTTATAACATACTTAAAGATGAAACGTTGTGCTTGTTTTATTATAAATCTGTCGTGGAAGCACTTATTATTAAACAATTCATTTTAACTCCTATAAAAAAGGAATCGGAACAAATCCAAAACATCTCTGATTTATGTAATATCATCTCTATTGAAGACATTATTACCTCCCCTTCTATTGATGATATTCGTGAAAAATTATTAGGTGGATATATTTTAATACGATTAAAAAACAATTCGAATCCTGATCAATATGCTTTAATTCGTGCCGAAAGTACTGTTTTAGGAAAACGATTATATAACGATACAGAAAATGAGTATAGCGTAATCGGGCCTAAAATCGGTTTCGTTGAAAACCTTGATACAAATATCCACTTATTACGCCGAAATATCGTAACGGAGCAACTCATTTTTAAAGAAGTTACCGTCGGATCTATATCAAAAACGAAAGTAGCAGTTGCTTATATAGAAGGAATTACAAATGAACAATTCATCAACACCGCAATACAACGGCTAGAAGACATTGACTTTGATGTCCCATTTGATTCAACTATGATTGAGCAATTTATTAGTGATAATAGCAATTCACCTTTTCCTGTTCTATTACCTACAGAACGATTAGATCGAGCTGTATTTGCGTTAATTAACGGGGAAGTTTTAATTTTAACAGATGGCTCTCCATATGCTTTATCAGGACCAACAACGTTACTGGATTTTTTCATTTCACCAGAAGATTATTATTTACCGTGGATGATTGGATCGTTCTTTCGTATTATTCGTTTTTTCGGAGCTATATTTTCTCTGTTTTCCTCCGCTATTTATACAGCGGCTTTAACATATCATTATCAAATGATTCCTGCCGATTTACTAGGTCCTATTATTTTCTCGAGAGCTAACGTACCTTTCCCTCCTATTCTAGAAGCACTCTTTTTAGAAATTACAATTGAATTGCTTCGTGAAGCAGGAGCACGTTTACCGACAAAAGTCGGACAAACGATTGGGATTGTTGGGGGGATTGTAATTGGACAAGCATCTGTTGAAGCAGCTTTAACAAGTACAATTTTATTAATTGCAGTTGCTTTATCCGCCCTTGCATCTTTCACAACACCGACTGTAAAGATGTCTTCTACTATCCGGTTGTTACGCTTTCCGCTTATTCTTTTAGCCGGTGCATTCGGAGGATTAGGCCTTATTGTCGGATTTGTATTTATTTTAGCTCATTTAATTAAATTAAAATCACTTGGATCACCTTATTTATTACCTTTATATCCATTTCGTGGTTTAGGTACAGCAGAAGGTTTTCTTCGATTACCATTTAGTCAAACGGCACAAAGACCTTCTTTTCTTAGACCAAAATCAAAATGGCGCTACAATCCAAACAAATCGAAGCAAAAACGTGATGGTGAGAATGAATGAAAAAAATTTTATTGCACCTTATCATTATCTTCTTCGTTTTACAAACTGGCTGTACACAAACGTATATAGTGGATGCACAGCGTATTATTCATATTGCTGGATTTGACATCACAAAAAACAAAAAATTCCAAGGAACTATTCTATTCCCAGAGTACACACATGGTGTAAAGTCTAAACCAGAGACGCAAACAACATCTGCCCGTTCACTTGAAACAATTGCTTCACGATTAAATGCGAAATCTCCTCACAATGTTGTTGTAGGTCAAATGCGTGTCGTCCTATTTGGAAAGGCTCTAGGGGAACGCGGAATGGGAGAGATTATTACTAACTTACAACGTGACCCAAATATCGGGCGTGATGTACAACTAGCAATTGTAGATGGATCGGCTGAAGAGCTTTTAAATTACGGAAAAAAAAATGGGTCTTTATATATTGCTGATTTACTCGAGCAAAATATAAGAAATGAGAACATTCCACAAACTGAATTAAACATTTTTTTATATAATTATTACTCTTCTGTATGTGATGCCTATGTTCCTTATATTAAAATGGACGATAATCATTCTGTCGCTGTCAAAGGACTTGCCTTTTTAAAAGGCGATAAAGTCGTCATGTATACGGATAAAAGACATTCTGTTTTAGCAAAATTACTTATTAATCCTACGAAAAATGGACGTTACGAAGCAGCAATAAAAAAGGATAAACATAAAGGTATGGTTGTTATACAAAACTTAGCTGGGGAAAATAAGTATGATATAGATCAAACTGGCGACATACCAAAAGTAAAAATCCATTTAAAACTAAATGGATTAATTAAAAACTCTCCTAATTGGATTGATCTAAGAAAAAAAACAAATATCAACTATATAAAAAAACAAATTGAACGAAATGTCGAAAAAGACTGTGAAGATTTAATAAAACAATTTCAAGAAAAGGAAATTGATCCTTTAGGAATACGAGATGAAATTAGAAGCCATACAAGAAAATGGAATATAAAACAAATTCGAAATATGTATAAAAATATAGCGGTGGATATAAATTTAGATCTTAATATTGTACAATCTGGAATCGGAGAATAGTGAGGTGAAATAAGCAATGAATACAATAAATAAAACAAAGACAGTCTCTCCATATTTTGCATTTATTTTATTGCATTCTCTCCAGATTGGTATAGGAATTCTCGGATATCAACGTGTAATTTTAAAAAACGCTGGTTATGATGCCTGGATTTCTCTTATTATTGCGGGAATTGCAACTCATATTGTGCTGTTTTGTATGTTAAAAATGCTTGAAAAAGACGGAGATTTAATTAGTATTCATACAACAACCTTTGGAAAGTGGTTTGGCTCTATATTTTCTGTAATTTTCACTCTTTATTGCTTATTATTTTGCCTTACTGTTCTTCGTACATATATGGAAGTGATACAAGTTTGGATTTTCCCTACCATTAAGTTATGGAAACTTACGCTTATGTTTTTGTTAGTCACTTACTACATTATAAAAGGTGGCTTCCGTTCTGTGACAGGGATATGTTTTTGGGGTATTGTTCTTCCTATTTTCGTTGTATTCTTTTTAATCTATCCAATGAAATATGCTCATTTCCGTAATATTTTACCTATTTTTACACATTCACCTTTTGACATGCTTATATCTGCAAAACACTCTGCATTGGAATTTCTAGGGTTTGAAACAATTCTTATCTTTTATCCCTTTATTGAAAAAGGAAAATCTTTAAAAAGATGGGCCCATGCTGGAATTGCTTTTAGCACCTTAATTTATGTAGTTTTAGCTATCGTATCTTTTATGTATTACAGCGAGGGACAATTAAACCGTACTATTTGGCCTACTTTAACGATGTTAAAAATAATTAAAGTTCCTTTTATTCAGCGCTTTGAATATATTATTATTTTCGTTTGGTTTTTAATTATTTTACCAAACCTTTGCTTAACCATTTGGTCATCATGTCAAACGATGAAGCGTTCCTTTCATATTTCATTTAAATTTACATTACCGTTTTTTATTTTCATCATATTTTCAGCTTCTCTACTTTTCACAAACCGTGAAAGTATCAACACATTAAATACCGTACTATCTCAAGCAGGTTTATATATTGTATACGCTTATATCCCACTTTTATTTCTATTCCATTCGCTAAGATGGCGCTTCAAAAATCAGTCGAAAAAATCTTCAACCGATACACCGTAATCTCTGATACAATTTGATTAATACATTTGTAAAGGGGACAAGCGAATGAAAAAGTATGTATTTTCTTTACTTGCAGTACTAAGCTTAATTCTTGCTGGATGCGGAAGTACTGGTACAAATGACCAAAAATCTTCTGAATCAAAAAAAGAAGAACATGACCACGCATCGCACACTCAGCAAGCTGACATTCAAGAGAAAACAAAAGGAGTCGACACACTTCCGACCTTCCTAGATAAGCTTGATCCACAAATGAAAGATATCTACACCGTCGCTGGACAAAATGCAGAGCTATTAGATTGGATTCCATGCTATTGTGGTTGCGGTGAAAGTGTAGGACATAAAAATAATAAAAACTGCTTTATTCGTGAAATTAAAAAGAATGGTGAAGTTGTTTGGGACTCCCATGCAACGACTTGCGTCAATTGCCTAGAAATCGCAGTTGAATCTGCTTCCATGAAACAAAAAGGAAAATCAACGCTTGAAATTCGTAACTATATCGATAATAAATACAAAGAAGGCTATGGCAAACCAACACCTACGCCAATGCCAAAAGCTTAAAGAACGAGGAAACTCCTCGTTTTTTCTTTTCATTCACTTTTTTTCTTAACAAATTCTTTCAAGTGTATTTCTCCTTACTTATCACACACTATATATAACTCTCGGTAAGGAGGGTACACAGTGCAAACATATAACGACTATGATAAAGCTCTCTATTACACGTATTGCTGTAACTGGGATAAATTACTCGTTCTCATGGTTCAAACGAACGATCAATTATTTTCTAAGCGTATTGAGCATTTTTTACACGCTTATCAATACAGTAAAGAACTACCAGAAGTTGATAAACAATTACAGCTCCTATTTCAATATATTGACCACGCATCCCAAAAGTCGCATGTAGAAGAAGTAGAACAAATTCAAATGTAAACTATAGCGCTATTCTCTTCCGGAGAATGGCGCTTTTTTAAAATATTTATATCAATAAAAGTTTCTCCTTATAAAACTTTTATTGATATAAATATTTTTTCTTTCTTTTCCATACCACTTCATACTATAATTTAGTATGTAACTATTATAAGAGAGGTATAAAATATGGGACGAGAAAAAAAGCAAGAATATGCTTTACTTACCGCATGGGGAGCTTCTTTTATCGCTACACTAGGAAGTCTGTACTTTTCCGAAATCATGAAATTTGAGCCTTGTGTTCTTTGTTGGTATCAACGTATTTTTATGTATCCATTCGTTTTATGGCTCGGTATCGCTGTGGCAAAGAAAGACTATCGCATCGCAAATTATTCTTTACCAATCGCAACTATTGGTGCTTGTATTTCTTTATATCACTATGCAATTCAAAAAGTCGCAGCATTTTCAGCTGCTGGGGCAGCTTGTGGACGTGTACCATGTACGGGAGAATACATAAACTGGTTCGGCTTTGTGACAATCCCGTTTTTAGCACTTATCGGCTTTATTACAATCGCTGTTTGTAGCTTTATTGTCATCAAAAACAAATAAGGAGATGAAAGAATGAAAAAAATGCTCATATTTGGTGGTATTATTATCGCCTTGTTTGCGGCAATTTTCGCTGTAACACAAATGGAAGAAAAAACTACTACCAGCCAAAAAATGGAAGGAGGAAGTGCTACTGGTAGTCAAACAGATGGTCCTGACTACTACACAAATAAAATCTCTCTTTCAGATCTTCAAAAGAATTTAAAAGAGAAAAAAGAAGAAACAGTATACTTTTATCAAACATCTTGCGTTCATTGCCAAAAATTATCTCCTGTCGTAGTGCCAATGGCTAAAGACTTGAACGTTGATATGAAAGTTATGGATATTGAAAAATTAGATGCTCCTTGGGATGAATATAAAATTCAAGGTACACCAACAATCATTCATTTTAAAGATGGCAAAGAAGTGAGCCGTATTAGTGGTGAACAGCCGAAAGACAAATTAAAAGAATGGCTTGAGCAAACGAAAAAGTAACGAGAAAAGGAAACTCCTTCTACACATGAAATGGGCGTAAAATCCCACACTAATGTATAAGGAGGGGGTTTTATGCCAGAAGTAAGATGTTCTGTTTCCAACTGTTCTTTTTGGGGACAAGGTAACTTTTGTCAAGCAAGTGCGATCATCGTTCAGCCTGATGCAGATGAAACTGGTCAAACTGAAAATGATTCATATACAGCTGCTGTTTTAACAAACGAGACGCTAGAAAGTTCTGTAGCAACGAGTGTAGAGACTTGTTGTCATACATTTAAGCCTAAATATTAAACATAAAAAGCATACGATTCATCGTATGCTTTTTTACATCCCTCTCCAAAAATCATGCATAATAAAAAAGTACAAAATAATGAGAACGGCCGTCCCGCATAGGGTAATGCGCCGATATATACTCTTCTCTCCTTCCCTCGCTTTCACAAACGCCCAAATAAATCCGAAGAACAATATTAAATCAACATATGGAACATAAAAAGAAAAGACGAGAAACGCATATAAATACACGATAAATAAACAGGTCGTTACTAAGAAAACTTTAAACGCAAATTCACTTTTCATAATATAACCGCCCCCTATCTGTACTGTATTATATTCAGCAAAATACAATAGTTGCAGTTAAACTCCAAGTATAAATAAGCTACCGTCTATAATACGGTAGCCATTACGGAACATTGTATTTCCGTTTATATATATTACTTAAAATTGAAGAAGGAATTTGCTCGTAACGAACTTTCTCTCCTGTTTCATCTATAATATACGAATTGTTTCCTATATAATATATTCCATCTTTTCGTTCTGAGTACACCGGATATCTTTCATTTGGCAATACAGTTTTTACTTTCGTTAACTGTCCATTTGGTTCTTGCCAATATATATCCGCGCGGTCTACTAACGTAAGTACTCCAATTTGTTCTTTTTCTATTTTTCGACCATTCCAGCTCACAACGCGATAACCAAGCTTATTCGCTTCATATTCGGGGCTCGTATGAAAACGAGAAATGATTACTTTTGTTTGTAATTGTACTCGGTCATATAACCATTGTATATCCCTGTCATGCATGCGAATACAGCCATTTGATTCCCTACTTCCAATCGTCCATTCCCGGTTCGTCCCGTGAATCGCATATTCATTCTTATCTAGTCCAAGCCACCTCGTACCGAGAGGGTTATTCGGTGCACCCCCAGGTATTTTTTTTCGATGGTATTCTTTATTTTTAAATTTAGTTATAATACAAAAATTACCTTCAGGCGTAGGTGTACGATCTCTTCCAGTCGTTACTAGAAATGTTTTTGTATAATTTCCATTCTCAAAAAAAGACAACTGATTTGTCGTAAGATTCACTAATATTAAATGATCTGTATTAGCAAAAGCACTAACTGGTAGGATGAAAAATAATAGTATGACGAAACATAACTTTTTCAGCTATATCCCCCCTAGCGCTCACTATAATAAGTGGAATTAACATTACTTTGCTCTTATAAATGAAAACTATCCATTTACAATAACGCCCCCATTTACATGTATCATTTGTCCAGTAACATAAGATGAATCGCCAGACGCTAAGTATACGTATGCCGGCGCTAATTCATATGGTTGACCAGGTCTTTGCATAGGGACATTGCTCCCAAACTGAGAGACTTTCTTCTCATCAAAGCTCGATGGAATAAGTGGTGTCCAAATCGGTCCTGGTGCAACACCATTTACACGAATCCCTTTTTGCACTAACGATTGTGAAAGTGATCTTGTAAAAGCTACGATTGCTCCTTTCGTTGCGGAATAATCAATTAAAGTTTCATTTCCTTCGTATGCAACGATAGACGCGGTATTTATAATGACATCCCCTTGCTTTAAATGAGAAAGTGCGGCTTTCGCAACGTGAAAATAAGAAAAAATATTAATACGAAAAGTCTTTTCTAGCTGTTCTGCTGTAATATACTCTAGTCCTTGCTGCGGATATTGCTGCGCGACATTATTTACTAAAACCTGTAAACTACCTAGCTGCTGGACGGTCTCTTGAACAACATCTTTACAATGCTGTTCATCACTTAAATCACCCGGCAACAATACACACTTTACACCTTCTTTCTCAACATATTGCTTCGTCTCATTAGCATCTTCTTCCTCATCTAAATAAGCAATCGCAACATTTGCTCCCTCTTTTGCAAAAGCGATGGAAACTGCGCGTCCAATTCCGCTATCTCCTCCCGTAATTAACACATTCTTTCCTTTTAACTTTTCACTTCCTTTATAATTTGGATCTTCAAACTGCGGAAGTGGATTCATTAATGATTCAATCCCCGGCTGTTTATTTTGATGTTGCGCTGGCATTGTTACAAAGTTTTTTTGCTGTGGCATAGCTACTTTCAACTCCTTTTTCTTAGCATGTGCACAATAAAAAGCTGAAATTCACACATTGGTTTACGATTAATATTCGAATTTAAGACACAAAATATGAATTGTTATAAACTTTTTATGCAAAACTATTGCAAAATAGTTAAAAAACGAATATTATATATAACTGTTGTGAAAATTATTCGTAAACAGAAAGGATGTTTATATGTTTAACCTTTCAAAACATAAAACTTCTATTAAAACTGAAATTATGGCAGGTATTATTACCTTCTTAACAATGGCATATATCATTGTCGTAAACCCTGTTATCCTTGGAGATGCAGGTGTTCCATTTGAACAAGCATTTACAGCAACAATTATTGCTGCTGTTGTCGGAACATTATTTATGGCAATCTTTACAAACTTACCAATCGCAATCGCGCCAGGTATGGGATTAAATGCTTACTTCTCTTACTCTGTTGTAAAAGCACATGAAGGCATGACTTTCGCAATTGCATTCTCTGCTGTATTCGTAGCAGGTATGATTTTAATTTTGCTATCATTTACATCTTTCCGTACAAAATTAATGGAAGCAATTCCTGAAAACTTAAAACATGCAATTACTGCTGGTATCGGTCTTTTCATCGCCTTTATCGGTTTACGTTTAACAGGTATCGTTACAAAAAATGATGCAAACTTAGTTGGACTTGGTGATCTTCACTCTGCTCCAGTTCTACTAGCACTAGCTGGACTTGGAATTACTATTGTTCTTATGTCTTTAAATGTAAATGGCGCACTATTTATCGGTATGCTATTAACTGGTATTATCGCTTTCTTCACAGGACAGTTAACATTCTCAAACGGTGTTACATCAATGCCTGGATTACCAGAAGGAATTATCGTTTCAAATCCAATTACTGCTGTATCTGACGTAATTAACTACGGATTATATGGCGTTGTATTCTCATTCTTCCTTGTTACACTATTCGATACAACAGGTACATTACTTGGCGTTGCACAACAAGGTGGATTTATGAAAGACGGAAAGCTTCCAAAAGCAGGACGAGCTCTTCTATCTGACTCATTCTCAGCAACTATTGGTTCTATGTTCGGAACAACACCATCAACAGCTTACATTGAATCATCTGCTGGTGTTGCAGCTGGTGGTCGTACTGGTTTAACAACTGTTACAGTAGCTGTTCTATTCGCACTAACAGCATTCTTCGGCCCATTAGTAAGTGCTGTTTCTGGTGTATCAGCTATTACTGCACCATCATTAATTATCGTTGGTAGTCTTATGATGGGTTCAGTTCGCCACATCGATTGGGACGCATTTGATGAAGCATTCCCAGCATTTTTAGTAATCTTAAGCATGCCACTTACATCAAGTATCGCAACAGGTATCGCACTTGGATTTATTTCATACCCACTTATGAAAGTAGCAAAAGGTAAATTCCGTGCTGTTCACCCACTTGTGTATGTATTCGGCATCTTGTTCGCTTATCAATTGATTTTCTTACCACATTAAAAAAGTAGAGCATCGAAATCCGATGCTCTACTTTTCTTTTATAACAATCATTCAAACTATAAAGGCACCTCCAAAATATGAAGGAGCTTATAACCTTTTAATACTTCTCTTCTACCTGTAATTCTTTACTATACTTTTGAATGAACACTGATGAAATAACCATTACTATGCCCACACTAAAACCAATAAGTTGATCTAATAATATTTCATCATGAATAAACCAGCGAAGTAAAAATACACCACCAAAAATAAGCATCATGATAAATCCAGTATGTCCAAGTCCTTTATATACATTTTCCATATGTATCACCTCTCTACATACTTTCATCCATATTATACCATAACCTAAAAGCGTGTATAACCAACATTCGGTATTGAAACCAATAATAAAAAAGACTGCAGAGAACTCCATCTCCACAGCCTAATTATTATTTTTGCAAAAACGCCTGCAAATCTGCAAATTGTCTCTTTGCATCTTCATAGCCTTGCTCGTATAAATTTTGTAGTTTTGCTGTATCTTTTTCCATACGCTCTACTTGAAGCGGCACTTCTGGGCGAATAACAAATAAATTACCAGCTTGCTCTTCTTTTTCAATATAGTGAAGTGTTTCATTATACACTTCATAACGATTCAACATCGTGTTAACAAGATTCGGATATTTTTTATAAGCTTTTCCTGCAATCCATCCGAATTTTGATTTCTTCTTCGCGTAACCATGATTTCTCGTTAAAATAACGACTGATTTTTTAAATCCATCTTCCTGTGCTTTACGAACTGGAATTGGATCAGAAATCCCGCCATCTAATAACTGCTTACCACGATAATTTACTACTGGTGCAATGAAAGGCAATGAACTAGATGCTTGTAATAAATTTAGTGCATCATCATTCGTTCCTTCTTTCTCAAAATAAACAGATTGTCCTGTTTCACAATCCGTCGTTCCTACAAGGAAACGTTCTGGGCTATTAAAGTATGTTTCAAAATCAAACGGAACATGCTTTTCTGGAATTTCATGAAAAATGAAATCCATATCAAATAGCTGACGTTTTCTCCATAAGTTTTTATACGACAAATATTTCGGATGTGATGCATAATCAATATTGACCGTTTTATTTCTATTTCTTTGTCTGGAAAGATACGACGCTGCATGACAAGCACCAGCTGATACACCGATTACATATGGAAAATATAAATCTTGTTCCATAAAGTATTCTAATATCCCACCCGTATATACACCACGCATACCGCCGCCTTCTAATACTAACCCCGTATTTTCAAGCATGTTACTCTCTCCTCTATATATATTGACTCTTTAATTATTCACCATGTTAAGTATCTTTTTCTATTATATATGAGTTCTTTCAGAAATTATATTTAAAAGACTTGAGAAAAAGGAGTTTTTTCTTCCAATTATATTTCCAAATGATCGGAGACATCCTTTATAAACCTTTGAATAAAGTCTTGCTCTTCTTTCCTATATCCATCTAAAAGTAACAACCACTTTTCTTCAGCTTGCTTATGCAATTTTTCATGAGCTTTATATATTTCATTTCCGCTTTCCGTTAAGCGAAAGAAGATTTCTTTTTGATTATCTAACATTTGCATCTTCTCAACGAATTGCTTTTGAAACAACTTCGTACAAATTTTAGAGATTGCTCCCTTCGTCATGCCCATTTCTGTCGTAATTGCCGTTACATTCATCAAACCATTTTTTCCGATACATTCGATTACATGTAACTCAGATAAAGACATACTACTTACACCTGTCTCACGAAGAAACTTCTCGTTTTGTCGTTTTAAATGTTCTTCTTTTTTATGCAAAAGTGTACGAATGTCCGACAGTATTTCCATTTGCTTCGTTGTATGCTTCAATCCGTTCGCCTCCTAAGTTTCCAAAGAAACAATTTAACTATATACCATTTTAAAATTTTTTTTTCATCTTTACAAGGGAGAAAATCATGTTAAAATAAACTTAGTTTCCAAGGAAACTAAAATAAAAGGAGGTTAACAAGATGAAAAAATCTAAACTAACTTTCATTTTATATGTTGTCTGTATTAGTGCCTTACTCGGTTCCTTCGCTCAAAATATTTACACACCTATCTTACCGATGATTCAAAATTCTTTTCACACTTCTCTTTATCTTGTAAATGTAACAGTTTCACTTTTCACATTCGTTCTTGCAATTATGCAGCTCGTATATGGACCTTTAATTGATACAAAAGGGAGAAAATCTGTCCTTATCCCTAGTTTAGTCATTAGTACAATTGGTTCAATCGGATGTGCTTTTTCGGCAAACATTTATTTATTTCTCTTTTTTAGAGCTGTTCAAGCTATAGGAATAGCGGCTATACCTGTAGTTTCAGCAACGATTATCGGCGATTTATTTGAAGGAAAAGAACGCGGAGAAGCGATGAGCCTATACCAAATGTTACTTGCCCTCGCACCTGCAATGGCTCCTCTCATAGGTGGATTTCTTGGCAGTATAAATGGTCACTTATCTGTATTTCTCTTTTTATCTACACTTGGCATTATCTTATTAATTATAAACATTTCACTACTTCCAGAAACAAAGCCGAATGTAATTAAGCAGTCTAAAGCACAAAAGAATTACTCTCTTATCTTAAAAAATAAAACTGGATTTTCTATTACTCTTATTGGCTTCATTCAATTTTGTATTTACTTTTGCTTTCTCGTTTTTTTACCGAGCATTTTAGCAAATTCATTTCATCAAGCTGCAAATGAAATTGGTCTTATGTTTGTACCAATGTCTCTTTCTATCATGCTAGGAAGTTTTTGCTACAAGTTTTTGCAAAAACGCCTCACAACAAAGCAAACTTTATTTATTACGAGTTTCTTCAATATTATATGTGTCGTTTTATTCTCTTTCACATATAGCATCAATATCCCATTCATCATTATCGTTACATCTTTGTACGGTTTTAGTATGGGACTTTCTATGCCAACTCACACTACTTTATTAACAGAAGAATTCGTGCAAGAACGTGCAACAGCTATCGGTATGTACAACTTCATCCGCTATCTTGGTATGGGCACAGGGCCACTTATAGGTGGATTTCTTTTATTTAACCAAAATTACTTTTGGATTTTCTTCCTAGGCGCAATTATGTTTTTACTTGTAATCTTATATGCAATGAAAATGCTAAGTTTTCATTCTGTACAAAAAGCAAAATAGAGCCCCAAAAAGGTCGGCTCTATTTATCCTCTTTGATCCGCAACAATATGAATATCAATATACTTTGTTTGTCTCATAATTTCATTTACAATAGAGCCTTTTCGTATTTCTTCCCACCTTGTTCTAGCCGATTGTCCAAGTAAAATTTGCGTCACCTGTAATCTTTTTGCCACTTCAATAATAACATCTGCTGGCTTTCTTCCCTTTGCTTCTTCTAATACAAAACTTGCATCAAATTGATTCGTGAGCGTCTTCCACTCTTCAATTGTTTGTTTTTTACCAGCTGAAAGAGAGTCTATATTTTCTCTTTCAACATTTAATACATACAATTCAGCATTTAACCGATCAGCCATGCGCCATCCCCGTCTTATTAATTTCTCCGCTGTTGAACTGTATTGTACACAAACGAGAATTTTTTCTTTCACTCCGATTGGTTCTATCACTGTTTGACTAATCTTTTCGTCCATATCGTCAGCGACTTCACGAAGCGATAATTCCCTGAGTGCTCCTAAATTATTAAGCGTAAAGAAATTTTGTAAGCTTTGCTGAATTTTTTCTTCTTTATATATCTTTCCGTCTATTAACCTCTTCCGAAGTACTTCCGGTGTTGCATCAACGAGCTGAATTTCATTTGCTTTTTGTAAAATAAAATCTGGAATTCGTTCTCTTACTTTTACATTCGTAATTTGAGCTACAATATCATGAACACTTTCTAAATGTTGAATATTAAAAGCTGATAATACCGATATACCAGCCTCTAACAATTCCTGCACATCCATATAACGTTTCTTATATTTAGAACCAGGAACATTACTATGCGCAAGTTCATCCACTACGACTACTTGAGGCGCGCGTTTTTTTATTCCTTCCACATCAAGCTCATAAAATACCTTTCCTTTATACTGTATTTCTTTCAAAGGAACTTTTTCTAAATCAGCAATTGCTTCTTCCGTCTCTTTTCTTCCATGCGTTTCAATTAAACCAATTACAATATCAATTCCATCTTTTTTCATTTCCCTTGCATCAAAGAGCATTTTATAACTTTTTCCTACGCCTGGAGCTGCTCCTACATATAACTTTAACTTTCCCCGATTTTGTTGCCGAATATATTCTAAATATTCCTCTGGCGTTCGCCTTTGAAACTTCGGTTCATAATCATCCGCATACAAAATAAACACTACCTTTCATTCGAAACAACGCTACCTCAATCCGTTAGATTGAGGTAGCACTGTTACTATTTCATTAATTTTTGTAATGCTAAATTTAGCTTTAAGACATTCACTCGATTTTCTCCAAATAAGCCAAGTGCCGCACCTTCCGTTTGATCTTTAATCAATTGATCTAGCGTTTCTTTCGGAATATTTGTTAATTTCGAGATGCGATTTACCTGCACAGAAGCTGCCTTCGGACTAATGTCAGGATCAAGCCCTGAACCTGAATTTGTCACTAAATCAATCGGTACTTCTGTAACTGGAACGCTCGGATTTTGTTTCTTCCACTCTTCAATACTTTTCTCTACTCGTTTCTCTAAATCTGGATTAGATGGTGCATAGTTATTTGAACCAGATGCTTCTGCCTTATATTCAATACTAGAAACACGCCCTTGAAAATAACGTGGATCCGTGAAGTTTTGCCCGATTAATTTAGAACCAATCACTTCATTTTTATCATTATATATTAGACTTCCATCCGCATTATCCTTCATCACTGCTTGTGCAATACCAGTAACAATAAGTGGGTATACAAGTCCACACAACACTAGAAATGTAAAAGTAATACGGATAATTGGTGATAGTATACTTTGTTTCTTTTCCATCTTTTTCCCCTCTTCCTTATATGAACAAGCCGACAATTATATCAATTACTTTAATTCCAATGAACGGAACGATAACTCCGCCAAGCCCATAAATAAGTAAGTTTCGGCTAAGCAATGCATTAGAACTCATCGGTTTATATGCAATACCTTTCATCGCTAACGGAATGAGTAATGGAATAATAACAGCGTTAAATATTAATGCTGATAAAATCGCTGACAGTGGTGATGTTAATTTCATAATGTTCAATGCTTCCATTTGCGGAATCGCAAGTGTAAACATCGCTGGAATAATCGCAAAATATTTCGCTATATCATTCGCAATACTAAACGTCGTTAACGCACCTCGGGTCATTAACAATTGCTTACCAATTCCTACAACCTCAATAATTTTCGTCGGATTCGAGTCTAAATCAATCATGTTCGCCGCTTCTTTCGCTGCTGTCGTACCACTATTCATCGCTAATCCAACGTCAGCCTGTGCTAATGCCGGAGCATCATTTGTACCATCACCTGTCATCGCTACAAGTTTCCCTTTATCTTGCTCTGCTTTAATAACCGCAATTTTATCTTCCGGTTTACACTCGGCAACGAATTCATCTACTCCAGCTTCTTTTGCAATGGTTGCTGCTGTTAACGGATTATCACCTGTACACATAACCGTTTTAATCCCCATTTGGCGTAACTGTTCAAAACGCTCACGCATACCCGGTTTTACTGTATCCTTTAAATAAATTAAACCGTAAATACGATTATCTACTGCAACTACAAGTGGTGTTCCGCCCTCTTTTGAAATTAAGTCTGCTTTTTGATTTACATCTTTCGGAATTGTTCCGCCTTGTGACTCAACCCATTCAATAACGGCACCTACAGCACCTTTTCTCACTTTCGTTCCGTCTTGTAAATCAACACCACTCATTCTCGTTTCTGCTTTAAACGGAACAAACTCACCTTGTTCTGCAAGTTCTCTATTATATGATATAGATTTTCCCTGCACATACTCGATAACAGATCGACCTTCTGGTGTTTCATCTAAAACAGAACTAATAGCGGCCCACTTTCCAACTTGCTCAATCGTTTCATTTCCTACAGGTAATAATGTATGAGCCATTCGGTTCCCAAAAGTAATTGTACCTGTTTTATCTAAAATAATTGTATTAATATCGCCCGCAGCTTCTACTGCTTTCCCTGACATCGCTAGCACGTTAAATTTTGTCACCCGATCCATCCCCGCAATACCAATCGCTGATAGCAAACCACCAATTGTCGTTGGAATTAAACATACTAACAATGCTACGAGTACAGCTGTATCAATTTGAAAACCTAAATAATTTGTAAAAATCGGCAACGTCACAACGACGATCAAGAAGATAAGAGTTAAGCTCGTTAATACTGTATTTAAAGCAATCTCATTCGGCGTTTTTTGACGAGCAGCTCCTTCTACTAAAGAAATCATTTTGTCGATAAATGATTCACCAGGATTACTCGTAATAACAATTGTAATTTCATCACTTACGACCATCGTTCCACCTGTTACGGAACAAAAATCACCACCCGCTTCTTTTATTACAGGAGCTGATTCTCCTGTAATTGCAGATTCATCTACAGACGCTAATCCTTTGATTACTTCACCATCATTCGGAATCATTTCTCCTTGTTTTACGATAACAACATCACCTTTTCTAAGATCAGTTGCTGAAACTTGGACAATGTCTCCATTTTCTTTTACAACATTTGCAAACACATCTTTCTTCGACTGCTTTAAAGAATCGGCTTGCGCTTTACCACGACCCTCTGCTAATGCTTCTGCAAAATTCGCAAATAAAACTGTAAATAATAGAATAAGAGAAACTGTTATATTAAACCATCCTGGTATACTACTAGAACTGCTTGGAAGAAAAGATAAAATGAACGTAATGATAAACCCAATTTCCACAACGAACATAATCGGATTCTTTATCATGACTTTCGGATTCAATTTCGCAACGGATTGTTTCATCGCATGTGTTACGATATCACGATCCATCGTTTTCGCTTGTCTAACTTCATCTTCTACAGCATGTATTTGTGACTTATTTAATTGTTTTTCTTTTACTACTACCGGTCTCATCATTTACCCTCCATTACTTCAATGTAAGAAATTCTGCAATTGGTCCGAGTACTAACATCGGGAAGAATGTTAATGCACCGACAATTACAATTGTTCCGATGAAGATACCACCAAATAAACTATTATCTGTGCGGAACGTTCCGACTGTTTCTGGCACTACCGTTTTTTCTTTCAGCGAAGCTGCCACAGCTAGCATCGTAATTAAACTAAAGTAGCGTCCTAAAAACATAACTAAACCAGTCGTAATATTCCAAAACGGTGTATTATCTCCTAATCCTTCAAATCCAGATCCGTTATTCGCAGCTGACGATGTATACTCATATACAACTTGCGTTAAACCGTGGAAACCAGAATGAGAAATAGCATCCGTCCCTAAATTTGTTGAAAGAGCTAATGCCGAAAATCCTAAAATGAGCAATGGATGAAATAAAATCGTGACCGCGATTAATTTCATTTCCTTACCTTCAATCTTTTTACCTAAAAACTCTGGTGTCCGTCCAACCATTAACCCAGATATAAACACCGCGATAATTGCATACATAATAATATTTACAAAGCCTGCTCCAACGCCGCCATACACTGTATTTAACATCATATTTACAAGTGGAACTAGACCGCCAATTGGTGTTAACGTATCATGCATTGTATTAACAGCACCAGTTTCAGCAGCTGTCGTTACTGTTGCGTATAGTGAAGAAAATACTGTTCCAAATCGTACTTCTTTCCCTTCTGTACTTCCTTGTACATGTTCGATACCCATTCCATTTAATGCCGGATTCCCGTTTAGTTCAGATGTCGTAATCGTTATAAATCCTAGTAAAAACACCATAAAAAGTGACACGAAAAGGATGCGGCCTTGTTTTTTATTTCCGACCATTCGTCCGTACGTAAATGGAAGTGCTGTTGGTAATAACATCATAAGCATCATTTGCAAAATATTACTCATTTGTCCTGGATTTTCGAAAGGATGCGTAGAGTTTGCTCCGAAAAATCCACCGCCGTTATTTCCAAGTTCCTTAATGGAAACGAATGATGCAACAGGTCCACGTAAAATACTTTGCTTTGCACCTTCAATCGTTTGTGCTGTAACCGCCCCATCTAACGTTTGTGGTACACCAAGTGCGACAAAAACTAGTGCCGCAATAAATGCGATAGGAAGAAACACTCTCGTTAACGCTCTCGTAAAATCAACGAAAAAGTTACCAAGTTCTTTTCCAGCAAGTCCTCTTATAAAAGCCATAACGAGCGCTAATGTCGTTGCTGGTGCCGCAAACATTAAAAATGTAATTCCGATTAATTGTGATAAATAAGATAAACCATTTTCACCGCTATAATGCTGTAAGTTTGTATCAGCCATAAAACTAATTGCTGTATTAAAAGCGAGCGTAGGCTCCATCCCTTCAATATGCGCTGGATTTAGTGGCAGCACACCTTGTAATCTGAAAATGAAGTATACGACAACGATCATAAATCCATTTAATAAAACTAATGATAATGCGTACTGTTTCCACGTTTGATTGTATGCTTTTACACCCGTAATTTTAAAAATAAGTTTTTCAAAAGGCCCGAATACTTTATCTAACGTTTTGCTACCTTGAAAAGCTTTTTCTAAATAAATCCCCGTTGGCTTTGCTACTAAAATAAACAAGAGCATTGTAATAATGACTGCAACCCAAATCATAATGAATGATTCCCCCTAATTAAAACTTCTCTGGATTTAATAATGCATACACTAAATACACTGTAATTGCTGCGACAATAACCGATAAGACAATCATCATGATTGCTTTCCTTCTTTCACAACTTTATCTGACCAACTTGCAAGACTTGCCATCGATGCAACTAATAAAATAAAAATCCCGACCATTACAACATCTAACATAACTATCCCTCTCTTCTTTTTTGTAAAAATTTACCATCAAAATATTAAAAAAGAACACTGAGCTCTACTCAGTGTTCAAAAAATGAACAACAAAAAGTAAACCTCCTCTCTAAACGCTTACGAGGTTAGCTGTCGGATTCGGGCCTAAAGAGTAGCCCTACTTTCAAAACTGAAAGATTCACCCCAAGTGACGATGCACAAAATTGGTTCCCCCGCTCCATTTCTGGAACTCAGCGATTTTAGGTTTTTTTGGAAATTTTATGAATGATTTATGAGAGTAAATATACTCCTCTATATTTCACTTGTAAAGGGGTAAATTGCTGAAAATAATAATATTTACATTCATTTAAACGCTTACATTGAAGATTATTACTATTATTTCATCTATTTTCTTTATTTCTCTTTTCTTTTCTTAAAAATGACCTTTTAAATATGAAATAAAAAGAGCGAATGACATGAAGTGCATAGCCTGTTGCACTCAGCATTCGCTCTTTTTTATTCAACCTTTATTCTCCTCTTAAAAATGCACGTAAATTTCTCCCACGAATATAAACTTGTGTCAATTCTGCATGTAGCTGCTCATACTCGGTAATATCCATCTCTAAATACAAAGCATCTTTTGACGGTAATATAATATATGGCCCGGGAAAAAGAGGATCAATCTGAACCAATTCTTGAACTCGCTCTACCGATACTGCCCAACGATTTGCTATATCTCCAAGTAATAGTACCTTCATCATTTCTTCCCCCGCCCTATTCAAAAAATAAAAAAGAAATATTATCACAATTTGTAAACACGACAAACTTAGCTCCAATTGTTTCATAGAGCCTCGCTGGATATCGTTTATTCCTTGTAACAACAGTAATAGGTGCTTGAAAAAAAAAACGAATGTGTTCTGTGAAGAAACTAACGATTGGAAGCTCATCCCCTAGTAAAATGACCTTCTTAATACACTCACAAATACTAGTAAAATCCTGCTCCTTACTACAACTATAAGTCCAATCAAACCCACAATTCCTAACTTCAGCCGCTACCTCTTCATTTGCTGTAAAAATAACTAACTCATGTTGAAATGCAACTAGATCTCTTAAACTATTTACCTTACTTTCTTCTCCAACACAAATAAGTGTTAGTTCCATGTACCTCATCCTCCTTAGTATAAAAGAAATCAAACATAGATTGATATTCCCCTATACTAATCAGATCGATGAAGTGATGTATCCATCATGGCACCGTCCTCTCTCAAGACGCTTACGAAGTTAGCTGTCGGATTCGGGCTTTGAGAGTAGCCCTACTTTCAAATTTGAAAGATTCACCCCTAGTGACACTGCACAAATTGGTTCCTCCGCTCCATATAATTGGACTCAGCGTTTACAAAAAAATATATTCTGGCTGATATATTACTCCTGTATTTTGAAAAAGTAAACAGAAAAAAAGCCAGTTATAAAACTGGCTTTTCACTTATCTATACACGCGTTCTATTCACTTTATACGCAAAATGATTCGTCGGTCCATGACCACTACCAATATTCAATGGCTCTTCAATTGCTATACTAATAAATCGTTTTGCTTCTTGAACAGCATCTTCAATTGAGTATCCTTTCGCAAGTCCTGCTGTAACCGCTGAAGCAAATGTACACCCACTTCCGTGCGTTTGCTTTGAAGGAATTCGCTCGCTTCTAAACTCAATAAATTTTTCTCCATCAAAGAGGAAATCAATTACTTCATTACCTTGATATTCTGCATGTCCGCCCTTCATAAGCACATATTTAGCACCTAATTCGTGCAATACTTTTGCAGCTTCCTTACTATCTTCAACATTATGAATCTCCATCCCAGTTAACACTTCTGCTTCTGGGACATTCGGTGTTATAACAGTTGCTACTGGTAATAAATATTCTTTTAATGCTTGAACTGCTTCTTGCTGTAATAATGATGCACCGCCTTTTGCAATCATAACGGGATCTAGCACAATATTATTCCAGCCAAATTTTTTAATTTGTTCTGCAACAATTTGAATTATTTCACTACTAAATAACATTCCTAGTTTCACTGCATCTGGTGTTAAATCCGTACCAATTGAATTCAGCTGTTCTGTAATACCTTCTAACGGAACAGGATATACCCCTTGAACGCCAAGCGTGTTTTGAGCAGTAATTGCCGTCATAGCCGTCATTCCGTATACACCAAGCTCTTGGAATGTTTTTAAATCTGCCTGAATTCCAGCACCGCCGCCGCTATCAGACCCTGCAATTGTTAAAGCTTTATTCACTTTCATCCCACTCATCCTTTTCTATCCAAAATAGCGATGATAAATCGTTTTTGCTTCGCTTATATCTTTCGTTCCATGTACGAGCACACGGCCATCTTTAAAGGCGACTAACCTCTTGTCTTCAACAGAAAATGATAGTAAATATGGATTTACATTTAAATCATTCACGCGACCTTCCAGCAACTCTTTATATTGTTCAAAATTCATTTCCTCTTTATGAGGTGGTCTAATTTGAACTGTATTTCGCCCGCATAAAACTGCTGTTTTTGATGTGTTCTCTTTATTTAAATACGGATATAATGCATTCTCTCCGCATGAAGAACAATTATGCTGGCGAAGCTTTTGCACATTCATACATGAATACTCATTCTTCCACATATCAAACGATACAAGCCCATCTCGAAGTGATTCGTAATCTTCTACTAACAGTTTAAGAGCTTCTGTTACTTGATGAGAAACGACAAGAGATACAGCAGGTGATATAATACCCGCTGTATCACATGTTGCCCCGCCAAGCGGAATCGACTGCAATAAACATGATAAACATGGTGTTTTACTAGGAATGATTGTGTAAGAAAGACCGTAACTACCTACACATGCACCGTAAATCCATGGAATAGAATATTTTTGTGCTATATCATTCACAATAAAGCGTGTTTCGAAATTATCAGTCGCATCAATAATTACATCAACGTTTGTAACAAGTTCTTCTAGCTCTTCAGCTGTTACATCTTGAACGAGAGCTTTTATTGTTACATCGCTATTAATCTCTTCTAAACGTTTTTTAGCCGCTATAGCTTTTGGGAGATTATTCTTTACGTCGCTCTCTGCATACAATTGTTGTCTTTGTAAATTACTCCAATCTACATAATCACGGTCAACAATTGTTATCTTGCCAACACCCGCTCTTACAAACATCTCTGCATTTGCACTACCTAATGCACCTGCACCGATAATAAGTACATGCTTTTCTCTTATCTTTTGCTGCCCTTCTGCTCCAATTGGAGAAAATAGTTCTTGGCGAGAATATCGATTATTCAACTACGCTCATTCCTTCTAAAGGACTACTTGCAGTTGCACAGCGCTTACGTGCAATACGACCTGCTTCAAATCCTAAACGGCCTGCTTCAATACTTAGTTTCATTGCCTGCGCCATTTTAATAGGATCTTTTGCTCCTGATACAGCTGTATTTAATAACACGCCATCTGCTCCTAATTCCATTGCAAATGCCGCATCAGCTGGGCTACCAATACCAGCATCAACGATAACTGGTACTGTCGCTTGTTCAATAATGAAGCCCAAATTTAATGGATTTACAATACCAAGTCCTGATCCGATTGGAGATGCTCCTGGCATAATCGCATGCACGCCAAGCTCTTGTAATTTACGTGCTAATACAACATCATCAGATGTGTACGGAAGTACGATAAATCCTTCTTCCAGTAACATTTCAGATGCCTTTAACGTTTCTACCGGATCCGGTAATAACGTTCTATCATCACCAATAACTTCTACCTTTATCATGTCACAAAGCCCAGACGCTTTTGCTAATTTTGCAATGCGAACAGCCTCTTCAGCATTTTTTGCCCCTGCTGTATTTGGTAATAACGTATATTTTTTCACATCAAGTTTCTCTAATAAATTAGGTTGCTTTGCATCAAAGATATCCATACGACGTACTGCAAATGTTAAAATTTCAGCTTCAGAAACGTCAATTGCCTTTTGCTGTACGTCAAAATCAGGGAATTTACCTGTACCTAATAAAAGTCTAGAATGAAATGAAAATGGTCCAATGTTCAACATAATCAACCGCCTCCTACGAAAGTTACAATCTCAATTTGATCTCCATCAAAAACAGATGTATCTGTATGATCATCTTTTTGTAAAATATCTTTATTACGCTCTACTACAACAATTCTGTTATCTAACTCTAAATGTGTAAGTAACTCAGCTACTGTTTTTACACTCGCTGGCACTTCAATTTGGTTACCATTAATTTTTAATCTCAAACTTCCATCCCCTCTCTAAACTCTTCTAGAAAGCAATGAATCTAGCAAATGATTCTCTTGCTCTCCTTCTATTAAATCAGCCATATATTGGCCAGAAATAGGACTTAATAAAATACCGTTCCGATAATGGCCCGTGCAAGCATATAAACCTTTTATTTCTTCATGCTCTCCCATATAAGGAGCTTCATGATTCGATTGTGGTCTTAATCCTGCCCATGCGCTTTCCCATTCTGCTTCTTTTAAAGCTGGCAATATTGTATAAGCACGCTCCAATATAGAAGTTATACTTTCTGGCTGCACAGTTTTATTGAACGTATGTGGCTTCATTGTTGCCCCAATTACGTAACGTCCACCGCGCTTTGGAGCAATGTAAAATCTTTCTTGAAAAATAGGTGCTTTTAAAAGTTGTTTTCTACTTCTTACCGCAACCACTTCTCCTTTAACTGGATATGTACCCCAATCGCGGTGAAAATAACTGAGTAACTTCGTGCTCCATGAACCTCCTGCAATAACGACTTTCTCACATGTGACAATACCTTCGCTCGTAAAAATTCCGGTCACTTTATTATTTTCAATACGAATATCAAACACTTCTGTCTGTTCATATATATCAGCACCTGACATTGCCGCAGAATGTGCGAATGCTTTCGTAAGCTCTGGTGCAATAACATGACCGTCTTTCGGATAATATACTGCTCCTATAATAGATTCGGATAGATACGGCTCTTTTTCCCGCACATGGTCTCCCGTTAGAAAATAGGAATCTTCACCTGTTTTTTGCTGCCAATCCATAATGTGAAGAATTCTTTCCTTCTCATCTTCATTTTGAGCAATACGATAAATTCCTTTTTCTTCATATCCAATATCAATACCCGTCTTTTCACGTAAAACTGCTGCAAGTTGTGGAAATATAGCTCGGCTTTCTCTAGCAAGTTCAAATAGCGGATCATACGCATCCCATTCTGCCTGAACACCAAGTAGACCAGCAGCTGCTTTTGAAGCTTCCGATGCAATTCTTTGCTTCTCTACAATCGCTACTTTATGTCCTCTTTCTGCTAGAAAATGTGCAACTGAACTACCAATTACACCACCACCAATAATCGCTACATCATACTTCTCACACATGTTTTTCCGCCCACTTTCTTATTGATTCCTTATAAGATTTCGCTTTGCTATACGGGTCACTACTACTTACAATTCCGGACATAACTGCTATACCGCTTACACCGTTAGTAAGGACATCCACTGCGTTTTCTGGAGTAATTCCTCCAATTGCTGTAATCGGTATAGATAAACACCTTGCAATGTCAGAAATTTCTTCAAGCCCTCTCGCTGGCACACCTTTTTTACAATCTGTCGGAAATACATGACCATAAACGAGTGAATCTGCTCCATTTTTAAATGCTACTATCGCTTCATCTAGCGAATGCACAGAATAACCGACATGCAAATACGAAAACTTTTCTTTCACTGACTTTACATCTGTGCTTCGATACCCTAGTTGAACACGAGGAATATTTAATAAAATTGCAATATCAATTCGATCATTTATGACAATTTTAGAAGCCGGAAAGCCTTCCATTAAAAGACTTTCCACACCTTCATATAACTCCTTCGTACTCTTCTCACGCTCACGAATATGCAAATAATCAATCTCACTCTCAATTTGCATCGCTACATTCACTAACTCTTCGAATGGCATATGGCCATTTGAGATTACGTGGAGCTCATTTTTCATATTCATTCGCCTACTTTAAAATATTTTCGAATAGTTCATCGGCTGGAACGGTTTCTTTCGTCATTCCTTTGTCCTTCAGCCATTTATTTTGTTTCTCCCAAGATTCTTTTGAATCTGATAAAAATGGCTCATCTTTCGTTTCCATCTTCTCTAATAAAATTTTCATACTTTCCTTTTCAACTTCTGGCACAAGTGGGAAGTTTTCTTTTTCTTGATGATTTAATAAAATATTCAATGCTTCATCTGGGTTTTTCTTCATGAAATCATAGCCTTTTTTCGTACCACGTAAGAAAGCTTGCAACGCTTCTTTATCTTTTTTCAACGTTTTATCACCTGTTACAAACACAAGTTCATGATAGTTCGGTACTCCGTAATCAGCTGGATTAAAGTAAGCTGGTTCATGGCCTTCATGACGCATAACCGGTACTTCATGATTAATGTATGCCCCTGTTACCGCATCCACTTTTTTCGTAATTAAGGCTGGTACTAAATCAAATCCAACATCAACTACTTTCACTGTATCAGGATTACCACCAGCTTCTTTTACCATCGTTTTTAAATACATCTCACTTAAAGGTGTTCCAGAATATCCTACTGTTTTTCCTTCTAAATCTTTCGGTGATTGAATACCCGCTGATTTCAGCGATACGACATGATTTAATGGTGAACGTACGACAGCCCCAATTGATTTCACTGGAATTTGCTCATTTGCTCTTGCCATAACAACATCTGGCTGATAATACAAGCCAACTGTCACCTTCCCTGCTGCTGCCAATGTTAATGGATCAGTCGGATTAGAAGGGAATTTAATATTTACCTTTACACCTTCTTCTTTAAAGTATCCTTTTTCAATTGCTGCATAAATAAAGCTATGTACCGCATTTGGATACCAATCTAACATGACTGTTATTTCTTTCTCTTTTTTACTTTTTTCTGATGCTGAATTACTCGAACATCCTGTAATCATTGCAATTAATAATGTAAACACAAAGATGCGCTTTAAAAATTTCATGAATGCTTCCTCCAACTAATGAATTTCTTTTCTAATATGGAAATAAGTACGACGAAGAAAATAGCTAATAATGATAACAATACAATGGGTGCAAATACGCCAGCTCCATCTAACTGCGTCATCATTCTCTTACTGAAATATCCAAGTCCAGCTTGTGCACCGAGCCATTCTCCAATTGCTGCTCCGATAACACTAAGCGGAACTGCAATTTTTAAAGCTGAGAAAAAATAAGGAAGAGCAGACGGCAACTTTAATTTAAGAAAAATATCTCTTTTCGTTGCTCCATATGTAACTAAGAGCTCCTCCCATTCTTTTTTTGTACTACGCAGTCCATCATACGTATTGACCGCAATCGGGAAAAACGTAATTAAAACTGTGACAACAACCTTACTCCAAATTGTGTATCCAAACCATAAAACAAATAGCGGAGCAAGCGCAGTAATCGGAATCGTTTGTGAAGCAACTAATAATGGATAAAATGCTCTTTCCATCCATGTACTCGCATTCATTAACATCGCTAGCCCTACACCTAATACGATAGAAATAACAACACCTATTAAAACGACGTATAACGTTGCAGGTAAATGAACCGTAAATAATATGTCTTTTAGTTTCCATATCTTCATTACAATCGCAGACGGTGACGGTAAAATGTACATCTCATCTACAATTCTTGCTCCTATTTCCCACACAGCTAGTAAAATACTAGAAAGTGTAATAGCAGGAACTAATTCTTTCAATCGGTTCATCACACAAGTACCTGCCTTTGTAACATACTAAGAAGCTCATCTTTCAGCGCTAATACTTCCGGTTTATATAAATCTTTTCGTGTTCTGTTATGATCAAGTGGTACAATCCGCTCAGTCAAAGTCGTTATCGGCTGCTGTTCCACTACTAAAACTCGGTTCGAAAGAAATAACGCTTCTTCAACATCATGAGTAATGAATAAAATTGTTTTTTCCCACTCTTGCCATTGTTCAAACAGCCATTCTTGCAAAGAGGCCTTCGTTAAAGCATCTAACGCGCTAAACGGTTCATCTAATAACAATATCTCCCCGCCCGTTAACAAAGTTCGGATAAAAGATACGCGTTGCCTCATACCACCAGATAAATCTTTCGGATGTTTTGTCTCATATCCTTGTAAACCAAATTTATATAACAGTTCCTTTGCCTTTACTTGGGCTTCTTTCTTCTGTACACCTTGGCACTCTAGCGGCAGAGCAGCATTCTCAATAATTGTTCTCCACGGCAAAAGCATATCTTTTTGCGGCATATATCCTACAGGATGGTGCTTTGTTTCTGTCAGTTCTATCTTTCCAATACTTACCTTATCTAGGCCTGTAATAAGGCGAAATAAAGTACTTTTCCCACATCCACTCGGTCCGATAATACTGACAAACTCTTTCTCATGTATAGAAGCATTTAATTCATGGATGATTGGTTTCTCATCGTAATGAAAAGAAACATTATGAAACTGTAGTATGTTCTTGCTCCTCAAATCCCCACATCTCCTTACGATAGGACATATCCCAGAATAAATATTCAAATCGACTGGAATATAAGAAAATCTCCTCTAATCTATCTAGTTCTTTCTCAGACTTTCCAACTGCCATTTCATTTAATAAATCTATTAACCAAATACAAAGATTACCGTATTCTTCCGAACTATATCCTTGAATCCACTCACCAAAAAACTCATGATCTCTTGCTCCAGGAATATCATTTAAACGCTTTCCAATTTCCCAGTAGCTCCACATACATGGAAGAAGCGCTGCTATTAATTCTGCAAGTGTGCCATTTTGAGATACAGACATCATGTAATTTGTATAAGCTAAATTTTTAGCAGATGGTTTCGCAGACTCTATATCCTCTATAGAAATTCCAAGTCTTTTTGCATATTGTTTATGGATTGTCATTTCGCCATTTAATATCCCATCAATTTGTTCAGCGAACTTTCCCATTACTTGTGGATTCGTTGCTTTTACAACACCAATCGCATATAACTTTGCATAATCTAGCAGATATAAATAATCTTGAATAATATAATACTGGAATTTATCTTTTTCTAACGTGCCATCTCCCATACCCACTACAAACGGATGATTATGACTCATCTCCCAAACCGGTTGCACAGTTTCTAATAATCTATCGCAAAATTTCATTTCTCTATCCCCTTTCAATATATGTATCTAAATAAAAAACCACTTCTATATATAAGAAGTGGTTACAGCAAATAAAATTATACATTTATTCGATGTTCCACTTCCCTTCGCTAGTATTACCTAGATCAGGTGTTATAAGGGTTAAGGATTATTCCTCTCTCAGCAAATCAAGCACCCCTAGTGGTTTCAATATGAAATTTTTAAATAAAAAAGCCCCGTTTCTATACGCAAAGAAACGGGGACTCATTGTTAGTGTCCGAATTGCTTCCCTACGCTAGCATAATCTAGATCAGGTAATAAAAAGGATCAAAGGCTTACGGCCTACTCTCAGCTGGCAACACCAGCTCTCCTAGCAAACTATAAAATTATCACTGTCAGTATAACACCCTAATAAGACATCATCAACTGTTTTAATTTTCTTAATTATCAACAAAATATTGAAGTTATACAATACATACATTCTATTTTAGAAAATAAAACCCAAATTAATTGTATAAAAAGGAATCATTATCCTCAAAAAATTTATTTTTATATTGATTTCATATTACATTTATGTGAATACACCCACTATATTATATCTTTATACTATAATAAAATTACAACTATACAACTAGAGGAGGTCTCTATTCCATGAATATGAAAGCTACGGCTTTAACAGCAACTACTGTAGCGATTGCTTCTTTACTTCCTTCTATGGGTGAAACAAATGTACAAAAAGCAAACGCTGAACAATTATCTAATGTTAAAACTGGGTATGTCAAAGTCGATCAAGTAGCATTACATACAGAAGATAACGTAAAAAGCACATCAATTGATACAATTCGCTTTAATACAAAAGTGAACATCCTTGAAACAACTAATGGTTGGTATAAAGTATCTGTTCATAATAAAGTAGGTTATGTACAAAAAGATGCTATTTTACTAAAAAACAAACTTCAATCTAATGATCAATACATCGTCAATGCTAATGCATTAAACGTTCGCTCTGAACCTAATTTAGAATCTTCCATTTTAGATGTATTACCAAATGGCAAGTTTATTACCGTTCAAGAAGATCAAGGCGAATGGTATAAAATATCACATAATGGCCAAACGGGTTACGTACAAAAAGCATTCATCTCTAATGGTTCACAACCCTTAGTAAAAGGAATCACCGTTCAAAATAATACAAAATATACTGTTGCAACACCTAATCTGAATGTACGTAGCAACACTAGTACAAGTAGCGCTCTACTCGGTTCATTACAAAACGGTACACAAGTACAAGTAGTAGAAACTGTAGGAACTTGGTATAAAATTCGTTTTGGCACAGGATACGGATATGTAGCAAAACACTATGTAGTACAAAATCAACCACAGGCTAAAACAGATCAGCCTTCATCTATTCCAGCTGCTTTCAAATTCCCTGCTCAAGGAAGAATTAGCTCAACCTTTGATATACGCTGGGAACAAATGCATTATGGTATAGATATTGCTGCTCCAGGGAACGTCTCTATCCAAGCTGCTGCTGCAGGTAAAGTTGTGAAATCTTATTATTCAGCTAGCTATGGCAATGTTGTGTTCATTGCGCATCAAATCAATGGGAAATTATATACAACTGTTTATGCTCATATGAAGGATCGCACTGTACAAACTGGTGATCAAGTACAAGCTGGACAATTAGTAGGTCATATGGGCAACACAGGTCATTCATACGGGCAACATCTTCATTTTGAATTACATAATGGAGAATGGAATTTTGAAAAAACAAATGCAGTAAATCCACTGCCATATTTAGTTAGGTAAATTGTATGCCACTCAATATACCTCTTATAATTGAATACGCAGCCTTTTTAGGTTTAATCTGTTGTTTAATCATTTACAATACAAACATTGTATTTTTATCTATTATTATTGCTTTTGTTGCATTAGAAATTATGATGGAATCATTTCAAGTGCAACTAAAACAAAAAATTGCCCATATTTATAACGCTATATTTCTTTTGAGTGCTCTCATAACAAATATAATTAGTAATGGCTTTTATTTATCTACTGTATTTCCAGTATTCTTTATGGCTGTTTTATTATTTGTAGCTAGATATATTAATGTCCCTTATAACCAAAAACAAAAACAAGAACAAGAAGCTTAGAAAGAGGAGACACTGTGTACCAATCTTTCAAAGATACTCCAATAAAATACATATTGCATTTGTATAAGAAAGCCAATACTTTTTTTGGTATACAAGGAAGTTATACTGCACAACTTCTTCTATATGGAATGTTGTTTCTTGTTTTAATCACTTTCTCCTTGTTTTACTAACAAAAAAGGATCTCACATAAACTGGAGATCCTTTTTAATTTATATTAATTTTTCATATCGAAAATATTGTTTATCCACAAGCATATTTTTCATAAATAAAGCTCAGATTATATTTTTTCTCTAAGCTCATTCGTTGTTCGTCATCGCACCAATAGAAAAGAATATCATGAATCGTTGCGTAACGCTTATTTTTAAGAAATAGCCTAAAGAATGATGGTAAACAATCATGTAATTGTATAAATATATAATTGCGTAGTGTTTCTTCTTTATATTCAATGCCCTTACAAATATACAGTAATTCTTCACAATAATATGCATGCTGTGGAACTTGTATCATCTCGAAAAATGGCACATAAGATAGTAGCTTTCCAATAAAATGACCGTATCGATCCATTACTCCTATCGTCATATGCTCCATCATTTCTTTCATTACATATAAATAATCATCTACATGTGTTGTCTTTAATGGGTCTAAGCGATCGGAAATTTGAGATAATACAGCTCTTTGACATGCTAAAACTGCCTGACTAGGTCCATAATATGATAGGAAATCTGTACACTTACGATATTTCCGTAATAAATCATGTGTATATAAATCATATACGAAAGTATTACAATACATTGCTAAACTCATCATATCACTATTTAATTGCTCTTTTGATAATGATTTCGCTCTCTTGCACATATAAAAGAATGTAAATTCCAATACTTCTTTATGAGATAATAAATGTTTACAATCGGTTATACATTTCTCATTAAATTTAACTCTATCCCAAATTTCAATATCCCTATCTGTCAATTCACCTATACGATATTTAATAATTAAATAGTTTAAAGCAACTGATTGCGTCAAAAGATCCCATGTTTCATATTCCAATGAAGTATGAACAAACTCAGCTAATCCTTGTGCTATCATAAAAGCATTTGCCTCTTCATACCAACCAATCTCTTGGCATAAGCGAAGAATACGCACTAAAGTTGGAATTTCATCTTTATGAAACTGCGGTAAATTCTTTACTTTATTCATGCCATATACGATAAATGCCGCTAAATTTTCTTCTTTATAAAATTCTTTCTCTTTCCATACTAATATAGTTCGTTCTTTCCCCTCACCTTTTGGGTGACAAGGTACAAGCAAAGAAAATAATTCAGCAAAATTATTTGGTTCTATATATGTATCTGTAACCAAATTCCAATTTGGATCGCCCTGTACAGCCTTCATATAATTCCCCTTCCCTTTTCATCTATGTAGGAAATATTAATTTATTATCGTACCACTAAAAATTAATATTGTTATATTCAAAATCTCTCATAATACTTATATCTATCAGTATATCATCTTTTCTCTTATTAAAAATGAAGAATAACAAATTTAAAAAAACTGTGGAAATTATTAACCATATACTTATTATATAATGCCTCAGATACATCACGCTAACATATTAGTTTAATCCATATATACTAGAATAATGCATCTGAACTTTATATATAATTTAGCTCTTTATGAGTGACCATTAAAATCTCGGTTAATTAAAGTTTCAATTTACTCTGTACGCTCTGAGATTTCGCTCAAGGCAAATCCAGCTTGATCATCTGCCGATTCCCTTATAGCTAAATCCCCTAGTGCTAACATGCCAATAAGCTGACCACTATCAACTACTGGTAACCGTCTAATTTGATACTGTGCCATTAGCTCTGTAGCTTTTTCAATAGAATCATTTGGAGAAACTGAGATAATATTTGTTGTCATTACATTTGTAATTTTATTAGATCCAGGATGTTTTTCAGCAATCCCTCGAACAACTAAATCTCGATCAGTAACAAGCCCAATAACTTGCTCATTTTCAACAACAGGAATTAACCCAACCGATTCTTCCTTCATTTTTACAGCTGCCTCATATACATTGTCTAGCGATGTACAATGTACAATATGGGTACTCATTAAGTCTCTAACTCGTGTCATTATTTATTTCCTCCTTTTTATACATACCATAGCTTTTCCAAAATTCCTTTATTTATTTCTGGAAAGTAACATGATAAAAAGGATCAACAAAATAAAAAAGAGCCAGCATAATGCTGACTCTTTTTTGTATGACCCGTACGGGATTCGAACCCGTGTTACCGCCGTGAAAGGGCGGTGTCTTAACCACTTGACCAACGGGCCATGGCTCCGCAGGTAGGACTCGAACCTACGACCGATCGGTTAACAGCCGATAGCTCTACCACTGAGCTACTGCGGAATAATATATGGTGGGCCTAAATGGACTCGAACCATCGACCTCACGCTTATCAGGCGTGCGCTCTAACCAGCTGAGCTATAGGCCCATATACTTTACAGGGGCAGTAGGAATCGAACCCACACTGGAGGTTTTGGAGACCTCAGTTCTACCTTTAAACTATGCCCCTAAATGATGCCGGCTAGAGGACTTGAACCCCCAACCTACTGATTACAAGTCAGTTGCTCTACCAATTGAGCTAAGCCGGC
>NZ_FOST01000043.1:0-3067 GCF_900114335.1 Bacillus sp. 5mfcol3.1 | reverse complement strand
TATTTCTGATGATGTAAATGAAGCCAATGGTTATAATCCTGACCATTGGCTCTTAATAGGTTTGCTACCATATCTTTTTCTTTTTTTAATTCCCTCTGTGTAATCGCCACTATATCACCACCTCGTATATTATGTTTAATTACTTTTTGTCGGACATATTTAATCTATATTTTCTTGGACGTCCGAGGATATTCCTAGATAATGAAAGTAAGGATCATTTGGGACAATTCCTTCACCACCTGTAGATATAACTACAAGGAAAGACTGTTTCCCAGTGTTCGCTTTATGCTTCCTACTCACAGGCTGTTCCCCTTACTTCAAACCTAGCTGTTAGTAGCGCTAGGGCGGCTTTTGGAGTAAGAATAAGTTCTTATACACGAGGATGTTGGTCAGCGATCACACTAGGGATATCCCCAGACGTCCAAGAAAGTTTCCAGTGATTCTAAAAGAAAGGAGGAGTTTTCTCATGAAATTATTTGTAGGTTTAGATGTGAGCTCTCAAGATGCGAAAATTTGTTTTTTAAATGGTGAAGGGGATTGTTTACAATCATTCACTATTACAAATGATTTACCTGGCGCTTTGATTTTAAAGAAAAAAATTCTAGACACAGCTTCTAAATCCAATTGTAAAATCATTAAGATTGGATTAGAATCTACATCAATTTATAGCTACCACCCAGCCATGTTCCTTCATAATGACAAGGAACTTAGAACCTACGGTTCTCAGGTATTTATGATTAATCCAAAACAAATTTCAAATTTTAAAAAAAGCTATCCGGAAATGGATAAAACCGATACAATTGATGCATTTGTCATTGCAGACTATGTTCGTTTTGGTCGCCATACGATGTCTATTGTAAAAGAAGAACAATATATGGCCTTACAACAATTAACTCGTTCTCGCTATCAACTCGTACATGCTTTGACGAAAGAAAAACAACATTTTCTTCAACACCTAGGATTGAAATGCAGCCAATTTACTCAAGACGTTGAATCCTCTGTATTCGGAAATGCCATGATGGAATTATTTCTAGAACGATTTAGTTTAGAAGAAATGGCTCAAATGCCTTTACAAGAGCTCGTTTTTTTCCTTCAGGAAAAAGGAAAAAAGCGTTTTGGTAATCCAGAAGACGTAGCGAAATCCATCCAAAAAGCTGTTAAAGGTTCGTATAGATTAAGCAAAGTCGTAGAAGATTCTATTGATCTCTTACTAAGCACCTCTATTCAGATTATGCGCACCTATCAAGCTCAAATTAAGGAGATTGAGAAAGGTATAGAAAGTTTGATGTCAACGTTACCGCAAACCCTTGACAGTATTCCTGGTGTAGGTCCTGTATTCGCGGCAGGTATTGTCGCTGAGATTGGTCAAATTGACCGCTTTGCCGATGAAACACGTATCGCAAAATATGCAGGCCTCTTCTGGAAAAAATACCAGTCTGGTCGCTTTACTGCAGAAAATACATCCTTAACAAAATCAGGAAATCCGTACTTACATTATTACCTAGTTGAAGCCGCCAACTCCGTAAGACGTCATGTACCTGAATATCGTGATTATTATACGAAAAAGTCTGCAGAAGTGCCTAAACATAAGCACAAACGTGCCCTCGTCTTAACTGCAAGAAAATTTGTGCGTTTGGTTGATGCGCTACTACGCAATAACCAAATTTACGCGCCTGGAAGGGGCGTTGATAGATGATATCTAGCGACATCTTTCCTTTCCTTTAAATACCATTAATTCACAATTGGTTGATGGTCTAGTTTCCTATTGCCTTTTTTAAGCTGTAATACTAGATTTAATAGTTCAAGTACTAAAATACCTACTTGACATCACACCACAGGTCTTTCAATGATTATGTGATTACTTCTGATATTGTTCTTTGCAATTTTTAACAAAAAAACTAATTTCTTTTTCAAGCTCTGATGCTTTAATTTCTGACAGCTTAATATCTTTTTTCGGCTTTCCTTTTTCATAGTACGCAAGAGAACTTCGTCTTTGAGATAGCCCCCAATCATGTGGATTGCTGGTACCTGGTATATCCTCACGTTCTTCATCTAACTCGTGTACTTCAACATTTTCTTGTTTAGCTACTTTTTTTACAAAATGAAGCCAATCTTCTCGCTTTTTCTTGTCAGCGCTTAACATAACAAAACCTGTGCCATCTTCACTCATGAACTTCTTCATTTCTAACGGACTAAGTTCCATTATTTCCCCTTTTCCCGAACTAAAGACAAATGTTGAACCAATACCAATTGCAATTAACAGTCCAACAACAGCGGAAATGACCCACCCTTTTCGACTCATGTATTTTCCTCCCTATGTCATATTTGTATAAGCGATTTTGAAGTGTGATGAGACACATTTAAACTTCAACATCTGTCTTTATTTTATAACATTTAAAGGAAAGTGGGATAGAAAATGGAAACATCATTTATGGCTGGAATGACGAACCCTGTATTGGCATGCGTATAGAAACTAACCCCGACCTAGCCTCTATATGCCCAATACTGCACTACGTATTTTGGCATGAACGTAGAACCTTATGTATCTACTGTTTGTATGGCTCATCGCTTCTTCAGAATGTCAAAATGGGATATTCCTCACGATCACTAGCGCAAACAGATTTTTGATACAATGTATTTCCCAGTGGTCACAGATGAGTTTTACGTTCTTACTCACCTAACGATAATCGTATACCTAACCCCTCTAGTGACCTTTTGAGGGGAGGCACGCATATATATTGTATATTTCACCTTTCTACATCTTTACTGAAAGGAAGAGGTACACAATATATATCTAAATTGTCAAAGAACAACTTACTTTGTGCTATGTTCTCAGCACACTTCAAAATCGCTTTTTTTATTTACACTTTTGTTTTACAGCTACTAATTCCGCATGTTTATTTTTTCGTTTGGCAATTAAGTTTTGATGTTCATCTCTAACCGAGCGCACTTGATAATAAATTTGAGCCACCTTTTCAATGCTTCCTGTGCTATTTTCAATTGCGATGGTGCCTTTCAGTTCGTATGTTTTTCCATCAAAAGTTTTAACACTATGAGCTTGTGATGC
>NZ_FOST01000009.1:0-77186 GCF_900114335.1 Bacillus sp. 5mfcol3.1 | reverse complement strand
CAGTATCTTCGTTATTACATGGTTGAAGCTGCCAACTCTGTACAACTTCGTGAAGCTACTTACCGTGCTTATTATTTAGAGAAATATGATGAAGTTCCGAAATACAAACATAAAAGAGCCCTTGTCTAAAGCCGTAACTAGATTCGCTAAATTGTTTTTCAAATATTGAACCAAGCACTTGACTGATTGCTTGTTGAACAACCCTATCCACTACTGTCGGTATTCCCAATTTGCGCATCTTCCATAAAAAGAGCCAGGTCCATAAAAAAATAAGGACCTGGCTCATAAAGACATCATTATGTAAAGCCGTTAACTTCCCTACGCTGGTACGAGCCAGATTAGGTCCAAAGGGGTTAAGAAGTTCACGCGCTTCTCTCTCAGCCTACGCATACGTTAGGCACCCCTAGTTTATCACTGATTTAATTTTCAATACTTTTCCATCATACACCATAATTTGGAAAATTAAAAGTTTATTTCTTTTGTTGTTTATGGAATCATCCACGTTAAATAATAAGCCTGAACATAAGTCATAATACCAACAATAATTACGAAGAACAAACTATGCTTCACTGTAAAACGGAACAAATCCGATTCTTTTCCAGCAAGACCAACTGCTGCACAAGCAATCGCAATCGACTGCGGAGAAATCATTTTACCTGTTACACCGCCTGTTGTATTTGCTGCAACAAGAAGCACTTCAGATACGCCGACTTGCTGCGCTGTAATGGCTTGTAAATTCGAGAACAGTGCATTCGCAGACGTATCAGACCCTGTTAAGAATACGCCAATCCAGCCTAAGAAAGGCGAGAAGAACGGGAATAGTCCGCCAGTTCCTGCTAGTGCTAACGCTAACGTAGAAGATAGACCAGAATAGTTTGCGATAAATGCAAACCCTAGTACGAATCCGATTGATAGAATTGGCATTTTTAATTCACTTAACGTTTCTTTAAATGTCACTACTGCATCTTTTACATTCATTTTCAAAATAAACATGGAAATGATACAAGCAATTAAAATCGCCGTTCCGGTTGCTGATAATACATCAAACTTCAGAATTGCCTCGTAAGGCGTTGGTTTATTTACAATCGGCTCTGCTTTCATTACTAGATTATGCAGACCTGAAATTTCAAACTTAAATACAAGACTTGCTAAAGCCCCTCCTGGAGCGAATAATGCCTTAAAGAAACTTTGGCTCCAAATGACTACCATAACCGTTAATACGATAAATGGAGACCATGCTTTTACTACTTTTCCAAACGTTAATTTCGGCATCGATGCTGCTGTCGTTGTTGCTGCTACTTCACTATTTGCTTGCTCGGATTGATAGATTTCTTTCGGCTGCCAAACTTTTAAGAACAGCGCTAAACTAATTAAACTTACAAGTGCCGATGTAATATCCGGAAGTTCCGGCCCTAAAAATGTCGCTGTAATGAACTGCGTAATTGCAAATGAACTACCCGCTACAAGTAACGCAGGCCACGTTTGTCTTATCCCTTTAAATCCATCCATTAAAAATACGATAAAGAATGGAACAAATAATGATAGGAACGGTAATTGATGTCCAGCCATTTGTCCAATTTTATGTGGATCAATACCCGTTACTTGTCCAGCAACTGTAATCGGAATTCCCATCGCTCCGAACGCCACTGGTGCAGTATTTGCAATCAAACAAAGACCTGCTGCGTATAAAGGATTTAACCCAAGCCCCGCAAGAAGCGCTGCTGTAATCGCTACTGGTGCTCCAAATCCTGCCGCTCCTTCTAAAAATGCTCCAAATGAAAATCCAATTAAAATAACGAGTAGACGATGATCGTTCGTAATCGATAATACCGATGCACGAATCACATCGAATTGACCTGTTTTTACAGAAATTTTATATAAAAATACCGACATAATGATAATCCAAGCAATCGGCCATAATCCGTATAAAAAACCATATCCGGTCGCTGCCATTGCCATCGTGAACGGCATTTTATAAGCGAATAACGCTACTAAAACTGTAAGTACAACTGTAATAAATCCTGCCACATACCCCTTCATGCGAAAAATCGCTAAAGCTAAGAAAAAAAAGATAATCGGAATAAGTGCTACTGCTGCTGAAATCCAAATATTACCGAACGGATCATAAACTTGTGTCCATGTGTTCATTGTCCTCTCCCCCTAAAGAATCCCCTTTTAAATAAATACAACCTTATCAATAGACTATCAGGTCATCATACCTTTAAGTCTAAAAATAAAAAAACGTTTAAGAAAACGTTTTCAACAACTTTCATTTATACTGTACCATAACAATTTCTATTAAAAAAGATTTTTTTGAAAATTTTATTATTTAACAGGAAATCTTACAAAATCGTCACGTTCTTGTAATGTTCATCGATAGGAAGTTTGCCAAAATTATTGCATAATAATAGTATAACAACAGAAATTATTCATGAGGTGATATATATGAACGGAAATAAAATATTAGCTGCGTTATCATACTTTAGTGTACTATTTGCCCCTATCTTATTCCCTATTATCGTTTGGATTGTAGGAGACGCTGAAACAAAACCACATGCAAAACGTGCTCTATGGACACACATCATTCCAAGTATCGCTACATTCATTGGCTTAACTATTTTAGGAATTATGGGTCTTGGATCTGATCAACCAGATGTAACACTTGGAATTGGATCAATGATTGTCTTAGCTATTTGCGGAATCATCAGCTTATACTACTTCATCTGGAACATTGTAAAAGGAATTAAAGTACTGAAAGCTTAATTTGAAACAAACGTTTGTTTAAAAAAGGACCCTTGCAAATTGCAAGGGTCCTTTTCCGTTCACTTTATCTTCTGCGTTTCTTCTTTTTTCTCATCATTTTCTTTCGGCGTGTATTCACTTTATCCGCTATAATGTGGAGCGTACTTGCCACAACAATTCCCATTAAGAATGTTACAATTTCAACCTCATGTTTCTTCGCAATTTCTATTAAATTACCATCCAGTGCGATTACATTTAATAGGAATAAAAATGGAGAAAAGACGATTAACATGTACGCAATACGAATCACATCACCAAGTATAATCGTATGCGTAAAGAAAGATCGATGCGGCATTACTTTTTTATAAGGATACCAAAATATACGTAAGAAACCCCATTTGTTATAAGCATTACTGTACGTATCTAAATCCGGTGTTAAAAATGAAGTACCTACTAAAAAACCAATTGCAAAAGTTAATAAAAAATCAAAATTTGTTAATCCATACGAAAAAAGCAAAAACAAAACAACCGGAAGGGATATTAAGTTTATTTTCGTATGCGTTCTTCCTGATGGCATAATGCACTTCCTCGCTTACGTTCGTCCTGTCACCTTATGACAGGTTTCACCTATTGACCTAATTTCTGATCGATAAATGTTGTGTCTATATCCGAACCAAACCATTCTGCCAACTTCACTCGTGCCTTATCTTTCACATCTTCATTGACGTATAACGACACCTGTATTAGTGCGGCCGTTAACGCCCCTAAATCATCCGTATAGCCAATTCCAGCAATGAAATCTGGAATCGCATCAATCGGTGCAATAAAATAAGCAAGTGCTCCAATTACAATAATTTTCACTCGTTTTGGAACATCGGGTCTTTGCAAAACGTAAAACAGTAATAAACTTGTATAAATGACCGACTGCCCTGCTTGCTTTGCAACATGTTTTACTTTCTTCCAAAACGCTTCAACTGAAAATTTTTGTTTCATGTAAAAGCCTCCCTATTTTTAAAAAGAAATAAGCTACAATATGTTATCAGTAAAAGTTCATAGAAATTACACAAAACCTATCAATGAACTTTCATTGTAACAAACAAACTAAAAAAGAACAAGTGTTCGTTAATTTTTACACAATTTCCTTCATATAATAGATTTCTAGATAACCCTTACCCATCTTCGTTTCTTATTTCTCAACAAAGAAAATTTTCACTTCCACTTAACATTCTGCTCTATCTTTGTTATATTTTCTAGTTGACGGACATATAAACGAATGTTAAAGTTTTCTCTGGTAGTGACAAATCTTATACAAAAAATGTAAAATGTTATAGTGTTTCTCAGAAATGAATTTTGTTGTATAATACAGAAATGACGTTATGCTTATGAGCAACAAAAGAAACCAAAAGGGTATGCATAGTTATAGTCGTATATGGGTGAATATAGAACCTTTAATTATGGCCAAGAAAACTATGTATTTTTTATTTTAGCATTTTTCGCTCCAAAATCGACCAAGCCTGATAGAGAAAGGGTGGAAATGAATGAAAGAAACCTTGAAATCACAATTTCAAAATGTGCGTTTCACTGTATTCGTAGCATTAGCCTTATGGCTGAAAACTTACATTATTACACGCACAAGCTTTGATTTAAAACTTGAATCTTTCATGCAAGAATTCATTTTATTCCTTAGCCCATTAGCAGCATCATTACTGCTTGTTGGTCTTGCATTATTTGCAAAAGGGAAAAAACGTAACTATATAGCACTTGGAATTAATTTTATCTTAACAATCGTTCTTGTTGGTAACGTAATGTTCTACGGATTCTACAATGACTTCGTTACTTTACCAGTACTCGGACAAACATCTAACTTCGGAAGTTTAGGTTCTAGTGTGAAAGAATTATTTAACTACAAAATTATTCTTGCATTTGCAGACATTATCATATTCTTCGTTCTATTGAAGAAAATGAAAAACTTTGCACCTACAGAGCGTGTAGCACGCCCGATGCGTTCCCTATACTTCGTATCAACAGTTGCTATTTTCTTCGCAAACTTAGGACTTGCAGAAGCTGAACGCCCAGAACTATTAACACGTTCATTCGACCGCGTTATGCTTGTTAAAAACTTAGGATTATATGTACACCAAGTATACGATCTTGGCTTACAAGCGAAATCAAGTTCACAAAAAGCATTCGCTGACGGTAGTAAATTACAAGAAACAGAAAACTACGTGAAAACAACACAAAGTAAACCAGATCCAAATATGTTCGGTACTGCAAAAGGGAAAAACGTAATTGTTGTCTCTCTTGAGTCATTACAAACATTCTTAATTGGCGCAACAGTTAACGGACAAGAAGTTACACCATTTTTAAACCAATTTACGAAAGAAAGTTATTACTTTGATAACTTCTTCCATCAAACTGGGCAAGGTAAAACATCTGATGCTGAATTCCTAGTAGATACTTCTTTATATCCACTAGACCGCGGTGCTGTATTCTTCACACACGGTAACAATGAATATACAGCAACTCCAGAAATTTTACGTCAGCAAGGGTATCACACGTCGGTATTCCACGCAAACAACGCAACATTCTGGAACCGTAACATTATGTATCCAGCACTTGGTTATGATCGTTACTACAACGAGCTTGATTACAAGATTACGCCGGAAACAAAATTAAACTGGGGATTAAAAGATATCGAATACTTCGATCAATCTATTGATATGTTGAAAGAAGTGAAGCAACCATTTTATACTCGCTTCCTTACTTTAACGAATCATTACCCATTCACTTACGATGACAGTACAAAATTAATCGACGAATATAATTCTGGTGATGGAGTATTTGACCGTTACATGGTAACTGCTCGTTACTTAGACGAAGCAATGAAACACTTTATTGAGCGTCTAAAAGCAGAAGGTATTTACGACAACTCAGTAATCGTATTCTACGGTGACCACTACGGTATTTCTGAAAACCATAACCGTGCAATGGCACAGTTCTTAGGAAAAGAAGAAATCACTGCATTTGACCATATGAACTTACAAAAAACACCGATGTTTATTCACGTTCCAGGTCAAAAAGAAGGTAAAACAATTTCGAAACCAACTGGTGAAATTGACATTAAACCAACTATTCTAAACTTACTTGGTGTAGATTCTACAAATGACGTTCGATTCGGTCATGATGTATTCTCACCTGATAATAAAGGATTTGTTGTTCTTCGTGACGGTAGCTTCGTTACAGATAAATACATGTACACAAACAGTACATTCTACGACCGTGCTACTGGCGAAGTTGTACAATTACCGAAAGAAGAATCTCAACCACTAATTGATCGTGCCCAAAATGAATTGAACATGTCTGATAAAATCATTGAAGGTGACTTACTTCGCTTCTCTGAAAGTAATAAGATCAAAACTGGTGAAGTAAAAACAGCTATTAAAGAAGAAAAGAAGAGCGCTGAGTAATCTCAGCCTCTTTTTTTATTTTCTTCCATACAACTACTTATATTCATTAACTTTAAAATTACATAACCTTTACCAAATATTCACATAGTGTTAATGGAGAATCTCTATAATAAAATATGTAAACAAGGTTCTACATATTTCTTATCTCTCATCTTTCGTAAGATCCCTTAAAGAAATGTGTAAATCTTTTGTTTCTACTTTCTTATAATTGTCTTTCAACATGTTTTGTTTCCATACACAAAGCATTCAACGAGACAATGTCCCTATGAAAGATAGCTACCCTCCTTGTGCAGCATTCCATAAGAATGTTGCTTTTTTTTATTTAAAAGCAGGATTCTCATTCTTATTTTCGAATTTGTATATACAAAATGCTGTAAAGTGAAACTTTAATCAGCCCTCACCAATCGGGCATTTACGGGCATATGTAGAGAATTACTTACATAAAAATTACTATAGTGATTCTTATCTCGCATGAATGAAAGTTTCACGTTACTTACGTACTTACGAAAGGATGGGACGGAAATTGGCATACGAAAAATTTGTACTTTGGAATGATGAAGTTATTGATACAACAAAACAACAAACGTACATAGAACTTGAAGAAAGAGGTTTGCAGTTCGGAGATGGTGTCTACGAGGTTATTCGCCTATATAAAGGGAACTTTCACTTATTAGATCCGCACATAACGAGATTATATCGATCCATGGAAGAAATAGAATTATCGCTCCCTTTCTCAAAAGCTGAACTCATCACTTTACTTTACAAATTAATTGAAAGAAACCATTTCCACGAAGATGGCACAATTTATTTGCAAGTATCTCGCGGTGTACAAGCTCGCACACATATATTTTCATATGACAACCCTCCGACAATTTATGCCTATATTACAAAAAAAGAAAGACCAGCGTTATGGATCGAATATGGTATACGCGCTATATCAGAACCGGATACTCGATGGTTACGCTGTGACATTAAATCATTAAATTTATTACCAAACGTACTAGCTGCTACGAAAGCTGAACGGAAAGGCTGTAAAGAGGCACTTCTCGTAAGGAATGGTATTGTAACGGAAGGAAGTCATTCCAACTTCTTTTTAATTAAAAACGGAACCCTTTACACACATCCAGCCAATCACCTTATTTTAAATGGCATTATTCGTCAATATGTCCTTTCTTTAGCGAATACTCTTCACATACCTGTACAGGAAGAACTTTTCAGCGTTCGTGACGTTTATCAAGCAGATGAATGCTTTTTCACAGGCACAACGATTGAAATTTTACCAATGACCCACCTTGATGGAACCGCGATTCAAGATGGGCAAGTTGGACCTATCACCAAAAAACTGCAAAAATCTTTTAATAAAATCTTGTTACAATCCAATATGTCATCTTCTTAAACACGAATAATTTCTGTCCTTTCATATTCAATATATGCATTTAAATGGAAATCAAGGTGTAAATTTATGCCTTGATTTTTTCTTGTAATCTTTTTGTCATATTCAGATTCCTATATAAGTCTTGACAGTAATCGACATGCTCTTTAGAATTTTTAACAGTTGGTAAATATTTCTTCACTACATTACAGACAGAAAGGAATCGACAAATTATGAAAAAGTATCTTGCCGGTCTTGCGGCAGTGTCTGTAGCAGGAGGAGCAGCACCTACACTTGATAGTGTTCAAGCTGCACCTGAACAAAATACACAAAAAGCTGCTACAACTGTCCAAGCTTCTGCGTCAAACAGCTCATCTTATAAGGTAAACGCGAGCGTCTTACATGTTCGTGCGGGATCAAGCACTTCTCACGACATCATCTCACGCGTTTATAACGGTCAATCATTAAACGTGATTGGCGAAGAAAATGGTTGGTTCAAAATTAACATTAACGGAAAAACAGGCTTTGTTAGTGGCGAATTTGTATCAAAAAGTGGAGCAGCAAACAACAATGTAAGCACAGGTGGAAACAATAAAGTTACTGCTGATGTATTACGTGTACGTACAGCTCCTAACACATCTAGTTCTGTTTCTGGACGTGTATATGAAGGACAAACATTAAACGTAATTGGACAAGAAAATGGTTGGGTGAAAATTAACCATAATGGACAAGTAGGTTATGTAAGTGGCGAATTCGTATCTGGCGTTTCTTCTAATGGGGGTTCTTCAAACAACAATACGAATAATAACAACCAAGAAGTAAAACCAGCAAGCGGAAACTATACAGTAAATGTATCTTCCCTTCGCGTTCGTACAGGTCCTAGCACTTCTCACACAACTGTAGGTTCTGTCAAAAAAGGACAAGTAGTACAAGTTGTCGGCGAAGTTCAAGATTGGTTCAAAATCAATTACGCAGGACAAACTGCTTATATAAGCAAAGACTACGTAACAAAAGGCGGTTCTAACGAAAACGTTACAGAAGGCAACAAACAAGAGCAAAACAATAATAATGGAACTATTCAAACTGGTGGTTCTTACGTAGTTAACGCTACATCTTTACGTGTTCGTACAGGCCCTGCCGCTTACCATAGTGTAATTGGTGGCGTTTTAAACGGTACAACATTAAACGTAGTTGGATCTGAAAACGGTTGGTTTAAAGTAAATTACCAAGGAAAAACAGGCTTTGTTAGTAGCGAATTTGTAAAATTCGTTAAAGGTGGCACTACTACTCCTGAGCAACCAAAACAACCTGAAAAACCTAACCAAGGTGCAATTGGCGACTATTACATTAATGCTTCTGCACTAAATGTACGTAGCGGCGAAGGTACAAATTATAGAATCATAGGCGCACTTCCACAAGGTCAGAAGGTTCAAGTAATCTCTGAAAACTCTGGATGGAGCAAAATTAACTACAACGGTCAAAATGGTTATATCGGAACACGTTACCTATCTAAAACACCAGTTGGAGGCGCAGTAGATAATAAGCCTAACAATAACCAAAATAACAATCAAAACAATAACAACAATAATAATACAGGCAATAATAGTGGCGACAGTTCTTCCGTACTTGCATATGCAAAATCAATGCAAGGTGTACCATACGTTTGGGGCGGAACTTCTGCTAACGGCGTAGACTGCAGTGGCTACATCTACCACGTATTTAAGAAATTTGGTCATAACATTAGCCGTCAAAGTGTTGCGGGATATTGGAGTAGCCTACCACAAACTTCAAATCCACAACCAGGTGACTTAATTTATTTCCAAAACACTTATAAATCAGGTCCTTCTCACATGGGTATTTACCTTGGGGGCGGATCATTTATCCAAGCTGGAGATAAAGGTGTAGCAATCGCTTCATTAAGTAACTCTTATTGGAAGAGCCACTTCTTAGGATACACGAAAGCACCTTAATTAATAGTTTCCAAGCCTTCTAGTTTACTAGAAGGCTTTTTGCTATGAGTTCAACATATTACTCCCTTTCTCCTACCTTCTCTCTATAAAAATAATGTATCTATTCTTCCATTTCATACACTTTATTCTGCAAAAATAATCCATAACGTTATCATAATGTATATATTCTCATAAAAAACATAACCTATTTCATGTCCATTCATTTCATATGTGTTTTTTTGAAGAATTTTCTTTTTATTTAAACTTTTCGTTAGACGTTTGACCTCCGATGTCCATTATGATAAGTTACTTAAGATGTATATTCGCAAAAGTATAGACAACTGGTTTATACACTTTTTTTACTATGAGGAAGGAGCATACACTGCATGAATCTTTTATGGGGAATTGGCGGCGTGATTGGAGTATTAGCAATTGCTTTCTTACTATCTTCCAACCGCAAAGCTATTAATTGGCGCACAATTTTAATTGCGCTAGCATTACAAATGTCATTTTCATTTATCGTATTACGATGGGATGCTGGTAAAGCAGGTTTAAAACACGCTGCTGACGGTGTTCAAGGATTAATTAATTTTTCTTACGAGGGAATTAAGTTCGTTGCTGGGGATTTAGTCAACGCAAAAGGACCTTGGGGATTTGTATTCTTTATTCAAGCACTACTTCCAATTGTATTTATTAGTTCATTAGTAGCAATCTTATATCATTTCGGTATTATGCAGAAATTTGTTAGCGTCGTTGGTGGTGCATTAAGTAAACTTCTTGGTACTTCTAAAGCAGAAAGCTTAAACTCAGTAACGACTGTATTTTTAGGACAAACTGAAGCTCCAATTTTAATTAAACCTTACTTAGCACGCTTAACAAATAGTGAATTCTTCACTATTATGGTAAGCGGTATGACAGCTGTCGCTGGATCCGTTCTTGTCGGCTATGCAGCAATGGGTATTCCGTTAGAGCACTTATTAGCAGCTGCAATTATGGCAGCTCCATCAAGCTTATTAATTGCAAAACTAATCATGCCAGAGACAGAAAAAGTAGATAATAACGTTGAACTTTCTACAGAACGTGAAGATGCAAACGTTATCGATGCAGCTGCACGCGGTGCATCTGAAGGTATGCAACTTGTTATTAACGTAGCAGCAATGTTAATGGCTTTCATCGCATTAATCGCTTTATTAAATGGATTATTAGGATGGGTTGGTTCTTGGTTCGATATTAAACTTAGCCTTGATTTAATCTTCGGTTACTTATTATCACCATTTGCAATCTTAATCGGTGTTTCTCCAGGTGAAGCTGTACAAGCAGCAAGCTTTATCGGTCAAAAACTTGCAATTAACGAATTCGTTGCATACGCAAACTTAGGGCCACACATGGCAGAGTTCTCTGACAAAACAAATCTAATTTTAACATTTGCAATCTGTGGATTCGCAAACTTCTCTTCTATCGCAATTCAATTAGGTGTAACAGGAACTTTAGCTCCTACTCGCCGTAAACAAATTGCACAATTAGGGATTAAAGCAGTTATCGCTGGTACATTAGCGAACTTCTTAAACGCAGCAGTTGCAGGTATGATGTTCCTATAAACTTATATAGAGTCTTCTCTTTCTCCAAGAGAAGACTTTTTTCATGCAATCCAAACGTATTATATATATCTATCAACCACCTTATCCCAAATATAAGAACATTATGATACAATAATGTTTAGATCTTTTTATTTTTCTGATGAAAATAGAAATACTACTTGTTGTTGCCCTTCAAAAGAATTTAACGACATAGTCAATTTCTTAATAATTGCGCATACTACAAGTATCTATGGATGAAATAGCTTTAAGGAGGAAAGTTTTGTGAAAGATAAGTTCTATAAAATCCTCTCTATGTGGATTCTACAAATTGTATTTTATTTTACTACTGTACATGTGACGAATTATGAGCATGCGCTCATTTTTACAATAATATACGTAATCGTAAATGTACTATTCTTATTTTTAGCTGACAAAACAGCATTTATTTTCTTCATACTAGGAACCATCATTTCCGTATTTTATTTATTTTATGAAGCATGGCTTCATTTATGGAGTACATCAGTTCAATGGCAATATATGATTACCCACTTCCTGATGGCAGCTAACTTCTTCATTGTATACATAACAACTCACCTATTGAAAAAAGTGATTCATGAAAATAAAACTTTGACTGAGCGTGTGAGAACGTTGGAACAATATATTGGAGAATCAAAATTACTAACGAGACAAGAATTCGAGAGACGCCAAGCGTTATTAACGACTGCAATGAATCGTCGTAACGAAACAGGCATTATTGTTTACTTTGATTTCACTTCCTTTAGTAAATATACGAAGGAAAGTGTTATGGACCGTGTAGCTTCCTTATTAGTTGAAACCGTAAGGAATGATTTTGACCTTGCTGCTGAATATGATAATAATACGCTAGTTATTTTATTACAAAACACAAATGAAGCTGGTGCTGATATTGTAATGAACCGCCTAAAGCCAAAAATGGAGCAATGGCTTGCAGCTGAAGCAATCCGAGATATAAAAATTTCACGTGAGCAAATTGGAAACAAAGGACAGACATTGTTATGATGACTCTCGTTATACTTCTTTTATTTCTTCTGTTTTGCGTACTCGTTTTTTGGATCAGTATCACATTTTCAATTAAATATGTTCTTATTTTTACGGCCTTTCTATTCTCTGGCTTACTCGTTTACTACTCTTTCTTAACAATCGCGGGCTTAATTCACCGAAATAGTAAACGAAAAGATCGTACGCTAGAACATTATCCGAGCGTTGATATTTTCATCCCTGCTCATAATGAAGGGGTCGTTATTAAAGATACTTTAGAGGCAATGGCGAAGATTGAATATCCAGGAAAGCTAACCATTTATCTATTAAATGATAACTCTCAAGATGAAACACCTGAAATCGGCGATGATTTCGACAAAGCTTATGCCCACATTCGTCACATTCGTGTTCCGTCCGGTGAACCGAAGGGTAAATCACGCGTATTAAACTACGGCCTTAGTATTTCAGATGGTGAATACTTCTGTGTGTACGATGCAGATAACCAACCTGAACCACACGCACTGCGAATGCTTGTAGAGCACGCTGAAACAACTGAAGATGCTGTTGGGGCTGTTGGACATGTTCGTACAGTAAACGAAAAAAGAAACTGGCTGACGCGAATGATTTCGCTAGAATTTCAAATCTTCCAGCTCCTTATGCAATCTGGACGCTGGTTACTATTCCAAACAGGCTCACTGACAGGAACAAACATGCTTCTTCGTCGCTCTGCACTAGAAGAGCTTGGTGGCTATGACCCTTATGCAATTGCAGAAGATGCCGAATTAACATTACGAATTACACAAAAAGGTTATCTCTTACCAATCGTCCCAGAATCAGTTACTTGGGAACAAGAACCAGAGCATTTAAAAATCCTTATTAAACAACGTACACGTTGGCTCCAAGGGAATTTATACATTTTAGAAAAAATGTTCTCATCATTAAGTTTCTTTAAAGGAAAACTTCTCGTCCATTCCTTACAACAAGTTCTAGTGTATGTTGTATTTTGGCTATTCCTAATCATTTCGAACGTTTGGTTTGTAATTGGGCTACTCGGGATATTCCAAATTCAATATAGCATTCCGCTACTATTTATGTGGTATGTCGCATATATTACATATGTTTCTCAATTATTTAGTGCCCAGAGTGTCGAACGAACCTTTACACCGACTAATATTTTTATTAGCGTTATTATGTACTTTACGTACGCACAGCTCTTTACGTACTTATTTATTCGCAGCTTAATCTTATACTTACGTGCGAAGAGCAAGAAACAGGTCATTGGCTGGGATAAGACAGTTCGATTTAAAAAAGATAAATAAAAATAAGCACAGAGCGCCGTATGCTCTGTGCTTATTTATTGCCGTATAAATTATATATCAGACAATACCCCTTAGCTGAAAGTAATTTCACGTCCATCCCCCAACGAACGATCGACCTTCATTTATATACGAAAAAGTGATTGCTATTTTTGTAGAACCAATTGCTTCTCTTGCTGTTCTTTGCGCGTTTCAGTCTTAGGTTCCGTGCTTTCTTGGACACTACGATGTGCCACACGTTTCAAACAAATATGCTTCCACTTTCTTTCGTAACGTTTCATTATTCTAGATGTCCCCCTTGAATGCGCTTTAAAACTATTTGAAATCGCTTACAGGAAATAATATAGCACATATATATAAACGTGACAACACATTTCCGACATATTTTTGACAAAAATACGAATAGAATTCGTAAGGTATCGAATATTGTCGAAACCTATCGTTTTTTCTTCGTATAAAAGGCATACTACTTATATGGTAAAGTATTTTATTTCCCCTACCCGCATTTCAAATTCCTTCTATATAAAGTGAAACTTTCATTAGCCATCACCAATCGGGCTTTTACAAGCAGCTCGACTTATTTGCTTTTGCTGAATTTTGAGGTGGGGTTCTTACTGCTCAGCAAATAGAGGGATAAAAAAAGAGCTGATATGAAATCAGCTCTTTTCCTTCTATTATTAATGACGCTTCATACGTCCTTCTTTTTGTAACTCTTTAAATAATGCTGCCATCATAAAGAAAATAACAAAGACGAACGGGAATGCTGCAATGATAGCTGCCGTTTGTAAGGCTTCTAATCCGCCAATATATAATAGCGTAGAAGCTATCGCGGCTAGAACGATACCCCAAATCATTTTAATACGATTTGGTGGGTTTAAACTACCATGTGTCGTTAACATCCCTAAAACGAATGTTGCAGAGTCTGCAGATGTAATAAAGAATGTTGCAATAAGTAAAATACCTAAAACCGATAAAGCTGATCCAAAGCTGCCCATCTGATCGAACATAGCGAATAATCCTACTTCTGTTCCCATTTCTTTCACTTTGTCGAAGATATGTGCATCACCAAACAGCTCCATATGAATACCAGTACCGCCGAACACAGAGAACCAAAGTGCACCAATTACGGTCGGCACAAGTAACACACCGATAACAAACTCACGAATCGTACGACCTCGTGAAACACGAGCAATAAACGTACCTACGAATGGTGACCATGCAATCCACCATGCCCAATAGAAAATTGTCCACGATTGAATCCATTGGTTTCCACCTTCGTCTAATGGACTTAAACGGAAGCTCATGCTTGGTAATTCCTGAATATAAGAACCGATTGTTGAAGTGAAGTAATTCATAATAAAGTTTGTTGGACCCGCAAATAATACAATAATCATAAGTGCAAACGCAAAAATAATATTCGTATTACTTAAATATTTAATTCCTTTATCAAGACCTGTTTGCGCAGATAACATAAATAATACTGTTACGATTGCAATAATAACTAACTGAGTCGTTAATGAGTTCGGGATAGATGTTAAATAACTAACACCACCTGCAATTTGTTTTGCACCGAGACCTAATGATGTTGCAACACCAAACACAGTTGCGAAAACAGCTAACACATCAAATGAATGAGCAATACGCCCGTGTTCCCCGCCCTTAAATAACGGGCCTACTGTCGCACTAATCGTACTTGCTTTTCCTTTTCTAAAGGTAAAGTAAGCAATACATAACGCTACAAACGCATATAGTCCCCAAGGATGTAATCCCCAATGGAAAAATGAAAAACGCAGTGCAAGGCGCGCACTTTCCTCAGTTGCACTATCCCCAAACGGAGGTGCGTATAAATGGTTTAATGGTTCGGCAACGCCCCAGAAAACTAAGCCAATACCCATACCAGCACTAAATAACATAGCAAACCATGTCATATAACTATAATCAGGTTCGTCATCATCTTTACCTAAACGAATAGAACCGTATTTCGAAACAATTAAAAAGATAGATACACCTAAAATAATAGAAACGGAAATAATATAAAACCATCCAAACTTACTAACTAATGCAGTTTGAATTGCGGTTGTTACATTTCCTAAGCTACCTTTTCCAATAATAGATTCGGGAATAATCCCCCAAATTGTAAATGCAATACATAATGTTAATGAAACGATGAATGTTTTTGTCAGTTTCCTCATCAAATCCCCCTTCGTAGGTTTCGTTTTTGTAAATAACATAAATTCCGATATGTAAAATCGGATAGAAAACTATAATTTTGCGGTGATTTTCTTACTTTCACCTTCACCAATTCGAATTCTTATGGACAGCCTTACCTTTCGTATAACCTTTTCACTCTGCAAGAGCTACAAGTTAGAAATACTGCTGTCAAATTGTGTGAGAAAAACGCGGATAGGAATGTATTTTCCTAAAAAAGGATGTGTTACATATGTAAAAAAGGGCAAAGTTCTTCCTTGCAACCCTTTCGTTTTGTAACAATTATGCGGTTTTTTTGCTAGTATATAGCACGTGTTTATAGCTTCACAAACAAAATGTTTATGTTTATATAACTATATTACCCATAAAACGGTAAAATACTCAAGGAATGTAATCGTTTAGTAAACATCATGTAACATCCCTGTAATATTCTTATTTACGTCGAAAAAAACATGTTGTATTAAATATTTTGAATATAACTAGAAACCTATGAGTCATATAGAATGAAAAACGCTTTCCTATATTTTTTGTTATATTACAGGATGTTAACGACTTATTACGAATGGTTTGTAATTGTGTGTTTTCCCCAAATCCGAAAAAATCTGTTGCTATAATGAGGACACGAAAACAAACGCAATGGAGGCTATCATGAAAAAATTAATTGGTATAGCAACAGCAGCAGTTTTTGGTCTTGGGATTTTCACATCATCTGCTAATGCAGAAACTGTTGTAACAACAGACGTACTAAACGTACGCGAAAACCCTACTACGGAATCAAAAGTTGTCGGTAAATTACTAAACGGTAATAAGATAGATGTTCAAAATACAGAGAACGGATGGTCAAAAGTTACTTTAGACGGTAAAGACGCATTCGTAAGTGCAGAGTTCACAAAAAGCATCTACTACGTAACAGCTAACGTATTAAACGTACGTGCTGAAGCGAACACAAACTCAGAAATTCTTGGAAAGTTGAAGAAAGACGATGTAATCGAAACAACGAACCAAGTACAAAATGAGTGGTTACAATTTGAATATAACGGGAAAACAGCTTATGTTCATGTTCCTTTCTTAACAGGTACAGCACCTGTAATTGAGAAACAAGAAACGACTGTTCCTGCTAAAGCTGAAGCACCAGCTAAGGCTCAAGCACCTGCAGCACAAGCAAAACCAGCTGCTAAGCCTGCTGTGAAAGCTGCTGAAACTAGCACACCATCTGGTGGTCGTGAGTTAACAGTTGTAGCTACAGCATATACAGCTCACCCGAGCGAAAACGGTGGCACATATGGCGGCCGTGTATTAACTGCAATGGGTCATGATTTAACTGCGAATCCAAACATGAAAATGATCGCTGTTGACCCGAAAGTAATCCCATTAGGATCTAAAGTATGGGTAGAAGGTTACGGAGAAGCTATCGCTGGAGATACTGGTGGTGCAATTAAAGGTAACCGTATCGACATCTTACTTGGATCAGATAGCGCTGCTCAAAAATGGGGACGCAAAACTGTTAAAGTGAAAATTTTAAAATAACCAATGACTGCTAAATTACAAGCCGGTTCTCTTTATTGAGAGCTGGCTTTTATTTATTTATAATACATATAAGGAGGCTATGCCCATGAATGTACAAGCAAAAGTAGACTGGATTGGTACGCCAAAGCCGTACATATATAAAGATGAAGTAACATATAACGCTACTTCTATTGATTTCTCACTTGCTGGCGATGATAATCGCTATAAGTTAATTGTGCTCAAGTCTGAAAACAATACACATTACAAAATTGTGCAATATGGAATAAAACCAGGCTCTCAAAAACCATTTCCTATCGACATTCCATTTGAACAAAATATGTTGCCAATTATAGAGCAAATATTACATGATCCGTATGTACAAGCGATATTAAAAGAAACGCACTTATAATTGAAAAAAAGATATATCAACGATTTTTCGAATATATCTATCATAAATCGCAATATATCAACGATTTTTCAATTATATCTATCATAACTTACGATATATCAACGGTTTGACACGAAATATCGATTTAGCTACAAAATAAAGAGGCTGTTCAAATATTGAACAGCCTCTTTCATATTAACGAGTTGGACCAGATACATCTTCTGATTTCAACGTATTATTTGCACCAAGAGAATGATACAACATCTTTCCATTTCCATTCACAGTTACAATATGTTCGTTATTAAAACTTTTGAACTTCACAGATCCATCACCGTAACGAATGTGATACTCTTCATATGTCGTTACTTTATATTTCGTATCACTTTGACGCTCTACATTACGAACTTCCATCGTTAATAAGTCTTCTGTAATTCCTTTTTTGTGTAAATACTGTATATAATCACGGTCTTCCTTATACGATTTCCCGCTCTTATCATAATTATTTTCAATTAAACTAAAATCATTTAATGAAATTGCACGTACGTTATCATAAATATGATTTTTTACAAATTCGCCCACTGCTGAATTTGATGTTTCTTTCGGGAATTTTAAGTAATACGTGCTTTGGTCTCCAATTTTAATACTTTCAGATTTCATCACACCAAAATCAGTAGTTTTCTCTAAATGTACTTCTACTGTTTCATCTGTGGATACAGGACCAAGCTTATAACTTCCATAACTTAATTTTCCACGTTTTTTCCCGTTCACAAATACAGTTGCATCACTTTCATCAGAAGAAATGCTTACATACTTGCCTTCAAGCGATAAATCAATTTTCACTTTCTCACTCTGCTCATCCGCTAAATCTACTTCTTTCTCTGTTTCTAATTCAGTAAGTTCTGTCTTCGCCGTTGCCTTTACAACATATGTACCTGGGAAGTATGGCCCCAACTCTTTCGAATTTTTATCACTAGAAAGCTCTGTTTCTTTTTTGTCATTCACATATATTTCTGCATTCTTTGCAGTTGTACTTACATTCATATAATAAGATTTCATGCTGAACTTATACTTTGGATATAAGAACCACTCTTTTCCCTCTTCTACTATTTCCCCGTCTTTAAATGCAGGTTTATCTTTTGTTAACTTTTGATCTACTGTCTCTTTCTGTAAATAAGACAACAATTGTTTGTTGTAAGAAGGATTCTCTTTTAAATAACGCATGTACGCTTTAATATCCTCTGTCTTAATCTTTAAACTTGAATCATTTGCTTTCACAAACTCATCAATTGCGTTAATATCTTTCTTTTGGAATGCTTCAATCATTACATTTACTTGCTTTTCTTTTGAAAACTTATATGCTCCAAATTTATATGCCCCAAATAATAAAATAACAATAATAGCAAAACCAATGATTAAAAATAAATTCCTCTTACTTTTCACTGGTTTTGTCTCACTTTGTAATTCTGTATATGAAGCAGCAGTGTTATCAACGATTACTTCTACTTTACTCCCACACTCAGGACAAAAGTTTAAATGGTCTGCAACGTTCTTTTTACATGTTCCACAAAACTTCAACGTGCTCTCCTCCTATTTTTTAGCTAATTTCATTCCAGCAAATGCTGCTACATATGTCACAATCAAGCTAAACAAAGTTAAATATATAAATGAATTTTGCATAGATAATACCGTTCCACTTGTTCCAAATAAACCTGTTACAGTTCCTGAAACATTAATTTGGAACTTAGAAATCATATTCATTACAATCATCATAATTGTGTAAGAACCACTACATACCGCTAATGTAATATATATATTGGCAGTCGGTAATTTAGCTAACTTTCTTCCCGCTCTAAACATAAAGAACAATGGAATAATAAGCAGTAATAAACCATAATGGAATACGTTATTCACTTTATCAAATTCTGCAAGGCTTTCCTCATTTGCTCCTTTTGAAATCAATATCTCTCTAAGCTCTACGCCATTTACAGAGACGCCTGATATAAATGAAAACGATAGTGTGCTCTCATCTGCTTTTGATTTCTTACCAATTCCAGTAAATTCCTTACTAAGTGCTGGACTTGATACTTCTAACGGCGCAAAATGAGCCATACTCCATAATTGAGGTGTTAACTCTAATGCTAATAATGTACTTTCAGATTTTAAAGTTGTTATTTCTTTTAATGGTTCAATACCATCTTCCTTACTTACTAACGCCATAATACAAACCGCTACTGCTGTTACTAAAAGTCCTTTTATCATAGCTGAAACACCGTAATAAACAGACGCTCCATATGGCATTAACTCTTGAAATGCTGCTGCCATATTGTTTTTGCTTGTATGAGCAATAAATCCTAATAAGGTAAATAATGTCCCACATACAAAACCACTCAATAAACTCTTAATCGCTGAATAGCCAACCGTAATCTTACCTGCTTCTGAGAATGGAATTGCAAAAGATTGTGATGCTATAAAACTTATAATGAATAAAAAGATGCCATAAATAATACCAACTGTTGATGCCATAAAAATTTGATCTTTAATCGTTTTCGCAACATGCTGCTTCCCTAACCAAATTCCTGTACCAGCGAAAATAATAAATGGAATGATTAATAGTAATGTAAATGGAGTATGCCAAGATAAAGAAAATATCAATCCACTATCGTCGTTAGCTGTAAAACCAAGTAAATGATAACTTAACATCGTAGAAGTTGCACTCGAATAAAAATTCGGCAACATATCTAATTCTTTCGCAAATTTGCTAAACATCTCACTTATTATAGAAGCAAATAATAAACTACCAATCCAACCAGCAATTAACATGAGAATACTTGCAACAGCCCCACCAATAAAACCTTTTTGTAAAACGGCTTTATCTGCTTTAAATTCAACTTTAGGAGCACCATCCATTGTAGGCAATTTTACAGATTGTTCTTTTTTCTTCGCAACAAATAAAGAATACCCACACTTTTGACAATATAAATTTTTTTGAGCATTTTCATTGCCACAACCTTTGCAGTATTTTGCAGTATCTTTTTCTAATGTTATTGCATCTATAGCTCCTGCAATCTCCATACTACCTTCATTTGGACAATAATTTACTTCTTCACCATGTTGTTTTCCACATGTGCGACAATACATTTAATTCACTCCCCACTTTGCTTAATTCCACAAACTGGACAGTAAGTAGAGTTTTTATCGATATGCTCATTACATGAAATACAATTTACCGTTTCACCTTCATTTTCTACTGCTAACATCGGGTTAGGCTTTCCACACGAACCACAAAACTTATCATTTATTGATAAAGGTCCACCACATTCACATGTAGCTTTTTCACCTTGTTGTTTTTGCAATTCAACAATGCGTTTTCTTGCTTGATAAATAGCTACATCAAATTCTTGAACTGGAGCAATCATTTCTTTTAAGCTCGCTTCATTTACTCCATTTCCTCTTAATTGAACGTACACTTGCTGTCCAACCTCTAATAGAACCTCTGCTTTTTTCTGCATTTGCACTTGCATTCCTTTTTTCAATTGAGCAATTTCTTGTGCAACTTGCAACTTCATTTTCCCTTGTTCTATTCCTTCTTGTAACTTATTCATTCCACTACCTAACTTCGTCTGTAAATCTGACAAATCATTTCTCCTCCTATACGTATATATTCATATATAAAATTAACATTTTATATATTACCATGATTTTCAAGTTATGTAATCCAAATTTCATTTTTTCTGTTTTGAGCATTTTTTGTTTATAATGGTAAAGGAAAGAAATATGTGTACGGAGGAATATTATGCTGCAACACTCAATTACGAAAGATGAAATTATGATGATTGCGAATGAGTTCGTTCAAGGACTAGATCCACAGCAAACAGCTGATCAGGAACATGTCGCTACAGCTCGGCACCTATATCGTAGTGGTGTTGTCTACAATGTTGACTTTGATGGTTATACACTATCAGGAACTGTAGATGCGGAAGGCAACGTATTTAGCGTTCATATTCCGATTCGTAACGTCGCTGAAAGTTATTGTGATTGCTTCGCACCAACACAATGTGAGCATATGCTTGCTGTATTACTATCTGCAGCGTCTAGTTTCGGGCAAGTAGGAGATGTATTAACTTTATTTAAAAATAATACGAAACCTTCCCTTCCTCCTATTCGAACTGCAAGACAAGTATTGCAATCATCAGCTTTTGAAGAAACCGATTATAAAAGTTGGCAATCGTATTTTGAAAAAGAATATGAATCATTTAAAAAAGAACAAGCTCGGCTTACTTATAAACAAATGTATTTTCTTATGAGTATCTTTACAGATTTCTATACGAAACTTGAGCGGAAAGCTCCGCGTGTCATTGCGATACATGAATTATTCAGGTTACACGCAGCACTTTACTGCTTTCAAAAGTTATTAGAAGAAATTCAGGCATTCGACGCAAACAAAACGTATTCTTATCACCAACCTGTTAATGTCATTCGCCTATTTGTAGACAAAGTGGAATCCATCGTTCGGGACTTACAATCAGAAGCGATTCCTTCAGAGTCTGAAATAATTTTACAAGAAACAGCTCGTCTCGTTCATGAAGTATTCTTCTCTACCGACACTTATACGCAAGAGCGATTTTTCATTTATCGTCACATATGGAGTGAACTTTTAAACAATAAAGAGAAAATACAAGAAGAAGAAAAACGAATCGATACGAAAATCAATCCACTATCCAAAGCGTTAGCGTCTTCCCATCTTCTCTTTTTGAATGACGAAGATCTACTAGCGATGGACTTACTAAAAAAACAGCCTGCTTCTGTTGTGAGTCTATACTTCTATTGGTTAGAAGAACTATTAAGTGCCATGCAGTGGGATCGTGCGAAAAATTGGCTTTCCTTTACGTATAAACAAGTAAAGAAAACAATCCAAGATCACGAAAATACGATTTTTATAAAAGATGTCGTTCGCCTATTTGTAATCATGTATGAAACATATGCAACACATACAAATGAACAAGCGGGTTTCGAAATGATCTTACAAGAACTATTACCGTATAGTTTCACAAACTATGAACAGTACGTACTCGCGAAAAAACAGTATCGCACATGGGCAGAGCTTCATCTCCTATATGGATTTGAAGCAATTGAACTGTTAAAAGAGCCACTGAAAGATATTGAAAAAGAAGCGCCAGAAGCGGCACTTCCTCTTTACCATCTTGCTGCTGTAGAGGCGATTGAAGAACGAAATCGCAAATCATATAAACGCGCAGTTCGTTACTTAAAGAAATTACGCACATTATATAAACGATTAAAACGCACCGATGAATGGGATGCTTTCATTATTCACATCGCCAATCTCCATTCACGTCTGCGTGCACTACAAGAGGAATTACGGAAAGGAAAATTAATCGATGATCAATCAAACTGAAGTAACAATTAGGCTCCAGCATGTTAGTCAAGGTTGGTTCCTTTGGGGAGAAGATGACAGCGGTACTCCATTATCCGTAACAAGTTGGAAACGAAATGCATTCACATGGCACTCCACTTCTTTCTACGGTACTTCTCTAAAAGAAGCAACCTTCGAAGGAAAACAAGGTGTGCTGCTAACAAATGCACAAGCCTTTGAATACATTGCAAACAAACCGATGAATTCATTTGCACATATGCAAATAAACGGACCTATTACAGCCCTTACGAAAGATGCAAATGAATTATGGGATGCCTTTACGAGTGGTAGCTTCGTACCAGATATGAATCATTGGTCCAAACAACCATCTTGGAAAGTTCAAAATACACCAATTGAAGATGACACATTAGCATCTCTTTTCTCAGCAGCAGTTAATGAAAGCATATTACAAGATAATCGCTCAAATGACGGCTGGGAAGATGCCAAAAGACTATATGAACATTACGACTTTACGAAAAGACAATTGGAAACAGCACTACATGAAGAAGATTGGCTTCGAAAAATTGGTTATATTGAAGATGATCTTCCGTTTACAATCGGACTAAGATTGCAAGAACCACAAGAAGAATTTGAAATGTGGAAGCTTGAAACAATTGTGACACCAAAGCGCGGGGCGCATCGCATATATGTATATGAAAACATCGATTCCTTACCGAAAAGATGGCACGATTACGAAGAACGGATTACAGAGACACAAGAAGGTTTTAGTAAGCTCATACCGTGGTTAAAAGAAGGAGATACGTTCCGAAATGAGCTCTTTGAAACCGAAGCGTGGAACTTCTTAACAGAAGCAAGCAATGAATTACTTGCAGCCGGCATTACAATTTTACTACCATCATGGTGGCAAAATTTAAAAGCAACAAAACCGAAATTACGTGTTCAGTTGAAGCAAAATACAGCACAAACACAATCGTTCTTCGGTATGAATACGCTCGTTAATTTTGACTGGCGCATTTCGACGAACGGCATTGATTTATCGGAAAGCGAATTTTTCGAACTCGTTGAACAAAACAAACGTCTATTTAATATAAACGGTCAATGGATGCGACTAGATCCAGCCTTTATCGAAGAAGTAAGAAAACTCATGAACCGTGCCGATAAATACGGACTAGAGATGAAAGATGTCCTGCAGCAACATTTATCAAATACGGCTGAAACGGAAATTGTAGAAGATAATAGCCCGTTTACTGATATTGAAATCGAACTAGATGGATATTATGAAGAACTCTTCCAGAAGCTGCTTCATATTGGAGATATTCCAAAAGTAGATGTCCCTACTTCACTAAACGCAACACTTCGTCCGTATCAACAACACGGTATTGAATGGTTATTATATTTACGAAAGCTTGGATTTGGAGCATTGCTAGCTGACGATATGGGACTCGGGAAAAGTATTCAAACAATCTCTTACTTACTATATATAAAAGAAAACAATCTCAAAAAAGGCCCTGCATTAATCGTAGCACCGACATCTGTTCTTGGAAATTGGCAAAAAGAATTTGAGCGTTTCGCACCGAATTTACGTGTTCAATTACATTACGGAAGTAATAGAGATAAGGGCAATTCATTTGAAGATTTCCTTCAATCAGCAGATGTTGTATTAACATCTTATGCATTGGCTCAACTCGATGAGGAAGAACTGACTTCATTATGCTGGGATGCTGTTATTTTGGATGAAGCACAAAATATTAAGAACCCACATACGAAACAGTCGAAAGCAGTACGAAACTTGCAAGCAAATCACAAAATCGCTTTAACTGGTACACCGATGGAAAATCGCCTCGCTGAACTTTGGTCCATTTTCGACTTTATTAATCATGGATATCTCGGAAGCTTAGGGCAATTCCAGCGCCGCTTCGTCACACCGATTGAAAAAGATCGTGATGAAGGAAAAATCCAGCAAGTTCAACGGTTTATCTCACCATTTTTACTGCGCCGAACGAAGAAAGATCAAACAGTCGCATTAAATTTACCAGATAAACAAGAACAAAAAGCTTACTGTCCTCTTACTGGTGAACAGGCTTCCTTATATGAACAACTTGTTCAAGATACACTGCAAAATGTAGAAGGATTAAGCGGAATTGAAAGACGCGGCTTTATATTACTTATGTTGAACAAGCTAAAACAAATTTGTAATCATCCTGCTCTTTATTTAAAAGAAGAAGAGCCACAAAATGTCGTTGAACGCTCCATGAAAACAAAAATATTAATGGAGCTCATCGAAAATATAAAAGATCAAAATGAAAGTTGCCTCATCTTCACTCAATACATCGGCATGGGGAACATGCTAAAACGTGTGCTAGAAGAAAAATTCGGCCAGCGTGTCCTCTTCTTAAACGGTAGTGTACCGAAAAAAGATCGTGACAAGATGATTGAGGAATTTCAAAATGGAACGTATGACATTTTCATCTTGTCCTTAAAAGCTGGCGGAACAGGACTAAACTTAACCGCTGCCAACCATGTCATTCACTACGATCGTTGGTGGAATCCAGCTGTGGAAAATCAAGCAACAGACCGCGCATATCGCATTGGTCAAAAACGGTTTGTTCATGTTCACAAACTCATTACAACAGGAACATTAGAAGAAAAAATTGATGAAATGCTAGAAAGAAAACAATCTCTAAACAATGCGGTCATCACAAGCGATAGTTGGATGACTGAACTATCAACAGACGAACTAAAAGAATTACTTGGTGTATAAAGTGAAACTTTAATCAGTGGGGGGTTTGTTCATCCCCACTGATTATTAGTTGAACCAATCGGGCTTTTACGGGCAGTTGATCACCTCCCTAACTCCTTTGCTTTCGCTGAATTTTGAGGTGGGGGTCTTACTGCCCGTTAATGCGGGATAAAGTGAAACTTTAATCAGGCCAGTTACGGGAAATTTTACTACCCGCAAAAAAAGCGCTAATCTCGAAATGAGATTAGCGCTTTTTTCTATTCCAAAACCAATTACTTATTATAATCCCCGTTAACCCGCCGCATGTATCAAGCAATGAATCTTGCCACATTGGTGTACGGTCCCCCGTATACCATTGATGGATTTCATCAAATGTTGCATAACCTGCAACGAAAAGAAGGGCATATATAAAACATCTTTTCCTCGAATGACCTGATCGATGAAAAGCGTAATAAATCAATGAACCTAGCATAAAGAACACCATAAAATGAGCACCTTTACGAAGGAAAAACTCAATAAATCCGCCTACACCTTTATTCGCAATACTAACAGGGGTTCCTCCACCATAATCGATAGATACCCATGAAAAATGCTCTTTCACAAATTCAACATTCACATATTGTTCAATATCTGAACGCATATCCTGCTTTTTATATGGTTGTGCCGAAGAATAGAAAATCAGCCCCATCCATAGTAATACAGGAATCCAAAATAACCATTTACGATTCATTATCCAGAATTCTCCTCTCTTAATCTTTTAAGGGTACCAAAAAAAAGAAAAAATTTCACGCCAAAACATGACATTTGTACCCTATTTATAAAGTGAAAGGAGGTGATACACATGGCAATTGAAACAATCGTAATGGATTTAACTTTACGTCTTGTCTTAAACAACGGATTAGATAAGAACGGCAAAACAGTTTTCAAGAGCAAACAATTTAAACGTGTTAAAACAAATGCGAGCTTAGATCAAGTACACAACGTAGCTCATGCTCTCGCTTCCTTACAAGCATCACCACTTCACGCTGTACAACTTGTTAGCACATCAGATCTTTCTAAACTATAAAGTAAAACTCGGATCAGTGGGGATTTTATTCATCCCCGCTGATTATTAGCCGCAATTTAACCAGCAGACCCGAGTCCCGTAAATAGCGGGATAAATACAAAGGAGGGAATAACACATGCAAGTACTAGAGTTAATTTTCGCGAAAGAAGATGGAAAAACAGTCGTTTTTTCTATCGATACGCCCATCACACCAATCGATGCACAAGTCGTAAATCAAGTAATGGATACAATCCTTGCCTCATCTGTATTTTCATCCATTGATGAAAATACAAGAAAAAAGGGAGCTCGCCTTGTAGAAAAAAATGTATCTGAAGTTCCAATTACTCTATAAAATGAAAAAGACGAATCTGCATCATTTTGCAGATTCGTCTTTTTTCTTCGGCATTTCAATCGGAATAAAAATCTTTGAAAAACCGACGCATACGTACTTATAATGTTCTTCACCTATATCAAACTCAGTCGTATATGTTGAGAAGAATATATAATCATTTCGCTTCGTATAATGATCAATTAATAACCCAACTTGTGGCTCAACATACTTTTTCGCTAACTTTTTACCGGCCGATGCCAAGTCGCCAAGGAGACCCTCTTCATTCTCTTTTTGAACTTCATCTAGCTTCTTACTCACATCATTACGCTTCATAAACTGCTTCGCTGCCCATTCTGTATATTCTCCTTTACTCGGATTGCTGTTTGCTAAATATACTAGGAGAATGACAACTAAAGCCATAATAATATACTTTTTCTTCATACTATATCACCGCCTACTCTTTTCTATTTTCATATATATGTACAAGCGATGCAAATTAGAAAGACTATCACCTATTGATTGTAAACGAATAGCCAAAATTTACAATATGAAATAGAATATTAACAATCAATTTACTTAATTTATATATAATTATATTCAGAATGAGAATTATAAGGGAGGATATAGAATTATGGATAATGAAAACAACATTTTTATTTCTAGTTCTACAATGATGCTTGAACCATGTAAACACCCTTATTACCGTACAAAAATCATCGACAGTAGCGGAAACCATCTTTACTCCTGTCAGACTGCTCTCCAACTTATACAGAAATCTTGTCTAACAAATATTCATTCTACTTATCAAGGGAGACGTAATGCCGTAAAAACAAAATTTAAATTTAAACAAAACGTCCCAATTCCGATCAACCATAGAGAATATATTTGTGCTTTCCCAACAGAATCTCCTGCTTCTCCAAATTGTATTTGGCTTTTCTTCAAACATGTTCATACAATAGAGTTTTTCCAAAAAGCTAAACAAGCTAAAATTCATTTTTCAAACGGAGCTACCGTAACGATACAAATTAGTTCCCATAAGTTAAGTCAGCAATTATGGAAAGCTGGATATGTATTATCCCAAATGAACATGCAAGATTCATCACCTTAATAACAAATAGAATGGAAGGTAGTATTTCCTTACCTTCCATTCTATTTGCTATTTTTATCCTCTTACACTATCTCGCATTTTCTCGAGTGCTTGCCGATACATCCATCTTACTTGATAATATGTCATTTCCGTCTCTAAAGCGATTTCTCCCATCGTCTTTCCTACAAAAAAACGTTCAAAAATAATATACTTCTCCTTCTCATCTAACACACTCATAAAATCCTTCACTCTTATTTCAACATCTTCAAAATGAAAAATATCCTCATACTCACCTACACATACACATCTTTCTTGTACAGTAGATTCTTTCTTCAATCTTTCTAATATATAACCACGCACCGTTACAAGTGCATATGCAGGGAAACACCCCTTCTCCGCATCAAATCTTTCATATGCATGCCAAAGACCAATTAAACCACATTGATAATACTCTTCATAATCTTGGCGAATACCTAATTTCTTTATTTGATTTACAATCATCCCTTCATACAAAACAACTGCCTCTGTAAAAGTCGCTGGCTTCACACAGTACCCGTTTCTAAAAGGTATACCTTTCTAGTATTCCGCGGTACCTTCACAATATAAAAATAAAGAAAAGATTTCACTGTGATTAATTTCAAATACTACCGACGGAATTTGAAATTACACTAGATAGTATTTGAAATTTTGTTGGTGGTATTTGAAATAGGGGTAAAAATAAAAAAGGTGACTCTCTTGAAGAGTCACCCTTTCTATTTTATTTCCTTATTGGAACATACCTTGTAAAGCTCCCATTCCAAGAGTTAAAACAAAGAAAACAATAGTAATAATTGTTGCCTGCTTTTTAGTTAAACCTGCTGTAATTTGAAGACCTAGCCATGTAACTGCATATCCCCAGATTGTAAACACTTCAAATTTACTTACAATACCTTTTACAACACCACTACTTGAGGCGAAAATCGGTTCTAGGCCAGTGTACATTTCTTGACCCGTTCCACCTAAAATATATGCTAAAATCGTATTTATTAATAAACCAAGTAATGAAATAACACTTGAATATACAGTAATCGCTAATAATTTTTTATAAGAAGTATCATTGCTTATAAACACCATTAACACTTTATACACCACGGCACTAAGTAGAAAGACAAATGCCATACTAATAGCAATTACCCCAAATCCCATACCGTATGTCATTGCAGCTGAAACAGTAACACCTAATTCCTTATTAAGGTTAATTGCCTCAGGTGTTAGAGAATATACATAAGCAGCAAATCCCCCAACAAGCCCAGCTATTAAAACAAGTAGCCAAAATGCACCCCAAACTGCATTACTCGTCTTCATTCTCTCAAACTGCTCACCTGGAGAAGTAATCATTCCAAATAATGATGGCTTTTTTGAAACTACATCTTGCGTATTAATATTCGCTTCCATTATAACGCCTCCTTCTATTTATATAACCCGTTCTAACGGGCGGTTCACTTCCTCATGCAGAGGCTACGAACCGCCCACTAGAACGGTAATGTGTAGTTCTACCACACTATTAATTATTCATAACGCAATGCTTCAATTGGATCTAATTTCGCAGCTTTGTTCGCTGGAATTAATCCGAAAATAATACCAAGTGTCATCGAGAACAGTACGCCTCCAACGACAACTTCCCATGAAACGAGTGGTGGCCATTTTGCGAATGTAGAAACGATATATGCTCCGCCATACCCAAGACCAATTCCGATTAAACCACCTAGAAGTGTTAACATAACTGCTTCAATTAAAAACTGTAATAAAATTTTACTACGCGTTGCTCCAAGTGCTTTACGTACACCAATTTCACGCGTACGCTCCGTTACAGATACAAGCATGATGTTCATAACACCAATTCCACCAACGACTAATGAAATACCAGCGATACCACCGATGATCATTGTCATAATACCGGTCATCTTCGAAATACCTTCTTGAATTTCTTTTAAATTCATAACTTCATATTTACCAGTTGCATCAGTCGGTTTACGACTATTTAAAACATCTGCAGCTTTTTTACCTGCTTTTTCTAGATTATCTACATTTTTTGCTTGAACAGAGATATTTTGAATTTCATCTTTCCCATACAGTGTCGGCCATAATGAAATTGGAACTAGTGCTTCTGATGGTCCCATTCCCATAAACTCATTATCTGATTTGTAGACACCGATAATTTGCATCGGTTGACCTTTCATTTCAATAATTTTACCGACTGGATTGGCATCCTTAAACACCTTTTCTTCCATTTGTTTACTAATCATGACAACGTTATTACCTTGATCCACATCTGATTCTTGTAAAGAACGTCCCTTTAACAACTTTACTTTATTTACTGCAAAGTACTCACTATCTAATCCAGTAATACTCACCATTTCTTTTTTATCTTCAATATCAAGTGGTTCCATGGTTGAATTTGTTGTTACCACATGTGCGATTTCTGGAATTTTTTTAATTTCAAAAATGTCTTCTTCAGTTATCTTCGGTGCTTCTACCATTCCCATACCGAAAGGATCGTTTATATCTGCACTATAATGAATCGGAACTGTTTGATTACCTGCCCCAACAAACTGCGATTTCAATGCCGCTTCCCCGCCTTGCCCGATTGCAACGACCGTAATAATCGAACCTACCCCGATAATAATACCGAGCATCGTAAGAGCTGAACGTAATTTATGAGCTAAAATAGAAGATAGGGCAATTTTTATACTATCTAGTAAACTCATACCGCACACCTTCTATCTTCTGTAACTTTCCCGTCTCGCAGTACAATGCGGCGGGAAGAATACGCTGCTACTTCCTCTTCATGCGTAACCATAACAATTGTTGTACCTTCTGCATTAAGCTTCGTGAAAATATCCATAACTTGCTCACCAGACTTCGTATCAAGTGCACCAGTCGGTTCATCGGCCATAATGAACGTTGGGTTATTCGCAATCGCTCTTGCAATCGCTACACGCTGCTTCTGTCCACCGGATAACTCATTTGGTAAATGATGCACGCGGTCTGCTAATCCAACTTTACCTAACGCCTCCAAAGCACGCTTGCGACGCTCCGCTTTCTTCACGCCACCGTATACGAGCGGAAGCTCAACATTTTCCACTGCGGAAAGACGAGGCAGTAAATTAAAATGCTGGAATACAAAGCCAATATATTCATTACGAATTAAAGCAAGCTTTGACTCGTCTGCTGTTAAGATATTCACGTCATTCAGCACATATTCGCCTTCTGTTGGACGATCTAAACAACCGATAATGTTCATAAGCGTTGACTTACCAGAACCAGACGGTCCCATAATCGAAACGAACTCACCACTCTGAATCGTTAAACTAATACCATGCAAAATCGGCACCGCCAATTTTCCTTGATAATACGTTTTAGCAATATTATTTAACGTAATCATTTCTCTTTCACTTCCATTCCGTCATACACATCGTCGGAAGGATTTTTAACCACCTTTTGCCCCACTGTTACGCCTTCTACAACCTCTGTCCAGTCTCCATCAGTAGAACCTTTTTTCACATTTTGTTTACGAAGCTTCCCTTTATCCTCAACATAAACAAATGCATCATCACCTTTTTCTACAATGCTTTTACTTGGAACAGCAATCATCGTCTTATTCTCTAAGTTTACTTGCAGGGAAACGTGATAACCTGGAGATAAACCATCTTGACTATCAAGGCTAGCTTTATATGTATATTGGGACATATTTTGAGTTGCTTCACCCATGCCGCCAGCTTGCGCCATCTCTGCACTTGTTGGGAACTCACTTACCTCTGTAATCTTACCTGTCCACTTCTTCTTATTATTTGCTTTTGCCGTTACAGTGAATGTTTGATCCTTTTGAATTTGTGACTTCTGAAGCTCAGTTAACGTACCTTGAACTTGGAATGGTTCTTTAGAAGCTACTTGTAAAAACGCTTTTCCTTGACCACCTAACGCTTGAGATGAACTTTGTGCCGCATCTTTATCTAACTTTTGAACAACACCAGCGAAATTACTATAAATCGTAAGCTCTTTCTGCTTCTTACTTAACTCTTCTTTCTGCAACTTTCCTTTTTCTTTCTCAAGATCAGTTGTCTTTTGAGCTATCTCTAACTCGTTTACTTGCTCGTCCATCGGATCCGTTACTTCTTTCCCAGCTCCGCTATCTTTCGCCTTCTTAATCTCTTTCTTTAACGAATCAATCTTCTTTTTTCCTTGATCATAACGCATATCCGCCATCTTCTGATCAAGCTCAGCTTGCTTCATTTGAAGGTTAATCTCTTCATTGTCATAAGAGAATAACTTCGTACCTTTTTCCACCTCTTGCCCTTCTTTTACCTCAATATCTTTCACTTTTCCTTTGGCCGGATCTGCATAAAAACTTTCAATATTACCAGGCTTTACCTGACCAGAAATTAACTTCGTATTATTCAGCTTACGCTCTGTCACTTTCTCAAAACTTACAGCATCAGACGTTGTTGATGCACCCTTCTTCTTACCTTGCATAACAAAAATATTAATTGCCGCTACAATAACAATTAGTGCAATAACCCCAATAATAATCCATTTCTTCTTCTTGTTTGGAGTACGAACCGTATTTGGTAACATATTCTCTCTCCCTTTATAAATTAATAGTTTAATAAATAACATAATTGTATAAAACTTTCTGAAAATAAACTGTATATTATTACAATCTTTTTACAAAGTTTTACACATCCATTTATATTGTAACAAAAATTCCAATGATTAGAAATATGACATTATATCTTTTAAGATAGATTTAAGGAAAGATTATATTATATAGAAAAAGCCATCCAAAATAATAATTGGATAGCTTTTTCAAATAAAATATTACGCTACTTTAGGATCTTTTCTCTCATGCCCACGTTGAACAATAAATAAGAAGATTGTTGATAAAACCGCACCTGTTAATAGTAAGATGAAACAACCATCCCAGCCAGAACGATCAACAATAACACCAATTGCTGCGTTAGCTACAAGACTTCCGCCTACATAACCGAATAGACCACACATACCAACTGTCGTACCTACTGCAAATTTAGGTACTAATTCCATCGCACTTAAACCGATTAAGAACTGTGGTACATAAATTAAACAACCGATAATAGAAACTGCAATACTTACAACAAGTACGCTAGTTGCTTGCCAATATATAAACGTACCAATAACAACTCCAACCATACTAATAATACATAATGGCATACGTTTTCCTTTAAATAATTTATCACTTAAAAAACCAACGATTAATGAACTTGGAATTGCCATACCTTCAAAGATTGCATATGCCGCATGCGCTTCTGCTTTTGAAAATCCTTTAACTGTCGTTAAATAAAGTGGAACCCAGTTAATAACACCGAAACGAATTAAATAAACAAAAGCATTCGCAATACATAAGAACCATACAAATTTATTTTTCACTACATACTTCATTAAAATTTCTTTTGGTGACATCTTGTTAGCATTATCTGCTTTTTCAAGATTTTCATAGTCATTACGATACTCATCAATTGGAGGAAGACCTTCAGATTCTGGTGTATCCTTCGCATTAATCCAAACAAGAACTGAAATTACCATTGCGATAATTGCAGGGAAAATAAACACGCCGCCTTGCCAATGGTTTTCACCAAAAATACCTACACCAATTCCGACAAGTGGTGGCACAAGCATTCCACCAACGTTATGTGAAATATTCCAAAGACCTGTTTTCGTACCGCGTTCTTTCTTCGAGAACCATTTCGTCATAACAATACTACAAGGTGGTGCTCCCATACCTTGTACAATACCGTTAACAACAAGTAATGTAACAATCATCCCAAATGATGATGCAAAGCCGAAACAAATATTTACAAGCCCTGATAAGAATAAACCGACTGCGATAAAGCGCTGGGCGAAAGCTTTATCTGATAAATTACCCATAAAGAACTTACTAAATCCATAAACAATTGCCATTACTGAACCTAGTAGACCAATTTCAGCTGTACTAAAACCATATTCTTGTACTAAATACGTACTTGATAACGTAAAGTTACTACGAACTAAATAATAAGCAGCATATCCAACTGAAATCCCGATTAACACACGAATACGTAGTAATCGATATACACGGTCGATCATATCCGCTGGCAATCTTTCAATTGCAGGTGCTGGCTTGAGCCATTTAAACATATATTTTCGTCTCCTTTTCTCACTTCAGAGAGAGACGCTGTCTATTCCATATCTCGATTATTCCGCTATTTGATATATTTTGGTTCGTCCTTCTAACCGGCTGTCCTTCTATTTCTTTCTCATTCTTCGCAAACATCGTTGGTACGCCAAACGACACTTTTTCTAAAATGTGACCCGCTTCTTCTGATAAACAATAATCAATAAATAAATCCGCAATAATACCACTCGGTGCACGTTTTAGTTTAGAAATCGCATTAACGGATAACCCTGTTTGCTCAGGTTCGTTACTTAAAATCGGAAAGCCTTGTTTTTGAAGCATTCTCTGATCTCCCATAAAGTTGATGCCTATCATATATTCACCACTCGCAACAAGTTCTGCTGGGATGTAACCATTCACTGTTACTTCTCCCACTTGTTCTGCCAGATTCTTCACATATTCCTTCGCTTCCTCTTCACCTAACGTATCAATAAGTGATTGAAAAAACGTATATGCTGTACCTGAAACATTTGGATCGGGCATGACAATCTTTCCCTTATATACTGGATTTAATAAATCTTTCCATCTTAACGGATACGAGAGTCCGAGCGGCGCTATTTCCTCGTTCCACCGCTCTTTATTAATCGCAATTGCCAGCTTCTCCACTTCATAACCGTACCAATAACCATCTTTATCTTTAACAGTTTTTGAAATACGATTTGCATGTTGGCTTATCACAGGAATAGAAAGATTTTTTTGCTTCATCATTTGATGCGCATCTACTGTACCGCCAATAATAATATCCGCCTTCGGATTTCCAGCTTCTTCTTCCACTCTACGAAGAAGTTCTTCTGTTGAAAGACGAATAAATTCATACGTACATCCGCGCGGTTTACAAAATGATGAAAGTAACGCTTCACCAACTTCCTCACGAGCCGCTACATACGCAACAATATGACGATCATCCAAAATAGGGAGACCATTTTTACTATATTTAATAGAGGTTGTATCTCGAGAGCAACTAGACATCGCTCCTCCAATTACTAGCAAAAAGAAGAAAAAGGCTATCTTTCTCATGACGCATTCTCCTTTACGAGTAACTCTGCTAGAGAGCCTTTCATATACATGACATTCCCGTTATTATCACCGAGATATTGCACAACAAAGTACGATGGATACACAGAAATCGTAAGAATATCTTCACGATCATTCTTTACACGCTTACCTGTTTTATAAGCTGTAATATAAGCAATCGGTTCATTCTGCGATTGTAATAACTTCTGAATTTCTCCGTAATCTGTAATTTGCTTTGCGTACCGAATAGAATCAAGTATGTGCGTAAGATTGATAGTACGTACCACATCGCCTTGACGTATTACGACGTCCTTTGCTGAAGCAAAGAAATCACTAATACGCTCTGGCGTGTAATACAGGCTTAATAAATACGTTTGAAGTGCTGAAATCATCGGATCCATGCCATTCTTTCCGTATACATTTTCCCCATACTGGAACAAGTCACCTACTGCAAAAGTACGCTTATGTCCATTCAAGTACGTTACTTCTCCAGTAAATACTTGTTCTTGGCTCTTAACGCCCTCAGGCTCTATTCGAATTCGGTCAAAGAATGAAACAATCGTATGCAAACGAACTTCATCCGTTACAACAATTTCTCCCCACTTTTCATGTCTTACTTTCACTTCAATTGGAAGAGATTCATTCACCCTTTGTAAAACGGCTTGTTTATCATTTACAATGTTAATTCGATTATAGATTTGCTTCTCCATAACATAAAACAAAACAAGAGAAACAATCATACAAATGACAAACATAAGAATTTGAAATGATAGCCTTTTCATTTCTGCCTACCTCCAAGATAAAAAAACGTTGTTTCGAAAATACCGCATAATTGTTTCATAAATGTATCATTTAACCGCTTTCAAGTTTTTTATGTCTTCCATCCTTCTCGGAAGCAAAAATGTAATGAATATTGTAGTACCTATTTCTTCACTACTCTCAATCCGCATGCTTCCGCCCTGCTTATTCATAATCTCCTGACAAATATACAAACCATAACCATTCCCGTAACTAGACGGAAGTGCCTTTCCTTTCGGAGACTCATTCCACTCTGCAAGCACCACTTCATCTATACCGATCCCATCATCATGAACAAAAACCTTCGCCTCCTGCTCATTTACAATTACATTCATACGAATGTGCGAAGCATCACTATACTTAATTGCATTATCAAGCACATTTAAGAAAATTTGCTTCGTCTTATCAAAATCTGCAACAACATGTACATCCGTTAACTCATTTATCACTTCAATTTCAAACTGATTTAGACGAGGTTTCACAATTGAAACTGCTTCTTCTGCCAATTCCTTTATATTCACAACTGTAGGAGACACCTCAAACGTACTCGTCCCATATTTCGAAGACTTAAGCAGTTCCTCTACAAGTGATAATAAACGCTCACTTTCCACCGCCACATAACGAAGACTTTCCTGTACATCTTCTTTCGATTGTAACTTCGGAATTAAATCAACATAACCGATAATTGCCGTTAGCGGTGTTTTTAGCTCATGCGTAATGCGGTCTAGGAAATCTTTCTGCTTCTCTTTCTCCTCCTGCAATTGCTTAATATGCAGTTCAATTCCATCGGCCATCGCGTTAAAAGATGCGGAAAGCTGAGCGATTTCCACGTACTCATTTAACTCAATCTTACTCTTATAATCACCATTCGCGAGCCGCTGTGCCATTTGTCTCAACTGATCAATTGGTTTATGAAGAGACTTCGCCAAACGAATCGCAAAGAAAATACCGGTAGCTACTAGGCAAAGAGACGTCATTAAGAAAGTCCAGCTCACATTTGTTAAAACTTCCTTCTCACCCGTTAACTCATTTATAAAACGAATACTTCCAATGACATCGTTTCCATAATAAACCGGGCTTGAAAACAAAAGAATGGGAGCAGGATCCGCCTCCTCAAAAACATAAGACTTCTTTCCCTTCAAGGAACTCTCAATGTCGATGTTACGGTGAAGCAATGCTCCTTTTTGTGTATCTGCAACAACATCGCCATTCTTCCCGATCATCTGTACACGGACATCCATACGCTTCGCTAAATACGACGCAATTAAAAGTGAATTAGGACCAAGCGTATCCACTTCTGCTTCCTTCTCTAAATAATTCATCGTGTAAATTTGTGCTTCTACACTTAACTTTTCTAAAGAATCTGCTGCGTTATGATACATATTCTTTTCTAACGTAATATAAACAACTGCATATAAAAGAACAAAAATCGGAATTAACAGCCCAACTATTCCGAACACCATATTTCGCTTTAAAGACATACCATCACCACTTAACAATCCAGTTTATAGCCAACGCCATAAATTGTCTTAATATATTCTCCGCTCGTCCCAAGCTTCTTTCGAAGTCTCTGCACCATAATATCAACTGCTCTCGTATTTCCGATATACTCAAACCCCCATACTTTCTCAAGCAACTCATCCCTCATAAACACACGCTGCGGATTTGAAACAAACAACTGACATAAATTAAACTCTCGGTACGTTAACTGAATCTCTTGTCCACTCACATGTACCTTTCTTTCCTTAGGACAAATCACTATCTCTCCAGCCTCAATTACTTCATGACTTACAGCCGCCTCCGTCTTCTTTACACGCCGTGCCATATTCTTAACCCGAAGAATAAGCTCCGCATAATTAAACGGCTTCGTCACATAATCATCAGCACCAAGCTGCAAGCCAAGCAACTTATCATTCATCTGACTCTTTGCCGTTAACATAAGCACCGGAATATCCCTATCCCTCTCACGGAACAAACGAAGCAACTCATACCCATCCGTATCTGGAAGCATAACATCCAAAATCAATACATCCGGCCCTTCATTCCATCGCTCTAAAGCTTCTCGCCCATCAGCCGCTGCCAATACTTCATAACCTTCCATCTCCAACTGCATCCGAATCAAATTACGAATACTCGATTCATCATCAACCACAAGTATTTTCATTATTTTCCTCCTTCCATCATGTATTATAGTACAGTTTAGTATAGCAAAAATCGTACAAAAAAAGAGAGGGTATTGTCGAACATATTTTGTCGACGATACCCTCTCTTTCACTTATTATATTTATTTAGCATATCCATTCGGTTGCTTTTGATGCCAATTCCAAGCATGTTCAATGATTGTCTTAACATTTACATACTTAGGATCCCATCCTAGCTTCTCTTTCGCTTTCTTAGAAGAAGCAACTAAACGTGCTGGATCGCCCGCACGGCGCGGTGCTACCTCAGCAGGAATTTCATGATTTGTAACTTCTCGAACTGCATCAACGATTTCTTTTACACTGAAACCATTGCCATTTCCTAAGTTATAGAAATCACTCTCTCCGCCGTTCTGCAAGTCTTTAAGCCCTAAGAAATGAGCCGCTACTAAATCTTCAACATGAATATAATCACGGATACAAGTACCGTCTGGTGTATTATAATCATCACCAAACATCATAATCTTCTCACGTTGACCTAAAGCCACTTGCAGCACAAGAGGAATTAAATGTGTTTCTGGACGGTGATCTTCCCCAATAATACCATTTGGAGTTGCACCAGCCACGTTAAAGTATCTGAAAATCTTATAACGTAAATTAGAAGCTTGGCTATACCAATGAAGCATCTTCTCGATTGCTAACTTCGTCTCTCCGTACGTATTCGTAGGATTTGTCATCGTTTCCTCAGTAATAAGATCCACATCTACCTCACCATACGTTGCCGCAGTAGAAGAGAAAATGAACTTATCTACCTTAAACTCATCCATTACCTCTAATAAACAAAGTGCACCATACACATTGTTATTATAATATTGAAGAGGCTTTTCCATACTAACTCCAACTAAAGAATCAGCTGCAAAATGCATAACAGCCTCAATATTTTCTTGTGTAAAAACATCTCTTAAAAATGCTTTATCACGAAGGTCGCCATTATAAAACTTCGCGCCTTCCGTAATTGCATCTTCATGACCAGTTTGTAAGTTATCTACTACTACTACAGATAAACCTTCGTCTACTAATTTTTTCACAGCGTGAGAACCGATGTACCCGGCTCCGCCGCAGATTAGGATTGAGTTCATTGTTTTCCTCCTACTATTTTCAAATCTCTTAATTATAAAAGGACAAGGTATACGAGAACTCGTACACCTTTTATCTCTCCTTCATTACTTAGCTACAAAATAATCAGTTACATATTGTGCCCAAACTTCATAACCTTTAGCAGTTGGGAAACCAAACTCTTCTTTTAAATATGGTAGGATAGCCTTTGTCGATGCATCTGGCCATGCTCCCCAATGATCAATATATGTATAATTATTTTGCGTTGCAAATTGTTTTAACGCTTCAATCGCTTTCGGATAATTTTTCGCACCATACACTGGATTTGATGGTTGAATCATAATCGTAGCACCCTTTGCACTAGTAGAAAGTGCTTGAACGAACTTCTGTGTATTTGCTACAGAGTTTCCATTACCAGTTTTACCGTTATCAGTAATAAATGGTGGCTCAAATAAAATCACATCTGGATTCTCTTTCGCAATCTCTTTATCACGCTTATTCGCGATTAGCTCTTCTGTGCTTTCGCCCTTATATTCCTTTACAGTCACATTCCATAAACCTTTACCGTAAGCAGTTTCTAAATTAGTCGTTAACTTAGCTGCCCAAGCACCTTTTTCAGATGAAGAACCTTCATCACCAACAATAATAAGGTTTACTGCCTTTTTATCCTCAGCAGCTTTCTTTAACTTCTCTTTCACTGCATCTGGCAAGTTCTTCGCATATGCCTCATTAAAAGATGACTTCGCATCTTGTTTTTTCTCTTCTTTCTTCTCTTCTTTCTTCTCTTCTTTCTTTGCCCCGCTATCTTTCACTTCAGCCTTTGTTTTCGTTACTTCACCCGTTTGTCCTGTTGCATTCGCAATCTTCTTATTCCAGTACAATTTACCGCTCACAATCGAAGCGACAAACAATACAAAAATAACAAGGACAAGTACCGCTTTCTTATTCATCGATTCACCTCATCTATTAATCTCACAATATATAATACTAATATAAATCCATGCAAAAATAAACCCAACTCCTTCCAAAGGAGTTGGGTTATTACATATTATTTAGTCACTTCAAGATGCGCTCTTAACTTATTCGTTAAATCTTGTTTTGCTGCCTCTGGGACATAGTAGTACCAAATACCATCAGCGGCTTTGTGACCGTCACCTGGGATTTGAATATCTTCACTGTTTTCCAGACAATTTTTATAATTCTTTTGCATATCAAACATTTGATCTTGCGTTAAGTTTGTCTTCACATTTTTTTGAATTGCTGTTAACACATCACCATAACTTGTTAAAGAAGAGAAAGTTGCGCCTTTCTTAATAACAGCTTGCATCACTTGGCGCTGACGCATTTGACGTCCGAAGTCACCGCGGGGATCTTCATAGCGCATACGTGTGAATGATAGTGCCTCATCACCTGTTAAATGAATATTTCCTTTAGCAAAATGATGCTTGTCTTGTTTAAATTCTAAATCATTATTGACATCTACCCCGCCAACTGCATCCACAATATCTTTAAATCCTGCCATATTCACTTCAATATAATAATTAATAGGAACATTCAAGAATTTTTCTACTGTCGCTACAGACATGTCTACCCCACCAAATGCGTAGGCATGGTTAATTTTATCACTCTTTCCTTTTCCAACAATTTCAGTATATGTATCACGTGGAATACTCACTGTCTTCATAGAATTATTTTTAGGGTTTAATGTAATAAGTATTAAAGAATCAGATCTACCTTTTTCATTCCCTCGTTCATCTACCCCTAATAATAAAATTGAAACGGGTTCAGATTTGCTAATTTTCACTTCTTCAGTACCTTTAGAATCTTTATCGCGTTTCAATGGCTTATGAACTTCATCTAATGTTTTTGAGACAGAAGAGTATATACTATAGGCATAAGCTCCTCCACCTATAATTAGGATTCCTATAATTCCCAATATCCAAAATAGGATTTTCTTTTTCATTTTTTATCCTTCTTTCTACTTATTCACTGTTCTCTGCATCTCATTTTTGAAAATACATATATTAAAATGTATTACCACGTTTCCTTAGAAATAACCTTAGGAAGTTTTTGGCAATCAAAGTTTTAATAAAAATAAATGTATCATTTGGATTTCATGAGCATTTTTATATTACTCCACAAATATATTATATCATTTTTCTTAATCATTAAGTAAATCATATATACTACCAGATAGGTGCATACAGCTGATATAACACTTAAATACCATGATATAATAATAAATATAATCGTTATAATTATCTCTAATATAATGTCCTTCTTAACTTCAATATCCAAGAACCTTGCTAGATAAATTTCTGCAATAATACACCTAAATGCCAATAAGAATATTATACATAAAATTGTTAAGTGCAAACTATTAAATACAAACACGCTTAGACACGTTAATAATAAACTCATCGCTACCGTAATTAAATTTATTATTAGCATCCACTTTTCCTTACGAAGTGTTTTCAAATAAGTATTAATTAACAATAACATTTTACTTTCATACAAACACATTGGAAATAGCAATGCCATATAAATTAAACTATCAGTATATTGCGGTAACCACGCTGATAGGATTACTTTTGCTGGATAATAAAAAACTAACAGCCCTACTAACGGTATCATAATTGTAGTTCTTATAGTTTTATAAATAAAAGGTAAATTTTCTTGTGATGTACGACGTAAAGCAGGAAATAAAACCACTGCTATTGCATTAATGAACAGTAGCAACATATTGGCGATACTTAAAGTTAATGAAATCTTACCAAATATTTCAATACTCCAATTACGCTCAATAAAAAAGCGTACTATACCAATAATAAGCAGGCTCGCAAAATTAGCAAATAATAATTTACTCCCAACAGATATATTTACATATATCTCTTTGGCACTCATCTTAATGGATTCAAACTTCCCAAACACTAACTCCCTACAAACAAAAAATGAATAAATTACGGAAGAAATTTTCCCAATAACATCCGCAAGAATAAGATATTCAAACTCCTTAACTCCATTCATTAAAAAAGCTATAACTAATATAAAATAGATGGATCGCTCTAAAATAATTATGATTGAAAACTCTTTAATTCGATTTGTCGCTTGCAACATAAATGTCAATAATGAACGTGGGACTACTAATACTCCAGTTAAACAAGTTAATGCTACGACAATAGTTTTACTTGTATCTGTAGCAATCGAAATATAATATAATAAAATTGCAGAATTTGCAATAATATCAAAAACAACTAGAAACCAATACTGTGAAACAAAAACGGGCTTACGCAAGTCGCTATATTCCCAACCTCCATAACGCAAATACGCCCCATCTGTTAAACCTAAAGACATATATGATATATATGAAGAATAAAAAATATACAATTGCCAATATCCATAATTACTAACATCAATAAATCTAGGAACGATTAAAAGTAATACTGTGGAAATAATTATAGACAAAATATTAGCAATAAATGTATAAGAGAAATTACGAGCAAATTTTTTCACTTTATAGTTCATTTTATTACCTCTTTAATTCTACGCAATAGCGTATATAACTAAACAACAGCCGAACCCTTTAAACTAAAATATAATTCTTAAACTATAAAAATGGTAGCCCTCTAAAGAACTACCATTCAAGATTTATATTTTCATTTCTATATTAACAATTTTAGTTACTTGGTTTAGCATTCTTCCAGATAAAATAATATAAATTAAGATTTAATCTAGCAAGCACACAAGAAAACTTAACAAATTTACTCGTTAACTCATTAATTTTAAATTTATACAGATTTTTCTTCAATCTTTCTTTGTCTTGTCTTCTAATCTTATCTTCGTGAATACCATTCATTAACAAACTAATATTTAAATGCATATAGTAGTTTTTATACTGTTCTAATTCAATTCCCTTTTGATCATTAAGTAAGTTTATAATATTATCCAAAGAGTTAAGGGCTGTTAGTTTTTTAAAACTAAAATTTGATTTAGAAGCATTATTATTGTGAATTATATAATGATAATACGGAGTTGAATCATATACAATTTGTTTAGACTCTAAAATTGCTTGACAACAAAATAATAAATCTTCACAAAAATGTATATCCTCATCCAAATATAAATTTTTTTTACGAAATAAATCTACTGAAAAAAGTTTATTACATAAGAAACCTCTAAAATCATTTGGATTAAGAATAGAATTTAATGTTTCTTCTTTATTTAAAATTTTTGTACTTAATTCAACAGGCCTGCTTATTAGTAAGCCGTTTATATCTTCTTTCACATAGCCACACATAGCAATATCTGCTTTGTGCTGAATAATTAATTCATATAGCTTATTAATCATATTTGGCTCTATCCAATCATCTGGATCTACAAAACCAATATAATTTCCATTTGCCTTATTCAATCCTACATTTCTCGCAGAGGAAACTCCTCCATTCTCTTTATGAAAGACAATAAAACGCTCATCTTTTTCTGCATATTGGTCACAAATCAATCCACTCTGATCTGTAGATCCGTCATTTACCAATACAATTTCTAAATTTTGATATTCTTGTTTTATAATGCTATCTAAGCATCTTGGTAAGAACCCTTCAACATTATATATAGGAACTATAAGAGAAATTAACATTTTAAACCTCTTTCCTATGAAATCCACCCAAATTCATAACTAATGAAACTACGTTGTCGTTTGGACCCTTTTTTTCTTTTGACCAGATAGTATTATTGTCCCTAATAAAATTAAACATATAGTTAAAATATTAATTAAACTAAATGTAGATACAATAAATGATGTAAAAGTATCTCGTGGTGCATAGAGTAATAAGCGAGTCATAGATAGACACATCCAGGCTCCTAAGATACCAGCCCTAAACAATTTATTCATACATCCTAAAATAATCCCTAAAATAAAGTTCCCAATAATTATACCGAAATAACTAAAATCCTTATATAGTTCAGCTACATAGCTCGATCCATATCCCCAGCCGTTCAAATATCTCTTAGGACTTAAAATGTATGAAACACTTTCCGCAAAGTTATTACCATATAATGCGGAATCCAGGCTCTGAGGAACATATTTTGGTACATCTATCAAAAATTGAGTTATAGCATTACTATTAATAAAATCAATGAGTCTACCAATAGTATATATTTTTCCCTCGGACAGTTGACCAGCCAATGTTTGAGCATAACCAATCAAATTGACACTTACACCTTGAGCGTAGAAGAATTCAATTATACCATCTAAAAATGAATGCTCTACTGAACTATCCATACGTAAATATGAAACTGTATTTAATAACAAAATCATAAAGGGTAATGCACAAATACAAGCAAGTATCTCTTTTTTTCCAAACCATTTTTCCTTCTTATCAGAATAATTTCGAAGGCAAAGATATACTAGAACTATCAATATATTTAGAACAAAATTATTTCTCTGTCCTACCGCTAATGATAAACAACCTAATAGAACATATAAAACTAAAGGAATAAAGGATTTCTTTTTTGTAGGTAGTGTACCTAGATATATAAATAACGCGGTCGGACACATTTCTGCCAATTTAATAACCCATCCTGGAAATGAAGATGCGTATGAAGCATAAAGTTCAGTATAACCAACATTATTTGTAAATTTCGCTTTATCCCATAGCACTAAAACATTAAAAATATAGGTAATGTAAAATAATGATTTACTTACTAGAGCTATATTTTTAATATTATTCTCAGTAAAAAACTTTGAATTTTTACCTTTATAAGCCCTGTTATTCTTCACTAATGCATATCCCAAAAAGAGAAACAACAAGCTGAAAAATAAACTAATAAAAATACTCCATATTACCTTTTCATCACCGAAATCTAAACCATAATAGCTATTATTATATTTATCATAATAACCAAAGAGTGGCTTAACTACCAATCTAGCTACTAAGAAAGTAAAAAAGGTACTATTAAAAGCAAAAAATATAATTCTCTCACTAAATTTTTCACAAGAATATAATAAATTGTGAATCAACATACCACAAATTGCTACTAAGAGAATATTAAGATTTAAAAATAGGGCCCCTATACCAAACATACTTACAGCAAAAAACAAAATTATATATCGAATAATTTTTTGCAAGTCCTATTACCCTCCTATAAAATTTACACATAATCATTTTAGATAATATCTACAAGGACCCAGAACTAGACTTCCCAAGTTTAGTAGCAAATTCGGAATAAAGAACCTTAGCATTACTTCTTTTCTTCCAAATATCTAATGCATTATCGCACATTTTCTTATACGACCCATTATCCATTATGTGGAATTCGTTAAGTGATTCAACAATTTGTGAAACTGTACAATCTTTATCTAATAGGTATCCATTTTTTCCATTTTCAACAATTTCTCTTGTACCACCAACATCTGTAGCGATAACTGGAAGCCCCATAGATATTGCTTCCATGATTGCTACAGGTACTCCTTCGGATGCAGATAAATTAACAAAAACAGTTGCAGGATTTTCTTTATACCAATTTAAAACTTCTTGATTTTTAACGAATCCAGTAAATTTAACTTGTTTCATATTAAGCTTACTTTTAGCTAATTTTTTTATACGTTCAAATTCTGGGCCTCCACCAATATGAGTCCAGACATATGGAATATTCTTCTCTTCTAACTTCACTAAAGCTTCTATTAGTAAATCAATTCGTTTTACCTTACGTACTACAGAACAGCTCACAATATATAACTTATCGTTCATAGTATTACTAAGTACATTAGTTGAGATTGTTCCCAATCTTTCTACACTTACCTTATCCTTATATGCAGGATATGTTTGATTTAAGGCATCTACTCCGTCTTGCGAACAAGGATATACTGCATCAAGAGACTTTAATAAATAGTCTCTCTCCGGTAAATATTTCAAAGGCGCCGCATCTTCATACAAATCATATCTATGCGCGCGCGAAATTGTATATGGATTTCTTTCTTTAAAATATTTATGCTTTAATTCTACAGCAACTCTTGCAGTTATGTATAACCAATAACTATATATTGTAATTGAATCATACTGTTCAAAATCATACTCATTCAATTGATGCTCCGCTCGATCATATACATCCATTGCACGACTTTCAAAATAATAACAATATAATTTATGCGACAGTTTCCCTTTAGAATCCGCTTTAATCATTTTTGTTTTTAATTTATCTTTATTAATAGTACTAAATTGCCTTAATACCATTTTGGATTTTCCTGCAATGGAATGTTTTATTCCTATTGGTAAAATTACAACATTTTCAGGGACAGTCCTAGTCTGTTGCATCTCATTAGATACCATAGTTGAAATAATATAAATCTTTTTATAACTCTTAGATAGGTACTCTATTTCTGATTCCAAATATTCCTCACCTTTATGAAAAGGGTAATAATTGGTCAAGAGTATCAAACAATTATTCACTAATTTCCCACCTTTTGTTTTTCATCGTTATTTCTATTTATATTTTTTGATTTTATTACAGAGGCTGCCGTTAAGAATATAACCTTTAGATCTAACATAAACGATACATTTTCTACATAATACACATCATTTTTCACACGTTGCTCCATTGTAGAATTATTTCTTAAGACCGCTTGATTATAACCTGTAATACCAGGACGGACATCAAATTTTTTAAAGAATTCTTTTGGATAAATATCCTTATTTCCTAATGGACTTGGTCTTGGACCTACAAAACTCATATCACCTTTTAGTACATTAAGTAGTTGTGGAAGTTCGTCTATACTTGTCTTCCTTAAAACATTCCCAATTTTTGTTACCCTTGGGTCGTTATCAGAATTAAATGTACTACCATCTTCATTACGAATATCCGGTGCATTTACTTTCATCGAACGAAACTTATACATAGGAAATTCTCTCATTCCTTTTCCCAATCTAGGCGCATTATAGAAAACAGGTCCCTTATCTTCTAATTTAATCATAATAACTACCGGTATCATGATTATTAGTAAAAAAGGAAGTAATAATAGAGAGCCTATTATATCAAAAACGCGTTTAATACCATAACGGTACATCATCCAACCCCCGCATTAATAAATGTATTTCCTCTACAGCTGTGGCAAAATTATAATCTGTTGAAAAATCTAGTAATTCCTTTGCTTTACTACTATCCATATAAGAAGAATGTATTCCTTCATTAGCATTAGGATCTTTCACTAATAAATTATCTTTGTTTCCAAACGCATTATTAATTGTATTTGCAACTTCATAATTTGTTAAAGCATCCCCACTACCTATATTAAAAGCACCTGAAAGCTTCTCTTGTTTTAATGCACAAATTACAGATTTTGCTGCATCTTTTGCATATAAAAACTCTCTTTTTGCAACACTATTAGCATGTAAAGTTAATTGTTCACCATGAAATGCTTGTCTGAAAAACCTATTAATCATATAATTATTTTTTTCATTAAACCCATATAAATGGGCGAATCTCAAGTTTTTAATAAAAAGCCCTTTTTTTCTAGAATAAATATTTCCAATATGCTCACAGGCCAACTTACTAACACCGTACATTAAATCAGGTAACGGTAATTCCTTCTCATTCCACGGTAGGGACGTTTCATCAGAGTAGGCTGATATTGTAGATGCATACACAATATTACTAATATTATTTTCATAGCATGCATCGTATAAATTTTGTGTTAGAATTTCATTATCATGAAACTCAGATATCTTCCCTTGGCTACCTCTTGTGGCTGCAAGATGCACCACTGCATCTACATCATTTAATTGATTTATCAAGTCTTCCAAAGTATAATCCGAAACTCTGTATTCGTAATCATTTATCGCTTTACTACTAATACTTCTTGTTAAAATGATAGGAGTATTCCCATCATTTTTAATGCTTTCAACAACGTATTGACCTAGAAAACCCGTTCCACCAGTAACAGCTATTTTCATCTTAGTCTCTCTCTCCGTAATTTGTTTTTAATCCTAACCAGCACTACTCTCAAATTATTCAATGGCCTTATTTAATCTTTATAAATAAAATATCCAATCTTATCATTTTTACCATTTACTGGACGGATATTATCTCCTTGTTTGTAATAATTAAAGCTATCTAGGGAATTTTCTATTTGGTTTTCAAATGCCAAATAATCTGCTGCGGTATTTGGTTTTTGACAGATAAATTCCAAAATATATTTATCATTTGGATTTTTTTTGATATTCTCCAATTCAGAAGTATCCCCATTTAATAAGTGCTCAAATGTTAGCTTCATTAAATTAACTTCATTATAATAAGATAGTAAATTCCACATATGGCAACCATCTAAACGAGGGGTTATTTCAATAATATATGGCATTCCCTCTTCTAATTTCATTTGTGCATAAACAGGTCCATTTTTTATTTCCAATTTGGCACATGCAGCTTCTATTATGCTATTTAATAAACTCGTAGTATTAGAAGTAAGGTTTACAGTTGGGACAATGTGTTTATGAATTAATCCCGTATATTCAGGCCAAGTTTCTCTATCGGACGCAACTAAATACTTCACTTTTCCATTTACTAGATAACCATTTACAGAAAGTTCTGGACCAGAAATATATTGCTCTAATATTACTAATCCTGAACGAGAATATTCTGTAGCAGCCTTATAGCTTTCTACATATTCCTCTCGATTTTGAACTAATTTTACCCCTCTTTGCCCTTGTGAATCAGCTGGTTTTAAGATAAAAGGAAATTCCATTTTTAATTCATCATCTTCACTTTTTACAACCTGAAATTTTACATTTCCTTCAAAGTCGTTCCCCAAAGTTTTTCTCATTAAGTCCTTATTATTACATATACGTGCCGTTTTTTCTGATACAAAATGTGGCATTTCTAACTTTTCACTGATTAAAGATGCTATCGGCATAGCTAAGTCTGAACCTGTAGAGTAAACAACAGAAATTTGATTTTTCTCGATATAATCAATAATTGCCTCTGAGTCTAAAATATTTATTTCGGCAAAGTGATCTGCTACATCTGCTCCTGGTCCATCTTTAGCCATTGCACAAGCATAAGTTTCATATCCCACTTTTTTCAGTTCCAAGATTGCATCCATCTGAACTGCTGCAACTCCTAGAATTAGAACTCTTTTTTTCATATATTTATAGTTCTCCTTATCTATTGTTTAAAATCTCTTTAAAAGTATCAGTAATATATTTTACCTCTTCATTTGTTAATCTTGTATGTAAAGGTAACGTGATTTCATTTTTATACATATTAAATGCATTAGGATAATTCTTTATATCAAATCCTAAGTTTTTATACGCTGTAAACATAGGCAATGGTTTATAATGTACATTGCTTGCAATTCCCATCTCGGCTAACTCAATAATAATTTTATTTCTTTCAGACTCTTCAATCCCAGGCATTCTTGCTAAATAAAGATGTCCCGATGAAGAGAAATCATCCCCATAATGTTTCAGACTTTGAATTCCATATGGCAACAATTCTTTGTCATACATTTCAATAATCTCTCTACGTCTACCCATAAGAGATTCATATCTATCCAACTGGACTAATCCAATTGCTGCCATTATATCTGTCATATTACATTTATAAGCTGGGTAAACAATATCATACTCCCATGCGCCTTTTTGAGTCTTTGCTAGGGCATCCTTAGATTGTCCATGAAGGCTGTATAACATAAATTGTTGATATACCCACTCATCGTCTAAACCTAAATCATTGCGCCATACAACGCCCCCACCTTCTGCCGTTGTTAAATTCTTCACAGCATGGAAAGAATAGCAAGTAAAATCAGCAACTTGTCCACATCTCTTTCCTTTTCGTTCAGCACCAAATGCATGCGCTGCATCGGTCATTACAATTATTCTTTCAAATAACTCTTGAGTTTTATTATTAGGTTTGAATAAATCTTTTTTGCTTTCTACTACGCTATATATTGTATCGTAATCACACATTTTACCCGCAATATCAACTGGAATAATTACCTTAGTCTTTTCAGTAATCGCATCAGCAAGTTTTTCATAATCCATTTCAAAAGAATCAGGAGCTGTATCAACTAAAACAATTTTTGCCCCTACGTGCTCTATAATTGATGCAGAAGCTGTATAAGTATAAGCTGAAGTAATAACCTCATCTCCAGGTCCTACTCCTAAAATTCGAAGTGTTAACTCCATGGCAGCTGTAGCTGAATTCAAACAAACTGCTTTATTTGTTCCAACGTATTCAGCAATCTTCTTTTCAAGTTCCTTTGTTCTAGGACCTGTTGTAATCCAACCCGATTTCATCGCCTTTATTACTTCTTCTATTTCTACTTCTGTAATGTCTGGTGGAGAAAACGGAATATTTCTTATCGCATTATTAATCATTTAAGCTTCCTCACTTTACTTATTAATGTTCGTTTTAAAACTAGCTAGCTTATCTTAAATATCTAGCAAAAGCCTCTTGTTATACTCAATGTTTTAAATTTAGCTATTTACTTCAACTTTATTATTCGCAAAATCTAATAAGGTTTTCCTAATGTTCTCTTGACTCATCTGCTCAAACTCATCTATAAATTGTTGAATGGATTCAAAATCTTTTAAAACAGCCTTTCCTATATGAATTTTAGGAAATACTTGTTCCTTATAGATTTCATTATCATTTAACAACTCTTCGTACATCTTCTCTCCCGGTCTTAGTCCACTATACTCAATTCCAATTTCTTCAACAGAATAACCTGACAGCTGAATTAAATTCTTTGCCAAATCTGCAATTTTAACAGGTTCGCCCATATCCAATACAAATAGTTCCCCACCTCTTGCCAAGGATCCAGCTTGAATCACAAGTCTTGATGCCTCTGGAATTGTCATAAAGTATCGAGTGATATCTGGGTGGGTAACTGTAACTGGTCCCCCACTTTGAATTTGTTTTTTAAACAATGGAATCACACTTCCACGACTACCTAATACATTTCCAAACCTAACAGCTACAAATCGTGTTTGACTTATCATAGCCATGTGTTGAACAACCATTTCTGCAACACGTTTTGTTGCTCCCATTACATTTGTTGGGTTTACCGCTTTATCTGTTGAGACCATAACAAATGTATTGATTCCAAACGTATCTGCAGCTTCTGCCACATTTTTGGTACCAATTATATTATTTTTTACAGCCTCTTCAGGATTCCGTTCCATCAATGGAACATGTTTATGTGCAGCTGCATGGTATACCACAAATGGTTTGTGCTTTTTCATTATTTCAAATATTTTATTTCGATCTTGTATATCAGCAATTTCCGTTACAAATTCTGCTTGCTCTTTATACTTAGTTCTCAATTCCATCTCGATATGGTAAATACTATTCTCTCCATGTCCTAAAAGAACCATTTTTGCTGGTTTATATTTTAAAATCTGACGGCAAATCTCTGATCCAATAGAGCCTCCAGCACCCGTTATTAAAACCGTCTTATCTTTAATTTTCTCACCTATTCCCTTATCATCTAATTGAACAGGCTCTCGCCCTAGTAAATCTTCCACTTGCACATCACGAAATTCATTTACAGACACTTTTCCATCTAATAAGTCTTCTAACATCGGCACAATTTGCGTTTTCGCCTTCGTTTTTCTACACTTCTCAAAAACCTCATTTATTTGCCCTCTATTTAATGAAGGGATTGCAATAATGATATGTTCTATATCATTATCTTCTACAATTTCTTGAATATGATTTGTTGTACCAATAACCGGCACATTATAAATCTCCAATTTTTGCTTATTTCTATCATCATCAACAAACGCAATTGGATACAAATCTGCTTCTTTATTATGTTGTAATTGACGCACCACCATTGTCCCTGCTGAACCTGCACCAATAATTAATGTTCGTTTTTTATCAGTTGCTTTTGAAATATATGTATCACGGAACATACGCCATACGAAGCGAGAACCACCAATTAATAATAAATGTAACATCCATGCAATAGCTAAAATTCGAACATAAATATCATGATTTATAATTTGTTGAACAATTGCTGTTACTAAAATTGATAATGTAATTGCTTTAAATATTTGTTTTAATTCTCCAATACTTGCATATTCCCACGCCTTGTTGTACAACTTGTAAATAGCTGCAAAAACATGATGACTACACAATAATGTAATAGAACTAATAACTACTGTCATAGGAATTTTGTTTAATACATTTGGATGTATAAACCAATAACTTAAATACACGGCAGTTAATACGATAAATGAATCTAATAAAATCAATAATGAGAGCCGTCTTCGATAACTCAATATACCTGTTCCCTTCTTTATATAATTCTTATCTTATTCATAATAAAAAAGGACATTCTCCTATGAATGTACCTCTTCCTTTTTTACAAGTTCCTTCATATACTTCATTAACTCTACATTTAATTCTTCATTTTGTAGCGCCATCTCAATCGTCGTCTTAATAAATCCAAACTTTTCTCCAACGTCATAACGCGTACCCTCAAAGTCATAAGCAAATACACGTTGAACTTCATTTAATCGTTGAATCGCATCTGTTAATTGGATTTCTCCACCCGCACCTGTTTGTTGATTCTCAAGAAACATAAAAATTTCTGGTGTTAATACGTAACGCCCCATAATTGCTAAATTAGATGGTGCTGTACCTTCTGCTGGTTTTTCAACAAATTGACGCACTTGATAACGGCGATCGCTTTGTTCAATCGGATCGATAATACCGTAACGGTGTGTTTCGTTTTCAGGCACTGTTTGTACACCAATAACTGATGACTGTGTACCTTCATATTGATCCATTAATTGACGTAAACATGGCGTTTCTGCTTGAACAATATCATCACCAAGTAATACTGCAAACGGCTCATTTCCAATAAACTTACGCGCACACCATACTGCGTGTCCTAGCCCTTTTGGTTCTTTTTGTCTTATGTAATGAATATTAATTTTTGAAGAAGCTTGTACCTTTTCAAGCATTTCATACTTTCCTTTTTCTAAAAGGTTTTGTTCTAGTTCAAATGAATGATCAAAATGATCTTCAATCGCTCGCTTTCCTTTTCCAGTAACAATAATAATATCTTCAATTCCTGATTCTATCGCTTCTTCTACTATGTATTGAATTGTTGGTTTATCAACGATAGGTAACATTTCTTTCGGCATCGCTTTCGTTGCTGGTAAAAATCTTGTTCCCAGACCAGCTGCTGGAATAATTGCTTTTCTTACTTTTTTCAATTGTAGTCCCCCTGCATCCTTTTATTTATATGTAGCAATAACAAAAACCCTACCTATAGAGTCATGTTTATAACTCCATAGGTAGAGTTTCTATTACAAATAAATTATGGGCATCTAACCCACCCTCACGTCATACTCCCGACGACAAGCGTCTAAGGTAGGTTCGAAATAAAAATTTCTACCCACAGCACGACCGAGTGCCCCCATTGATAACGGTTAGGAGACATCACCAATTTTTATTTAAAAAATACCGAACAATTTTTTACGGCGAATTTGTTCTGGATCTTCTTTGTAAATTGCCTTCCCGCTAATTAATAAGTACGGATTTTCTTTCAAATCACTCATAACACTTGTTCCAAATTCTTTCTCAATTAATTCATAGCTTTCCGCTAAATGAAATCCTCTTGACGTCGTATTATGTGCATCTGAAGCGACCATATGTGTTAAATTATGTTCTACAAGTTGTAGTGAAAACTTTTTGATTTTCTTACCAAATTTACCCAATAAACTACCTGCCGTTACTTGCGTTAATGCCCCTTTATTTACAATGTTATATAACTTATCTGGCCGCTCGATTAACTCGGCATTACGTTCTGGATGAACAATAATTGGAATCATTCCCTTTACACGTAATTCGTAGAATAATTGTTCGGCATAACGTGGTACATGATTAGATGGAAATTCAATAAATATATATTTATTTGTTTCGTTTAAAGTAACGATTTTACCAGCTTCATAGTCTTCTAATAAATCTCCATATAACCTGACTTCCTGCCCAGGTAAAATAGTAAGTGGAATATTATGTTGTTGTAGTTCATCATTTAGTTGTTTTACGTGATGAATAATTGGGGTACGTTCATTTACATATTTTCCATTTTGATGATGCGGCGTTGCGACAATTGTATGTATTCCTTCTGACACTGCTTGTTGTGCCATTGCTAAACTATCTGTTACTGTCTGTGCACCATCATCGATACCAGATAAAATGTGACAATGTAAATCTATCATTTGTTTCATCATCCCTCTCTCATATAAAAATCTTTTTTCCCTTGAATATGAGATATCTCATATTCAAGGGAAAAAAGGAGATATGTTTCAACCATATCTCACTCTTTTAATTAGTTTGCACCGTAATAATAATATAATCCTTGTTCACGTTCACGGTCATTTAGAACGACACCTAACAATTTACCTTTTGCAGACTCCAATAATCCTTTTGCTTTTACTGCATTTTCCTTCTCTGTTGATTCACTACGAACAACAAGAATAGAAGCATCACATACATTTGCCATAATTTGTGCATCCGTTACAGCTAAAATTGGAGGCATATCAAAAATAACTAAATCGTACATACTGTATGCTTGTCCAAGAAGTTCTTTCATTGATTTTGAGCCTAACAATTCTGCTGGATTTGGTGGGATTGGACCACATGCTAAAAAGCTTAGATTATCTATAGATGTCGTTTGTACACATTTCTCTAAACGTTCACTATGTGTTAATACATTCGTGAGTCCAAAAATATTATCTACTTGGAACATTTGATGCATTGCTGGTTTACGCATATCTGCATCAATTAATAATACTTTTTTTCCTTGTTGAGCAAACACAACTGCCATATTCGCTGTCGTTGTCGTTTTCCCTTCACTCGGATTAGCAGATGTTACCAGTAATGAATGTAAATTCATATCAACAGCTGCGAATTCAATATTCGTTCGAATATTACGATATTGTTCTGAAATTGGTGATTTCGGTTGTTGATGAGCAATTAATTGACGGCGTTGACGATGATTCTTTTTCTTTTTAAATAAATTAAGAGCCAATTGTTTGTCCCCTCACTTTTCTTGATGATGGAGCGTGTGATTTCACGTTCATTGTTTCTTCATCCATACGAGCTACGATACCTAATACTGGTAAACCAAGTAAAATTTCTACATCTTCTTCTTTTTTCACTGTGTTATCTAGGTATTCTAGTAAGAATGCAAGACCAACTGAAGCCATTAAACCAACAACGAAAGCGATCGCTACATTTAACATTGGACGTGGTTTAATTGGAGATTGATTTTCTGCAACTTCTGCTTTAGATAGCACTGTTACGTTATCAACATTCATAATTTTTGCAACTTCATCTTTAAATACATCTGCAGTTGCATTTGCAATATCACGAGCTAGTTTCGGATCTTTATCCTCAGCTGTAACAGAAATAACTTGAGAATCCTTTTCATTCGCAATATTAATCTTCTTTGTTAAAGTTTGTGCTGTCATATTTAAATTTAATTTTTCATTTACCTGTTCTAAGATTACTGGACTTTTAATAATAACCTTATATGTATTCGTTAATTGAATATTTGATTGAATTTCCCCCAACTGAATTGCTGCCCCTTCTTGCTTCTTCTGATTAACCAGAATTTGCGTCGAAGATTGATAGATTGGTGTCATGAAGAAAAAGCTAATGATAGCACTTACAATAGCTGCACCAAAGGCGATTACGAGGATCATTGCTAAACGTTTTTTTAAGATATGAAATAAATCTTTTAAACTAATTGTTTCTTCCATAGGTTCCTCCAACTTTCTAAAATTTACACATAGGAAAAATTATAACATATAAATCTTACATTTTTTATTTTTAATAATTCAGTTCTATATTTGTTCACAAGAAACAAGTTTAATCTTACAAAATAATCTTAAATATGACAACACATTCCAATCATTTTCCAAAATTTTTATTTTATCACGTTTTTTACACTGTGTAACTTGATAAAGAATTTTCAGAAAAAAGTAAAAAGCCAACAAATTTTTGTTGGCTTTTTCATATTTTAGTAATAACCATACTGCTCTTTTTCTTCTCTTTTATCGTTTAAAACGACACCTAGTATTTTGCCTGATGCTTTATCTAATATTTGTTTCGCTTTTACGATTTTATCTTTTTCCGTCTTTTCACTTCGTACAACGAGTACGATTCCATCACATTTATTCGCAAGTATTTGTGCATCCGTAACCGCAAGGACAGGTGGTGTGTCAATTAATATAATATCAAACATGTTATATGCTTCTAGAAACGCCTCGTCCATTGCCCGGCTCCCTAATAGTTCTGCTGGGTTTGGAGGGATTGGACCTGCTGCCATTAAGTATACGTTCTCTATATCTGTTTTTTGAATGCATTGCATAAGTTTTGCTTGTCCTGATAATAAGTTCGTTAACCCATTTGAACTATGAACGGCAAATAAGTTTTGTATCGTCGGCTTACGCAAGTCAGCTCCAATTAATAAAACTTTCTTTCCTTGTTGTCCGAAAACAACTGCTAAGTTTGCGATTGTTGTTGTTTTCCCATCACCTGGATCTGCTGAAGTAACAATAATAGAACGAACATGATTATCTACAGATGTAAACTCAATGTTTGTACGAATGTTACGGTATTGTTCTGTAATACGCGATTTAGGCTCTTTATGTGTAATTAATTGTCGTAATGGTTTTCTTTTCTTTCTCCCGAACATATTCATAATCTCCTTTTGTGAAATTCGACATTTCCCTTTTCTCTCTCTTATGCTCGATTTCATACGTCTAATTAATATTCTTGCTGATTTCCCCACATTTCATCATAATCAATAACATTCTACTTTGTCTTATTTAAGTACCTTAACAATATGACAATGCCCTTATTTCTTTATTACCTTTATCACTTATCCTGTTTTCTAGATAAACAATAAAGTAAGTATATGGTAATTCCCATCTATTTACAAGTAATTTTCTGATTAGTTTGTATATTATCGTTTCATCGTTATATAGCAGAAATTAAAAAAATCTCCTTGTCTTTTTACAAGGAGATTTTTTAGTACTATCTATTCTTTTTTATCACCAATCGCAAATGTAATTTCTGCCTCACATGCAACTTCACCATCTACTGTTGCGATTGCTTTTCCTTTTCCAATCGGGCCGCGTACGCGTGTCATTTCTACTTCTAGACGAAGCTGATCACCTGGGCGTACTTGTTTTTTGAAACGGCAATTGTCGATACCTGCAAAGAAAGCAAGTCTTCCGCGGTTTTCTTCTTTCTTTAATACTGCAACTGCTCCGACTTGTGCTAATGCTTCTACAATAAGTACACCAGGCATAACTGCATAGTCAGGGAAGTGTCCGTTAAAGAATTCTTCGTTTGCGGATACATTTTTAATCCCAACCGCTCTTTTGCCTTCATCTACTTCTAATATTTTATCAACAAGTAAAAATGGATAGCGGTGAGGAATGATTTCTTTAATTTGTTCTATATTTAGCATGTAACAATCGCCCCTTTTGTAATATTGGTCTTACCACTTGGACATATTGCTATTATCCCATTTTGTTTATTGTTTGTCATTACAAAGTAACATTTTATATTTAGCACAACTTCCTAAAAAAAAAATGCACACACTCTATTCCATTAAAATAGTTGCACATTTTTGCAACTGACACGGAGGTGGAAAAGAGTGTATGCCCAAATTAGGGAAAGGCAATATGTATTGAAACATTATTTGCCTTAATGTCGTATTCGACTCATTATATTATAAACGTTTTCAATTAAGGAAATATTAAATTTAACCATATATATGAATATTTTACCTGTTTCCTTCATATTTCTCTATTTTCCTTCCATTTTCGCAAAAAAACAAAATAAAAAAATATAAAAACGAAAAAAAGAACTAAGGCATCAGCCTTAGTTCTTTCAAATTATCTCAAAGCACGCTTTGGTAATCTGTCGATATTCTCTAACATAATACCTGTACCAACCGCAACGCAGTGCATTGGGTTTTCAGCAATTAATACTGGTACTTTTAGTTCTTCTGCTAGAAGCATGTCGATACCGTGTAGTAAAGCTCCACCGCCTGTTAGAATAACACCGCGATCGATGATATCTGCAGATAATTCTGGTGGTGTGCGCTCTAATACGCCTTTTGCAGCTTGTACAATAACAGCTGCATTTTCTTTTAATGCTTCTGTAATTTCTTCAGAGCATACTGTAATTGTACGTGGTAAGCCTGTTACCATGTCACGTCCGCGAATTTCAAGTTCTTCGCTACGTGCACCTGGGAATACTGTACCAACTTTAATTTTAATATCTTCTGAAGTACGTTCTCCGATTAATAGCTTATACTTACGTTTAATATAGTTTAAGATCTCCATATCAAACTTATCGCCAGCCATTTTGATAGAGGAAGAGGTAACAATATCACCCATAGATAGTACAGCGATATCTGTTGTACCTCCACCAATATCAACAACCATGTTACCGCTTGGTTGGAAGATTTCCATACCAGCACCAACTGCGGCTACTTTTGGTTCTTCTTCTAAAAATACTGTTTTACCACCTGAACGTTCAGCAGCTTCACGAATTGCTTTTTGTTCTACTGATGTAATATTTGTTGGACAACAAATTAAAATACGAGGTTTTGAAAAGAAGCTCTTTACGTCCAATTTGTTAATGAAATACTTTAACATTGCTTCTGTAATTTCGAAATCTGCGATTACACCATCTTTAAGTGGACGAATTGCTACAATATTACCAGGCGTACGTCCCACCATACTTCTCGCTTCTTCACCGACTGCTAATACTTTACCACTATTACGATCAATGGCCACAACAGATGGCTCATTTAATACAATACCCTTACCTTTAACATGAATTAATACGTTAGCCGTACCTAGGTCAATTCCGATATCTCGCGCAAACATTCCCGTTTTTTCCTCCTCGATATTCAAAATCAGGTTACACCCGAATTCTTTTCACCTAATTTCTGATTTTATCATAAATTTAACAGAAACGTAATATTCGCAAAAAGAATTCTTCTGAAAAATATTACCGAATGTGAACGGAATGTTTGCTACTGTAACATTATTGACGTACAGGCTTCTCTACATCTTCTTTTCTATACTTTTGTTTTGTTGCTTCTCCACCTCTTAAATGACGAATAGACTTATGATAATCAAGAATTTCTTTTACTTCATTTGCGAGCTCTGGATTAATCTCTGGTAGACGTTCTGTTAAATCTTTATGGACTGTACTCTTTGATACCCCAAATTCCTTTGCAATGACACGCACTGTCTTTCTTGTCTCCACGATATACTTACCAATCTTGATAGTTCTCTCTTTGATGTAATCGTGCACACCACTCGCCTCCCTAATTTGGATGTGAGAAGGGTGAAATGAGCCTCGCTGCATACGACTAAGAAGTAAGTGTGAGTGCTGTTTGTAAGCGTTAAACATTCTTGGATTTATAATGAAATGATTCACGATTTCTCACCTCAAACACTCTCTTTGCTTTGGTTTATACCATTGTATTGCCCGCACTACTGATATATGCTACATGTTCACTATTTTTGCGGACTAAGTTAAGAAAAATTACATTTTTTTGTGAGAAATACGTTAAAACTGACTATTATGGCCAAAAAAAATGACACCTTGTATAAAAGGCGTCATTCTTCTCGTTCCAATTCTTCTTCTAACAACTGATGGTGGGGAACCTCTTTCTTACCGGCAATATAATAATATAAAGTGAATAAAACAAACAATAAAATAATAGCAGTCGACAGAACAAACAAAAATGACACAGTATCCCCTCCCTTTTGTAATATATATTCGAGAATCTCGTCATTTTTCCTTGTTTTTACAAATTTTTTCTCGAAATTGATTATTTTTATATAAAAATAAAAAAATCAATTCTCTTGATGAGAACTGATTTTTTCACTTTATTATTCTTGTGAAGAAGAATCGTTAGATGATTCTGTAGAACCGTTTGTTGATTTTTCTTCTTTCTTCGGTTCTTCTTTTTTGTCACTAGTTGAACCGCTTGTTGATTTCTCTTCTTTTTGAGACTTGTCTTCTGTTTTATTTTCTGGTTTCGTGCTCGTTGACTTCTCTTCTTTTTGAGATTTGTCATCAGCTTTTTTACCAGAAGCATTCGTAGCCTTTGCAGCACCTGCATCAGCTTTAATTTCTGTTACTGATTTATTTAAGTAACGTTCAGGGTTCACAGCCACATTGTCTTTACGTACTTCAAAGTGAACGTGAGAGCCTGCCTCTTTATTCATTGCACTTAGACCGGATGTTCCTAATACTTCACCTTGTGCAACTCTTGCACCTTTTTCTACTTTCACACTGCCTAAGCTTTGATAAGATACCGCTACACCATTTCCACTATCAACTGTTACAACATAACCAAGAAGTGAATCTTTTTCAGCTTTCGTTACTGTACCACTTAAAGCAGCGGCAACATTGAATTCTTTTCCATTCTTCGCAGCAATGTCAATTCCTTTGTTTGGGGAATATGTGTTGTTATAAAAGACAAGTGCTTTTTCTTGTTCCGCCTCAGTTGCTGCATCTTCATAGAATTTCTTTTGTACGACTACTTCCGCATTCGCGGCAGCTGGCATTTTCACTACTTCTGAAGATTTCGTTACTGGTACTGCTGGATCTTCCGATTGTGTATACGGTGTTGCTTGATCGTGGTTTGGAGTCTTCTTCGGATTAGCTCCTTGGAACCATAGCGCAACCATTAAGATTACCGCTGCACAAGCAATGTATAGTGCCGGAAACACCCATCTTTTTTGAAATAAATGTACTACCTTTTGCGACTTTTTATTATTTCTTCCTCGCATTCCATCATCACCTCAGCAATCATTTTGAACAATATTCACGTATCCTATACAACGTATAACTAATTACTTTTCGACAAAATTTGTAAAAATATGTATAAGAACTGTAAAATTTCCGAGGAAATGATAGAAAAAAGAAAAAACTGAGCGTTTCGGCTCAGTTTTTAGTCCATTTGTTTCTTCTTATATACGATTAAACACGCAATAAGCGCAATAATAAGCCACACTCCAACATTTAATACATGCCCACTAATACTACTAAACCCAGCTCCATCTACTAAGCTTTTGATTGCTTTTACAATATGAGATGTTGGAAGATACTCAATTAGTGTCTTAATTACTTTATTTTCAACCATCGGCTCAAATTGTACAGCTAAATACATCGTCATTAAAATAGGCATACCAATTAAAGATGTTTGTGGTACAGAAGATGCAAGTAATCCAATCATTGTTCCAAGCACGATAAACAAAATAGTTCCACATAAGAATACCAATCCTACCAATGGAAGATTAATATTTAACTGATCTAAAATGAATAAATTTGCAATACAAATGACCATCGTCAGACCCGATGTTAATAAACTCTTTCCAAGAAGAACTTCAACAGAAGATGCTGGGGATAACATCAACACACGCAGTGTATGTTTTTCTTTTTCTTCTGCAATTACCATAGATTGAACAAAGCCTGCGACAAATAGGAAGGCCGTTATAGTAGTAATGCCTAACATTTCCTTTCCCACTCCAAATCTGCTAAACAAAAATGAAAGTATAATTGGTAAAAATGCCATTAACAACACTTGTGAATTTGTCTTAAAATCTTGTACTTCTTTTCTAAAAATAGCTGATACACGTCTCATTGAAAAAGTCATTATAATCCCCTCCCAGTAACTTCAATAAAGATATCACCTAGCGTTGGTTCGTGTGAATGAATGGATAGTAATTCTCCTTTGTTCATCCATTCTGAAATACGTTTTGCACCTAATTCATCTTTTTGCACTACTTCTTTTTGTTTATCTTTTAATACGACCTGTATTTGATCCTTAGCGTATTGTAAGCGTAGGTTCTCTGGCGTATCCAGCGCTACAATTTCTCCGCCACAAAGGAAGGCAATACGGTTACAAAGCGTTTCTGCTTCATCCATGTTGTGAGTCGTTAAGAAAATCGTCGTTCCTTCTTCATTTAAGTCTTTTAAGATTTTATGAATGTTTTGTACGTTTACTGGATCGAGTGCAGATGTTGGTTCGTCTAAGAAGAGGATATCTGGTTTATGAAGGATTGCTCTTGCCAGTGTGACGCGTTGCTTCATTCCCTTTGATAGTTTCTTTACTGGTGTTTTTTTATCATCTAATAAATTTACTTGTGTTAGTACTTCATCGATTCTTTCTTTTTTGCAATCGTATAAGTCACAAAATAATAGTAAGTTATCATAAATGCTAAGTCTTTCATATAAGCCGCTGTTATCTGTTAAAATACCAATTCGTTTGTAATCGATGCTACTTGGTCCTGTAATATCTTTCCCTAATACTCTTACCGTTCCAACACTATGAAGCAATTGAGAAGTTAAAATTTTTACTGTTGTCGTCTTACCAGATCCACTCGGTCCGAGGAATCCGAATATCTCTCCTTGCTTCACCTCAATATTTACATTTCGAAGTGCCGTTTTTCCACTGAAACTTTTCATTACATCTTTCATTTCAATTGCCAATGTCATTTCTTCATCCCCTTTGTTTTTCTTCTTTATAGATGAAAGTCGCTTTAGTGCTTTTTGTTTGTTTCGCTTTTCTTGACTCAATCATATGAAAAACAAAGGGTTTACGCAGTAAAATACCGGTAAAAGGAGTATTTTTACCGGTGAATGAATCGCATGTTGAGCTTATTGGAGCACTTTTTATAGCCCAATCACGCCTTTTAATTCATCCATGCGTCCTTTTGAAAGCGGAATTGAACTTTTTCTTTCGTCGTCTAAAATTAAGCTAAAACTGTTACGAGTCCAAGTAATCACTTCTCGTACTCTTTGTAAATTTACAAGGTACGAGCGATGACATCTAAAGAAACCAAAACCTGTTAATCTCGCTTCTAGTTCACTTAATGTTAATGCACATACAAAATCGCCTTCACGAACGTGAATATGTGTCACTCCGTTTTGTGTTTCAATGAAATGGATTTCCATCGGATCAAGTAAAATGATTTTATCGTTCACTTTCGCAGGTATTCTTTCTAACTTCATTTGCGGAATTATTTGAACGACCTTCTCTTCATCGACTTTTTCTGCTTCCTCTTGTTCAATTTCTACTTTTTTCACACCATCATTGTTTAGTATATATACATCTTCCGTTAACGAAAGGGCATCCGATAGGAAAGATGACGTAATAAAAATCGCCTTTCCTTGTTCTTTCATTTTCATGATTGCTTTTCGAATAATAACCGTACTCTCTATATCTACATTTTGCTCTGGCTCTTCCAAAATAACTAAATCCGGATTATGAATCATCACTCGCCCGATATGAAGACGGCGTTTCTCTGAAAATGATAATTTTTCTATTTTAACGTTTAGTTTATCTAGGAGACCAACAGACTGCACAACTTCTTCTATACTTATCTTTGATTCATAAAGCCCTAATAAAAATTTGAAGTATTCTTTCACCTTCAAACGATCATATGCCTCATCTTTCAAAAAACAAAAACCGATGCGGGAATAATTTTTCTTTCCAATTGCCTCCCCTTCAAACAGTACATTGCCAGTCGACGCCTCTTCTTCACCAATAATGATGCGGTGTAACACTTTAGCTGTATGATTATTGCATTGCAAAACAATACATTGTCCCTTCTCCACCTCTAGCTCAATTGCCGGTAACTGGTTCGCCTTCCCTAATTGTTTCAACTCTAGTAACGCCATTTCATTTCCCCCAAATGCCTTTTTATCCTATTATATCAAACAGTTAATGGCAAATTATGATATTTTAAACAGAAAAAAATAGGTGCCAGAGTTCTGACACCTATTTCTTCACCATCAATTTTCCTTCATAATCATTCATCGTCTTTATTTCAACGCCTTTATAGTAATGAGCGACGATATCTGTATATTTCTTTCCTTCTGCTGCCATGCCGTTCGCCCCGTATTGACTCATACCAACGCCGTGACCGAAGCCTTTCGTCGTAACGGTGATTTTATCTCCTTGTTGTTTCCACGTGAAATCAGAAGAACGTAAATCTAACTTTTCACGAACTTCTTTTCCTGTTAATGTTTTTCCTTGAAAAGCTACATCCTTTACACGCTTTCCTTCCGTAAGGTCTTTAATGTTTCCAACCTTCCCGTCTGCTAGCACTTTCACACCGAGACGTTTTTGAAAATCAGCTACTGTAAATGTTTGCTCGCTCGTAAACTTTGGTGAGGCTTGATCCCACGGACTATCTACACTTTTCAAGTACGGATAATCATTTCCCCAATAGTCAGCTGCATTTTCTGTTCGACCATTACTCGTTGAAAAGAAGGATGCTGAAATTGGTTTTCCATCATACGTTAAAACTTGTCCTGCTGTTTTCGAAACAGCTTCTTCAATTTTCTTCAAATTATTTTCGTAGTTATTGCCCCATTGCTTCTTCAATTCATCTTTGCTTTTGTACACTTGATCTTTCACCGTATCTGTCACGTCTGCATTATTTTTCTTTCCTCCACTTAGCATACGTTGTACTACAAATGTTCTTGCTGCTAATGCCTGTGCCTTTAGTGCCTCTATTTCAAAACTGGCATTCATCTCAGAAGCTACTACACCGGTCACATACTCCTCCATAGGTAATGATTCTACCTTCTTTTGTTTCTCACGATATACAGCAACTTGAACCGCTGTATCTACTTTTCCTGGAGCTGGTATACTTTCTATCGCTGGAGGAGTTTTAGAGGCCGTTTCTTCCCCTACTTTTGCTTTCGCAAATGGGATAACAAGAGCTGCAGGTACAATGATAACGAGCGCTATTAAGAGCGCTACTGTAATAAAAAGTGGCTTTGAAAATTTCATCCTATTTTTCCCCCAATATAAAAGCTTTACTCCATTCATTCTTATGGAACAACTCTTTCTTTTAGAACACACTTAAGGGGAAGAGCATAAAACGGAAATTTTCTAAATATTTTTACTGGTACGTGCATAAGTATAGAATTTATTGACTATAACAGTAATAACCCAAAAAAAATAGCCCCTATGTCAAAAGACATAGAGACTATTTCAATTAAGCGTGAAGATCAGAAACTTCTTGTTCTTTCACTTCTTCTACTTTTTCGTTTACACGTTCAATAGTTGCACCTAATGCAGCTAATTTCTTATGGAAATCTACATAACCACGGTCAAGATGTTTTAACTCAGTTACACGAGTATAACCTTCTGATACTAAACCAGCTAAGATTAATGCAGCTGCAGCACGTAAATCAGTTGCGCCTACTTCAGCACCTTGTAAGCTGTTTGGACCGTTCATAATAACAGAACGACCTTCAATTTTAATATCAGCATTCATACGACGGAATTCTTCAACGTGCATAAAGCGGTTTTCGAATACCGTTTCTGTAATCATGCTTGTTCCATCAGCTTGTAGTAATAATGCCATCATTTGTGATTGCATGTCTGTTGGGAAACCTGGGTGAGGCATAGTTTTAATATCAACCGCTTTTAACTTATCTGGGCCGATAACACGTACACCTTCGTTTTCCTCAATAATTTTAACACCCATTTCTTCCATTTTCGCTGTAATTGAGCGTAAATGTTCAGGTACAGCATTTTCAATTAAGATGTCTCCACCAGTAATTGCTGCTGCAACCATGAATGTTCCCGCTTCAATACGGTCAGGAATAATAGAGTGGTTTGCACCATATAATTTATCAACGCCTTCGATACGAATCGTTCCAGTTCCAGCTCCGCGTACTTTCGCTCCCATCGCATTTAAGAAGTTAGCTAAGTCAACGATTTCTGGTTCTTTCGCTGCGTTTTCAAGAATTGTTGTCCCTTTTGCTAATGTAGCTGCAGACATAATGTTTTCTGTCGCGCCTACGCTTGGGAAGTCTAAGTAGATTTTAGCTCCTTTTAGTTCTCCCTCAACATATGCCTCAACAAAACCGTTACCAACCTGTACTTTTGCTCCCATTGCTTCGAAGCCTTTTAAATGTTGGTCAATTGGACGTGAACCGATTGCACATCCACCAGGAAGTGCAATACGAGCACGACCGTTACGTGCTAATAATGGTCCCATTACTTGAACAGATGCACGCATTTTACGTACATATTCAAATGGTGCTTCAATGTTTAGTTCTTTAGAAGAATCGATTGTTACTTGATTATTTTCAAATACGACTTCAGCATTTAAATGACGTAATACCTCATTAATTGTGTATACATCAGACAAAACTGGTACTTCAGATAGTACATTCTTTCCATCACTCGCTAATAGGGCTGCAGCGATTATAGGTAATACAGCATTTTTTGCGCCCTCAACACGCACTGTGCCGTTTAACCGCTTTCCGCCACGGACGATGATCTTTTCCAAATTATTCCCCTCCGTGTCCTTTTTTCAGTATCTATTCACTCAATACTCAGAAGTTATGATCGGTGTGCCAACCACAATTGTATCTTTGTTGTCTGTAGAACGTATTGCTATTTGCACATTTATTTTCTCTCTATTTGTTGAAAGAGCGTCATCCCACTTTTTATTGTATGCGGAGACTGACACAAATGCTCTTTCTTCTACTTGTTCGATCGCTCTTGCTGAAAGATCTTTCAAAACCTGATTGGTTTTATTTTGCAAAACACCTTCAATCTTATCATTCAGTACACCTTGAACACAAGTGTAAATTATAGGTTTTTCACTAAAAATTTTATTTACTTTTTGAACATACTTCGGGTCCCATTTCGCCCCACTTACTTCAAAGATAATGAAAGTGTTTTCTTTAGTATTTTCTTTACTCCAAGTTACTACTACTCGTTCTTCATGAGAAGCAAACTTTTTATAGGATGTAGCTTTATATCCATCTGGAGATTGCTCTACTTCCCACTTTTGAATATTTGCCTTGTCCTTCACATCATTTAACAACTTTTGAAACGTATGTATATTAGAAATTGTTTTTGTTTCTCTAGCTAACCATGACCATTTTTCTACTTTAGCATCATTTTTCTCTAAAGCCTTAATCATGCTCTCCATTTTCTGTTCATCGCTTATCGGTTTCATCTCTCTATATCCAACCAAAAATAAAACAACACTAAGTGCAACAATAAGAATGGCTTTAAGCTTCAATTTCATCCCCTCCTATCCCCATTGTTAACGGAGATTTGAGGTTCTATACACTTACTTTACTAAATACGTTAAACTCTTCGAATAGCCTAAATAATCAAGGAAAAAGTTACTTACAGATGTCCCAATTGCAATTGTAATTAAGATGAGTAATACTCGCGTCTGCAACACTTTTCCGGACTTCATTAAACGCTCAATGTGAATGCCTTGCAAAGCCCACCACGTAATGGTAATAAACAATAAATGCGAAACAATGGCAATCAGTGCTTGTTGCCCTAAAAGTTGTGCCAAAAAATCGACCCCTTTTTACTCAGCTACTACTTATGAAAGAATATAAAAACGATACCATAATAAGTAGGAGCCACACTTTTTCAAATGCACATAGACATCTTACATTTTACATCGTGATTTTCTTTCAAAAAACGTATATCTACATTACAAGTTAACACAAAATAAAAAGCGCAGAGTACTGACTCCACACCTTTTATTTTCACTATTGTACCACGTTCCCTAAGAAGAAGAAATCTTTCATTAATGGAAAATATTCATAAAAGAAATTGTACCCAATCATCGGCATAATCCCTAGTATTACAATCGAAATTGCACAAAGACTCATAACAACCTTTATATTTAACGGTAACCGTATCCTCTCTTCTGTCTCTCCGGTGCGGAAAAACATTTGTTGTAAAATACGGAAATAATATACGAATGAAACAACTGTCGTACCCATCATAATCGAAGCTAGTACGTAATGTGCTGGCTCTACATGAAGCGCGCCTAAAAAGATGTTAATCTTTCCAATGAAGCCAGCCGTCCCTGGTATCCCAGCCAGCGATAAAATAAAGATTGTCATCATGATCGCTGCAAATGGTGATTTCTTATATAATCCGGTGAAAATTGTTATATTTTCCTTATCCTTTTGTAAGATTAAGCCGTGGATAATGGCAAACGCGCCTATATTCATAAGCATGTATGCCAACATATAAAACCACATGCTATCCAGCGTAAATGGTGATAATGCCACAAGTGGAACGAGCAAATACCCAGCATGCGCAATACCTGAATAAGCAAATAAGCGTTTTATATTGTATTGTTTTAACGCGACTACATTCCCAACAATCATCGTAATACTTGCTAGCACCGCAATATATATACTCATATGCCCATATAAAGATTGCATATCTCCTTGTATTAATACACTTGCAAAAACCATAAGGAACAAACGAATAATGAGTAGGAACCCCGCAATTTTAGAAATCGTTCCAAGAAAAGCGGTAACAGGTGTAGTCGCTCCTTCATACACATCAGGTGCCCACATATGAAACGGCACTGTGGCAATTTTAAACGAGAGACCGACTAGCAATAAAAGAAATGCGAGAGCTAGCAATAACTGAATACCACTAGCGAGCTCCCCAGTGAGTACCTTTTGCATATCTACAATGTTAGTTGAACCTGTAATACCGTATAAATAACTCATTCCGAAGAGCGTGATCGCCGTTCCAATTCCTCCGCTAATGACATATTTCATTGCCGCTTCATTTGATGCACGGCTCTTTTTTCGTATTCCTACTAAAATATAAGAAGAAAGTGAAAGTAACTCTAAACCAACGAAAAGGGTGATAAAGTCAACACTAGAAGCCATGAACATCGCACCAAGAAGTGCCATTAAAAATAAGTAATAATATTCGCCCTTATCTTCAATCGGATTCTTCTTATCATCGCTCATTGCGATGCATAAAATGAGAGCTGAGGCTCCTAATAACAACGTTTTAAACCCTTTTGAAAATCCATCTAACACAAAAGATCCGTTTAAAATATCTCCAGCTGGTTCGCCATATAGCGTAATTAATGACACAAGTGCTAATACGATGGCAGCGATCGCACCAAGAGCTACATATCTATGATTCAGCTTAAAAAACAAATCACATATGGAAAGAAGGATGGCGGCGCCGAGAATAATAAATTCTGGCACCATTAGATGCCACGATAAGCTAAGTAACGTATTCATATCCATCCTACTTCACCCCCAATGTTTTCAATGTATTTTGAAGCGGATCCCCTAGTATCTCTGGCATAACTCCAATTGCAATAATACAAAAGATAAGTAGTAAGACAGGGACATACTCCCATCCATGTATATCAGATTTTGCTTCCCACTCTTTCTTTCCAAATGTCACTTGAAGTGTCGCTCTTAATACGTATACAGCGGTTAAAATGATGCCAATCACACCGATGGCAGCAATGACGGGCTCTCCTTGAAATAAACCGAGAAAGGCAAGAAATTCGCTAACAAACCCAGACATCCCTGGTAATCCAAGCGATGCCATTCCTCCTGCTAAGAAGAAGCCGCTAAGTACTGGGACACTTTTTGCGAGTCCACCAAGCGCTGTAATGTCTGATGTTCCGAAACGTTGTTCTATAACACCGAGTAAGAAAAACAGCAAGGCTGCAATTAAACCGTGCGATACAACCTGGAATAACGCCCCTTGTGTACCCGGTGCATTAAGTGCCGCGAGCCCCATTAAAACAATTCCCATATGCGAAATACTAGAGTAAGCCAGTACTTTCCTAAAGTCCGTTTGGATGAGCGCTAAAAAGGCACCGTACAATAAATTAATTACACCTAATATCGCAATTAGCGTTGCAACATCGTGAAAATATTCCGGGAATAGCCCTTTTCCAAAGCGAATAATACCGTACGCTCCAATCTTTAACAAAACACCAGCATGAAGCATAACTACAGCTGGATGCGCTTCTATGTGCACACTGACCATCCAGCGGTGCAACGGAAAAACAGGTAGTTTAATTGCAAAGGCAATCATTATGGAAATAAATACACCAAGTTGCAAGCTACTTGGGATGACGAGTTCTCCTTCTGCACTTACACTTCTTAATATCTCTTTCAGCTCCACAATATTTGTTGTACCTGTTTTCGCGAACAAAATTGAGAAAACAATGAGCAAAATAGCTGAGCCAATACCGTTATATATTAAATAACTATACGCAGCCTTTTCGCTCGACAATTTTCCCCACTTCCCAATCAATAAGAACATTGGTGGCAACGTAATTTCAAAGAAGATAAAAAACAACATTAGATTTTGAGCAGCAAAGACGCCGAGCATCCCTATTTCTAGCATGAGTAACAGCATATAAAATGCTTTTAAATTTCTTTTAATAGAAAAGGCTGCAATTGCTGCAAGCATCGCTAGAAGAGCCGTCAGCACCATCATAACAAGCGACAAACCATCAATACCGAGCTCGTAATAAATAGAAAACCACCTTTTATCCACCGCTGTAAAATCTCCGAACTTAATCCATTTCACCTTTTCATCAAATAGTGACAAACTCTTTCCAGAAGCATATGTACAAGCGAGGACGATAGCGATTCCAAATGGAAGTGCCGTCCCAAATAAGCCAAGCGCCCGCACTGTACGCAATTCCTTTTTCGGTGTTAATACAAGCAATAAAATTCCTAAAAGCGGGGAAAAAATGAAGAACGTTAACAACAAATCATTCATCGTAAATCCCCTCCTGTATAGAGCAAAATAATGACGAGTACAGCGAGCGAAACAGCCGTTACAGTACCGTACACTTGTACATTCCCGTTTTGAAGTTTCGATCCAAGATTACTTGTGCCTTTAACTACGCTTCCAATTAAAACTGCAATTCCCTCGACTACATACACTTCAAATAAGCGAAGCACATGAGCGATTCCTTTTGTAATAGGGATCACCGTCATGTTGTATAGTTCATCCACATAATATTTTTCTTTCAAAAGATTATAAAGCGAGGTTTCCGTACCCCCAGCCCAATCTCTAGAAATTGATTTCTTGCCATATATAAAATATGCAAGAGCGATTCCCGCAAATGAAACGAGCGTCGCAACAATCATAATCCAAACTGGCCCATGCGCTTCTTCAACCTTGAACTCTACATCTTTCGTCAACCAATCTCCGAGAAACGTACCGAACCATGGTGTATTTATATATCCTGCCACTACTGCGAGAACGCCGAGAACAATCATTGGATACGTCATAACGCGGGGCGACTCATGCACATCTTCCTTCGTCTTCGTTTCTCCGGTAAAGACAAGAAAGTATAAGCGGAACATATAAAACGCTGTCAAAAACGCCGCAATTACTGCTAAAGTAAATAAAACGTAATTGCCATTCATCCAAGTCGCCGCTAAAATTTCATCTTTGCTGAAAAAACCGGAAAGGAGCGGAACACCGCTAATGGCAAGGGTACCTATTAGAAATAACGTACCAGTTACTTTCATCTTCTTCTGTAAACCGCCCATTTTATTAATGTTTTGCGTATGCACTGCATGAATTACACTTCCTGCTGCCAAAAATAGTAGTGCTTTAAAAAAAGCATGTGTCGTTAAATGGAAGACACCGGCTACATAACCTGCAGAACCTAACGCAAGCATCATATATCCAAGCTGGCTAACTGTAGAATAAGCAAGTACTCTCTTTATATCTGTTTGCACGAGACCGATAGAGGCCGCAAAGATTGCAGTGAAAGCTCCAACGATTGCCACGGTCTGCATCGCCACTGTACTTGCTGAAAATAGAGGGAACATCGTCGCTACTAAATATACGCCTGCTGCAACCATCGTCGCGGCGTGAATAAGTGCCGAAACAGGCGTTGGCCCCTCCATTGCATCTGGCAACCACGTATGAAGCGGGAACTGACCAGATTTCCCCATCGCCCCGATAAAAATTAATATCGCTGTTATCGTAATCATGTAAGGAGGTAAATCCCCTGTATAAATCGCCCTAAATATTGCGTCATATTCAAAACTACCTGCGTACCAAAAAATTAAAATCATCCCGATAAATAAACCAATATCCCCAATACGGGTCATAATAAAAGCCTTTTTTGCAGCAGCCTTCGCTTCTTCTTTAAAGAAATAAAAACCGATAAGTAAAAATGAGCCAAGGCCAACTAATTCCCAAAATATATAAAGCTGTAATAAATTCGTTGATATAACAAGCCCTAACATCGCAAATGTAAAGAGTCCTAAATATGCGTAAAAGGTTGGTAATCGTTCATCACCTTTCATATAACCTTTCGAATACACATGTACAAGCAGACTCACAAGCGTAACGATAAATAACATTAAAGCTCCTAATGCAGTCACCTCAAAGCCGAATGATATATCCACATCTCCAGCTCTAAGCCACACCCACTTATGCTTCACGCTTGCTTCTGAAAACCTTTCTATTAACACAAGTACCGCAAGTATAAAGGAGAGAAAGACGAAAAAAATACTAAGTACGCTGCTTCCTTCTCTAATTTTCTTCCCGAATATAATAAGTAACAAAAACGAAACGAGTGGGAAAAGCGGTATGAGCCATGCATAATCGATCATTGTTTCCTTCCCCCTTTTTCGGTCACAATGCTATCCTTTGAGCGTATCCATTTCATCTACCTGAACTGTCGTACGATTACGATACAAAGCAATTAAAATAGCGAGTCCTACCGCCGCTTCTGCTGCCGCTACAGCCATTGTAAACAGTGAGAAAATTTGACCTGTTAAATTCGGAAATAGGCCTAATTTACTAAACGCCACTAAGTTTAAATTGGCAGCATTCAGCATTAATTCGATACAAACTAATACGATTACTGTATTCCGCTTTGTTAAAGCTCCAAATAGACCGATGCAAAACAAAATAATCGCAAGTGTTAAATATGCAGAAGCCGGAACGCTACTCATTGGAATCCTCCTCTTTCTCGTCCTTTTTCGCAAGTATAATCGCGCCAACGAGTGCTACAAGTAAAATAACTGAAGTTAGTTCAAATGGAATAATATATTTTGAATAGAGAAGCGTACCGATTTGAAGTGTGTTGTTTTCATGGAGAGGTAAACTTCCTTGTGTGCTTTCATTTGCAAAATCAACATTATTAACAGCGAAATACATAACCGCTCCAAATGCTACAACTGCAAAGAAGATAATCCATTTTCGAAGAGTAAGACGCCATTCATTTTCCGCGTTATGTTTCGTTAACATAATGCCGAAAATCATAATAATTGTGATTGCACCAGAGTAAAGTAAAATTTGTGCAACGCCTATAAATTCAGCTGATAAAAGAAAATACAAACCTGCAATGCTGAGAAATGTCAGAACGAGAGCTAGCATCATGTGCATAACTTTCGTTAAGTTCAACATAAGAACACCGCCGATAATTGCAGACAAGGATAGTATAAAGAATGCTACAAACTCGCCATTCATGCCTTATTCTCCTTCCTGACGTTTTCGTCGTTTTCGTCAAGCCACTGCAAATTTTTAAATAAGTCATCACGTGAATATTCCGCGAGTTCAAAGTTATTTGTCATGACAATTGCCTCTGTCGGGCAAACTTCTGTACATAAATCACAAAGAATACAAATTTCAAAATTAATATCATACGTGTCGATAATTTTTCCTTTTTTCGTAGGATCTGGATGTTTCTTTCCTGTTAACTGAATACAGTCTGTCGGACAAATGTTAGAGCATTGATTACAAACAATACATTTCTCCGGATAAAATTTTTGAATCCCCCGAAAACGGTCTGGCAACGGCAACGGCTGATTTGGATAATCATACGTTACCTTCTTCTTGCTCAAATTACTTAATGTATATTTTAATCCTTTAAATAGTCCTTTCATCTCTTACTGGCACCCCCCTCATAGATTAGAAGAATAACTCCTTAATCAATGCCGTTAAGAAAATATTTGCAAGTGCAATCGGCAATAATACTTTCCATCCAAACTCCATTAACTGGTCACCTCTTATACGTGGGAACGTAACGCGGAACCAAATTAATAGAAAGACTACACTGCTAAATTTCAAAGCAAACCATACGGCACCTGGGATAAATCCAAGAAACATGACTGGATTCCATCCTCCTAAAAAGAGCACTGTAATTAACGATGCCATCCCGAAGAAATATACGTACTCTGAAAGCATGAAAAACGCCCAGCGAAAACCTGAGTATTCCGTATGGTATCCAGAAACAAGTTCTGACTCCGCTTCTGGCAAATCAAATGGCGTCCTATTTAACTCTGCAACTGCTGCGATTAAGAAAACGACGAATCCAATTGGCTGTACGAAAATGTACCAAACCTTCTCCTGCGCCGCTACAATCTCATTTAAATTCAGGCTACCAGCTAGCAAAACGATACCAATTACACTCATTACGAGCGGAATCTCATAAGAAATCATTTGCGCCGCCGCACGCATCCCTCCTAAAAGGGAATATTTATTATTCGATGCCCATCCCCCAGTTACAACGCCTATTGTCGTAATACCGGAAACAGCAATATAATAAAGTAGCCCGACTCCAATATCGGCAAATTGAAATTTATCAGTGAACGGGATAACTGCAAGCACCATAAATGCTGGTGCAAATGCAATGACAGGCGCTAATATAAACAGCGGTTTATCTGCTGCTTTCGGAATACTATCTTCTTTCAATAATAGTTTTAAAACATCAGCTACCGTTTGCAGTAAACCGAATCGGCCTCCAACCTGGTTTGGTCCAATCCGCCCTTGCATAAACCCCATCACTTTCCGTTCTGCCAAAATTCCATATGTAACGAAGCCAAGGACTGCAAATAGTAGAAGCACCGCTAATCCGAAAAAAATGAAGAAATTCGTCCAGCTTGAAGGTGATTGTAAGAGCGTCTCAATCATTAGCCATCAACCTCCCCAAGTACAATATCAACTCCACCTAAAATCGTAATTAAATTAGCGATGTTTTCACCTTTTAATAACTTCGGTAAAATTTGCAAGTTATAAAAAGATGGTCTACGAAACTTCAAACGGTACGGCTCTTTCTTTCCATCACTTGCGATATAACAACCAATCTCTCCGCGCGGCGATTCTATACGTACGAACGCTTCTCCCTTAGGTGCCTTAATAATTTTCGGTACTTTTGCCAGCACAGCTCCATCTTTCGGGAACTGTTGAACCGCTTGCTCAACAATCTTTAAAGACTCCTCGATTTCTTGCATTCGGCAAACGTAGCGATCCCAAGCATCTCCCACACTTCCAACAGGAATATCAAAATCAAAACGATCATAAATCGAATATGGCTCATCTTTGCGAAGATCCCAGTTTACTCCAGTGCACCGCAAATTTGCTCCGCTTAAAGAATACGAAATCGCTTCTTCCGCGCTATATATACCAACGCCTTTCACACGATTTAAGAAAATCTCATTACCGCTAACAAGATCATGATAACCTGCCAATTGCTCTCTCATATACGGAACAAACTCTTCCACCTTTTCAATCCAACCATCTGGCGCATCCCACTTCACACCACCAACTCTCATATAGTTAAAAGTAAGCCGTGCCCCGCATAATTCATTTAATAAATTTATAATCATCTCTCGTTCACGAAACGCGTACAGAAACGGGCTGACCGCTCCTATATCAAGAAGATTCGTCCCCCACCAAACGAGATGGCTTGCAATTCTTCCTAGCTCCATCGCAAGTACTCGCAAGTATTCGGCACGCTCTGGAATTTCAAGCCCCATCATCGTCTCTACAGCATGGCAAATGACGTAATTATTCGTCATGGCTGATAAATAGTCCATTCGATCTGTATAAGGAATAATTTGCGTATACTGTAAGCTCTCAGCAATCTTTTCCGTCCCGCGATGCAAATACCCAATAACCGGTGTAGCTTCTTTAATAATTTCCCCGTCAATCTTAATTACAAGCCTGAACACACCATGTGTACTCGGATGCTGAGGTCCTACATTCAAAAGCATCTCTTCCGTGCGGATCATAGCTACACCTCCACATCATACGGTTCATAGTCTTTTCTAAGTGGATATCCTACCCAATCATCTGGCATTAAAATACGCGTTAAATTCGGATGCCCTTTAAATACAATACCGAGCAAATCGTACGCTTCTCGCTCCGGCCAGTCAGCCCCTTTCCAAAGCGCTGTCACAGACTCGACTTGCGGCACTTCCCGGTCTAGTTTTACCTTCACCGCTACCGATTGTTTCTTGCCATATGAAAACAAATGAACATACACTTCCATATGTGTCACAAAATCCGTCGCATGTAGCTCTGACATATAATCAAAAGCAAGTCCCTCATGGAATCGCAGTGACTCCATCACTTCATAATATTTTGCGGGATCCACCACAAGAGTTGGCACATCCTTTGACAATTTATTAATATAGGAATCTACTAATGCACCCTCTCCTAACTTCTCCCTAATAGCCTCAACATACTGATTTAAATGTGGTTGATTTACGGACGGTTCTTCCTGCTTCGGCTCATCCTCTTTCTTACCTTCAGCTCCCTTTGTCTTCGCTCTTGCAGCCGCTGCTGCTTTCGCTTTTGCCGCTGCAATTGCCTTGGCCTTTTCATCTCCCGAATCCCCATCACCTTGCGAGGCTTTCTGCTTCGCTAGTGCTGCCGCTTTTGCCTTGGCCGCCGCCACCGCCTTCGCCTTGGCTTTCGCTTTTTCTTCTTCTGTTACTTCTTCTGTCCCTTCTCTTTTCTGTTTCGCTAACGCCGCCGCTTTTGCTTTTGCAGCTGCTGCTGCCTTCGCCTTGGCTTTCGCTTTTTCTTCTTCCGTTACTTCTTCTGTTCCCTCTCTTTTTTGCTTCGCTAACGCCGCCGTTTTTGCCTT
>NZ_FOST01000018.1:0-21706 GCF_900114335.1 Bacillus sp. 5mfcol3.1 | reverse complement strand
AACCAAATTTGTTATCTTTAAAACCATTTTTGTTATGTTTAAGTGCTATAATCCCTTATATATCAACAGGTTTCAGCTTCCTAAAACATATAAACATATAAAACATATAAAACAATTATTATATAAACATACAAAACATATAACATCATGTTGAGTGAATTAAAATATATTATCGATTTATAAACACACCACATTTAATTATTATTTGAATCTGTGATGTGTTTATAAAACCAAATTTGTTACATTTATCTTTTTACAATGTTATAAATATGAAATCGTTCCCTTGAATAATTCACTAGATGAAATATTAAGTGAACATACAATACAAATTTTTATATGTAGTTTCAATAATTACAAATTACTTTTCAACCTCAAAATAAGAAATAAAGTAATACTAACATGTATTAAATAGATATTAATCCCCTTTTAATCCCTTCAACTACCGCCCCAACTCTACAAGGAACATCAAGTTTTCTTAATATAGATGATACATGGTTTTCTACAGTTCGAGAGCTAATTAAAAGATCTTTACTAATATCTTTATTGGTTTTACCCTCAGACATCAATTGTAAAATGCTTTTTTCTTGTGAAGTTAATAACTTTTCTCGATCAAAGTTTTTTAAATGCGGAAAAATTTTATAGCCAAGTTGTACTTGCTTAATGCAATTAAGTAGACAAGAATAACTATTTTTTGTTTCTAACAATGCATAAGCACCATATTCATATGCAAGTTCCAACGACTCATTAAAAAGCTGTTCCACTAACATAATTACTTTAATGTGGGGAAATCTTGTTGTTATTGAAGATAAAAAAGTAAATCCGTTATGAAATTCATAATCTTCCTCCATAAGCACTATATCCGGATTATAAAACCTTATGAAGTTATTCAATTCTTTTGAATTTTCTTTGTAAATAGATACATCAAAAATCTTTTCCTTCGATAATAACTCCTTGAGCCCTGTAGCAAACATTTCATGGGATTCAATTAAGACAATTTTTATTTTCTCCATAAACTCACCTTGCAAATTTTTTATATTTTTTTAAAAAATAGGTAATTTCCGAAAGTAAATATAAGGAAAATACGCTAGTTTCAACTTTTTTATAGAGTTATTCTATAAATGTAAACGCTATTAAAAAGTTTCTGGTATATTATATATCCAAATTATAGCGGTTATCAATATTTGTAAAAAAAAAATCTAAATTAGAAAAGGGAGAGATTTAAAATGGAAAAAGCAATCTTAGATCTTATGGAAGAAGTAACTGTAGAAGAAATGCAACAAATGGAAGGTCAAGGAGCTACAGGCGTAGCACAATGTTCTTGGATGTTAGTTTCTTGTGAAAACTTCATTCCTGGTGGCGGTTTTGGCTGCGGTGGATATGAAATGTGTAAAGAATATAAAAAATACTGCTACTAATATTGCATGTGAGAGATTTTGATGAAAACACATCAAAATCTCTTTACTTTTATAATAATATTCAGATAGGAAATGGTTAAATGAATATCAATCAATTGCATTTATTTTTGGATAAATATTACAAAGAATCTAAATTATTATCTGACTTAAGTTTGATTTGTAATGATTATAATGATTTTGATATTAATGTAGATCAAGAAACTATTGAACAATTGGTCACAGAATATAACAATATTAAGCAACCTAAAGTTTCTTGTGCAATCATAACTTTTAATGAAGAGAAACGTATTAAAAAGTGTTTAGAAAGCGTTAGAAAGAAATTTGATGAGCTTTTGGTTATAGATAGCGGATCTAGAGATAATACAATACATATAATAAATCAATATTTTCCCAATACTAAAGTCTATATAGAACCCTGGGAAAATGACTTTTCTTTACAAAGAAATAAAGCTATTCAATATGCTACAACAGATTGGATATTTTTTATCGATGCTGACAATTACATAGAAAATACTGAAAATGATTGTATAAAGAGAGTTGCACAAATTGTATCCTATCTTAAGATTCAAGGTGTCGTTAGCCCTTATATAACTGAACATGATAATAGCTTTTCAGTGGATAATCGTAAAATGTTTAAAATATCGGATAAAATTAGTTTCTTTGGTAGAGTTCATGAAGAACCTTTAAATGAGAATAAAGAAATCCCTCTAAATATAGTGGCTAATATTCATGTTTATCATGATGGTTATGATCCGAAAAAATACAATATGACTGAGAAAACAATTAGAAATTTAAAACTTGTAAAACAAATGATAGATGAAGACAGTAAAAATCCTAAATGGCAATATTTTTATGCACGGGCTATGTATATCCTAAATGAAGATAAACAGATTATAAAAGCTAGTTTACTGCGTGGTATGGAGTTATATAAGACATGGACGGATAAAAGATATTTTGCAAATTTACTTTCATACTTATGTAGAATTTCTTTAGAAACACAAGATTTTATAAACTTAAAACGATACACTGCTTTGCTAAATGAACAAACAAATAAGTGTTCAGATATAGACTATTATAATGCGGTGATTTTGTTTACTACCCTACAAAGCAAATTGAAAGGTTTAGACAACATTCTAGATCAAAATGAAAATAAATATATAGAGGAAAATTATTTCAGTTTTATTAATGAATCCCATGATCATATTAGGACATTGCATATCCAAATAAAATTAATGTTGGGAGAATACCAACAAATTTTAAATTTAGTGAACGATATTAAAACTGAAGAAATTAAGAATCATATAAAAAAAGAAATATCTATATTAAGCCTTTTAAAACAACACTCAGATATTGATAAATCCAAATAAATAGACTAGGGGATTAAAAAGATGTTTAAGGGTAAGTTCTCACACAAGATGCAACATAATGACTATGATTGTGGAGTAGCTTGCGTAGCTACAGTATTACATCATTATAATCAATCTTATAATTTTAATGACTTAAAATACGAATTAAACACTAACCTTAACGGTACTTCTATTTTAGATATTTATAAGGCTTTTGTTCATTATGGATTTAAAAGTAAGGTATACAAAATTAAGAATGATATTGAAACGGTGTTAAAAAACGTAAAATTACCTTGTATTGCTTTACTAAATAATGAAGATGTAAACCATTATGTCGTTATACAAAAAATAAGTAAAAATAATCTAGTTATAAGTGATCCATTAGATTTAAAAGTGAAAAAGGAAGCATTATCAACATTTAGTGAAAAATTTTCAGGTGTTTTATTACTTCCCGAGCCCGAGCTAAACAAATTAAAAGAAACTCAGGGTAACAAAGTAAAACAACATTCATACCCAAGAAAATTATTTAATTTCATAAAAACTGAAAAAGGATTTTTAATTCTCACATTTATATTGTCATTATTATTAACTGTGTTTGGCGTGGCGACTTCCTACTTTACAGGGATTTTACTCGATGGGATTATTCCTCAGAATTTAAAGGATGCATTGTACTTTGTTGCTTTAATTTTTATTTCCTTTGCGTTCTTACAAGCGTCTTTTCAATATCTTAGGGATAGGTTAATTATAAAGATGTCGATTAAATTAGAAACAAAGTTAACAACACGTTACTTCAACCATTTATTAAAAACCCCAGTATATCAAATTAAAAATAAAGAAATAGGAGAATTTATTTCTAGGTTTAATGATGCTTTAATTATTACGCAAACATTTAGTACAACACTAATAGCAACAATAGTCGACTTCTTATTAATATTTATTAGCGGGTATCTTATGTTTTATGTCAGTGGAAAAATGTTCGCATTAGTTTTAATTCCAGTTTTATTATATTCAATTATTTGCTATCTATTTTTTGAAAACTTATCAAATAAAAATAGAAAAGCAATGGAAGGGCATGCCAATGTCAATTCATTCTTTATTCAAATGTTAAATGGTATTGAAAATATAAAGGCTTTGAGTAAAGAAATGAGTATCAGTGCAATGAGTGTATCGAAAGTCGATGAATATATTAAAAAGGTATTAAAGCTTCAAAATACAAATAACAATAGTCTGTATTTAAAAAATATAATTCAGTACATTTTTCCAATGGTTGTATTATGGGTTGGAGCGTTACAGGTAATGTCTTCACAATTAACAACAGGAGCATTAATTACTTTTTTATCATTGTCAGCATTCTTCTTCACATCTGTACAACATATAGCCAGTATTCAACCTCAAATTCAACAATCAATTATAGCTGCTGATAGATTCTTTGATATTTTAGAGTCCAGTCTTGTAGAAGACGATGATAATGGGCAAATCATAGAAGGTAAAATAAAAAATATCAGAGTAGATAATTTGAGTTTTAATTATAAGAATGAAGAGCCATTACTTAAAGATTTCTCATTTGAGATTAATGAAAATCAAATAGTAAGTTTTGTAGGGAAAAGTGGTTCAGGAAAGAGTACGTTAGCTAAGCTTTTAATTAGGTTCCTAGAAACATCTAAAAACACCATTTATGTTAATGATATTGATATAAATGATATAAATTTAAAATCCCTTCGAGAAAAAGTTTGCTATATAAATGATAAACGTTTTTTTATCCCTGGAACGATAAGGGAAAATTTAACCTTGGGGAAAGCATTTAGTGATGATGAAATTGTAAATGCATGTAAAGCTGCTTGTATTCACGATTTTATTAATGGGCTACATAAAGGTTACGATTTCCCAGTAATGGAGGATTCGTCTAACTTCTCTTTAGGGCAATCCCAAAGGCTTTCTTTAGCTAGAGCTATTCTACAAAAACCAGATGTTTTAATTTTGGACGAAGTGCTAAGTAACGTAGACGAAGAGAATGCATTAAAGATTATGAAGAACCTAAAAAATATGGATATAATCGTAATTTCTATTAATCATAATTCCTGCTTGTTTGATTATTATGATCAAATATATGATTTTTCAAAAGAAAGAATATCTGAATTTAATAGAGGTGTAAATCTGTGAAAAAATACATTGTATCTTTAATTGTAATTTTAATGACTTTTGGAATAGGTGTATATGTGTATAGTTCATCAGTTGATAATAACCATGAATATAAAGATATGAGTTTTGAAAAATATATGGAGAAATTAGATGGTAATCAATCGTTTTTCTTATATGTTTATAGAACTGGTTGTCCAGCATGCGAAGAGTTAGAACCAACTTTGAATAAAGTAATAAAAGAGAGAAACATAACAATAGACAGTATCGAAATGTCTAAGAATAGGAACAGTCATAAAGACTATTTTGTTGAACACAATATCGATTCTACTCCAATGTTAATTCACTACAAAAATGGAAAAGAGGATGCTCGTCTAAGCAATCAAATTATTACAGAAAAAAAATTAAACCAATTTTTAAATGATCATAATGATAAGTAATTCTATTTAGAAGATGGAGAAAAATGGGTGATAATTATGAAATTGATACGTTATAATAACTATATGTTCTTTGTGACAATGGTATCGTTCATTGGAACAGTAGGTAGTTTATTTTTAAGTGAAATTATGAATTTAGTTCCATGTAGTTTATGTTGGTATCAAAGGATATGCTTATACCCTATATTTATAATTTGTATTGTATCTTTAATTAAAAGACATTCTAATGCAAATGAGTATATCAAGTATTTTTCAGGAATAGGCTTAGTAATATCTTTATATCAATACATTATACAAATGACGCAAACAAAGAGTGCCTTTTGTCATTTATATGAAGACTGCTCAGCGATTGATTTTGTTTTTTTGAAATTTATAACAATACCTTTTTTAGCAATGTTAGCTTTTCTATTATTATTTAGTATTTCTTTTCTAGTAAAAAATCAAAAATAGATTTTAATTTAAGGAGATGTTGATATGAGTTTAAAAGAACATGCAATGAAAGAGTTTCAAGAAAAAATGACTTCTAATGAGAGCGTACAAGGTATGATTACAACCTATTATGAAATGCAAAATGGTATATCTGGATTAGTCGGTGTACCAAATGGAAATTCTACTCCTGTGCAAGGGATATTAGCATATACAGAACGACAATTGTTATTTTATAGTGAAGTGTTTGGCAAGCTACCTATTTCATTACAGATACCTTTCCATAAAATTAATGAAATAAAAGAAAAAAAACAAGCTTTTGCCCTTTTTAAAACGATTCCAGCTATTTCCGTTTCCCATGAAGATCAAGATGTTTTTTCGACACGTGGAGATAAAGAGGAGTTTGTACGTTTAAAAGAATTCTTTGAAAAAGTTAAGTATATGTCAAACTAGTAAATCCTAATCATCACTAAAGAAGAATTAAATGTGAACTACCTAAGCAAGAACGCTTTATAAACGGGCTGATGAGCTGCTAAGCTTAAAATCCAGCCCGTTTGTTTTGTATATTAAAATATAAAATATTGTATTGTTAGGAGTCAATTACATAATATGAAAAAATATTTGTCTATTACACTACTTTTAATTTTATTCGGATTATTGTCCCCCTTTTCTAATATGCATGCGGAGACAAGTAACACGGATTTTAAAAAAATTGATCAAATTGTTAATGTTTTTAATGATAATGCTAATGTAGAAGAAAAAATTAGTTATATTAAGGATATTGATTTTAATAGTTGGTCAATTAAAGAGGTTAACCTAACTTTAGACAGAATAGATAGTTTAAATCTAAGCATAATGGAACGTGCGACATTAAAGAGAGAAATAATACGCCATTTTGGTTTTTCAAATTTTGATTTCAAAGGAACGAATTCAGATGTTTTAGCGTTTAAAGAGTTGAAAATAGAAATTGTGGAGACCAATCAGCCACTTGTACTATATAGAAGAAGTAAATCTGGAGAACCAGAGTCTAAGTATGGTCTTGGTTATTGGTGGGGAGATAAAGCGAGAAGTATTGAAGAGACCAGAAATGAATTAGCCGTATTAGAAGCATGGGGAAATCCACTTAATACGGTATATAAAATTCAAGTGCCAAAGGGTATTAGAATGCTTAAAGGATTAACAGCTCCCCAAACTCAATATCTTAATGGAACAGATATAGTGCAAGAATATAGAAAAGGTGGAGCAATTCAATATTGGATTAATAACGTAAATAACAATTGGCTACAATGAAATCTTTCTAGGAGGACATTATGGAAACTGATTATGAATTTATAAAGTTGATTCTAGATTGTGAGCATATTATTAAACAACACACCCCTAGTAATCCTGACGATGTTAAAAGATATCATTTAATGTTAGATGAACTGAAAGGTTTAAGAATGACTATGAAATTGAAACAATTAAATACTAGGTTGTATTATTTATCAATAACACAAATGCTCGAAAAAAATGATCCGGAAGAAGTACTATATACTGTATTAAAGTTAAATGAATTTTATTGTACACACTATCAAAATCTATAGAAAAAAATGCTTAAAGTTTAATTATTAAAAGTAAAATGGTCTACGATGAAGGCACTCAAGGGGTGTCTTTTTTTTCATGAGAAGATCCCTACGCAAAGTATCTTTATAAAGTTACTTTGAGCGAAAAGACCTTTTTCATGTAAAATAGATATAATATCATAAATTTTCAGAAGAGGGTGTTTTCTTGAGTGCAATCAAAATTGAGGATATTTATCAAGAATTATTAGATGGTAAAAGAAAACAGTTTCCATCATATACATGGAGTGAAGATATAGACAGAAATTTAATTAAAAGAGTAATAAAATACTTAGTAGAGATAGTCCTTAATTGGGATGACAATATGTTAAAAGAAGGATGGAATAAAAAACTAATTAAAAAATACAAATTAAATGGTGCTGTTTGTATGATTTATCGAGGAAGCCCCTATGCAATGTTGAATGATGCATATCCAGGTCGTTTTAAAGAATGGGAATTTAAAATGGCTCCTCTTAATTTTTGGACAAAAGAAAAAGGATTAGAAGCTTTAAAGTGGACTATTGAAATAAAAGAGAAGTTAACGGATGAACAATTATTACAAGTGTATGGGACTAAATGGCTAACTCAACATAAAATAATTTCACCATGTGCTAAATTTTTTAATCATAGCCCCTACATTATGCTGAATGCTTTATATCCAGGGAAGTTCCGAGAATGGGAAATGAAACAAACTCCAAGTAAATTTTGGACAAGGGAAAATGCTTTGGAAGCATTACGATGGACTATTGAAGAAAAGGAAAAATTAACAAATGAACAGTTGTTTGAAGTATATAATATCAAATGGCTGAAGCAACATAACTTGGCTCCAGCCTGTCAAATTCATTGGAGAAATAGTCCATATAGCATGTTAAACGCCTTGTATCCGAATCGTTTTAAAGAATGGATGTTTAAAGTTACACCAAGTAATTTTTGGACAAGGGAAAAAGGATTAGAGGCTTTACGTTGGACAATCGAAGAAAAAGAAAAGTTAACCAATAAACAGCTATTATGTATATACAGTCAACCATGGTTAAATCGACATAAATTAAATACACCAATGAAAAGATACTGGAATGGAAGTCCCTATGCTTTTCTCAATTCTCTATATCCAGGGGTATTTAAAGAATGGGATATGGAAAATGGCTCCTATTAATTTTTGGACAAAAGAAAAAGGATTAGAGGCTTTAAAGTGGACTATTGAGGAAAAGGAAAAATTAACAGATGAACAGTTGTTACGAGTATATGGATCTAAATGGTTACAGGAACATAAAATAAATACCCCTTGTAGTAAGTATTGGAATGGGAGTCCCTATGCAATGCTAAATGAATTATACCCAGGACGTTTTAAAGAATGGGAATTAGAGAATGTTCCTTCAAATTTTTGGACAAAGGAAAAATCAATAGAAGTTATCAAATGGAATATTGAAAGTAAAGAAGAGTTAATTAAAGAAAATTTAATACAAATTATCAATACCGAGTGGATTAAAATACATCGGTTAATAACACCATTTAATAAACATTGGAATGGAAATATTTACGCAATGCTGAATGAATTATATCCAGGAGATTTTAAAAAATGGGAACTGAAAAAGGTTTCTAATAATTATTGGACAAAAGAGATTGCCTTGGAAGTGATTAGAGAAATATTTCAGGAAAAAGGAAATGTATCTAATGAAGAATTTCTACAAGAATATAATATGGAATGGATTAAGAGAAACGGACTAACTACGCCCTTAGCAATGTATTGGAGTAATAATCCATACAATTTATTACATGATGCATATCCAGATCGTTTTACACAAGAAGTAATAAAGGCGTATAAGCGAATTCAGCAACTCCGTCCTATAATCCCTCAAGATGTGGAATTTAGTCATAGAAGTTCAAATAGTGTATTAACAATAGAAGAAATTTACCAAGAGTTGTTAAATGGGAAAAGAGATAGTTTTCCCTATTATGTTTGGAGTGAAGGCGATAAAAAGCTTTTGGCCAGAAGAGTTACAAAATACTTAATTGAAGTAATTTTGAATTGGGATACAGAAGAGATAAAAAAAGGTTGGAATGGAAAAGTTATTAAAAAATACAAATTAAACGGCATGATCAGTTTGGTGTATAATGGAAGTCCTTATGCAATGTTAAATGATTTGTATCCAAACCGCTTCAAAGAATGGGAGTTAAGTTATACCCCAACTAACTTTTGGACAAAAGAAACGGCGATTGAGGCATTACGATGGACTATTGAAGAGAAAGAAAAGCTAACAGATGAACAGTTAGGTAAAGTATACAGTCAAAAATGGCTAGTGAAACATAAATTAGCTTCACCATGCTATTTGCTTTTTAATAGTAGCCCATACGCAATGTTAAATGAGCTATATCCAAACCGCTTTAAAGAGTGGGAGTTAAGTTATACCCCAAGTAACTTTTGGACAAAAGAAACGGCAATTGAGGCATTACGATGGACTATTGAAGAAAAAGAACAGTTAACAGGCGAACAATTGCTAAAAGTTTATAGTGATAAATGGCTGCAAGAAAAAAGAATACTTACACCTTGCTGTAAGTATTGGAACTGTAGTCCCTATGCAATGTTAAATGAAATATATCCAAACCGTTTTAAGCAATGGGAACTAAAGAATGTTCCTACAAATTTTTGGACGAAAGAAAAAGCACTAGAAGCATTACGATGGACTATTGAAGAGAAAGAAAGATTAACAGATGAGCAACTAAAAAAAATTTACAATATAGCATGGATGAAAAAACAGAGACTAATTACGCCTCTTATGACATATTGGAATTTAAGTCCATATATGATGTTAAATGAATTATATCCAGGTCGTTTTAAAGAGTGGGAATTTAGTGTAGTTCCTAGAAACTTTTGGACTAAGGAAAAAGGATTAGAAGCACTACGATGGACTATTGAAGAGAAAGAAAAGCTAACAGATGGACAGTTATTACAAACCTTTAGTAATCAATGGCTGGTGAAACATAGACTTGTGACACCATTAAATAAACATTGGAATAACGCCTATGAAATGTTAAACGATTTATACCCAAATCGTTTTAAAGAATGGGAACTACAGAAGGTATCTAAAAACTTTTGGACGAAAGAAAAAGGATTAGAGGCATTACGATGGACAATTGAGGAGAAAGAAAAACTAACGGATGAACAGTTATTAAGAGTATACGATATAACATGGATGAAAAAACACGGAATAAGTATGCCAGTTTATGAGTATTGGAGTAACAATCCGTATTTGATGTTACATGATCTATATCCTAATAAGTTTTCGAAAGAAGTTATGAAAACTTACGTGTCAATGCGTAAATGGTTTAAAGAATTTTTTGAAACTGAAGGATATTCAAAAATGTTAAATTTAGTGTGGGAAAATAGCTACATACATGGTGATACTTTTGTTTTTACACATGTAAAAAGGGAAGAAGTTATTCGATTTTTTTACCAAATTAAAGGAGCAAGTTCAATTGAATCACGTTATAACGAACTTAAAGGAAGAGAAGAATGGTATTGTAAACTAAGTAAATGGCATCCACTTGTCTTGAAGTTAAAAGAACTAGGTTGGAAGATTCCTGAAGACAGCACAAGTAATCTACAAAATCGGTATATACCTGTTAACTAAATAAAAAAATAAGCTGTCATATTTTCGAATAGAATCTGTATAGATTGCAAAACACTTTCCAAATGGTATAATATAAGTACAAACAAAGGTATACTCTAGTCAATAAAATCATACAATAAAAAAAGAGAGCAACATGCGCTAACATGTGCTCATCTTTTTACGTAACCATAGCCGTTAGGGTGATGGTTATCGTTTAACGTTTTGTCTTACGAGATCCACCCTTTTTCTTTTGCTTGCGACGGCGATAAGAAAGGGTGGATTTCTCGTTTTCTAAATACTTTTTCTTAAAAAGGTGTGCTACGCTTTCACGTAGTACGCCTTTAATAATTTCTTTAAGAAATTCGAGAAATGTTTCCATGGCTTTATTCACCCCCTTCCCCCACTACAAGTGGAAAGAAGAGAAATGACAACCAAGCACCCTAACTTTTCGGTTACTAAGCTAGTATAGCATAGTTTTGGACTGTTAGAGATTTTTGTTGGAAATCATCAAAATTTGTATTTTTTAGATTAAAAGGCACTATATTTTATATAAAACTTTAAACAATATATCATGCAATTCTTTTTTGAAATTCTCGTCTGATGTTGTATTCATGTTATCTACAAATTTTGAAATCAAGTCAAAATTATAGGCTAATTTAAAAAGAAATACATCTAGATCTAAAAGCATCCCCTTTGTATGAACAAATGGAGGCAAAACATAAGCTAAAATTTGATGATTACCTTTTTTATAAGCTCTAGCAATTCGATGATTTCCGTCAATTATAATACCGTTATATATGTTATTTGCGACAGGGTGTTGAGCGATTATAATAGGTTCGTTGTTTTCCAAATTCACATCAATTGTATTTAAATTAACCTCATTTTCCAATGCTTCAGAAATTAAATTATCTACTACGAGTGTATTCGGAATCATTTCATTTTCTTGAATGAGTCCTCTTAATATAGAAACATCCCAAGTTAAGTAATAATTACCAAGTTCTCGTTTTTTCCCATAGAAAAATTGTTTTGTAAAACATTGGCTGTTTACCCTAGAAGATATCTCATCATCAGTGTATGTCTTCATCGTCTCTTCAAAAAAACTTCCAAAACTCCACAGTTTCTTTTTGTGCGCCCGAATAACCTTTTGAATTTTAGGATAATCAGATACTTTTTTTGATAATTGGTTTAAAAATCTATCCAAATCACAGTAGGTAAATTCTTGGAAATTAGTAGTTGTATCAAACATATTGAACACCCCATTTCATATTAATATCCTAATTTTATCAAAAATTCAAAATAAAACATATTTTATGGTAGGATTTTTTGGGTACAAATTCAAAAAGATGAATCGTTATCATATGTATTAAGTGTAACTAGAAAACTATATGGATGGTGAGAAACAAATGAATCATTATCAAACACTATATAATACTCCGTATCTGTATTCTTCGAATGCACTTAAACAAATGTATAAAGAAACTAAGAAGGAAGAAAACCTTTGTGCTATACGAGATCATATGTTGCGCCATAATGTTTATTTAGATCGACAATACAAATTTTATTATTACTTAAGTCAAAAAATTGAAGAGGATCTGTATGGAGATGAACATCCAGTTTCATGGAATGAGTTACTAGATGATTATCAATTGTTTAGAGATCGTGAAGGTAAATTATCTATCAAACCGAGAGGATGGAATTAAAATGACCATCATTGGAGAATTAGGAATCGTTTATGCTGCTACTGGTGTAACAGTTTTAACAATTAAATTATTGAAAAAGAAAGGTCTTTACCTTCCAGATTGGATGCTATATGCGGGTCTTAAATGCTTGTTAATCGGGAGCGTTTGGTATGTGCTATGTGATATTCTCGATGTATTTCTACGTTAGACACCTATCTGGTAGTTAAGGATTACTACTGCCATGTATATTGGTCATACTTTGCTCCTCTTCCACTTTTCCTCAACTACCTCCATATAAGGAGGTAAAGACATATGTTAGAGCTTTTAACAATTCCTGTTGTTATGGTTACTACTGCTATTCTTAACAAAAATCATAAACAAAGTGATAAAAAGAAGATTGCAAGATTTTTTGAAATCGCAAATATATGCGTAAAAGAAAAAAATAAGTTAGAGTATCCTAGATTTAAACGCCAAGAAGAAACAGAAACAAGCGTAGTCTATATATATGAGCTGCCATTAGGTGTACCATCGCAACTTATAAAGAAATTAGATGAGGTAATTGCTGAAGGATTAAATAAACCTGTTAGGATTCATTATAAATCCCCATTCTTAAGGGTTCAGGTTTTTAAGGAGAACATCCCGAATAAATGGGAATGGAATCAAGATTTAATAAAGCCGGGAAGTTGGAAAGTGGCAATCGGAAAAACATTGGATAAAACTTTATATCATGACTTTGACCAAACCCCACATTTGCTTATGGGTGGTTTAACCAGAATGGGAAAAACAGTTTTTCTAAAAGTACTTGTTACCTCGTTAATCAAATCAAACCCCAATCATACTCATTTTTTTATTATAGATCTTAAAGAAGAAGGCTTAGAGTTTAGTGAATATCAAGATTTAAAACAAGTTTTAGAGGTTGCTGATAGCCCCGAAAAAGCACATGAGGTATTAATGAAGGTTATGGCATTAATGCACCAGAGAGGCAAATACATGAAGGAAAACAGAATGAAAAATATTGTTGAAACAAGAGAAAAGGATCGTTATTTTGTAATAGTGGATGAAGGTGCGGTTTTAGCGCCAGCAAAGGGCTTACCTAAACCTGTAAACAGGATGCTCGAAGAATGCCAGTATATGCTAAGTCATATTTCACGAATCGGTGGAGCATTAGGTGTACGATTAATATTAGCAACACAATATCCAACTGTAACGTCTGTACCTTCTGTTGTGAAACAAATGAGTGATGCGAAGTTAGGTTTTCGCTTACCTACAACCGTAGCATCACAAGTTGTCTTAGATGAACCTGGATTGGAGAATTTACCTTCTTTACCAGGAAGAGCGTTATTTAAAACAGACCGAATATATGAATTACAAGTCCCTTATTTATCTGATGAATTGATGAGAGAGCTTTTAAGCGAATATGAGGTGATTAAACAACATGAGACACCAGAAACTCAAACAGAAAGCCAGACAAATCGAGATTTTATCGAGTTTAAATAAGCTAGAATTTGCTTCTAGGAGGCAATTGCAAGCTATTCATGCTCTAGGTAGTATTCGAAATGCAAACCGTATTTTGAAGGATCTACGGCAATATTGCCATGTTACCTCGCACAACCGGGAGTATGTTTATTATCTAAACAAGAAAGGTCTTGCTCTATTAGGATTAAATCCAGATGAACGAAAAAAGAAGCATCAACTTGAACATATTCTTTTACGTAATGAAGCTTGGATGTGGCTTGGATTTCCTGATTGGAAAACAGAGCAAACTATAAAATTTAGATACCAAAACGAAGAGAAAATAATCGTACCAGATGCTTATTATTTAGTAGATCAAGTCCCACATTTTGTTGAAATTGATAGGCTGCAACACATGAAGACAAATGAAGAAAAAATACAGTATTATAGTTTAATTGCAAAGCTTTATAAAAAACAAAAGGATATCGTACCAAATATTCTATTTTTTACAATATCGGATTATCGAGAAAATAAATTAGAGAGTTATGGAATAAAATATAATGTGTATGTTCGTACATTTCTATTAAAAGAAGTTTTATAAAGTTAAAAAGCACAAGGTGAATTCTACTCCTTGTGCTTTTTACATGTCCCAAAAATCAGATATTTTGGCACTCCGGTCAACTTTTTTAATTGCTCGAAAGATTTTTTGGATGACTGGGAAGCTTGGAGTGTGAGATTTATTATTACATAATCTCGAAATTGTATTACGACTAACACCGGTTGCTTCTTCTAATTCCTGTTGCTCTATTCCATTTTGATCTAGCCATTTTCCTAGATTTGTTCGATTTTTCTTTTTTCCTTTCATGAAAGTGCCTTCCTTTCTCATACCCTATTTAACTTTTATTTTGGACACTTTCAATTGAATTTATACACATTCACCTTGAATGGTGCATATGTCTTCCCTATGGTGCATAGAATAAATATAGATAAAGAGAATAGAAGACTTTTTGTAATTATTTTGTGGAATATAGCATACATAATAATAGCTACAAGATGCGGATACACTGAAATATAATTGCATCTTGTTGTAAAGGATATTCCTAAAAAAAAAGAAGCTCTCACCCCTTCATGTAAAAGGGGTGAGAGCTTTTTTATAGTTTAATTGAATGGCTATAAAAATTAAGTGGGGAAATTTTGATTATCGAAATTTAGTATTGATTGTCGTTCATTATTTCTTATAAGGTTTCACGACAGTTATCACATACATTTCTAGAATCAGCATGATGACTTTGATGATATTTTTCACATTCATCTTCATATTTTTTTTTACATTCATCCAAATATTCTTTATCAGTTACAACTTCAATTATTTCATCAATTGTCTTTGATAGTTCTAAAGAATATCTGATTTCTATACCATGTTTTTGAGCCATGTTAAGTAAGTCAGGGTGCATTTTAAAAGGTGCTCTATCTTTATCTTCGCTAAAGTCTGCTTTATTATCTGTCACAAAATATAAAATTGCATCTTTTTCTTCTTTTAATTTATCAATTAAGCTTTGAAATAAGAGAGCATCCCCCATACTGTTTTTGTTTTTATGAAATGGAGCCATGCTTTGTAAAGCCATATCAGTGGCTGCTAATTTTATTTCATCATTGGTATGTATTGGTACGCCCAAATCTAAAATTTGATCAATTAGTGAAATAGTTCCTTCGTTTACGTATTCAATTTGCTCCGTTATAACCGACTCAGCTTCTGTAATTAATGTATCTAGTTGCATTTTCTTCTCATCGTCTGTAATCATAATATCCCTGAATTTTTTTGTCTTTTTAAACATGTCGTTAAATTCGTTTCTTTTATTAATTATGAGTTTCTCTTTTTTATTTTTATCCCATTCTTTTCTTAACTGCTCTGGAATTAATAAAATAGCATCTTTTTGTTCATTAAGATCAGCTAATTTAGCGAAAAGATCAAAACTACCTTTATCAGCATTATTAATCCAAACACAAGTATCTAAGAACATATATATGTTTTTGTCCCTAAGTATTACATGTCCACTAAGTAATGAATGCTCACTCTCTATAGGCTCCATTCTTTTTTTGTTCCTTTTCGAAAAGTCATTAGGTTGAAACGACCTATAATTTGCATTATCTAGTGTCAGATCTACTAATATATCGATGATATCCATAACTTTCTTTTTGTTCATTTTACCTCACCCCTTTGTGTAATATATATAGTTTTATTGTACAGTTAACTATTACTTTAGTGAAATTTTAGTAATTATTAACACTATGTATAATTTCACGTACCATATTAATATTTTTTATAAAAAGATTGTATAAACTTAAAAACAGGGTTTATAATAAGAACAGACGTTCTGTATTTGGGAGGTAAAACAATGTTTGATTATTCGAAATGCATGAATCGAATGATTTTCTGCATAGATCTGTGTTCATTTTTTGCCAGTTGTGCGTGTGTAATGAGGGGATTAGATCCTTTAAAAGTAAAACTAGCTGTCGTTGGGGATGTAAATAGAAAAGGATCAATAGTACTTGCCGCCACTCCCGAACTTAAAAAAATGGGCATTTCTACAGCAACAAGATTATATGAAATCCCAAAAGATCCGAACATTATTATTGTGAATGCAACAATGAAAAGATTCGTTGAAATTTCAAATCAAATTACTGAAATCTATACAAAATATGTAGCGCTTGAAGATCTACACGTTTACTCAATAGACGAGTGCTTTCTAGACATGCAACAAACAGCGCATCTCTTTGGACGTGATCCTATTGTAATTGCTAAAAGAATTCAAAAAGAGATATATGATATAACGGGTATAACTGCATCTATTGGAATTGCACCTAACTTATTTCTTTCAAAAGTGGCTCTAGATGTGGAAAGTAAACATTCAAATTCTAGAATTGCAATGTGGTCATACGAGGATGTTTCAACAAAGTTATGGGAAGTTAAGCCTCTTCGCAAAGTATGGGGAATTGGAAAGGCTACGGAAGAGGCATTGCACAGCATGGGACTATTTTCCTTAAAGGAAGTTTCAAAAACGCCTAAAGAGCATTTAATAAAGCGGTTTGGTAAAGTAAAAGCTGAAGAGTTGTATCGCTTTTCTCATGGTATAGATGAAAGCCGGATTGCAAATAAATACATTCCAAAAAGTACCTCTATAACAAAAGGACAAATCTTATTAGAGGATTGTTTTAGCCCAAATAAATTAAAATTACTTCTTCTAGAACAAATTGAAGAAACTTGTTTTCGTTTACGATCTATGGATAAATGCTGTCGTACGGTTGAGCTTTCTATAGGCTATAGCAAATACATCGGTGGAGGTTTTAAACGAGCGATTACCTTAGATCAACCCACATGTTTAACGGAAGATGTCTACGCTGCTTGTTTAAGTTTATTAAAAAAGTTTCACTCTGGTCATCCGGTGCGCCAAATACACATCACACTAAAAAATTTGACCAGGGACGATGCAATTCAAATGTCATTGTTTGAAGATACCGCTCAAAAAGATACTAAAAGGAAATTAGCAAAAACAATGGATAGTATACGGCATAAACATGGAAAAAACTCAATTATGAGAGGAATTAGCTATATTAAAGGTGCTACACAAAGGGAAAGAAACGGAAAAATAGGTGGACATAAAGCATAAGGAGGAATACAGAGTATGATTGATAGAGGTATGATGCGATGGGTTCCATTTTCAGCCATAAAAGAACAATTTGAAGGATTAAATGAAATGTATGAAAAACAAAACGAAGTACCGATGCCTATTTTAGATGAACAAAAACTAGATCTTATAAATGATATTGTGTGTTGTGCAATGGCTGAAAATAAGCAAGTAAGTATTTCATACCAAAAAGAGAACAAGGTATATTCCGAAGTGGGTTATATTCATTACTACGATATGGTCTGTAATGAATTAAGATTTAGGAACCAATATGATAATGTACTATATATAAAAATTAATCATGTTACAGATATCAAATATACATAACGCTTAAAAAATTATGGGATGGGGAAATTATGATGAAAAGTCAAAAAGAGCTTATCTATCATTTTAGAGAGTTTTGGGATTTTGAGTATATCTGTTTGGAGAAAAAAGGCTTGGGGTTCCCAGAATTAGAAGAAGTAATGTTGAAATATCACATGTATAAGTCTGATGAGAATTTAGAATTTAAAGAGTGTTGGATACATCGTGAATTTGTGGATGGAGAAGAATTAAGAACAGTTCAAATTATATATGAAGATAGTAAAATTAATAGGGTTGTTCGTTTATGGGGATCTAAGAGAAATAAAGATGGAAAAGTTCTTGAAATGACCATAGATTTTTTAAATATGGATACAAAAGAACTTGAATGTGAGATAGATATATTAAATAAAGTTGGAGATAATTAAATATTCATACGCACATTTAGAATTGTGTCTTTACTAAAATTGACTTTGTTTCATAAAGAGTAATTTATAAAATAAACAGAACCTAAAAGTAAATTTAATAAAGATATACATAGGAAAAAGAGTCCGTTATTATTAGGACTCTTTATTTATGATTACTCATGTATTCCTTCATGAAACCCACACTTTTATTAGCAATTGTTTAAGAGTTTAGGAAGCCTGTTTTTTACGGGAACGAATTTTTCTATATCGACCGTGTTTTACAACATGCCGAACGTCTAATTCCTTATAACCTTTATTTTGGATAGTTTCTGAAACATCTACGATAATTGTGTTAGTTAAAATATTTACTACATAACCATTTAATTTTAAAGAAGGATTCTTGCGATCTGAAAATTGTACATAGTCACCAATTTTAATTGTTGGAACTGAAATAGTCTTTTCCATAAAAATACCTCCAAAATTTGTAATGTTATAAACTAACTTTCAAATTATTAAGTATGTTTTTTGTTTTTAAGAATTTATTCGCTTTTATATAAAGCTCGAAAAGTTCAGCGCTTAAAGTAACAGTTATATTATCCCTCATACATTTAAGGATTATGATATCTTGTTCTTCATGTTCAAACATTTTTGCATATCCTAATACCTGATATACCCAACCATTCTTTTTATGAACATAAAATTCTCCACGTTTTGCTTTAGCTGCTTTCATATTTGCTCCTCCTCTGATTTTGAAATTTAAAACCCATAGAGAAACCCAGCAATCAAATATGTAGTAAAAAGCATCGCTATAGCAATACCAAATGTTCCAAAGAACCAAATTTGAGAATTAATACAGTCCTCAATCCCAAACCATTCACATAAGAATCTATAACTCTTTGAAGCACGTTGATTAAAACTTATATGCTCTGATTCCTTTGATTGATTCTGTGTTATAATGGAGTTACTATTATTAATTTTAGATAAGGTATTTGCCAATCGAATCACCTTCCTAGTTAATGATGTAGGAGAAAAAGTCCTGACTATCTGGCGGTGGTAAGGGCTTTTTCTTGTTTATTACTTACGAGTTAGTCTGTTCATGCCATTACGTGTGACTAACCAAACTTTACCGCTTTTTCTTGCTTCATTTTCATAGAACTTGCCACGGTTGCACCACTTATTAACAGTGTTTTCCGCAAGTCCCCATATTTTTTCAGCTTCTCTTGTTGTATAAACGGAAAATAGAGCTTCCTCTAATTCTCCATTTTTAATCTCATCCATTATTTGTAGTTGATCCCTCCTTTACTTTCTTATATTTATTATAATATCCGTACGTCTTGTTTGCAAGACAAAATCTAAAATGTTAATCATTATTTTATCGACATGTTTTCGACAAATGAAAAAGCATCTAAATTAAATTAGATGCGAAATGTACTTTATTTTCCTAACTTATTTTTCCTTGAGCAATAAAGACAGCTAGTACCTTTGGCACGAGCATTAACTGTAGTTTCCCACTCATGTCCTTCATTGCATTTCCACCATACTCTTTTACTTGAACTCCTTGTGACATCATAAGGAGTCAATGTTCCATTTTTAGTGGGATGCCATTGTTTAGCTAGCTCTGGATTTAATGTAGCAAGACAATTATCAATACATATTTTTCTGTTAGTGCAATAAGGACAGCCACAACCTTGTGTACGATTATTAACTGAAGCTTCCCATTCGTGTCCTTTCTCACACATCCACCATACTTTTGTATTACTTCCTACAACTAGACCATAAGGAGTCAATGTTCCATTTTTAGTAGGATGCCATTGTTTTGTTATTTCTGGATTTAATGTAGCTAAACAATTATCAATACATACTTTTTTGTTAGCACAATAAGGACAGCCTACTCCAGATGTTCTGGAATATATAGCACTATCCCATTCATGTCCTTTTTCACATTTCCACCATACCTTTATGTGAGCACCTTTTTTAAAATGTTCTGGTTTTAATTCATTATTTTTGGTAGGATGCCATTCTTTGACTAGATGAGGGTACTGAAATGCTATAGAGTTTTCAATGTTTTTTTTCTTAAATAATTTAGTGATCTCATATTTTTTATTTTCAGTATCAATATCTACCTTTTCATAACAGAGGTTATTATGTTGAAAAATAAGCTTGAATATTTCAGAAATGGCATTGTTTAATTCATTAAAACTTGGAGGGTTTCCAACGGAAATATTTATTGTGGAATTATTGTTTATTCTTTGTAAGCCTTCTTCCCTAACTCGTATTAACAAAAAAACTTTTTGAGCAACATATTCACTTTTCTTTACATCTTGTTCATAGCGCTTTCTATGCCAATAGTATCCATCGTATTCAATTACAAACGATAGCTCATTATTAAAGATATCAAATTCTACGCCGTCTTCTGTAAGATGTTGACTTAATGTATTTTTAAATCTTTTGTTTATAAAATAGAAAATGGTTTGTTCTGGAAAAGAAGTTCTAGGTTTGCAAAAAGGACAGTTTGTTCCCAAACCTCTTTGATGAACTGTTGTTTGCCACTCATGCCCTTTTTCACACATCCACCATACTCTTCTCCCCGATTTTGGAGTAACATCATATGGATTGAGTAATCCATTTTTCAATGGATGCCATTCTTTTGATATTTCCGGATATACTTTAGCTAAACAATTATCAATAGTAGCATTACGACCTGAACAATAGGGACAGCCCGTTTTTTTTCGTGTTCGACTGTATATTGAAATTTCCCACTCATGTCCTTTCTTACATTTCCACCAAACCTTTCTTTCTGAACCAAAAGAAATTGTTGAAGGGTTTACAGATACATTCTTAAATGGATGCCATTCTTTTAACAATTCCGGATGTGTAACCCTAATAGATTTTTCAAAAAGAGTCTTTTGTCCACAGCAATAAAGACAGCTAGAACCGTATTTTGCACGACGATATACTGTGGCTTCCCATTCGTGCCCTTCCGCACACATCCACCAAACCTTTTTATAACTTCCCACAACTACATCGTATGGAGTCAATGTTCCATTTTTAGTAGGATGCCATTGTCTAGCTATCTCTGGATTCAATGTAGCAAGGCAATTATCTATACAAACTTTTTTATTAGAACAATATGGACATCCTCTTCCTATATGTCGATTCCATATAGTCGCTTCCCATTCGTGTCCTTTCACACATTTCCACCATGCTTTTTTATTG
>NZ_FOST01000037.1:0-4274 GCF_900114335.1 Bacillus sp. 5mfcol3.1 | reverse complement strand
TCCTGTTGGCCCTGTTGATCCTGTTGGCCCTGTTGGAAAAGTAAAAGGTGGAATAGGTGGTAATGTAGGACCAATCAAATTTGGATCTAATGCAGAAGCACTCAAATATTCGTCTGGTATAAGACCTTTCCATCTTTCTTCATTTAACATAATTCACCTCCAAATTTCATATCTTCAATCCCTTTTCATACGATATGAAAATCATCTCCATTTTAAAACTTTTATCCATTACATATAGTATATATGTCGATTAACATAGCACCACTTATCGGTAGCCAAAAGAGGCTTACTCTTTATCTATTTTTAGATAAAGAGTAAGCCTCTTTTCCAATATTAAATCCTAATTTATTTACCAAATAGACGACCCCAAAATGATTTCTTCTGTTCTGAAGCTGCTATTAGACGTTTGCTATCTTGTATTTCTCTTAATACTTGCATTAATTGAACATCTCTTTGTTCTTCTCTTATTATCCTTTGAGCATCAGTTTCCTGTAAAAGTTTACTTTGTTGATCCAATCTTTGAATTAACTCTAAATTAAGTTGTTCTAATCGTTCTATACGTTCTGATAATGCTTTTATCTGTTCTGAAGCTGCTACTCCATCTGTAGCAACAGTTGCTACCTCATTTCCTTCAACACTTGTCATTGCTAGATTTATAGCCTGTTCTAGTGTTACGTTCTTCTTGTTCATAGCTGTTACTAGCCGTTCTATAGTTGCTACATCCTTATGATAAAAAATTCTAGAATTATTACTACCGCGCTCGAAAGGATACCCAACTTCCTCCAGGGCAAGGCAATATTTACGCAAAGTACTTGAGCCAATCCCTAAGTTCTTGGCTACCTCAGATCCCCAATAAGTTTGAGCCATATTTTATCCTCCCTCTGCTCCAAGCTGTTCTCCAGTTGCTATATAGTCTTTTCCTTCTTTAAAAAGGTAACACCTTCTTTTTAAAATTTAAAGAAAAGTTTTCAATTGTTTTTTAAAATTAACAAAAGTTTATTTTTTCTCTATAAACACAGTTATAGATTTTATAATAAAGCTTGATTAATAACTAATTGTATTCCTATTTCCATGACTATAATCTTCTTCCATAGCCAATGCATCTGCTTTAGTAACATGAACGGTACCAAATGGATGATTTGGAGGGGCATATATCGAATAAAGCTTTAACGAAATATTACCTGTATTAGTTACATTATGCCATGTTCCAGCAGGTATCATTATTGCAAAATCATCATAGGCATTTCTTTTAAAATTTAAATTATCTTTACTCTTGCCCATTTGAACAATTCCCTGACCTTGCTCAATACGTAAAAGGAATATAGTACATTTTTCTCAATCCTTCACAATTTTATAAAATTATCCTATGCACTGGTTAAATCAATGTACTTAAACTCAAAGTGACTTTTGTAAAGAAAGATTTTTAGCCTAAAACACTTATTTCATTAAATGGACCTTTAACTTAACAATACAATTGAAGTTTAAAAATCAAAAGTAAAAAACTATATTAACAAAGTTTTTAATCAAACTTTGTTTTAAAATTATCAATCTTTTTTATACAAGATTTTATACAATTTTTTGTACTAATACAGAACATTCGTAAACCAGAAAAACCATAGTATCTCTACAATGTATAAAATCATGCATAGAATGATAAACAAGGAAAAAGCTAAATCCTTGTTATATCAGTGGATTTCGCTTTTTCCTTGCTACCGATAATGTGACGTTATGTTAATTAGAATTGTATAGATTATACATCATAGATATTTGTATTTTAAATTATATATTGTTATTATTTACTGGTTAATTTAGGAAAATACAGGAGGGAAACATGGATTTAATTAAAGAAGTGACTTTATTAAAATATCAATTTAGACTTATGCAAAGTATGATTCAATCAGATGAATTCCCATTTTATAACTTTGTTATAGATTGGGAACTTGAAGAAGAACAAGTAAAGGTTTTAACAAAAATTTTAATTGTATTTCATGATCGATTAACTAAAGAAGAAGTTTCGATTTTTGGACAAAATGATCATTTATTTTCTAAATTTAAACTTCCTTTAGATATGCTATACAGCTCCAAAAAACCTAATTTAGATGAGTTTAAAATATATATCACTAAGATCTTTTATCAAGAATTTGAATTGAAATACTTATTATTAAATTTAAAAAAACAATGTATTTTTGTGAATGTCTGTGATCATCTTTTAGAGCAATTACAAATTAGTAACAATATTTGATTTTGTGAATAGAAAGTCCCTTCAGTTAAGTGATTTAAAGAACTGTTGGTAATCTCTTAGATACATTGACTTCCGCTAACGAGCATTATGTAAATGAGCTGCCAATATGGACAGCTCATTATTTTTTTGTTTCCCTTTTGCTTTTTGGCTAGAGCGCTGGCTCGTCGTGTGGGGGCGAAACCCCACGTATTACGTATCTATTTTTGAATAAAGATTATTTTTGGACGAATGATCTAAGCGGTTCGGCTCGTATACTTGCTAGTCCAAGTCGAGAACCATTGCTTTGCTTTTTGTCTGTCGGCTTGGCGAAAAAAGCATATCGAGCCGAAAAAAGTTTTGCAAGGACAATATCAAAAAGAAAAGGCGTTAGCCTTTAAGTGAGAATTAACGAACTGACTTTTTGATATTGAGGGTGGAGATTTTTGAGTGGTTTTCTCAAAAATACAACCCGTTCCTTGCGGAACTTTTAGCCCTATATATAAGAGTGAGAAGAGAGAAGTGAAGAAAGCCAATAATAACAAGGGTTTGAGAGGGTTAGGGTGTTCGAAAATTCGAACACCTGTGTTCGAAAAAAGATACACCTAAAAAATGGAAAATGATAATAAAAAAAAGATGTCAATAACAAATGACATCTAAAATAAATAAATCGGTAAATTATGTTTTTTCTTATCTCCATCTACCTTGAAATTTCTAAGAGACTTCTTAAAAATCTTCATAGTGGCCTTATCTACTCCATCTTTAGGAGAACAACATAAAATATTAGGATTCACAAACCATGTACGAGAACTACAAATACGTCCATCTTCAGTTGTCATTCCTGATTCTGCAACTGCTAAAATTCCCTTTTCTAATAACCCATTCATTAAAACAGAAAGATTACTTCTACCTTTTCCTAACTTTCTTGCTAAGTAACTCGGTGTAGCTGCATCTGCATCTATTTCATCTGAATCTTCATCCGAACATTCAACTAAAATATTAGTTTTAAATTCTATGTATGGTATTAAATCAATTAAAAAAGCTTTTTCAGCATTTGTCAGATATCCAATTTTACATAAATAATTAATATTATCAGTAATTATCTGCACAAATCTCACCCGATCTGTAGGTTTTTTCTTTTTCCCTATAAAATACTCTTCCCCACCAGACATTTTACTTAACACTTGTAGCATAATAACTCTTTCTTCTTCAGAAAGTCCACCACTACCTTCAAGTTTTTCATAAATGCTATTGATCTTACTATCTCTTTCTTTTGCCTTTTTTTCAGCTTGTCCAAAATTAATAATTTTTTCCTTCATGTATTGTTGCCCCTCTCATATTATGGGCACAACGAAAACACCTTTATTTTCTATTTGACTATCAATCAAATTATGATAATCTATAAACAGATAATGAGTTTAGGTATTTTCGCTAAAATACCCTTTTAAAAGAGTCATGTTAGCCGCATGACTCTTTTTTTATTCTATCATGTTTTTAAAGTTTCCCTAATATATTTTTATCGTTCCATATCATATCCTCGCTGTTTATGAGTTTCCCTCTTATATTCCTGTTCAAAATAATTATTAGCTCCCATATTATCTAAATCATTTTTAACAATCCCTCTAAACGCCTTAAATTTCTCTTTAAAAACTTTCTTTGTTTGTACATACAAAACCCTTATATTCATCTGCAAACCCTTTATATGAGCTTTTAATGAGCTGATTTCTCTACTTAATACACCAATTTCTTTTTGCAACTTACTTTTTTCTTGTTTCAACGTTCGATTTTCTTTCATCCATCCCTCTGCATAGGCTTTTAAACTTTCATTCTCTTTCACAAAATCTGTTTCTCTCAAACGCTCATAATCCTTTTTGATAGTAACCGCTGCATTCACCTGTTTTGTAAATTCTTGATATTGTTCCGGTAATAATACATAATTTCTCGTCTGTTTCTTCGTAATTTCAGCTTTTCCAAACATTTTATCCTGTACTTCTACTACTACTTCTTTACGTAAAAATGGAATTTTAACAGGTTCATTTGGCACTTGATCTATAGC
>NZ_FOST01000021.1:0-17182 GCF_900114335.1 Bacillus sp. 5mfcol3.1 | reverse complement strand
ATTTGTTTGTTTTGTGGTGTAAGATTGTACGTTGTTTTTCTTAGATTTGAAACGCGGGGCACTCGTTTGTTTTTTGAAAAAGCGTGTATAAGCATCCGCAAGGTTGCGAACAGACGACTGAATCGCAATACTATCTACTTCTTGGAGCCAAACAAACTCTTTCTTCATGGCAGGAAGTTTGGCAGAGCATGTACCATATGTCAAACCTTTCCCCGTCTCTTTGTATACGTTATCCCATAGAGATAGGAAATGATTGAATACAAAACGAGAACAGCCAATCGTTTTATTAATTAGGTTTGCTTGTGTTTTATTTGGATAGATACGAAATTTATATGCTTTATTAATCATCATTCATTTCACCTCCATTTCAGCATGTGTCTATTATACAACAAACGTACATTCGATAGATAGTGAAGTAACACTTTATGTATATCGAACAATTAAGATGGCTTCCTGCCATCTCTTGTCCGAAGCCAATTCATCTCCCACCTACTCACTTCGCGTTCCTTGAGGAAGGAGTCTTCTTGGCTAAAATGATAAAAAGGTCTATAATGACCTTGCGTACCAATATATTTTTTATTCTATATTTAAAGTTAGGTGAGAAAATATGGCCAAGCATTATGATCATAAAAATTCAAGGGAGCTTTGCCCAAGAAAAGTACTAATTTTTAAGACCCTTTCCGAAGAGGAAATTAGTAATATAGCGTCAATGACAAAACATAAGAAGTTTAAGAAAGGCCAGCCGTTAATTCTTGAGGGAGATAAATCAGATACCTTATTTATTATTAATAGTGGACAAGTAAAGTTATCTACATTAACTCTTCAAGGGAAAGAGCAAATATTGCATATTTTATCAAGTGGTGAATCCTTTTGTGAATTAAATGTATTTAATTATGATGAAAAGAGTAATTTTAGTGCATATGCTATAGAAGATACTCATATCTGTATGCTAAAAAAAGAAAATATGGATTATATAATGGAACGGAATCCAAGTATTGTATTGAAGTTATTAAAAATTGTCACAAAACGTTTAGCTAAGGTAGAGAATTTAGTGCAAAATTTAGCGACAAACAATCCTGAAGTTAGAATCGCTCACATACTATTGGAGTTTTGTGACAAATATGGTAAAAGTACTGAGGATGGAATTCTTATTAACTTGCCATTGACACGAGAGGAATTGGCAAATTATGCGGGGGTAACAAGAGAGACTATTAGTCGGAAACTGAATAAATTTGAAAGTTTAGGACTCATGGCCTCCGTTGGAAATAAGAAAATAATAATAAAAAATCAGTTAGCTATTAGAAGACTTATCAGTTTCTGACAAAAGATTCTTTTCTCAGAATATGAAAGTGGAGTTATTACAATTAGTAAGTATTTTAATTGTATAAACTCTTATAATAATTGTATATAAGGAACTCACAAAAAGGGGATATGTGTTACCAACCTATGGTGAATTACAAATCGAATCTAAATAATAAATTTAAAATTATTTTAGCTTATAATTTTGATTAACGTGAAGGGCACACCTTACGTACCATTCCAATGGTATAGGTGTGTCCTTTTTATAGAATATATAATTATAATGTTATTAATCCTTGTATCAATTGGGTATTATTGTATAATAATTATATAATAAATATTGGTGATTTTAAGTCTATCACATCATGTAACTTGGTGGTTAAGGAATGATGGTTAGGGCTTGTCTGCCTAATTGAACCCATGCTTCCTCAAAATCTTTCTTATCAATTCTTTTATTTTTTTCAGTATCTAATGGATCATTAATGTATACATATTGCTCGGTGTAACCAGTTAATAAAACACTATGTTGACGGTATGTAACCTGCCTCTCACCCGTATTTGTTTTCCAAGTACGAAACTCATAATCAGGCAGTTTGCGGAAGCTTGCGTTTGTTAAAATCCAAACAGGGTGTTCTTTATCAATTGCTTTATATAAATTTCCGGGATTACTTCCAGTTAAATCTATAATACAATTCTCTGATATGTATAATTTAGCTAACTCTAAAATCGGCTTAATATGCACACCTAAACCAGGCATATCTATGTCATACATATCTCCAACAAATCCTTCGTCCATATTTCCCATTAATCCATTGTTTTGAAAAGGGACATATTTAATATTTTTAGCTAATTCTAATTTATCAACGGATAGACCATTAAAATTAAAAAGCATTGCTAAACTTGTAACTTCGCATCCACGTTCTAATTCTGGATTTTGTAGAATTAAAGGGACTTCTAAAGGATTATTCTCTTTAGAATATGAATTTTTTTTATCGAGTTCAACAAGTTTATCCATCCCATATGTTGTATTTTTAGCGCTATTATTTTCACCTTTATGGACTAGGGTTATTATACATAATACGATGCAGAAAATGATTAAAATATATATATTTTTGTGTCGTTGCATTTTAGTATGTCTCCTTATTTAAATTGACATTTTAGTTTAGTACGTAATAGGATTGCAAATATGTCAATATTGAAGTGTTGTCTTTAATACGTTTACAAAGGATTAAAACTCTTCTTAAATAATTATTAAGAAGAGTTTTTTTATAGGTATAAATTATAATGAATTAGTTTTAATTAACTAAGAAATTATGCAAAAAGAGTATTTGTTTGTACATTTGTTATATGCTCGGCTAATACAGCAGCTTGTGTATGGAGGGGGGCTGGGAATCCTAATGTAATACCATTGTGTTCAGTGCATTCACCAACTGCATAAATTAATTTATCATTTGTTTGCATATACTTATTAACAACTATGCCACGGTTAACATGTAAACCAGCCTTTTCTGCTAAATGTGTATTAGGTCGCCTACCAATAGGTATTACAATTAAATCGTATTTAATAATAGTGCCATCTTCGAATTGAATCCCCTCTGCGTATTCTGTACCTAGGATTTTAACCGTGTTTTTTTCCATGAAAAATTGAATCCCTTTTGCTTTTAGCTTGTTACGTAGTAATGAACAATCCAGGATATCTTGATTTGCCATTAAGTGTGAAATGAAATGAACAACGTGGACGTCTATTCCTAAATCAAGTAATTTTTGTGCAATTTTTAGACCGAGCATGCCATTGCCAATAATAATAGCTTTTTTGGAATGCTTCTTAGTACTTAATAGAAATTGGATTTCTTCAGTTGTTTTAAGTTTATTTACTCCAAATAATTGCAGTCCTTTAACAGGAAAAATAAAAGCAGTAGAGCCTGTTGCAATGATGAGTTTATCGTAGAAAACAATACGTCGTTTATCTGTAACAATGACCTCGTCCTCACGATCAATTTCTATTACCTTTTCGCTTGTGAAAAGCTTAATATTATGTTGTTTGTACCAATTATATTTCTTCAGCATTCTATTTTTTATATTTAAGTTTAATGAAATAGTGTTTATCTGATTGTAGAGAGGATAGAGTTCATCACTGAAAATAGAAATGTTATACATATTAGGGTTGTGTATTAAAATTTGTTCAATACAGCGTAAACTAGATACACTATTACCGATTATGACTAAGCGTTTTCGTTTTTTCATATCAAATTCTCCTTTTGTATTGTGAAGTATTGAGCAAGAATTCCCGTTCATATTATAACAATTTTTAAAAAAGAGTGCTTGATATATAGTGTATTTTAAAATATGTCACAATTTATTTTGGAGCGGGTATTGAGAAACAAAGATGTTTCATTAAACTCATAGGTTAGAGACAAGATTTTTTATTTTACTAAGATATTTCGGATAAAAATGTTGAATATGGTAGTTGATAAAAGTTTTTCTTCAATTTTTAAAGAGTAACGTATACAAACACAGTGTAACCTATCATAGTAGGTCTTTCTATGTATATATGTAATTGACTTCTCAATGAATCATAATTACTTTGCAAGTCAGTAAAAGTTAGGGTGAAGTACTTTCCTAACCATAATAAATTAAGACTTGTTATACAGAATTTCTTATTCTTTAACTCTGCATTGAATATGTATTATTCGTGTAGTATGTCCCCTCTAGGCTTTAGCTTATATAGCAGATATCACTACACAATATTTGGATTATTTTGTAAAAATATTGTGTTTGTTTTGTGAACTGTTGAACAAATCCTTGAAAGTAAATATTGAAACAAGTAGTTTATTCTTAGGATAATTTAAAATAAGCAGGAACTAAAGGAGTGTATAATTTTATGTTAGAACAAGGAATAGCTGATGCTATAAAACTTGCACAAAAGAAGAAACAAATATTAGATATAAACCCAATACAATATTTTGTACGCGCGGTACTAGCCGGCATCTATATTGGATTTATTATAGTATTATGTTTTAAATTAGGAGATTTTTTTCATGTTGTAAATTCACCTGCAACATATCTAATTGCTTCTTTGTTTTTTGGAATTGCACTTATATTAATAATATATGGTGGGGCGGAATTATTTACTGGGAATACAATGTATTTTACAATCTCGACTTTACGAAAAAAAACAACAATCCTAGATACTTTTCGAAATTGGGGTGCCTGTTTTTTAGGTAATCTGATAGGTGCAATATTTTTTGCATTATTATTTTATGGTACTGGTATTTTTGATCAAATTGAATATGAACACTTGCTAAATAATGTTGTGGAAGTGAAAATGAATACTCCGACAATACAGTTATTTTTCAAAGCTATTTTATGTAATTGGCTCGTTTGTCTAGCATGCTTTCTTCCTTCTCAAGTAAAAGGGGATACATCAAAAATCATTGTTATGATGTTATTAGTTTTTACATTCTTTTTATCCGGATATGAACATAGCATTGCAAATTTATCGCTATTTGCCATCTCTCTAGTTTCGCCACATCCCAATACAATTTCTTTTAGTGGGGCTATTTATAATTTGATTCCAGTTACAATTGGAAATATTATTGGTGGATCTGTATTCGTTGGTATGGTATATCATTATATAACAAAAAATTGCACTATTCCTGAAGAGGTGGAAGATTTAGTGGAATCTCAATTTGAAGAAAATATTCCATTACAAACACAAATAAAACTTTAAGCTACTAATATAATCATTTCCGTATAAAAATAACACTTTTATTTTTATATCAATTGAATTAATAGGCGAGAAATACGGATATAATACGTTTTTAATTGTATTTTTTCTTTTATAAAATATATTGTTTATTTTTGTTAGACGTATAAGGGATGGTAAATATACGAAAAACATTCACAATTTATGTGCTGTAAATTTGTTAATATAAAATGCAAGGTCACATGTTGAATCTATTACAGCAACCTATAAAAATTATATTAGGAGGTTTACTAGGAGGTTAATTTCAAAAAAATATTAAAAATTCGTTCAGGATAGAGAAGCGTTTTTGGAAAACTATTGATAAAATAGGTATAAAAATTTAAATTTGCAGTAATCAGATTTGAATGAAGATAATATAAGGATGAATGTCAATATGAGAAATGATGGTCAGTTAATGGATATTTAAAATGTAAGCGTTAACAACTTTATTTAACTAGATGTATTAACTAAATCTTTTTACAGAATTTTATTTGATGAAAGTGTAATTAAAAATCTATCTTATTATTTTTTCTTTTATATTCACAGAATATCAGTGAAGCTATACATAATGTTTTTTAGAGTCAAATAAGAAAAATTTTGGAGTAATACTTACTAAAGAGACGTATATAAACGAATATTAGTTTAACTATTTGGCATTGAACATTAATGTATTTCGAGTTCATTATTTGTTTATTCAAAATCAATTAAATCTCTTTTTATTAGAATAACAACAATGCACAAAAACATAACATAAATAGTGAGGGATCTATAAATGAATAAAAATATTAATCGTGTAGTTTTAATTGGTACAGGGGCCGTAGGATGTAGTTATGCATATTGTATGATTAATCAGGGCCTGGCAGAAGAATTCGTTCTTGTGGATGTAAATGAAGCAAGAGCTGAAGGAGAAGCAATGGATTTAAGTCATGCAATTCCTTTTTCACCATCACCAACAAAAGTATGGAAGGGTAGCTGTGAGGACTGTAAAGATGCGCAAATTGTTGTAATAACAGCTGGATTGCCACAGAGACCAGGTGAAACACGTTTAGACTTAGTCGAAAAAAACACTAAGATTTTTAAAGAAATTATTCGAAATGTCATGTCAAGCGGATTCGATGGTATTTTCTTAATTGCAACAAATCCAGTGGACATTTTAACATATGTGACTTGGAAAGAGTCTGGTCTGCCGAAAGAGCGCGTAATTGGTTCAGGTACAACACTTGATTCTGCACGTTTCCGTTACATGTTAGGGGAATATTTTGAGATTGATCCTCATAATATTCATGCTTATATAATTGGTGAACATGGTGATACAGAGCTTCCGGTTTGGAGTCATGTTTCAGTTGGCGTTCAAAAGCTACAAACCATTTTAGAAAATAAAAGTCAGTATAATCAAAATGACTTAGACGAAATTTTTGTTCGTTCACGTGATGCTGCCTATCATATAATTGAACGTAAGGGAGCGACCTGTTATGGAATTGGAATGTCTTTATTACGTATAACAAAGGCGATTCTACATCATGAAAATAGTGTGTTAACAGTATCTGCATACCTTGAAAATGAATATGGTCATAATGACGTGTATATAGGAGTTCCTGCTGTTATAAATCGTCAAGGTATTCGAGAAATTATAGAAATTGAGTTAAATGAAGAAGAAAAGTTTAACTTTAATCATTCTGTGCATACATTAAAAGAAACCATGTCTCCAATACTATAAAGTGAATTTGTCGTATAAAATTATGTCGAATATATAAATACTTAGCAACAGTTTAAATGTACATAATCTAACATACTCTGAAAGTAACTAAGATTATGTACGACATTAATTCATAACATATCAAGATTGAGCGTTTTTAGAATCGACGTAATTATTTATAGCTTAATATGTTATGATTTTCACAAAAGGTTGATACCTTTTGTGCATAGTTTCCTTTAAGTAACTAAATACAGACATATTTGATTAAATAAAAAGCACTTTTTTAATAATTTAAGGAAGTGCCTTTTTATTTATTAATTAACAATCCAATAAACTACATACATTAATAAGAAGAGAGCGATCCATGTTTGCATCTGGCTATCGTTTAATTACATCCTTAATGAACATTTATAAAACAATAAGTAAACAGTAGGGAATGTGAAAATTAGGGGGATAATGGAGCATACAAAGTTGGCAATAAACCTTAGGGAAAGGAGGGAACGAGATGAGAAATTTCTTTGAAGAAAAATATACAAATTTAGAATTTAAAAGGGAACTAATAAATATTATAAGTAAAATCAGTGAATATAAAGGAGCAATATCAGCATATCAAACTCAAAAACCAGAGATCTTTGATCTTTTGGAAAAGAGTATATCTCTACAATATATTAAAACTTTTCCTAATATATATGACAAGTTGACATTCTCAAAAAAACAGTTGAAAAAATTTGTTTCTAATCGTGTTAGCCCTCAAACATTAGAAGAGGACGCTTTATTTTGTTATTACAAAACATTAGAACTTGTGCAAAAAGAAAATCACAAACTGCCTATTAAACCACAAACAATTCAAGAACTGCATTTCCAATTACTGAATTATTCAACGTCTGAAAGTGGTAATTGGAGAAAAAACGAACTTGTTTTATCATGTATTCCAATGTTAAATAATCAATCCAAACTACGTACAGTTGTTTTATATGATATGGTTCCGCAATATTTGTATCAGCTATGCGAACAATATAATACATTAAGGGCTAAAGGGAATTTTCATCCGCTCCTACTGATTCCTCAATTTATATTAAATTTCCTATGTATTTACCCATTTAATAAAGGGAATGGCAAGTTAGCAAAAATATTAATTCAATGGTTATTAATTGAAAGTGGATATACATTTGTAAAATATACATGTATAGAGAAATATTTTAAAAAATATGAATCAGATTATTATGATGCTCTGTATAAATCTGCAGCTAACTGGCATCAAGGAGATCATAATGTAGTTTTCTGGATGAAAATTTTTTTAGATATTGTTTTAGATGCATATGAAGAATTAAATAATTTAATAAACAATTGTATAAGCACTCATACTAAAAGAAAAAGAATTGAGAAATACATAGACAAACAAAATCATCCTTTTACTAAAGAAAATATTCGAAACATGCATCCAGACATAAGTGAAAGTACTATAAATAAAACACTACACGCTTTAAATTCACAGGGATATATTAAATTGGTTTCTAAAGGTAGGAATGCAGAATGGATAAAGAGTAAATTAACTTAAGGAAAAGAATTCTAGGACACTAACAAATAATAAACAAGGAGAACCCAAAAGGGGTTCTCCTTGTTTATTATTTGTTAGACGATTATATTTTTTAGAAGCGAAAATAAGTCAAATAGACTATTAATTGTAATATAATCATTAACTTCTGTATCATATCTTTAAGAAAGCCTTTTCTACTCAGTACGATTTTCTATATCAAATTGTTCCTTTTTACGTATAGTGTAATAAATAGGGAGGCCGAGTGCTGTTAGACCTATTCCACATAAAGCTAACAGAGGTTGAGTGAATAAGGTATTAATAACAATGAACAATCCACCAATAATAGCAACTAATGGTATAAAAGGATACAATGGAACTTTATAAGGTCGTACAAGATCAGGTTCTCTTTTTCGTAAGATAAATACAGCAAAGAATGTCATTGTGTAGAATATCCATATTACAAATACCAACATATCAGTAAGAGTATTGAATCCGCCGACAGCCATCATAATAATTGAAATAAATAGCATAAATAGACCAGAATTATAAGGGACACGACTATTTTTAGATAATGTAGCAAACCATTTACTAAATGGTAGTTTGTTCTCAATAGCCATGGCATAAGGAATTCGCATTCCCGTCATAATATAACCATTAATCGTTCCAAACACGGAAATTAAAATGCCAATGGTAACTAGTTTTCCTCCCATAGCTCCAAAAAGAATTATAGCTACTTGAGAAGCGGGTGTATCAGTACCCGCAAGCGATGCTGCAGACATGACCATTAGGAACGCGACATTAATTAATAAGTAAACAACCATTACTGTTGATAATCCTAATACGATTGCTTTAGGCAAGTCTTTTTTAGGGTTTTTCATTTCACCAGCAATATTCCCTACATGAATCCATCCATCATAGGCGAACATTGTTGCGAGTAAACCAGATCCAAGGGCAGATATCATAGATTTGTTCGGCCCTGCCTCAATTGGGAAAAGCTGAAAAGTAACGTCGCTTTTGTGCAGTAATCCAAAAATAATAATTAATGCTAATGGAACCAATTTGCATATAGTCGAAGCCATTTGGATTCCACCAGCTGCTTTAGCTCCTAAAAAGTTCATAAGAGTTACAAATGTTGCGGTGATAATTGCAATTAAAATAATTAGCATTTTGTGTTCATTAACATTTAGGCCAAATAAACTAACCGTTTGTGTCCCGAAAATAATAGCAAGTGCTGCAATATTTGCAGGGAAGTATATAACAGTTTGTGCCCAGCCAAGCAAGAAAGCGGTTAAGTTTCCATAAGTCCTCTTTAGATATGCCATCATTCCCCCCGTTTCAGGAATAGCGGCAGATAGTTCAGCAGCAGTTAGTCCTGCGCAAACGGTTAAGATACCACCAATTACCCATGCAAGTAACCCTAGGCTCGCTGTTCCTGTTACTCCATATAATGCAGTGGGCTTGAAAAATACTCCGGCGCCGATAACGGTACCAATAACTGTGGTTAATGCTGCAAAGAAACCAATATCCTTTTTAAGTTGTTGTTGTGACAAAATAATCACTCCCAATTACAAAAATATATAAATTCTCTTATGAATTCTGTATCTAGTTTGTTAAATTATTTGATAGTATATCCTGTATCCATACAAATAGTCGCCCTCATCCTTACCACCTAGAGAATTTGAATAAATTTCAGTTACAAAATAAAAAAGAAATCAAATGTATAGGTAAATAGATTTTAATTTCACCTCAAATCATGTGAATATATTCACATGATTTGAGGTGAGTAAAGTTCAATGCATTATTCATTAAAAGAAATTCATTAATTTAACCCGAAATATGGATTTAAAAACGAGATTTCGTTTTTATGAATAATAAAAATAGATGAGGTATTTTAATATATTGATATAGAAAAACAATGAATTGAAATTCAAAAGAGAAGATATATTCTTGTGAAGAATATCACAAAGCATTGAGGGATTCAATCATATTTTCGATATAAAACATAGAAAATAAGCTAAATAAAACATTTTGTGAAATGTTTCACAAAATTATTGACCTGTTATTTTTATTAATGTTATCTTGTAGGTGCAATCCAATGTTATAAATTAAATTATATTGTAAAAATATTGTAAAGGTGAATATTATGAATTTTGTATTTATCTGACAATAATCAATTTAATTTATAACTCACTCTAAAAAAGGATGTGTTGATATGAAAATTGGTGTAGTGAAAGAGATAAAAAAAGGGGAAGCTCGTGTAGGGATGACTCCAGAAAATGTTCAAAAATTAGTTGCAGCTGGAAATGAATTATTGGTACAAAAAGATGCTGGATTAGGTTCAGGTTATACGAATGATGAATATATAAATGCAGGGGCAAGCATAGTAACTCAAGGCGAAGCATGGGATGTTGATATGGTAGTAAAGGTAAAAGAACCACTACCTGCAGAATACCATTACTTTAAAAAGGATCTAATTGTATGGGGATTTTTACATCTTGCCGCTTCTAAAGAATGTGTGGAAGCAATGAGAAGTGCTGGAACTACTGCGATTGCTGGTGAAACTATTAGTGAGGATGGAAATTTAGCATTATTAAAACCTATGAGTGCAATTGCCGGAAGACGCGCGGTATTTATGGGAGCTTATTATTTAGAAAAACAACATCAAGGGGAAGGGATTTTATTATCAGGTATTGAGGGAATCCCTGCTGGAAAAGTTGTAATTCTTGGTGGAGGGAATGCTGCAACTAATGCCTGTGATATGGCAATTGGGATTGGATGTAGTGTTACAATTCTAGAGGTCAATCAAGAAAGAATTGCATATTTAAGAAAACAATACGCAACAGAAGAAGTAGATATAATTGAATCTAATACTGAAAATTTAGAGCGAACGATTAAAGAGGCAGACTTATTTATTTCAACAATCTTAATACCAGGATCTCGCCCTCCTAAAATTGTTAAAGAGTATATGGTTCAATCTATGAAACCAGGAAGTGTCATTGTAGATATCGCAATAGATCAAGGTGGTACAATAGAAACAATTGACCATTATACAACTCATGATAATCCCGTATTTATTAAACATGATGTAATTCATTATGCAGTACCAAATATGCCTGGTGCCACCCCACGTACTTCAACTATGGCGTTGGCAAATGGAAATATTGAGTATTTATTAGCAATTGCTAAAGATGGATTAGAAAATGCAATTCAAAAAAAATCATCGTTAGCATCTGGTGTAAATGTATATAAAGGTATTATTACCTACGAAAATTTAGGTATGACGCTAGATTTAGACTTTAGACAATTGAAAGAAGTGTTAGTATGATTACCAAAAACGTTTTGTTAGATATCACTGACATTAAAAAAGCCAAAGAAGTTCTTGATGTAAATGCTCGAAAAACACCTTTGGTTAAATCTTTCTATTTAACCAGTAAAACCGGTGGAGAAATTTATTTAAAGCTAGAAAACATGCAGTTAACAGGTTCATTCAAGTTTCGTGGTGCATTTAATAAAATTTCCCAACTAACAAATGAAGAAAAAGAACGTGGTGTAATCGCTTGTTCAGCTGGAAATCATGCACAAGGTGTTGCATTATCTTCTCATTTACTTAAAATCAAAAGCAAAATTGTGATGCCAACTTCCGCACCGCAAGCTAAAGTGGATGCGACTAGAGGATATGGTTCTGAAGTTATTTTATACGGTGATACGTTTGATGATGCAAAAGCGAAATGTGAAGAGATTATAAAAGAAACAGGCGAAACATACCTACATCCATATGATGATGTAGAAGTAATGGCTGGCCAAGGGACAATTGGTTTAGATATTCTGGATGACATGTGGGATGTTGATACTGTCATTGTACCTATTGGTGGGGGAGGTATTATTTCAGGGATTGCTGTTGCACTGAAATCATTTAATCCTTCCATTAATATTATTGGGGTTCAAGCAGATAATGTTCATGGAATGAAAGCTTCTTATGATGCTGGGAAAATTGTAGAACATTATGAGGAACCGACAATAGCGGATGGTTGCGCAGTTAAAATACCAGGAAATTTAACTTTTGAAATTGTAAAAGATCTAGTAGATGATATTGTAACTGTATCGGAAGAAGAATTAGAAGTAGCGATGAAAGACTTACTGCAACGCGGAAAAGCTGTCGTAGAAGGTGCGGGAGCATTAGCCACAGCCGCTCTTCTAGCAGGGAAAGTTGATAAATATGTAAAGGGTAAAAAAGTAGTAGCGGTTATTTCAGGCGGCAATGTAGATTTGAAACGTATTTCAAGTGTATGTGAGCATTTCTTTGTTGCCAACGAGGTAAAATAACGATTGAAGAATCTTTTATTATAGAATCATTTTACTAAAGGGGAGCTAGGAGTGGATATCTTAGCTCTCTTTTAAATAAATGGAGGCGTGTGTTATGGCCAACATATTTAGGAAAAAATCCGTTAGGAAATTGTTAGAAGATAGTAAAAGTAAGACTTTGACAAAAACATTAGGCGCATTTGACCTTACCATGCTAGGTATTGGTGCGATAATTGGTACAGGAGTACTTGTATTAACTGGATTAGTAGCAGCAAGAGATGCTGGTCCAGCAGTTATTTTTTCATTTATGATTGCAGCAATTGTTTGCGGATTTGCTGCCCTATGTTATGCAGAAATCGCTTCTACCCTTCCAGTCTCGGGTAGCGTATATACCTATTCATATGCGACGATTGGTGAGTTTGTAGCCCATTTAATGGGATGGACCTTACTGTCAGTATATGTAGTTACAACTGCGGCGGTAGCAGGTGGATGGACAGGCTATTTCCACAACCTAGTAAGTGGATTTGGGATTGAGATACCCAAATCACTGTTAACGATTCCAACGCAAGGTGGAATTGTTAACTTACCAGCAGTAATCATTACATTGATAATAACTTGGTTATTATCAAAAGGTACGAAAGAAAGTAAGCGAGTGAATAACGTAATGGTATTAATAAAAATTGGTATTGTTGTTTTATTCATTTCAGTTGGTATTTTTTACGTAAAACCAGAAAACTGGATACCATTTGCACCGTACGGTATAAGCGGAGTCTTTTCCGGAGGAGCTGCAGTATTCTTTGCTTTTTTAGGATTTGATGCGTTAGCAACTTCTGCTGAAGAAGTGAAAAATCCACAACGTGATTTACCAATTGGTATTATTGCTTCGTTAGTTATTTGTACAATTATTTATGTTATAGTTTGTCTTGTTATGACAGGTATGGTTTCTTATAAGGAATTAGATGTACCAGAAGCTATGGCCTACGTATTAGAAGTTGTAGGACAAGATAAAGTGGCAGGTGTAATCGCAGTTGGAGCTGTAATTGGTATTATGGCTGTAATTTTCGCTTACATTTATGCAACAACACGTGTATTCTTCGCGATGAGCCGTGACGGTTTATTACCAAAATCTTTTGCGAAAATTAATAAGAAGACAGAAGCACCAGTATTCTCAACTTGGTTAACAGGTATTGGTAGTGCTTTAATTGCTGGATTTATCGATTTAAAAGAATTGTCGAATATAGCAAATATTGGAGCGTTATTAACATTTGCCATGGTTGGCGTAACTGTTATCATTCTTCGTAAAACACATCCGAATTTAAAACGTGGTTTTATGGTACCACTGGTACCAATCTTACCGATTATTTCAATAACATGTTGCTTATTCTTAATGGTAAATCTACCTTTAAAAACTTGGGTTTATTTCGGTATTTGGTTATTTATAGGGGTAATAGTATATTTTATGTATTCTAAAAGACATAGTCGATTAAACAAACTATAAATGAGAAATATCAGAGATAAAGGTTATCACGACATACATGTTTGAGCAAGTAGTATTCTTCTCTTTTGGGGTGTATCGTTTCTTTTTATAAAAAATTCGATTAAAAGAACTTGAAAATTTATATTATACGTAAAAAAACGAATCTATTTTCAAAATAGATTCGTTTTTTTAGAGACATTCCATATTTAAAAGATGTTTGGTTAATATCCACTTATATTTTTTATTAAAGAAGATAAATTATTGTTAATTCAATTTTATATAAAGTGGCTTTATTTAAAATTGAAGTTAAAAAAATAACGTTTTTTATCTCCTTATAACTTACAGAAAAAATGCAGATTAAAATAGAAACGGGTATGCCTCATTCCTATTTTACTAGTACGTATGCAAGCATTAAAGTTCAAAACTTATCGGGCAATATTTTGTACAATAAAGAAATTGTAGGAAATAGACAACAAGCTGCTGAAAGCCAAACCGTTTCAGTCAAAGTAGGGGATTATATTGAGTTTACTCATATAGAGGGAGAAGCACAAAAGGAAAAGACACGCGCCACACTTACTAATCTTGAGAATAGTAAACAGGAATTTGTGGGTAAGAAAAAAACATATCAAGTTACTTCTACGGGATTATTAATAAAATAGAATTTTTTTAGACATCTTTTTTATTATTAAAAAAGCGTTAATTATTAATAGTGATGTATGATGAACTCTATAGGCCCATTAAATATTATATATACTCAAAAAATCAAGTTATAGCTAATGTTCCAAGGATTGACACATCTATTCTTGTTTAATCATGTTATACTTTTCACAAGTGAAATGCTACAATATCAAATCCTAGTTTTATGACATCCTTCTGTTGCCACAGTCTGTAAAAGGTCAATTCCATTGGGGTTGACTTTTTATAGTTATAGCAAAAAATAATAAACGTCTATATTTTTTTATAGGAAAAATGTTGTAATGTCACGTACCGAACCGTGTTTTTGGATGCATATATAATTACAACAAACAGTAGTCTATATCTATCTTTTATGATATGCAACTGTTATTGATATTCTTGTGATATTTTAAAGTGTTGTTAAAAGTATGAATAGAATTAATACGCAAAAATTAAAGAACTAAGGCATATACTTGTGAATTACTTCACAAGTATATGCCTTAGTTCTTCAAAATTATTTCAAAAGGAGGTTAAAGGTAATGAAAAGAATTATAACACTGAGCACTTGTAAACTGCAAGATACTATAAAACATGGTGGATGTGGTGCATGTCAGACATCTTGTCAGTCCGCTTGTAAAACCTCATGTGGAGTTGCAAATCAAAAGTGTGAAAATACAATAAATAGATAGGAAACAAGAAGTATAGTATGCAATTGTATTTTTTCTAGGCGGCAATCTTTATGAAAAAGGAGTTTGATTATCCAGTATGATTCATCAATATAAATTAAATGGATACAATATCGTATTAGATACTTATAGCGGGTCGGTACATGTTGTTGACGATCTTGCTTATGAAATAATTATGCTATATGAGAATACTCCTATGGACGAAATCCTGTCAATGATGCAGGAAAAGAATAAATATGATTTCCATGTTTCTGAGAAAGAAATTCGAGAAACTATTGCAGATATTGAAGAACTAAAAAGAGATGGAAAGCTTTTTACCGAAGATGATTATAAGGACCTTTCAATTGATTTGATAAATCGTCCCACTTATGTGAAGGCTCTTTGCCTTAATGTCGCGCATACATGTAATCTGTCATGTGAATACTGCTTTGCTAGCCAGGGAAAATATAATGGAAATAGGGCCATCATGAGTTATGAGATTGGAAAAAGAGCCATCGATTTTCTATTAGAGAACTCAGGTAATCATCGAAATCTCGATGTTGATTTTTTTGGTGGGGAGCCACTTATGGCGTGGAAGACTGTCAAACAGATTGTCGCCTATGCAAGAAATAAAGAAAAAGAGTATAAAAAAACTTTTCGTTTTACCTTTACTACAAATGGTATGATGCTTAATGATGAAATTACGGACTTCTTGAATCAAGAAATGCACAATGTTGTATTAAGCCTTGATGGGAGAAAAAAAGTTCATGATTATCTTCGTAAAACTGTCAATGGAAAGGGTAGCTATAATCATATCGTTCCAAAGTTTCAGGAATTTGTTGAGAAGCGTGGAAATAAAGAATACTATGTACGTGGAACCTATACTCATAATAACGTTGATTTTACCAATGATATTTATCACATCGCCGACTTAGGTTTTAATAAAATCTCAATGGAGCCTGTTATCTGTGATCCACGAGAACCATACGCGCTCAGTGAAGAAGACCTTTTGGAAATTTACAATCAATATGAAAATCTCTCGAAAGAAATGCTAAACCGTGAGGAAAAAGGCAACAGTTTTACTTTCTATCATTACATGCTTGACCTTTCAGAAGGTCCATGTGTTCAAAAGAGAATTTCTGGTTGCGGTTCTGGGACTGAATACCTGGCTATTACTCCATGGGGAGAGATATTTCCTTGTCATCAATTTGTTGGAGAAGAAGAATATAGTATGGGGAATATTTGGGATGGCATTACAAAAGCAGAGATACAGTCTCAATTTAAGGAGAGTAATTGCTATTCAAAACCGGAATGTCAGGAATGTTGGGCACAGCTTTACTGTAGTGGAGGTTGTCCAGCTAATACAATACATGCAACGGGTTCCCTTAAGGGAACACATGAGTTCAGCTGTAAAATCTTTCGTAAGAGGATAGAATGTTCTATGATGGTTAAAGTAGCTCAATCTATTAGAGCTATGAAGAAGGAAGAACAAGCCATAGTTCAGTAAATACAAAAGTGCACAAGGCTGTTATAGCATAAATTTATCGTTTTCCGACAGAAGACTCCTTCCTCAAAGATGTGAAGGTGTGAAACACCAATTTTAGGTGGGAGATGAATGTCGGTTGGCATAGGCCAACATGTTTGCTATCATTTACTTGTACAGATTGCTCTTTGAAAACTGAAGATATGAGGTTGGTTGCAGAAAAACGTTGCAACCGTAAAATCTTCAACGTTCTATCGCCCACACTTGCCGAAGTTGCGAAAACCAAGCTAAAGTAGGGAGTGT
>NZ_FOST01000003.1:512795-549632 GCF_900114335.1 Bacillus sp. 5mfcol3.1 | reverse complement strand
GATGATGTAGAAAAAATAGCAAAAACAGTAGAGACAGTAACGAAGGTAATATCTATGCTAGAAGCGGGTCCAAATCAAGGAGATACGTATATAATGGCAAGGCCGAGAAGTGTTTCTATTCCCCTTGTTACGTCATTACTAACTAATAGTTAATAGTTTTTATGTAATTAATATTGCAATGGATGTGAGAGTTTAGATGTCTACGGTTCAACAATGGCTTTTAACAGTGGTTAATACTAATTCATCTTTAAACCAACAATTATTAAAGAAAGTGTTGGAATTTTTAAATCAAGCAACTACTGACATTAAAATTATCCGAGTTATAGATGACGATATATGTGTAATTCAGGCAGATATAAATGAAGTTAATGAATTACAGTCGACTTTTGGTGAATGTCTATTAATTGCTCCTAACGAAAAAGTTGAGATGTTAGACATGTTAGAATAGTTATAAAAGGAGTCTTCTTATGGCACCACAAAATGCAAATGATGTATTCTCATTACGGGATGAAAAAAATTATTTAATTTCAATTGATCAAGACCGGATTTTAGATATTTTAGATACAAATAGTTTGGATGAAAGTTTAAAAAATTATGGGATTGAAGTTGTACGAGAAATTGAAAGTCTTACTCCTTTGGAAACTGAGGCAGATACTAAGAAAGTACTTGTTGGTAAAATAGAGTCTGTCAAGGCTGAAGAACTGAAACTTAATCCCCCTCCAGGAATTATAATAGCTGAAAATGAAATGTTGCACTATGGTGAAAAAAAAGACTTTTCAACAATTCAGTTAGTATCTACTGAAGAGCAAGTTGTACAAAAATTTAGATTTAGAGTTTTAGGTAAAGAGGATAAGCCTCTTGCGGATGCTCAAATCATTTTAAAAACAATAAATGGGGACAAATTTGAAAGTAGTACCGATGAGAATGGTGAGACTGAGATAGAAGTCAATAATATAAAAAAATTTCTCGATATTAAGGTAACATATCTTAATAATTATTGGGATTTTTATCTGAAGACGCCTATGATTTCTACTGAACAGATTATTCAAATTCGAATGCAATCTTTAAATGAAACAATTAAGGGTTTTCCAAATGAATTTTATTTTGGCTGGGGACAATCTTTAATAGGGCTTGATAAGTTACCTAAAGAAAAAAGAACAGGTGCTGGTGTGAAAATTGCAATTATAGACAGTGGTTGTGATAATTCACACCCATCACTTAGTCATATTACATTAGGAAAAGATTTTACAGGGGATTCAGATCCTAATTCTTGGAATAAGGATAAAGTCGGGCATGGAACTCATTGTGCAGGAATAATTGCTGCAAGGGGGAACAGTAATAATCCATTTAATGGTTTCGCACCAAATGCTGAAATTCATATTTTAAGGGTGTTTCCTAATGGAGATTACGGCAATGTTGCTGATGCTTTAAAATATTGTAGGGAAAATCAAATTGATATAGTAAATATGAGTTTAGGGGGGACTCCTGCGATTAATTATGTTCTAGAAGAGCAAATTGAATTGGCTGTTAATAGTGGGATTGCTTGTATTGCAGCTTCAGGTAATTCAGCTAGTGCAGTGATGTACCCGGCTTCATCCCCTAATACTCTCGCAGTAGCAGCTGTAGGTGATTATAAGCAACTTCAACCGAAAACTTGGGAATTGACTACAAAACAAGATGGCTTTATTGCAAGTGATGGAATTTTTTTAGCAGATTTTAATTGTCTGGGACCAGAAGTAGATGTGTTTGCACCTGGAGTGGGAGTTATATCGACTTTTCTTGGTGGGGGCTATAAACCAAAGTCGGGTACTTCAATGGCAGCGCCTCATATTAGTGGACTAGCAGCTCTTTTACTAGCTCACCATTCTTTATTTCAAAATGAATATAAAGAACGTAACCGAGAAAGAGTTCAGGCACTATATAAATTACTACGTTCGCACACTAGCAACCACCTTTTTCAAAGTTAATATTGGGGTAATGAGAGAAGTATTGATCTAAAATTATATAAAATATAATTCTTAGCTAATTTTAATTAAATATATACTCAGAAAACAAGAGGTACTGATTAGTACTTCTTGTTTTCTATAAGTAATTGAATGAAGTAATACTTATATATGCATATTTTAAGTTGAAAATAGTGATTATAAAATAAAAGAGGTTAGATTTATGGAAATCATTTACTAATTGCATGTCCTTAGGTGCATTATTATATATTGTATACAAAAAAAAATTATTGTATTTATAATACAGAAGTATAGATATTTCTATTTCAAATGCCCTCTATTAAAATGTTTAGTTATTTAATTTTGGATTTGACTGAAAGCATCAGATTCTATATGTGTAACTTCAAAGTCAGTTGATGATGCTGATCTATTAGAAGCTACCTAAGCAGTAAGAGTTGCAGCTTCACCGAATATAGTTAGTACTATGGAAGACACAATGATTTTTAAACATAAGAAACCTCTACATAGAATATTTGGATTAATAACAATCCTGAAAACATTATAGTTACAATCATCGGGGATATCAAAAGTAATAATATGTAATTTATTTGCATGGATAAAAACTAGGTAGTTAATAGTATATTTAACTTTCTCAAGTATTTTCAGAATATGCGAGAATAGATGTTTGGGTTATTTGTGATAGAATATTCTTAATAATATAATTTGACGGAACGAAAAAGACCCATAGCGTGTGTAATTGTGCTGGGAACACTTTTACACCGTTTGCCCTAATTATAGTAGGGAAAACATTTGCCATGAGCCTTTCAGTTACGACTATGCGTAACATATACGGCTAGTATAACACAACTTTTAGATGTAATTCATCATTAAGGTGCGTTTTCATGATAGGGAAGTGTGTCTTGTTCCAATAAGGGGGACAAAACATGTGGAAAGCTCTAAATCAAATTGAAAAAGAGTTATGTGCAGCTGGAATAAGGAAAAATAAACTAGCAAATTATTGGGGAGTTAAGCCGAGTACTGTTACAAAAGTTTTTAAAGGTAACACAGACATGAGTTTTGGCTTCCTTTCTAAGACAGTCATCCTATTAAACAAAGGCATAGAGGTTCAAGAAAATTTATTAACAGATTATATATATATAACGAAACCAAAATCAGAAAACTTACGTGAGGCAATGGAGGATTTAGCTTTAAGGGGAAAGTTTAATCTATTAATTAATATTATCAATAGTGAATCACAATCAAAGGTAGCAGAAAATAGAGAATTTGCTAATGTGTATAGAATTATATATAGACGAAATATAGGTGAGATTGATGCTACACAGTACCATAAGGCATTAAGCCTGGAAAGTAAATCAATAAGAACATCAGAGATGGAAGTGTTAATTGAAATTTTATTATGTCAAGCGCAATATCAATCGGGTAATTTTACTTCTTTAAATGAGCGATTAAAATCTCTTGAAATAAAAATAAATAAAATAAGTAATAGGTACATTCGAGAATGTTATAAATTACGATATAAAGAAGCCATTGCCGTTACTTCGTTGCAGGGTGGTGAAGTCAGTGAAGCAAGGGATTTTAGTATGGAACTATTAGATGATCTTGAATGGGATAACTTTTTTTCTTTTCCAAAAGTAAATGCATATTTAAAGTTAGGTGAATCTTATATTTTTTCAGCGAATGAATATGAGAAGGCAAAATATTATTTGGAAAAGACTCTTGAAGTGATAGGGGATAGTAGGATTAATGGAATTGAGAGAAAAAGAAAAATGGTGCAACATACATTATCATTTCTAAAGATTCATCATGATAAAGGAATTAGTAGCTTAGATGTTGTCCATTCAGGTGAATTAGCATATTTAAGGATTAAACAAGGTAAGAAGATTGAAGCGAGAAAACTATTAAATCAATTAAAAGAGAAGAATGGGAGATTAACAGATATACAGACTGCATATTTAGGTTTAACATATGAAGGTACTAAAAAAGAAGAGTTAATGAAACGTTCTCTTTTGATGTGTCAAAAATCAGGGAATATATTTTATTCGAATTTACCAAAAATACACTTGGGTTTAATTTGAATAATTGGTATAATTGTCTTCGGAAAGAGGTGAAATAATGAAAAAAATAATTACAATCATTCCTGCGCTATTAATAGCTGCTACATTATTCATTAACACTGATTCTATAAAAGAAAAGTCTAGTACAAATAATTCAAAACCTACAATTCAACATATGATGGTTGACCCTGGTGGCGGCTGGTAAAATACATAATAAAGGTTTATATATATTACAAATGACATCGTCTTAATTGACGATGTCATTTGTAGTTTTAGGAGAAATTTCTTTTTTTACTGAAAGAAGAAAAAAGAAATTATTGTAAAAAAAATACAAAAATATAAAGAGGGAGATCGAAGAAGATGAAGAGCAAAGAAGGGGAAGTTAATCTAATTAAACAAGCTTTATTACTTTTGCAAGAAGAAGATAATCCAAAAGAGAAATTATTTTCTATTTGTTTGAGTGAACCCAAAAAAGAAAAAGTTATGTAAAAAAGACTATCTAACTTTCTTGGATAGTCTTTTTATACTACATATTTCCTTTAGATTTCTCGTAGTTCACAAACATCTCTAATTGCTCTAATGCTTTTTTTCGTTGTTCTTCAGGTAAGTCATTAATGATTTGAAGAATTTCGTGTGCTTCTTTTGTTAACTGTAAGTCTTCGCCCGCTGTTAAATCTGGTGAATCAGATAAACCTAACAAATAATCTGTTGTTACTTTTAAATAATTTGCTATCTTCTGAAGTGTACGTGTACCGGGTGCTTTTTTTCCCTCGACATAATTATAAACAGAAACATGACTAACACCAATTGCATCAGCTAACTGTTGTTGGGTAATGCTATTCTTTTCAATTAATGATTTCAATCTCTCATGACTAAACATAATAAAAAACACCCCAAGCTTATTTTATATGAAATTATTTTTTCTTAATTACTATTATGGTGTCACACTGTCATTATATATTAACTATCAGTTAAGTGGAAAGGTAATTTTTTCGAAAAAAGTTTTAGAAAACACTTGAACTTAACTTTAGGTTAAGTTATTATGTAATTAACAACAAAAACGGAAGAGAGGAGTTGTTTATGAAAACTCTAAAGCAGCTACGTGTAGAACAGGGATATACATGTAAGGAAGTAGCTGAAGCCGTGGGTATTACTGAAGTTTATTATTGGTATATAGAAAACGGGAAGCGTCGACCTTATTATGATTTAATTGTGAAAATTGCTGAGTTTTTTAAAGTGAAGTTAGATGCAATTAAAATTTTTTGTCCATAACTTAACCTTTAGTTAAGTTATGGTTGGTTAAGTGAATTAGAAAGGAGCAAAACAAAATGGGATTAGACCAAATCATTAAAGAATCAATCCGCGAAGTTGTTCGCGAAGAAATTCAAGCAGCTTTAGCTTCATTCCAACAACAATCACAACCAAACAAGGTAATGAGGGTGAAAGAAGCAGCTGCTTACCTCAATATAGCAGTTTGTAGAATGTATGAATTAGCAAATCACCCACATTTTCCAGTGATCAGGGAAGGACGTAAATTACTTTTCTTGCAAAAGGATTTAGAAGCTTGGCTTGAAGCACAAAAGGAGGTGATTTAGTGGAAGATACAAGCTCATTAGCTATATTAGCGATATTAATTGCATGTGGTTCATGTTTGTTTTACATAACTTATGAGCCGATAAAACAATGGGCTTGGAGTGATGTGAAGCAAAGTAAAAAGACCCATGGCAGTGGGTCCTTTTCAAAAAATAAGTTGTTATAAGTATACCACGGAAAGTAGGGAGATAGCACATTGGTTTTATGAAAAGGAGTGAAAACTATGAACACCAAGGTATTACAAATAGGGCAAATAAATTTTCGTGGCAATGTTATAGATCATGGATGGTTTAAAACACTTACATTAGATAATGGTAAACCTAATATTGTTGCAATTACTATCTTAGGAGAAATTGTTTATTGGTATAAACCTACTGAAGTAAGAAGTGAAGAATCAAGTCAAGTTCAATATAAACAAAAGTTTAAGGCAGACACGCTTCAAAAGAGCTATCAACAATTAGCCGATTCATTTGGATTTACAAAAAGACAAGTAAAAGAAGCATGTGACTTTCTGAAAGAACGTGGACTTATAAAAATTGAATTTAGGACGATTCTTGTTAACGGAACTAGGTGTAATAACGTTATGTATGTTGAACCTGTACCTGAAATGATTCAGAAAATATCCATTATGTATTGGGGAAATGGTAACCCTCCTACACTGAAAAGTAATAGCCCTGTTACTTTAGAAAACAAGAGGGTCTTACATTCTAAAGCAACACCCTTCTACGATAAAACGGAAGAGTCTCTTACACTAGAACGTAAGACAAATACAGAGATTACTACAAATATTACTACAGAGATTACTACAAATATAAATGATGATGATGCTACTTCATCTCAGAAATTAATTGATCAAGAATTTAAAATTAGTTACAACTTTTTACTTGAAAAGGGAATTCCTTTAAGTGAAATTGGAATTCAAGAATTAGGTGAGTTTTGCGATAGATTCGGTAATGAATTAGTTATTCACGCTGTTAATAAAGCAATTGATGAAAATGTACCAAAGTGGAGATATATTCGCAGTATTTTAAGTAGTTGGGAAAAGGAAAAAGTAAAAACATTAAATGATGTTGCTGCTTTAGATACTCGATTTGAAATGAGTAAGAAAAACAACAAATGTACCGGTAAAGGTTATTCCAAACGAACGGAAGTTGTACCGGATTGGTTACGCAAACAAGAAGTACAAGAGCCAATACAGCAGCCACAGCAAACTCAAAGCGATGATTTTGAAAATAATAAGAAACGTTTGGATGAGATTCTAAATAAATATAAAAATACTAAAGGGGAGTAAGATATGAAAAACACAGGTGTTGCAAGAAAAGTGGACGAGCTAGGTCGTGTAGTAATTCCAGTAGAGTTACGCAGAACTTTAGGTATTATCGAAGGAACGGCACTAGATTTTCATGTCGATGGTGAAAACATCGTTTTAAGAAGACATGAAAAGTCATGCTTTGTAACGGGTGAAGTTTCTGAAAACAACATAGAGTTGCTAGGTGGCCGAATGTTTTTAAGCAAGGAAGGGGTAATTGAATTACTGGATCTTATTCAGAAGAGTGGGATGGCACATGCCTAAGCAACTAAACATTTTCGATGTAGAGCCAACAATTTGTGAGTTCGATGTAATGAAGGCAAATGTGAAGAGAGGAACTGGACGCACTAAATACGCTGATGTACGCGTCCGAGTTCCAACGAATGCAAAGTGTACGGATGAATTACCATGCACAACTAAACAAGATGATCGTTATGACATCTTTGAACAACATGTAATGGCTATTTGGAGATTTCAAAGAGCTGTAGATAAGTTTTTCAATTGGGATACAGCTGAAGAATTGTGTAAGGCAGCAAGGGATAAAAAAGAAATAATTCCGGTAAGGGTTTATTTAGGAAGTGGATTTAAACCTGATGTTGTCGAGTACATGCGGTAGTAAAAGGGAGATGGACATATGAAAAAAATAGAAATTGATGTTAGTAGCAACAAACTTTTAATAGTGAAGGACGGAAATGTAACAGCAGTAAATCCGCCAATGAGTGGATTCGGTGAGCAAGTGGCGGTTTGGGTAAACGGTAAAGTTGATCGTGTAGATACTAAGTTTACTGAAAAGATAAAATGATTAATTTTAGAAAGTAGGTTCGCTTATGAGTGTAGCAAGAAATCATAAAGCGATGAAGGAATCACGGTTAAAAATATACATCGCTTTAGAAGAAGCTAACTTTATTTGGGATGAAAGAGATGTAGTACGTTTTCGTGAAATGTGGAGTCAAGGTATGAGTTTGCCGAAGATGGCAAAAGCGTTAAGGAGACACCAAGCGGAAGTTGCACTTCTTGTAATAGATCAAGCTGATAAGTATTTAATTGAAAATCGTCCAATAGGATTAGGGATTTGCTAAATAGGAAGGGGAAATCAAAATGAACATTATGGAAAATGGTGTATTAGAAGCAACTAAATTAATGAGTGAAGCAAAAAGTGAGGAACAAGTTATAAATGAAGCTACAGTTTTACAGATTGCAAGTATTTTATCGATTGATGAATTAAATGATTATCAGGAAGCAACTTTACGAACTTGGAATAGCAAAACTGATTTTGGAGGACGAGTTTCAAATGCAGCTTTAGGACTTACAGGCGAAGCTGGTGAAGTTGCCGATATTGTAAAAAAAGCAATTTATCATGGACATGGTTTCCAACCATCGCATTGTGCAGGAGAAGAGGATGGAAACACTTATAAATTAGCCTTAGAGCTTGGAGATATTCTGTATTACTTATCAATTATGGCACACGAACTGGGATATACGTTACAAGATATTGCTGAAATGAATATTGCAAAATTAGCTAAAAGATATCCTGATGGTTTTAGTCGAGAAGCAAGTCGAACACGTGTAGATGTAAAGTAAGACCAATTTTGAATTTTATTAAAAAGAAGGAACGGAGGAATATGTAAAAGACTTTGAAAGATCCATAAAAAAAAGAATTCAGTAAAACTCTGAATTCTTCTACATGTATTTTTATTTTTTAATCCATTTAGAAATAATAGGATAATGAAAGTCTTTTTCTTGTAGCACATATAAAATTCCTTTTATAGGTCCAAAAATTAACAAAAGAAGCAGTATTAGATATAAAGGAGCTATGCCGAAAATAATCAAAGCGTTGTTTGAAGCTAAGTCTAAATTAGATAAAGATAACATTAAGATTCTTATTACGAATAGATTCCAAATCATTGTAATTATCCAAATGAATAGCTGGAAAAAAACAGCTTCAAGAATATTTTTTCGAATGTCCTGTGATTTGCATAAGAAATAAAAAATCAATGGTATATAAAAAATTGTGACACTAAAGAAAATAAGAATAAAAAAAGATAATACGGTAAGAAAATGCATAATTAATTTTATGTTCTTTTCTTGAGTTAGGATCATTAGGGTCCTCCTATATGTATGAGATTTGTTGTGCTTATTAATATATATGCTGTAGATAATTATAACATAAAAATTAATTGTAACAGAATACTGCATCGAAAAGAACACGTATTAAATTAAACAAGAAGCCCTAGAGTTAGGGCTCTAGAGCTTTTTGTTTTGGTATTCTCACATGGTTTTTCAAAAAGAATAGAACATATTGAAGATAACATGTGAATGTTTCATAAATGTATCAAAAAAGTGAACAAAATTGCTATTGCAGAAGAAGCAGAAATGAAGTTTCTAATACGTAAGTACGTGAAAGGTATTATTTCAAGTGGATAAAATGTGCATGGGACACCTAATCATTACTTTATCGGGGGAAAAGAACATGTTATGAATTTGGTTGAATGAAAAAATGACAATTTTACTTTTAGAGTGAAACTGAACAAAATTCTTATTTGAAACAGTTTATGAAAAAAGAGCACTCTCGAAAGTGCTCTTAGAAAATACATTTCATATTCTGTTTTGGGCTACGATTTTAATGTTCTCTGGTGGAATGATATCTTGAATTTTTTCCTTTAAATCTACTTGGACCATTTCTTCAAGATGTTCAAGTGAAACTTCAAAGTTTATACATTCTGCAGTTGGGATATTTAATAAAAAATAATTTTCATTCTTTTTAACAACAAGATATTGTGATTGATCTGTTAATAGTATACACCCTTGTTGAATGCCTAATTTACGATTATCTTCAAAAGTCATAAATAAATCTCCTAACATATTTGTGATAGAAATTTTACTACATAAAAATGTTAGTGTCTAGTCGGTCTTGTGCAAGAACTAAAGTCAAACAAAGTCCTTATTTAAATAAAAAGAGCGCATTTTTATATGCACTCTTAGTAAGGTAGGTAAATGTCTTATGAGATAAAAATCTAAAAATTGTAATCAGATTTTCATGAGTTAATTTTTTATATTGTATTCGTTACTTAGAGTTATGGAGCCGGTCCCTAAAAAATAAAGAGTGCCTTGTAGAGCGCTCCATATAACTAATTATAAATGTTTATGTTCAATCTTAGATGTCTTGCTTGGAGGAATAAAATGCTCTTGAACAAAGTTTAGATAAATAATACCGCTAATCATTGCAATATAAAACACCGCACAAAAGAAGATTAACATGTATTTAATTGTCTTGTTCATATTGGTACCGTCCTAAAAGAGGATTATATGGATTTTAATATTGTATGTAAAAAATGTGTCTTTATACAAGAGAAGGATAGCTAGTAAAAGTAAAACAAAATCTTTATTTAAATAAAAAGAGCGCCTCGAAAAGCGCTCTCTGATTAAAACTAATGGTGAAAAAGAATACCCAAGATATTGTATGTATGCTCCTTAGGAGTGTGAGGATTTCAAACAAAAGCGTTATTTTATAACCTAAAATAAAAGAACCCGTTTGTTATAAACGGATTCTTCACACAAGGTCTGCAAGAAACTCAAGGTAACTGGACCAGAGCACCATATATAATTTCTTGTGATATTAATGTATTCAAGGAAGTCTAAAACGTTAATAGTAATTAAGCAAAATTCTTATTGTATGAGAAAAAAATAAAAGAACCCATTTTTTATAAATGGATTCTTCCCTTAAGGTGTGCAAGAAATTCAAGGTAACTTGACCACAGTAACCTGTGGAATTCCTTGTGATAATACTGTATGCAAAGGAACCAATAAGGTTAATGAATTTCGAACAAAACCCCTATTTAACAACAAATAAAAAGAGCGCTAATCAAGAGCACTCTTTATACCTCACTATAACTAAAATTACGAACTCACATTATACAGAAAGGTAGTATTAAAGTATGTTAAAGTATGTAAAAGTATGAAATTGGTGAATGGGTTCAAACAAAATCTTTATTTAAATAAAAAGAGCCCATGTATCAGTGTTCTTTAAGATTGGAGGTAACTCTCTGAGCGGAACGTCTAGGTTAGAAATAAATAATGTGAAAAAGAAATAAGAACAATGTTTTTATTATTAACTCAATATAAAAGAGTAATTAGCTTTTGCTAATTGCTCGGCCCAAGGTAATAGACATATAGTGGGTATTAGTAAAATCGGAAATTGGCTATTCAAGAGCCTGTTTACAGTATAACCAAGATTTTTAAAAGTATTCCCTCTTTAAAGTTAAGACCTTATTCAAACAGTGTTCTATAAAGAGGGAGTGGAGTAATGAAAAAGAATACTTTTCTTATAATACAAGATGATTTTTTATTCTCAATAACATATGAGCATTAAGGCAAAAATGTGTAATTAAAAGAGCAGCTAGCAAAAGCTAACTGCTCTCCGAAAAAACGTTAAGAAGGAAGTTCAGAACCCAAGTGTATTTATAGTATGAATGGAATATTGAATTTTATTCAGATAAGAAAATAAAAGCTAGGATTTCTACTAGCCCAAAGAGTGTTCAAAAAGGTATTCACACATGGTCGAACATCTTTAATTATAAGATGATTAAACATTTATGTATAGAAGTCAGTGAAGATTACCGCTGCGAAGTGGGAAGAAAGTTGTATTTATATAAGTCGTTATTTGATTAAAAGAAAAAAGAACACATGTTGATATGTGCTCTAAGATAATCATTTTGATATCTATTAAAGTGTCTCTTTTGTATCAGGTGTATCAAATTTATCATTTAATTTAAAGGTTGTTTCTAAAAGAATTGTAGACGAAATCGCAAAGATTAATACAGCATGTGGTGATAATTGCACTGCTGTGAAATTAAGTTTTGCTAGCCAAAAATATCCGACATACATTGTCAGGAAGGTACTAACAATTGAAATTGTAAATCCTAAGAAACCTAATTCTTTTAGCTTTTCTTCAGATAATTTAAATACGTGTAATACGAAAGAGAAGATGATCCCAACTATGAAAAGTCCAATACATAAGGTCAATAGTGACATTATACTTGGGTATACAACGTCATCAGGCAACCATTGTTTTATTCCGACAATTATGGCTGTAGGGAGCGCGATAGGTATTAATAGTGGTGATACTATTAGAAAAATAGCTAATAGTCTACCGATGTTATTTGTTTCATTGTTGTTTTGATTGTTCATAAAGCCTCCAAAAATAATTGTAAAATAAATATCCTAGTGGATTTTAGCACAAAAGTATTAGTAAAGCTATAGTTAAAAAATTGAATTCAAACAAAAACGCTATTTGAATTAATGTGGAAAATACCATATGTAACCTAGAATAACTAAGCAAGTAATTCCAAGTGTAATAAATAAATATTTAAGGGTCGTGAGTACTGTTTTCATTGAATACCACCTAAATTTTTAATTATTTTAGGTGTTTAGTCAGGTATTTATGTATATAAAAATTTAATTTTATAGAAAATCACCAAAATAAAACGAGCACTTATCCGAGAGCGCTCGCTTAAAAATATTCTGTGTATTAGGGTTGTGTTTATGAGTTATGAACCAATGAATATTTGTAAAGTAAGGTTCAAAATAGTTTATTCACTTTAAAGTAAATGGGTACTTGTACGGCAAAAAGAGCACCTTCGAACAGTGCTCTTTCTGGGGGTGGATAGTCAAGTAAACCTATAAATGGAGGTGTATCAAAATTTATTCTATATAAAATATGCACCTTTATATAAAATGATGATGACAAATAAAAGAGCAGCTAGCAAAGGCTAACTACTCCATTACCAAAAGGTTCCAGGCTGCAAACACTGTTAAGAAAGCAGCTTATGAATAGTATGCACATGGTTATGGTGATTATTCAAATGAATAAAGGACAGTTAGCACAAGGTAACTGTCCAACCCTTAAAGAAAGGGAGGAATTAATGGGTATGTGAAAATCCCTCCATCTACAGTATTGACGGAATATTGAGTTTTATTCAGGAGAGGGGGTACTAATTATGTAGGTTACATGAGAAGTCCTATTAACATCCAGGCTGCCCCAATCAGAACTAAAGTTTCGAATGTAATCCAAAATTTTCTTTTTTCTGGTTTTTGAAATTCTTTAATTACAGAGAATAAAACACTGATTCCTACAAGAGTGAAAAGTGCAATTCGGATTGTTTCAGTCATTTGCATCACCACCTAATATTTTAATAATATACAAATTACCATTTAATAGAAACCTAATAAAATAATCCTTTTAAAGCAAAGCAAACAGAATATAGTCCGGCTAGAAAACTAGAGGACACCAATTCATTAAAGCAGCAATTCAAGCTGTTTTAGGAATAGGGGTCCTTTTTATTTTGAAAAGGGAGATGAGGAAATATTAAGGCACTAAAAGACCAATTACGCGAGTGGAAAAAACAATCCAAGCAAGGAAAGAAGAAAAACAAGAAAAAACAAAAAGAGAAATTATGTACTCGTGAAATTGAGGATTTAATGGGGATGCATAGACCTTGTTATGAACGGAAACGTGGAGCATTAAGATAAAAGTAATTTAAAAATAAAAAGGAGTGGTCTTACATGACTAAACAATTATCTTTCTTACCAAAAATTGATAGAACAGCAACACAAGAGGAGTTAGAAGGTGTGTTGGAAAGCGTACGTATACATAGACAATTTGGGATGATGCGTAAAGAAATGAAAGTCACTCCTTCTTATGAAATACGTGAGCATGGTCCTACGCATGCAGTTGGTAAGCCGTTAGAAGATATTGCTATAGCAAATATTCAACAAAGTAAACGAGAAGAATGGCTAGAAAGAATGTCATTACGTATTGATCAATTTCTAAATCGATTAGGAAATGGACGCGCAGGAATTATCCAAAGGGACATTATTTATAAACGTTATTTAGAAGAAGAGGATGTATGTGATTACATGGTTTATAACGAAATTGGAATGTCAGAGCGTACTTATCGACGTTGGAAGTCTAAAGCATTTTATAAGCTTGCTTTTGCACTTGGATTAGAAGTTTACGAGACAGAAGAAACTGGAGGTAATGAATAGTGAATTTTGTTCAACCGATACGTGATCCAGAGCAAATACAACAAATTAAAGAATACCTAAAAGAAAAGAATGAACGCAATTATATTTTGTTTGTAATGGGAATTAATACAGGTCTACGTATTAGTGATATTTTAAAACTGAAGGTTGGAGATTTAAATGGCAGCCATATATCAATACGTGAAATGAAGACAGGTAAGCAGAAACGTATTCAGATTACTGCAGCATTAAGAAGAGAGTTAAAGTGGTACATTGAAGATATGGAAGACTATGAGTATTTAATTAAGAGCAGACAAGGAAAAAATCGACCAATCGGAAGAAGTATGGCATATAAAATACTTAGTACTACAGCAGCAAAGTTTGGTTTAGAAGAAATTGGGACACATACATTACGTAAGACATTTGGATATCATATGTACATGCAGACAAAGAACATAGCTTTGCTGATGGAGATATTCAATCATTCAAGTGAACGAGTAACGTTAAGATATATAGGAGTAAACCAAGATGCAATGGATAAAGCAATGACTAGGTTTAAAATCTAATCATTGCTTTTTTGTTCAAGGATAGCAACACATGCTTATCAACTTAAGAACAGAAACTTATGCTTGAACATAAAATCAAATCTAGATGTGTAAAGCTATTTCAAGTGAATAGAATCGCCTCTTTAAGAATACATAAAAAATATATATACAAGCGTAGTCTAATCACTACATCGTTGTTGAAAGTAGAATTCTATAAAATTTGGAGGAAGAGATATGCAAAAAAAGGTTCTTCTGTTTACAGATTTAGGGATTGATGATGCCTTTGCTATACTGTACACCTTTTTTCGTAAAGACATTCAACTTGTAGGAATCGTAGCCGATTATGGAAATGTATCAAGAGAAAATGTAATAAGAAATATTAACTATTTAAAGTACATTGCGGGAAGAGAAGAAATACCTGTATTCCTTGGTGCTTCTGTACCGTTGACAGGTATATTGATTCAGTATTTCCCTGAGGTACATGGAAAAGTTGGATTAGGACCTATTATTCCACCTGAAATTTCATATCCAGTTTATCCTTTAAATGATATTTATCAAATTATAGAATCAAATTTAGAAGATCTTACAATTATCAATTTAGGAAGACTTTCTTCGCTAGCTACGACTTTTGTATTGAATTTAGAAACAATGCGAAATGTAAGAGAATGCATTTGCATGGGGGGAGCTTTTTTCTATCCAGGTAACGTAACTGCTGTGGCTGAAGCTAATTTTTACTCAGACCCTTATGCAGCAAACTTAATTCTGCAACATGCAAAGAACTTGACAATTATTCCTTTAAATGTGACCCAACATGCGATTGTTACACCCGAAATGGTCCAGCAAATCGATGCATTTCATCGGAATACACAGGATCTTGCAGGGCTCATCATTAAACCTATGTTAGATTATTATTATAATTTTTACTCCAAGTCTAATCCAGGTATAAGTGGAAGTCCTATGCATGATTTTGTAACAGTGTGGTATTTGCTAAATAGAGAGGCTGTTAACCTTACGAGAGTACCCATTAAAGTAATTCCTGATCAAGGGGAAGGTTTTGGACAAAGCATTGCAGACTTTCGTTTTGTTACAAATCCAGGCTATAAAATGCATAATGTAGCTTTTCAGTTTGATTATGAAAGGTTCAGGAAGGATATTATGGAAACGTTCTTAAAGAAGAGAGTGTAAAAGACTTTGTTCATTTTATTTAACGTATAGGAATCCAACTTTTTAGGTTGAAATTCTCTTAGTATACAAAATTTTTGAAATTCTGGCTGTATTTCGTCACTATCAAGCTAATAAAATAAAATCCTGCTAAAAATAAAAATCTACTGACTATTTAAAGTAATTAAATACAGTGGATTTTTATTTTTGGAGTACATTAAAATTAATAATTGGTGGCCATGTTATTCTACCCCATTCTATACAGTTACTCATTTTTATTGTGTTGTGTAACTCAAAAGAGGAAGTGTTATGAAGTTATGAATATCAAAGGCTGTAGCATTTGGCATAGTTACACAAAATATAAGATATGGGTAACTAATGCTAGAAAAAATTGGCTATATCTAGTACATTAAATGATAGGGATATGTAAATTGTTAGGAAATAATATGATATTTATTCCTTAAAATAATTTATACATCATATTTTCATAGTTACGAAAAATAGGAGGGGTACTATGTTTAGAATAGATACTGATCATTTTATGAAAGAAGTTCCGGCTATCTTAAATAATGAACTACTACGGAAGCCTCAGATTCAAGCTTATCAAGCAGTCCATGATCATTTTTTGATGGAAAAGAGTACTGATCATGCGTTGGTTGTCCTACCAACTGGTACAGGGAAAACGGGATTAATGGGTATTATTCCGTATGGACTTGCACAAAGCCGGGTATTAATCATTACTCCTCAATTAGTGATAAAAGATTCTGTATTGGGCTCTTTAGACCCTGATTATGATAAGAATTTTTGGCTGATGACTAAGGTATTTACTTCAAGACAAGAGCTTCCTTCAGTAATTGAATATGAAACGGATCAATCACAAGATATGTTGCAATACGCTAATATAGTTATTGTTAATATACACAAGTTACAAAAAAGACTAAGCTCATCACTTTTGAAAAAAGTGCCTAAAGATTTTTTCGACTTGATTATTATTGATGAGGCCCATCATGCTGAGGCAAAAACATGGCAGGAAGCTATTGATTATTTTGATGAGGCAAAGATTGTTAAGGTGACTGGTACTCCATTCCGAAGTGATGGGAAAGAGATTCAAGGTCAAACAATTTACGAGTATAAATTACGCGAAGCGATGTTAAACGGCTATGTTAAACAATTAGAAAGAATCAAGCATATACCAGATAAATTATACTTATCAATTGACAAAGATGAGGAAGCGAAATACACTATTGAGGAAATTAGAAAGCTGGGTATCAAAGAAGAAGATTGGATAAATAGGTCGGTGGCCTTATCTCCAGAAAGTAATAGGGCAATCATTGATAAAAGCCTTGAGCTTTTAGAAGAAAAACTTTCAGTAAGTAAATTCCCTCATAAAATTATTGCTGTTGCATGTAGTATTTGGCATGCAGAGCAGTTGAAAAACCTATATGAAGAAAAAGGGTACGATGTAGCTTTAGTTCATAGCCTACTTGATAAACAAACAAGATTCAAAGAAATGGAAAAGATTGATCAAAATAATGTTAAAGTAGTAATAAATGTTTCAATGCTTGGTGAAGGTTATGATCATAAATATTTTTCAGTAGCTGCAATTTTTAGACCATATAAAAATCTGCTTCCATATGCTCAATTTGTCGGGCGAGTTCTTAGATCTATAGAACCTACTGTTGACATTAAAGAAGTTGTTCCAGATGATAATATAGCGGCTGTTGTTTATCATCAAGAATTAGGGTTAGATAAACTTTGGCAATATTATAAAGAAGAGATTATTAAGAAAGAAATGATAAAAAAGGTAAGAGAAGATGTAAAATTAAACCCGAAAGCAGTAGAGCCACCAAAAGATACTTCCTTTGGACTTGTTATGGAATCGGGAGAAAATTATTTAGATGTTGATTCATTTGTTGAGAGTGAATTGCTTGAAAAAAGGCAAGAAAGAATACAGCAAGAGGAAGAGAAAATTCAAACGATGATGAGTATGCTAAATGTTGATAGGGATCAAGCTATAACATTTATAAAGCAAAGTCAACAAAGTGAAGATAAAAAACGATTACTTAGACCTGACCTTTATGTTAAAAGAATCCGACAAAAGATTGATAAAAAAATCAAGTTGGAAATTGTTCCAGATATACTCTTTGAGTATAATTTAGATATAAAGGGAAGTGAAATTTCAAAAATCACATTTTTATTTAAACAAAAATATAAATGGATTCCTCAAAAAACTAGAGAAAATGCAGGGGTTTTAGCTATACTTATTGAAAATAAACTTAATGATGCTATCGGTGGAAAAAGAAGCGAATGGACAGTTGGAGATTGGCCAAGAGCAGAAGCCGAGCTGGAAAACATAGTTAGCTACCTGCGCTCATCTCTAAATCATTATTTAGAAAGGTGATATAAAATGAAGAGCCTAATGGAAAAACTTTATGAAGAGCTCTACTCACCAAAAGTCACACCTTATGAGTTGGTTTCAAATGCAAAATTGAGTAACTATAATTATGTAAACATGACCAAATCAGAAGATGGTGGATTATATGTGGAAAGTTCTTGTATCCTAGACGATGGCGAAAGTGCAATTTTTATGTACTATTTTGATGTTAATGATCACTTAATAACATTAAAGTCAGTTATTGGAAATTTAGAAGAAACGATATACCATCGACCTGATGAAATATTAAAAGTAAAGGTTCAGCTTCAAAATATTATTCAAACCCAGAGTGCTGTCATATAAAGACTCCAAATTCGTTGGAGTCTTTTTTTTGAAGAAGTATAATCTATTTGACAAAAACGTGGCATAGTCTTGACCGCTTTTTGGCAGTAAATGTGCCGGTCGTTTTGGAATCAATGTGATATATTTGTATTGTGAGTAGTGGCGGAAAACACAACTCACAATGTTCCTTTATAAACTATATGTTGTCTAAACGATTTCATAATGATGGCACATAAAATCCGAAACCAGCAGATGGTAGTGATTGAATGATACCGTTATTAAGGAGAGCTTTTGCTCTTCTTCCAGTTACTTAATATTGTTGATGCGTATCAGCGGTTCATCATTAGGTGATTGGAATAAGGATAAAACTTCACGTATCGGAATTAAAGTACAAATTAATAATCTATAAAAAAGCATCCATTCGGGTGCTTTTTATTTTGAGGAGGATGATCGTAGATGGAAGTAAAAACGACAACGGTTGTTACTGTAGATATGAGTAAGTCAGAAGAGGTTGTATCTTATTTAGGATGCAAAGAAGCATTAATGAAGGCTGGATTTGAATTAACAAGTTTAGCTCCTTTTGCTAATGAAAATACTTTATTCATTGGACTAAACAAGAGCCACAATACTAGTAAAGTTAACGTTACGTTTACATTAAGTTTGGAAGGAAGCAAATGATACAACCGTTATCAGTGCAAGAGATACAAAGATTGTATGAACAAGATAATATCATTAAATTCTATAAGCATCCTTATTGGAGAAGGAACATTAGGATTAAGGCATTAGAGAGAGACAACAATGAATGCCAGGAATGTAAGCGTAAAGGTAAGTATAGTAAGGGTAGGAACGTCCATCACATCAAAGAGTTACGTGACAGACCAGACTTAGCTTACATATTAAGCAACCTAGAAACGTTATGCATTCAATGCCATAACAAGGAACATAACAAAGAGAAGAACATAGTGAAGAAGCGCTGCACGATAGTAGATGAAGAGAGGTGGTAAGTGTGGACAACCTAACGATACAAGGTAATACATATGACTTATCCATTATCAATAAGTTAATAGATGTCGGGATAGTCGAAGCTACTACAAAAGAAGTTGAGATATACAAACAGTTTCGTGGAGATATCTACACAACATACAAACAGATACGTCACATATGTAATCCAAGAGCATGTGAGAAGACTACACTTGAAACTGTAAAGAAAAGTCTACGTGAACATTGGCTGGAACATTATCTAAATATGTTATTAACAGAAGCTCACATTGTTATTGAATATGCTGAGCTATTCTTCGGTTTAGCTATAAGATAATTTCAAAAAATTTCCTGAGACACCCCCCGGGTAAAATATAGAAACAATTTTGCTGGGGGACCGAGCAACGCGAGGGGGGATTTCTCTTTTTATTTTCGCGTTACGCGCGTGGGAATAGAAAAAAAGGCAAAAAAAATACCATCCCTTCTCTGGGATGATTAAAATTTTCGATATGTATTTGTAATCAGTGGACCGTCGCCACAGTTTCCTTCTAAGTAAAACTATACATGATTATTCTCGTCTTTACAAGTGTCATTTTTAAAATTAATCTTCGAAAAAATCCAATGAAAAAGCGGGGTGGTGATATTGTGAGCGGAAAACAAAGTAAATATAAATTAGCGTTCAAAGATTTCTTAGAAGGTGTTAAATACAAGGATATCGCGGATAAATATGGCGTATCTGTTAGCACTGTTAAATCATGGCGCAGCCGTTATTGGGAAGACATGATAAATGAAAAAGGTCTAAAAAATGTTTCGGAAAAGGTTGCAAAACTTCAAAAAAACAGAGAAAAAACGCTTAGAAATAAAATAAGAGATGATTTATATGAACAACTCGGCACGAACGGTATCATACACGCTCATTTTATGGATTTAGTAGAAGATTATATGTCATTTTGGGATATAAAAAACAGATTGATAGCTGATGTAAAAAATCGCGGTGTATCTGTACTAGGCGCTAATGGATTTATGAAAAAAAACGATAGCATTAACGAGTTGAATAAAACTAACACGCAAATGTTAAAGATTCTTAACGAGTTAGGACTTAAGGCGGTAAGTGAGGAGGATGACGATGATGCAGAAGTCTAATCTTCCTTATAAATATCATCCTTTCATTAGTGAGTACATGCATGCTGTGGAAAGCGGATCTATCCGTTCTTGTAATGAACAAAAACAATTAATGACCTTAGTTCGAAAAACTTTAGATGATCCAAATGTTTATGTTGATGTTCAAGCTATTGAGGATAGTGTTAATATCCCAGCTAAATATTTTCCATTCGAATTATTCGCATGGCAACGTTTTGTTAACGCTTGTGTGTTCGGCGTTCGTTATAAGGACACCAACCGTCTTGTTTGGAATCAAATATTAATACTGATGGGACGTGGCGGTGGTAAAAACGGATATGCCGGATATTTAAACTTCTATATGCTATCTAAACAGTTTGGTATAGATAGATATCACATTGAATGGATCGCGACATCTGAAGAACAAGCAAAAACTACATTCGATGACGTGAAGGAAGTAATAGAAAATCCTGCAAATAAGGTTTTAAAGAGATCATTTAGTGCTACAAAGGTACTAATTAAACATAAAACAAACAAATCTCACATGAAATTCAATACTTCTAATGCTAGAACGAAAGATGGACGACGTCCTGGATCAGTTTGGTTCGATGAAATTCATGAATATGAAGGTTATAAATCGATTAAAGTATTCCGTTCAGCCTTGGGTAAAGTTAAAGATGGACGAACTTTCTATTTAACAACGGATGGATATGTCCGTGGTGGCGTTTTGGATGATATGAAAGAGAAGGCTCGAATGATTCTAAGTGGCGAAGTTGAAAGGAGTAAGTTATTCCCCTTCATCTGCAAATTAGACTCCGAAGAAGAAGTCGAAGATATTGCAAACTGGGAAAAAGCCAATCCTTCTATTCGAGATAATATGGAATTATTCGAAACGATGAAAGAAGAATGGGCCGATTGTCAAACCAACATTCCTATGCATGTTGAATTCATGACAAAACGGATGAACATTCCGAAGCAGCTATTTCAACATAAAATCGCTACTTATGAGGATCTTCTTGCAACAGATCAACCTTTACCTGATGATTTACACAAATATGAATGTATTGGTGGTGTAGATTACGCAGAATTACGCGATTTCTGCAGCGTCGGTTTGCTATTCAAACGGCAAGGGAAGCGTTATTGGATTCACCATACCTTTATATGGCATCAGGCATTGAAAATGCAGGATATTAATCAAGATATTATAGATATAGGTGTGGAAAAAGGACTCTTCACCATCGTCTATGATAAAGAAATCGAGCCCAAACGTGTTATCAATTGGTTTTTAGAAAAATCGAAAACATACGACATTAAGCGTATCGCGATTGATAAATTCCGTTCTGTAATCTTGAAACCTTTATTAGAAGAAGCTGGTTTTAACGAAAGAGTTGAGATAGTAAGGCGCGGGCAGTACATTCATGCTATGTTAGACCCATTAATCCAACATCTATTCATAAATCATAATATTGTTTTCCACGACGATCCTGTTATGCGTTGGTATTGCGGGAATGTTTATGTGGACGAACTAGGAAATGGCTCAAAAGAATATAAAAAAATCGACCCTGTCAAAAGAAAAACTGACGGGTTTTTTGCGTTCACACATGCGCTCAATTTCGACGGTGATCTTGAAGACTATGCAGTCGATTTAAACGATATGCAAGTATGGTCATTCTGAGAAAGGGGGTGAAAAAATGGGAATTCGTAATGTTTTTAAAACCTTTTTAGGAAAAAGTGATAATGGAACAGTCCCGGATGTTGATTGTAGTGTGATGACACTTAAAGCTGAAATTGCTTACAAGAAATTGTATGTTAACGCTGCTATCGATTTAATTGCTCGTAGTTTAGTAGCTTGTGATTTTGAAACATATAGAAGTGGCAAGTTAAAAAGAAGTTTGAACTACTACCAATTAAATGTGGCACCAAATAAGAATGAAAATGCCCATGAGTTTTGGTATAAGGTTGTCCATCAGTTAATTTACGAAAAGGAAGCGTTAATTTTACCTATAGGTGAGGAACTGTGGATATCTGAATCGTTTCATCGTGAAACTACGAATGGTTTTAATGAGTATGTTTATAAAAGTGTTTCGATTAACAATCAGCTTTTAACGAAGGAATTTAGAGAACAAGACGTTCTATACTTGAGCCTTTCTGTAGAGTCAATAAACAACGTGATTAATAGTTTATATAGTTCATATGGACTATTACTAGCTAAAGCGATGTCAGATTACAAAGGCAATGGAAGAATACGTTATTTGTTCAGAGGCCGTTTCATGAATTCGTTAACTGATGAAAATGGAAAAGCTTCGCAAGAACTTTTTGAAGAGAAAGCAAAAGATTATATGAATCCTGAAAAGTTAGCAGCAATCATGTTCTTACCTGACAACGTACAAATGGAAGATCAAAGCAAGGACCCACGTAATTTAGATACGAGGGACATCAAAAACCTTGCAAAAGATATGTTAGATTTCGTGGCAACTGCCTTCCACATTCCTCCTTCATTACTAAGTGGAATAAGTGAAGGTGGCATTTCAACTACCGGTAATCCTACTGGCGATTTAGATAACTTTATCATATTCGCAGTAAGACCAATAGGGGAAATGATTACTAACGAATATAACAAGAAGATGTTCTCTAGAGAGCAATATTTAAGTAAAACATACATTAGATTCAACATGGACAACTTCAAATTGTTCGATCTTACTAAGTTTGCTAATTCCGTTGACAAGCTATTTGCAGTCGGTGGCATGAGCATAAACGATGTATTAGAACGTTTAGGAAAAGAACAAATAAAAGAAGATTGGGCTAATGAACGTTATGTTACTAAGAACTATGAGAGAGCAAGGATAAGCGGAACTATGAAAGGGGGTGAAGATATTGGAAATGGAAAAGATTCAACCGAAGTTCCTAATGATGGACAACAATCAACAGGACAATAGTAAATCAGTCATTTATATGTATGGGAATGTTGGTAAAGCTCCTTTCGGTGACATTTCTTCTCAAGGTGTAAGAGAAATGTTAGATGGTGTTACAAATGACATTGAAATTCACATCAATTCAAATGGTGGCGATGCGTTTGAAGGGATTGCAATTTGCAACTACTTAAAAAATCACCCTTCTAATGTAACTGCCGTTATTGATGGTATAGCCGCTTCAGCCGCTTCATTAATTGCGATGGGTGCTAATAAAATCGAAATGCCTTCTAATACCACTATGATGGTACATCGTGCATCGACATATGCATTCGGTAATGCTGACTCATTAGAGAAGCAAGCTAAAATGCTACGTGACGTTGACGAAGCGTTAATTCAATCTTATAACAGCCGTTTTAACGGTGAGTTTTTCCAACTAGAAACACTTCTAGACAACGAAACTTATATGACCGCTGAAAAAGCTAAGTCATTCGGTTTCTGTGACGTAATCACTGATTCAATACAATCAAGTGTGGACAGTGAATCTGTAATTACAAATGAAGTTGAAGAACAACCCATCATCGCATCTATCGAAAACGAAGGTGACAAACGTACTCAAAACGCTGAAAAATCAGCTAACTTTATGGTTTCACTATTAAAATCTATTAAACTGTAGGAGGTAATTTACAATGATTAAAGACTTAGAAACGAAATTTGAAAATCAACAAAATTTAAGTAAGGTTTTAGCATCTGGTTCAGATGAAGAGGTGAATGATGCGTTAGTTGCATTCGCTCAAGGTATTCAAGAAAAAATTTTAGCACAAGCATCAGTACAATCTAGCGATCAAGCTATCTTAGCTGCTCGTGGTGGACGTGCTTTAACTAGTCAAGAAACGAAATACTACAATGAAGTAATTGCAGGTAACTCTTTTGCAGGTACTGAAGCATTAGTACCTGCAACTGTTATCGAACGAGTATTTGAAGACTTAGTTCAAAATCATGAATTATTATCTGAAATTACATTTGTTAACGTCGGTGCTTTAACTGAATGGATTCTGAAAAAAGGTGATATCCAAACTGCCTTCTGGGGTAAATTGTGCGCGGCTCACAAAGAACTTTTAGATGAAGGTTTCGAAACGATTAAAATTGAGGAATACAAATTATCAGCATTTATGCCTGTATGTAAAGTAATGTTAGACCTTGGCCCGACTTGGTTAGATCGCTACGTTCGAACTGTATTAGTTGAATCTTTAAAAATCGCTTTAGAATTAGCTATCGTTCGTGGTACTGGTAAAGATCAACCTGTAGGCATGATGAAAGATTTATTAACTGTTACAGGGGGCGTACATGCTGATAAAGCCGATACTGGTAAGTTAAAAGACCTTAATCCTTACACTTTAGGTAATATCATGGCTCTACTTACTAAAGATGGTAAACGTAATCCATCTAATGTGTTACTAATCGTTAACCCTGTAGACTACTGGTCTAAAATTTATGGTTATACTACACGCCCTAACATGGATGGAACTTACACTTATAACGTTCTTCCGATTCCAGGTAAAATCGTTAAATCAAATGCTGTTCCTAAAGGTAAATTAATCGCTGGTATGGCAAAAGATTACTTCCTTGGATTAGGTGGAGCACAACGTTTAGACGTTTACGATCAAACACGCGCTATCGAAGACGAAGATTTATACATCGCTAAAATGTACGCTAATGGTCGTGCTGAAGAAAATGAATCATTCTTAGTTTATGATATTTCTGAAATGAAAGACTCAGGTACAGCGGTGACTACTCCAGCACCTACTAAATAGGGAGTGATCCTTTATGAGTGACAATCAATCAAAGGCGACGTTACAGTCGCCTTTTGATTTGTTAGAAGATGTAAAACATGCACTAGCAATCACTTGGGATGAAGAAGACAAGGACATCATAAAGCTTATAGATCGTTCCGTTTACTATATTAATGATTTAGTAGGCGCTGAACTTGATCTAGCCGTCAATTTATCCGCAAGGGAGCTAGTTATTAACCGTATTCGTTATGAATACAACAATGCATTAGATAGTTTCGAAAGTAACTTTAGACAACCACTTTCACGATTGATATTACACGTCGCAATCGATGAAAGGAAAAAGAACAATGGGGATTGAACAACATCGAAAAACCTTTAATGATGGACTTATTAGCGTTAAGGAAAGTAAAACAATCCGGAATAGCGCTAAAAAAGTAATCGGACGTGAAAATGTTGAGATTATCAAACTTAGATTTTCGGAACTTTCGTGTCGTGAAGTTGATATTCAATACGCTGAAAGTATTGATAAAAAGTTAGATATGAAGATTGAAACATTATACGCTCCTATGTTCAAGAATAAGGATGTGGACAGCCTAATAATTGAATTACGAGGACATTCTTATAGCATCATTAAAGCGGATCGTTTTAAAAATAGCATGTATTTATACTTGCAAAAGGTAGGTGGTCTAGATGACACTGAATGATTTAATTGAAAAGTTTAATACTAAACTAGTCCAGCATTTAGAGTCTTTCTTCCACACTGTAGAAGTATACCAGGACACAGTTCAGGAGGATGAAGCGAATCTATCCACAATCAACCATGTTGTATTTGAAACAGGTGGGTTTGTTAGAGCGGGGGCAAGCGCATTTACACAAGATGTAACAGTTTATTATTTTTCGGAAAATCGTGAGGACTTAGATGTATTGCAAGTTGAGTTTATGAGTTCACTAAGTAAAACTGGCCACACATGTAATAAATCGCTCAAAGAAAAAATGAGGAAGAAAGATACAGAGTTTTTTGTTGATGTATTAACATTCGAGCTTACAAGGAATGTAAAATATGCCTGCTAATTTTAGTGTTGATGCTTCTAAATTTGAATCTTTGCAAAGAAACATTGAGCGATTACCAAACGTTGCGGAAAAGATAATAAATGAAGATTTAAAGTCTAGAATTGCACCAGTAATGAAAAAATCAGTTCTTGGCTTAATGCCTATATCGAATAGAAAGAAAGCCCACGCTAAACTATATCAATCTATTAATGACGATAACAAAGAGAATTTAACATTAACATTAAAACCAAAATCGAAATATAGATATTTAGTTTTCCCTGATTTGGGATTAGGTACAAGTAAGAAAAAGGCGGCCAAAAAGTTCATGGAGCGTGGTGTGGATAAAAAGGTCGATTACTCTATTGAGGAATTAAATAAATCTTTAATAGAAGAAATAAATAAAACTTTAGGAGGGCAATAATATGCCAGTTACAGTTGATGTATTTGATGCGGTCGAGATTAAAAATGCTAGTGTACTTTTTAAAGGTGAACATGTAACTGACCCATTCGGTTGTGTAGGTAAATTAGATGCAGAAACAGAAATTAAATCAGTTGAAAAGAAATGCGGCGGCTTTACTCAAAAGAAAAAATCAAAACCAACACAAATGAATGTAAAAATTAGCGGTCACATGCAATTAAAGGTTATTCGTAACATTTTTGGTATTACAAACGAAGGGTTGATCGATGGCGTTTACTCATATGGTATTGACAGCTTAGGAAAAGATTTTGCGTTCGTTGCGGAAGAGCTTGACATATTCGAAGAAAACACACGTTTAATCGCATTCCCTAATTGTACAAGTGCAACAGGTTTTGTTAAGAGTGTAGAAAACGGTGCTGAAGAACTAGCCGAAGTAGAATTAGAAGTAACAGCGTTATCTGACGAATTCGGTCGTTTCTATTATGAAGGTATCGAACTACCGGAAACAGTTGCAAAAGAATGGATGACAAAATTTGATTCGGCTAAATTACGAAAAACAGCACAAACAAAATAAATTCTATCAAAGGTGCTCTTTATGAGTGCCTTTTAATTTTGATTATAGGGAGAGAAATTACATGACAAAAGAAATTACGTTATCAAATGGTGAAGTAGTGAAGGCGAATCCTAACTTAACAGCTTTAACATTATTCAAATTAGAAAAAGAAGGCATTATCGATAAAGGATTTTTAAGTACTTTATTAAACGCTGGCGGAATTCAGAACATTGATTTATTAGATACGTTCCGTATTGTTTATGCGGCTTATCGTCAAGCAAATCCTACTGGATATATGGAATTTGAAGCATTCATGGAAGTATATGAAGTTGATATGTCAGAGGCGTTCGATTATTTCGGTGCAGTTATGAAAAAAGAAGCTAAAAACAACATGGCAAAAGGTTTTCAACAAAAAGCCGGAAAAAAGGCTTAAAACTTCCTAAATTCGAAATTGAATTCGTTGTGGACTTATACAGTCTATACGTATTTATTTTTGAAATATCGGAAAGTGACTTTTGGAATTTACCCTTAAGGGATGTTCAAAGAATAGCAGAAAACAAAAGTGCTTACGAAGGGTGGAAAGCCTATATCCAAGAAAAGGAGAGTGGAAAATAAATGGCTACTCCTTCAAAAGAAACCATAATTAAATTTAAGGCTGACACCGCTGATTATAAATCTAAGATAAACGAAATGAATCAGGCGAATAGAGCCTTAACACAAGAGTTAAAGTTAGCTCAAACACAAATGAAGTTAACCGGAACTGATGTTGATAAATATAAGACTTCGTTATCCACACTTGAGAAGCAATATGATATCGCTAAAAACAAAACAAGAGAGACAGCGGAACAACTTCAAAGAACAAAACAAGTGTGGGGAGAAAATGCAACAGAAACAAAGAAGGTTGAAGAAGCGTTACGACGTGCACAAATTGCTGAAACTGAAATTTCTAACAAAATAAAAACTACTACCGAATCATTAAAAGAAGCTAAACAAGCTGAAGCATTACGAAATAGTGAAATAGGTAAGTCAAAGCAAGCGTTAGAAGGTTTGAAAACGGCCCATTTCAGTTTAAAAACTGAAGCTGATAAATTAAAATCGGCGTACGATCTCCAAGCAGCTTCACTAGGAAAGAACGCTTCGGAAACTTCCAAGGCGAAATTACAATATGACTATTTAAAGCAAGCGCAACAAAACGCTGGTGAACAGTCTCGAAATTTAGCGCAACAATTAAATAATGCTAAAACTGCATTCGGCGCTGGATCTGAAGAAGTTAAAAGGTTAGAAACCGAATTAAATAGGGCAAGACAAGCTGAAATTGAACTAGGCAGAGAAACGCAAGCTCTAGAAAGAAGAGTTGGAGACAGCTTTAAAACAGCTAAATCACACGTTCAAGAATTCGGTAATAAAGTAAAAGAAGTCGGTCAAAGTGTTTCTAGTGTAGGAAAAGACATGTCAATGAAAGTGACAGCTCCTATAGCTGGCGCCATGGGTTACGCTGCAAAAGAAGCATCGAAATTCCAACATGAAATGGCTGATATTCGAAAAGAGGTAAACGCAACAGGGTTAACTTCTCAACAAGTTAACGACGTTATGAGCAGAATGTGGGATAGTTCCCTTGCTAACTCTCAAAAGTTTGGTGTTAGTACCGAAAAAATAAATGAAGGTTTACTTGTGCTAGTTAAAGACGGTTACACAGCAGAAGAAGCGATGCGAATCATGACTGTTTCTCTCCATACTGCCCGTGGCGCGAATGAAGATTTATCAAAAACTGTGGACGGATTAGGATCTGCTTATGAAGCTACAGGACAAAAAACAAATAACGCTGAGCAGAATATAGCTGGTATCAATAAGATGGCTGACATATTCGCTTATACAGCTAACCATACAAAAGCTAGCGTTCATTCTCTAACAGAAGCAATGTCAATTATTGGGCCAACTGCAAATTCAGCTGGACAAGATTTATCAACAACCGCTTCTGCTGTAGGTTTATTACAATCTAATGGTATTGAAGCGTCTGTAGCGGCAAGGGCTTTGAAATCTGGTTTCGTTAACTTAACTAAGCCAACAAAGGCTATGTCTAAAGCTATGGCGAAAATGGGATTCAGTGCATTTGATGCAAACGGACAAATGAAACAATTACCTCAAGTCATGGACGAACTTGAACACGGTTTACAAGGAATGACACAAGAACAACAAAACGCTACAATCGCTACAATATTCGGTAAAGAACATTTAGCATCGTGGCAAATACTTGTTCATAGTGGCGGCGAAAAGCTTAAAAAAATGTCTGATGATGCCCGGAATGCTACCGGAGAGGTTAAACATTTATCTGAACAAATGGAGAACACACCGGAAAATAAATTCAAAGAATTACAACAAACACTTCATACTTTAGCCGTGCAATTCGGGACTGAAATATTACCTGCGTTAATGCCTGTTGTTGAAAAATTAAAAGATTTAATGGACTGGATTTCTAAACTTGATCCTAAAACTAAACAAACAATCGTAATTATTGCGGCATTAGCGGCGGCAATTGGCCCGTTATTAATAATCATAGGAGCTACGATAACAGCCATAGGGACGATAATAACCGCCGTCGGTTCGGTAATTGGTTTTATCGGTACTCTAATAGGTTGGATTTCAGCTATAGCTGAAGCGATAGGGATAGTAGTCACCGTAATAGCTGCATTTGTTGGCGCTCCTGTCGCATTAGTTGTAGCCGCAATAGCTGCAATAATAGCAGCAGTCGTAGCAGTTATAGCTATATTTAACAACTGGGGAGGTATTACAGATTGGCTTAAAGAAAAATGGAGCCAATTTTCAACATGGATGTCAGAATTGTGGACAACAATTAGCGATGCTTGTTCTAAAGGTTGGGATAATGTAACCCAATCGATTCAAATGGCATGGGATATGATATCGCAATGGTTTAGTCAACAATGGGAAGAGTTTAAAAATAATTGGAATAACTTTTGGGCTGAAGTTGGCAACATAGCAAATGAAATGTGGACAGCAACGATTGAATGGTTTTCAAGTACATGGGATTCGTTCAAACAAATTTGTTCTGACGCATGGGAAGCTGTAAAATCAGGTTTCTCAGCATTCTGGGAAGGTTTGAAAGAGATCGCGCAAATAGCTTGGAATATTCTATTCCAAATCATAACATTCCCTTTACAGTTGTTATTAACTGCTTTCATTTTAGGATGGGAATTAATAAAAGAACCGGTAACACAATTCTGGGAATGGATTAAACCTTACATCGAAGAAGCTTGGAATGCTATTTCCTCTACTTTTATAGAATATAGGGATATGTTAGTTAACACTATCACAGAATTGTGGAATGCAATCACAAGTGCAACCAGTACAGCGTGGAATTGGATTACTAATATAATCCGTGAAGCATGGCAATGGATCACTGATACTGTAAATGAATTTTTGGGCCCTATAAAACTTAAAATACAGGAAGGTTGGAATTACGTATTAAATATAACATCAAAGGCGTGGAACGCGGTTTCGACGTTTATTTCTGATGTTTGGAATGAGATTGTTGGATATATTAGGAACAAGATAAATAAAGCAACAGATACTGTTACAAGCGGTTGGACTTCAACTAAAAATACAACATCCAACAAATGGAATGAAATAACTTCTACTATTTCGAGAGTTTGGAATACGATAACTTCGAATATTAGTAATGCAGTAAATGAAGTGAAAAGCAGAATTGAAGGCGCTTGGAATGTAGTTTATGCCATAACTTCTGGTATTTGGAACAATGTCGTATCTAATGTAACTGGCGCTTGGGATAGGTTGTCTTCTGGCGTGTCTGGAACATTCAATTATATCTCTAACATCGTGCGTAGCAATTGGAGTTATGTTTCAGATATCCTTCAAAGTGTTTACAAACCGATTAATAGTGTAGTTGGTTTCTTTTATGATCTTTGGAATTCTATTATAAGAGTAATGAACGGTATTATCGATACGGTTACAAGAGCGTGGAATAAAGCTGGTGGCATTTTAAACAAATTAAATCCATTTAGCAGTTCTTATTCTATAAGTGTTCACGATAATACAGGAAATCAAGGAATTGCCCCAGCATCATTCGCAGCGCCAAGGGCATTAGCTGTTAATTTAAATCAAGGCGTTCCATTAGCTCCATTCTCTTCTGGAGGTGCACTAGGAGATACGGTACAAAGGATTACTAAAACAATAGGTGGCAATGGTATTCTTTCTAATTTACCTAACATTGTTAACAATTCATTGTCATTGAGTAAAGGTGTTAACGCTAATCAGCAACAACAACCACAAGAAATTAAAAATGAAGTGACTTTTAATACAACTGTTAAAAATGAAAGTGATCTAAATAAAATGTTTGAAAAAGCTGATGATTGGTTTGCAAAGAAAGGACAAATGTTAAATATCGGTATAGGGAGGGCGCGACGTGGTTGATATTCGAATAAATGAAATATTAGGTCGTGACTATCTTCTTTGTATGGTAGAGCGCCCTGACATACCAACAGCAAAAGAAAAAATAGAGTTTATTGAAGTTCCTGGTAGAGAAAACGGATCATTAACAAAGAAAAATGGTTATGAAGACGTTACTTTCAAGATTGACTTTAACTTGTTAGAAGATTATAACATCAAACCATTGTTACGACGTATAAAAGCGTGGCTATTGAACGCTAAAACCCTTTCTTTTACAGATGATAACGTTTATAGAAAAATAAAAAGTGTGGAAATAGGTAGTATCGCTAATGAAATAGAAGAATATGGACAATTCGAAGTTACTTTTGTAGCTGATCCATTCGAATACGCTATTCTACAACCTTTGGAAATAACTAAGACAACTACTCTTGTAAACTCGGGCACTAAGTATTCATTACCTAAAATAACGATTTATGGTAGTGGATCAATTACTGTTACGATAAATGATGTTTCATTCTTAATTAAAAATGTAAATAGTTCAGTAGTAATTGATTCCGAGTTAAAAGAAGCATATTCGAACACTACGCCGATGAATAGTAATATGATCGGTAATTTTCCCACATTCTCTGAAGGTGCAAACACAATAAAATGGACTGGAACTGTTACAAAGTTACAAATTGACCCGAGGTGGCGTTACTTATGATTACAGTATATAAACCAACTGAAACGGATTTTACTCACAATGGTATAGGTATTTTAGACGATAATATTTACGATGCAGTTATTGAAGAAGAATTAAATGGTTTATATGTCTTAAGTTTTAAATATCCGTTATTCGCTCCGCACGGATTAGAAATAGGTGGTCAATGTTTAATCAAAGCGCCAACACCTGATGGCAATCAATTGTTTCGTGTAGCACGACCTGCACCTTCTATGGGTGAATTACACGTATTTTGTTATCACGTATTCTATGATCTCGTTGATAACTTGATTGAAGATACATTTATTCAAGAAAAGGGCGGACAAGCAGCATTACAACAAATGAAAGAACGTATGCAATATAACACTAATTTTAATTTCATTAGTGATATCAATACAATTTCTAGTTCTCGTTTGGTTAGAAAAAACCCAGTCGAAGCAATACTTGATAACAGCCAGGACAACTCTTTTCTTAGTCGTTGGGGCGGGGAATTAAAAAGGGATAATTTCACCGTCCACATGCTAAGAGAACGTGGAAAAGATCGCGGTGTTGTTATTCAACACAAAAAAGATTTATTAGGATATGAAGGCGATGTTGATTGGCAAGGTGTTATAACTCGAATGATGCCTAAAGGTTTTGATGGACTACTGTTACCAGAAAAGTACGTGGAAAGCTATAACGCTAGTAAATATATTAAACCTAAAATTAGAGTTGTTGAATTCGAACACATTAAAGCAGCTATTGGTGATTATGCTGACGACGAAGACGCAGTTCCCTTACCACAAGCATATGAAATGTTACGCAATGCCGCAAAAAAAATGTACGATGAACAACATGTTGATTATCCAAAAGCGACATATAAAGTAGAGTTTCAAGAGCTATCTCAAACTGAAGAGTATAAAGATTTGGCGGTATTACAACGTGTATATATGGGAGATACAGTAACAGTTATACATGAAGAAGACGGTTTCGAAATTGAAGCTAAAGTTAATCATTACAAATACGACCCGATCTATGAAGAGTATATCGAATTGACATTAGGCAATTTTAAAGAGTCATTCGTTGATATAACAGGCAGAGTTGATAATGTTGAGAATAACTTCAATGATATTAGAAATAGCGTCAATGGTATTAAAAACAACGTTAAAGGAATGGAAAAATCAATATTAGAACAAGCACGCGAAAATGCTACGAATTTAATCAATAGCGGTTTCGGTGGCCATGTTCGTATATATCCAGAAAGAATTTTGATTATGGATACAGCTGATGAAAGAACCGCTAAAAAAGTGTGGCAATGGAATCTCAATGGATTTGGTTATTCCTCCACAGGCATTAATGGACCCTATAATACGGCAATCACAATGGATGGAAGGATTGTCGCTGATTTCATTACAACGGGTGTGCTAAACGGTAACTTAGTACGTGGTGGAGAGATAGTTGGTTCTACAGTACGGACAGGCAACGGTACTAACTATGTACACATCCAAAAACAATTCATACGCTTGATGGAATCGAATTTAACGCGAATGTTTATTGGCTATTACAAAAGAGCTGTTGATAGCCAAATACAACCAACAATACTTATGCATGATGATGTGGATACATCACGTTTCCGCGATGGTACTTTAACAATTTCTCAATTCCCAGTGAAAGGAGAAAATTACTATACCGGTAGCTTTGGTATTGTAAAAGGTTATGATGCGGATCAAACTCCACATTATTGCGCTAAATTAAATGTGGATACAAAAGGGGATGTATCTCTTAATGGAGATAACTATATTTATATTACTGGTAATAACGGAGTTACCCTAAGGTCTGATAAACAATTTAGCGCCTATACTAATACAATTCGTTTAGATTCTGTTAGCCACGTAGATATTCTTACTGGTGGGGCTTTGTTTATGAAAAGTAATCAAAATACAGAGGTCAATTCTGGTGGGCATACAATTATCACTTCTGGAAAAGGTATAAGTCAGTATGCAAAAAATGGATCATATTGGGTTGAAGTAGCCAACGGTGCTACCTTCACAGTATCTAATCCATCGAACGCATTTTGGGTAGACTCTGCTGGTGGAATAACATTAAAAGGTGGATCTAAATCCGTATGGATGGACAGTCAGTCTTCCATTGTATTCAACTTAAAAGGTAAAAATATGCTTGATATAGTTGCAACGCCCAACGCTGAAACAGACCTTCGATTCCAAACAGTAATGCTACGAAATGGTAACGTTGAGGGATATAAAACACTTCAGGTTAAAAATGGGTCAGGAAGTGCATATAACGCTGTTACAGCATCAGCTTTTCAAACGGCATCGAAACGTGAATACAAAACAAATATTCGTGACGTGCAGTTTAGCGCAATAGAAAAAATTATGGCACTTCAAATCCAACAATACAACTTGAAAACAGATATAGAAGACTTATATGAGAAGCGAATGAATCGTGTTGAAGGGGACCCAATTCTTACAACAAACGATATAGAAACTCACTATGGGTGGATTGCAGATGATGAAAATACTCCTGAGTGTTTTGTTACAAAAACAAGAAATGCAGCTGAAATATATTCTTCAGTAGCAATTCAAATAAAGGCATTTCAAGAAGAAAAACAAGCGAAAGATGCTGAAATTCAAGAGTTAAAAGAAGAAAATAAACAAATGAACAGTAGAATTGAAGTTTTAGAACAACTGTTACTTCAAAATTTAATTGATAAGAAACCGGAGCAGCCATAAGCTGGTCTTTTTTTATTGCCTAAAAAGGGGTGGTCAAAGTGGAAGCGTTACAAGATGTACGAAGTGATGTTCAAGAAATAAAGCAAGATATTAAGGACATTCGCTTAGAGATTAAAAGTTTAGAAATGAGGACAACAGGTAACGAGAAAGACATTATCAATATCAACAAACAGCTAGATAAAATCAGCGCCAATACTACCTGGATTTTGCGACTTATAGTTGGCGGAATTGTTGGTGGCATTCTCACTTTCTTAATGAAAGGAGGTGGTATGTAATGTTTGAAATTACTGTAATAATTGGAATTGTAGTTGGTCTTTCACAAATTGGAAAAACAATTGGATTACAAACAAAGTATGTTCCGTTATTAAATTTAACGCTTGGCATTGTGCTAGGCGTTTTATTTATGGGCGGAGATATCAAAACAAATGTATTTCAAGGAATCATCATTGGACTGTCAGCAAGTGGATTATTTGACCACACAAAAATTATGAAAAAGGATGTTGATGCTAAATGAAAAAGACAATGAAACATATTACCTCGTTACTTATGATTCTAGTACTTGCTGTTTCTTTTGCTACAAGTGCTTTTGCTGATAGAACGCTTATTATTCCTGATTTACCAAAACAACCATACCGTTATGGTGTAGGTGCTTATGAGGGAGTTGTGGCACATTCTACAGCAACTCCAGAAGCTCCAGCTATTAACATTCAAAAATATGAGTCTCGTACATGGAGAAATGCATTTGTTCACTATGCAGTCGATTGGGACGAAACAATCCAAATTGCTGATACAAAATACATTGCTTATGGCGGCGGTCCTGCTGCGAATAAGCGCTTTGTACATGTAGAGTTATGCGAAACAGCGGATTATACAAAATTCAAACGCAGCTATGACAAATACGTTAAGTTACTAGCTAAAATCTTACGTGACCGTGGGGTATTTGTAGAAAAAGGATTATGGACACACAGCGATGTAACTCATTACCTTGGCGGTACGGATCATGAAGATCCAATTGACTACTTAAAGTCTCATGGTGTTTCAGAATCTCAATTTAGAGCAGATGTACAAAGAGCATATAATAATTCTAGTGTAGATGTTTCTGTTCCTGAGAAGCCATCTGAACCGGCGGAAGTACCGACATCCGTAACAGATGGGATTGCTTATATTGAAGGTTATAACGTTAATTTACGTAAAGGACCTGGCACAAGCTATTCTAAGATTCGTCAGTTAAACAAACCAGAGTCTTATATTGTGTGGGCTGAAAAAGAAGGGTGGTTAAATCTTGGTGGAGATCAGTGGATTAAGAACGATCCATCTTATGTGAAGTTTAACAAGAAAAGTACAGTAGATTCTTCTATTGTTGGAAAGCGCGTTATTTCAAAAGTTAACAATCTACGTTTCTATGATGCTCCATCTTGGCAGGACAAAGATGTTGCTGGTTTCGTAGATGCAGGTGAGGGATTTACAATTGATGGGAAGTTAAATGTGAACGGTTCACTACAATTTAAGGTGCACAATAGTATAGGGAAAACATATTATATTACGATAAATGAAGTTTATGTATATGTAAGATAACTGTCATACCACAGTATAGTACACTCATAGGAGGTAGTTAAGTGTTTGATAAAAATGAAATGCAAAAAACAAATGGAATATTTCAAACTAATGCATTAACCCCAAATTTAATTGGTCCCACACTCCCGCCAATCCCACCATTTACTTTACCAACCGGCCCCACGGGTCCAACAGGAGGGACAGGCCCAACGGGAGTAACGGGTCCAACAGGAGTAACGGGTCCAACAGG
>NZ_FOST01000003.1:195013-512600 GCF_900114335.1 Bacillus sp. 5mfcol3.1 | reverse complement strand
TAACGGGTCCAACAGGGATAACGGGTCCAACAGGGATAACAGGTCCAACAGGAGTAACGGGTCCGACAGGGATAACAGGTCCAACGGGAGGGACTGAAGGTTGTCTGTGTGATTGCTGTGTTTTACCTATGCAAAGCGTCTTACAACAACTTATTGGAGAAACTGTGATTCTCGGCACTATTGCAGACACACCAAACACGCCCCCACTTTTCTTTCTATTTACTATCACTTCCGTAAATGATTTTTTAGTTACAGTTACAGATGGCACCACAACCTTCGTGGTTAATATTTCTGATGTAACAGGGGTAGGTTTTTTACCACCAGGACCACCTATCACATTACTTCCACCTGTCGATGTAGGATGTGAGTGTGAATGTCGTGAACGACCAATTAGACAATTATTGGATGTGTTTATTGGGTCTACAGTAAGTCTTTTGGCAATTAATGGTTCTATTGCAGCAGATTTTAACGTGGAACAAACAGGACTTGGTATAGTGCTAGGTACATTACCTATAAATCCAACTACAACCGTTAGGTTTGCTATTTCAACTTGTAAAATTACAGCTGTAAATATAACTCCTGCTACGATATAATAGATTTCTTTCAGAAGTATCTATTTAATTTCATTGATAATGATTATGTCATACAAACATACTTTGAAAAATGAATAATAAATGCACTACCAAAATATGATATTCTTTTAGGAATAATTTGTGAAGTTCACAAGAAAATGGAATTATATATGATGTTATTTCTCACAAAAGAATAGTTTGATGTATAACAAAGTCGCCCTTAATTGGACGGCTTTGTTATGTAATACGAAGAAAAGACCGCCTATTACGGGCGGTCGATTTTTACTAATGATTTTTTAATGCTTGTTTTAACGTTTCAACTGTTTGTTCAAGCCATTCTATAGGATTAAGTTTTAAAGAAGGAAAATAAATTTCAGTATAATATTCAATGAACGCTTCTTTTTCTTGCGTGGATAAATCACTTTTTAAAAATTCAGTTATGTACTTTACAGTATTTTCTATACACACTTTGTGAGCTTCTTCTATAAATTCATTTAAGGCTTTTTCTACTGTTCCCATATCTTGATGAAATGTTCCGTCTAAAAAATCACTTACTTCTTCATACATATAATCTTTATCATTCATAAGTATCCTCCTAAATTTCTATCTTACGGGATATCCTGTTCGAATATAACTTCCTTGTCCGTCTTTTTTTAAGATAATTTTAGCATTAGTTACCTCTAAAATATTTTCAGATCCTCTTACAATAGATCGACCAATAACTTCATCACCTCTATACCTAAACGCTAGAGTTGGCGGGCTGTAGGGATCATCTAACCACCTTTCTATTTTACGTATATTTCGAGGATTGGTTAACACTTCATCAGCAATTTTTTGGGCTGTTTCTAAATTATTAAAAGATGAAGACCCTGTGATATCGGGATCGTCTTTTAAGCGTTGAGCCAATGCTTCATTAGATATTTCAACATGCTTTTCCATTAAATGTCCACCTTTGTCTTCGTGTTGCTTTAAATCACCATCAAATACACGTGGACTATATTGGGTTGATCTATCTATGTTTTCAGCAGATAAAATAGTATCTTCAGCTTTTCTAAAATCAGGTGTATCAAATGCAGAGCGTATATTATTTCCGCCAGCGAAAGCAAACTCATTGCGATTACGATTGAATAAGGATGCAGCGTCTTGCAAGCTTTGATTAGCAGTTCGTGAAATCTCAGCTAATTTTGTGCCAGGGTTCAACATTGCAATTTTATCCACGCCTTTTGTTCCTACGAATAGTTGTCCAACAGCCAATATAGTATGACCAGCTGCGCTTCCATACCATTCTGCACCACTATACGAGTCACCATTGGTAACATCACGATTCCAAGAATCAGAAATTGTTTGTTTTATCGTATTGAACGTCTCGACTGGGTGAGAAACGGCTTCAATCGTGTTATTAAATGTGGCAATTGGATGGATAACTGCATCTGCAAGTCCTAATAATTCATCACCTATAGCGTCGCCCACGCCCTTTTTTAAGTGATAGGGGACACCTAATCCAGATTTTTCAAAAGCAGATTCGATTTCATCATCTATAGTCTCTTTTATTTTATTCACATCTTTATAAGCTACATCGATACCATGTTTAAATTTATCATATAAAGACTCATCGGAATTTTTTACTTTACTAAGATCCTCATAAGTTTCCTTGAGACCATGCCAAACCTTGTCACGTAAAGATCCATCATTTTTCTCACTATCTAACTTACCACACATTGCTCCTTCTTCAAGATTTCCGTCATATGAAGCATCTGCGGTACGGAATTTTTCGGCACTCCGTTTCAAGTCTTCTTCTACTTGTACAATTGAATTAATGGCTGTAAAAGCTTTTGGTCTTGCATCATTGAACATTTGAATGAACTGTTGATTAGAGGCGCCAATCCATTGAAAACACAAATGATCTATTTCATTACATAAATTATTATGTATAGATTCTAATGCGATCCTGGTATTACTTGCACGATTTGCAACATCTTCTAGCATTTCAGGTGTCACTTTGATTTGAACCATTTTTTTCCTCCCTCTCCCAATTAAAATTATAAGATAAATAGAAGAAAAGTAAATATATAAAATTTAGATTATATTAAGGGGGATTTATTTATAGAAGAAATATAAAAAAGTGCTAACAAGTTTGCAAACGAACTTGCTAACACCTATAAGAAATAGACATAAATTATCGCCGATATGTCGTCTTTGAAAATAGCTTTAATCAGTTACATCATACTTATACGAAATGCTCATAAAGACAGTCTTAATATCAAGAATATAATCATCCAGATATTCCTTTACTTTTAAGACGAAAACGAGGCATGATATTGATTTCTACCTCAGAGTTTGCGTCAAATAATAAAAAAATACGGTTTGTAAAACTAAAAATACAACAAGCTACAACCGGCATGAAATGGATTAAGATATTTAGAAATTTAAAAGATGATTTTCAAATAGGGGGAGAGGTGGATTTAGACCATATTCTCCAATATCCGAAAGATTATATTGTAGGAGAAAATAAAAGGGTGTTATTTCCATACAATGAGAGAATTTATAAAGTTCAAGGTACTAAAATAGAACCGGGTATAACAGTAAAGGAAAGAGAGTATTTATTTAAAGAATTTCAGCGTAAATTCTCTTATTTCACAATACTTCCAGAATGTAAAAAGGTAGCTACAAATAACAAAAATGAATTATTTCCTTTATTTGCACCAAAAGGATTAGAGACATTAATATTAGAAGTTTGGTCTGAAAATATAGCGCTGGAAATAGAACAAGCATTACTTGATAGCGAAATTGTTTTGACTAAAGTTGGTGAAAATTCTTATGTATTGAATACAGATTTTCCAGTGTTATTAAAGATTGTGAGATACAATATTGAAAAGGTGTTACAAAATCCATATAAAATGCAATATTGCCAAAAATATAAAACAAATCTTGTAGATGATGTTAAGAAAGCTGTCTATGCTACCGCGGGTAAGCGCAGTGATGCGACATTAGCATTAATCGCGATGAAAAATTGTGATGGACGCGAAAAAATTGATCCAAAACAAATCATTAGAGAGGGATTTGCACGAACAAACCGTATTTCAACATTTATTAATTTATTTATAGGACAAAATGTATCTCGTAAAACAATTGTAAATAGTATTTTTAGTCTATTAGAACAAAAAGGATTTTTGAGGCGTAGTTGGAATAAGATAAATTTACCTTGTACATATGTTAGTTTATCAATTGAACGAATATCGAAATTCGATTTCTTACCTATTTTTTCAAAAATAAAAGGAAAAGAAATTTTTTATAAATTATATGGGAGTACAGAGTGGCAAACGATTGATTACGTATTATTAAATATAAATAAACATAATGCATTTTTACCACAACCATCAAAGAGAAATGATATGGGAGCTCTTTTTAAACAATATGTTTTCGAAACATTAATGGAAATTGTACAATATGCAAAAGAAAAAAATAAACAAGTTTACTTCATTGTAGATGCAAATTTGAGAAAATATTGGATAAAAGAGTTACAAAATAAAGAAATTAATATAGATATTTTACCTGATATTGTTCCAGAGGTGTTAAAGGTTCCAAATTTAAATATTATTAGAATAAATACAGGTTTTGATGTACCAAGTTACGGTGTAATAGAATCTGATGATGCTCTAGATAGCATTGGCTTATATGCAGATCAAAAAGGGATGTATTATAGCACTGGTGAATATTCACTTAATTGTAGTGGGATTTTTCAGCGATATATACTTGAAATTCTACCATTAGGTGTAAAACCTGTAGAAAGGGATTATATCGCTAAAATGATACATTACATGTGCTGTAATTCTAGTATGCTTTCGAAAAAGAATGTACACATGACATATTCCATGCATATGGAAAAGATAATAAAGAGTTATATTACTGACATAGATGCAAGAGAGTTTAAAGAATTTAATGATGAATTGGATGTAGATGTATTTAAAGTAGAAAAGAAAGATTCAATTATTCTACTTTAAATACTTGTAAACAAATCCTGCTCGTTATATCGATCAGGATTTGTCATTTTTTTATGTAAATAAGGATATTCTTTGTCAAGTATCTTTTCGTTTACATATTTACTTTATGTGCAGACAGGATTAATATGTTTTTTAGAAATACAAAAACTATTTCATATGGAAAAACGATTTTTATTAATTGAAAAAATTTGAAAGGAATGGGGAATTGTGAAGAAATTAGATGTGCTCTTAATGCTACTGAGCGGCCTCTTTCCAATTGCAGGACTTACAAAGCAAATCCCTCTAGAACAATCTATATATATTGGAGGGCTTTTATTTTTTACTAGTTTCGGTAGTTATTTTGCTAAAAAGATGTATTCACGTATATGCAGCTGGATAGCGTATGCGCCATTTATAACATTACTGTTAGTTATTTGGCATCAGGATATTGCAACAAGCTCAATCATAGCAAATGCGAAAATTGCTGCATGTGTCGCGTTAATTCCATGTTTATTCCGTTTTCGTACATATGGACTTACTTTGGGCTTATTCTCATTATGGGCCGCTTTACTATGGGATATAAAAGAAGTACAGTCGTTAGTCATACTTGAACGCATAACGAGTTTAATGACAAGCCATTATGTATATATATTACTATTAATTGGAGGACTTGTAATAGGAGGATTACTCGCGATGTTCATTCACCGCAAAGAGAAAGATAATAATAAAGAAAATATAAATCTACTTGGACCAAAAAAGAAACACAAAAGATTATCATTTAAGATTCGTCTTCCAAGATTACCGAAATTAAGGATAAAACTATTTAAGTTTGGTGGAAAAGAATCTAAAAGTAAAATGCCAGAAAAAATCCATGAGTATAAGTACGAAGAACCAGTTGCAACATATGAAATGACAGAGCAAATAGATCCATACAAAGAAAATGCAGTTCAAGGTCAAACAAGGATGGAACGCCGAAGAAATAGGTATAATGCATAATGAAGTTTAATAACCCCGTAATGACTTATCTTAATATTGATGAATCATTACGGTTTTTTTATGTAATGAAATGAAGGTTGCTATTGCGGAGGGGAATAGCATATTTTATAGATAGGAACTAAAATAAGGGGAGGATAAAATGCTTATTATTACATATATATCTGTTTGTATATTATTCTTAGTTAGCTTTTTACATGTATATTGGGCTTTCGGAGGTAATTGGGGGACAAATAGTGTTATTCCAACTAAATCAGGGGAAAAGGCGTTTACACCTCGCGCCGGAATGACATTGTTCATTGCATTATTATTAAGTATGGCAGCAATAATTTTGTTGCAACAAGCAAAAATTTTTCATTTTGCAGTTCCTAATGTTATTATTCAAGTCGGTTCCTGGATTTGTATGATCGTCTTTTCTATTAGAGTAATTGGTGAGTTTAATTATTTTGGTATCTTTAAACGACAAAAAGATACACACTTTGCTAGAATCGATACCGGTTTATATATTCCACTTTGTGCATTTTTATCTTTATCTTTCTTATTAGCAATAATTTTGTGAGTAAATAATAGTAGCTGCTTTTCTCAAAATACATGTAAACGTGAGAAATCTAAGGGTAAATAAAAAGGATGTAAGCGCCTTCTTGTCGAAATGTAAATTATTATGAAAGGCGGTGACACTATGAAGTATGTAAAAGTTAGTATGAATGGTGGAAGTGAACATAAATTCTCAATGACTTTAGATCGGTTTGAAGAACTTATTACTGCAGAGAATGGGATATTAGAAAATAAATTAGTATGTATTGAAAATGTAATGATTAATCCTACTAATATATCTTCTGTAGTTGAAAAAATTGGTGTACCGGCTAAGTTTATGGAAGCTTAAAATGTTAGATAAAAAACATCCATTGGGGATGTTTTTTAATTTATAAATATGATAATCGTACAGTAAATATTTGAGTAGATTTTATAGCAATGATTATGCATATATTAAGTACCTGAACATGGTGCTTAATACATGCACGAAATAATAAGTACAAGCATATATTATGTAGTAGGACAAGATCTTCGTGTCCTACTTAATACTCAGAAAAAACCTCTAATCACATAAGAGCGGCCAATTGCAGGGTGCTCTTATTTTTTATGAAAATCTACTACGAGCCTTATTTTATAGTAGGATGCAATAATAAAGGGCTATTTTGAAATAGTGTTTTTAGCCTTTAATTTTAAATTTATCTTTAACGTTAATAAATATTAAAAATAATATGATAGCAGAAATTAAGTTAGATAAGTAGAAATCTTGATGAAACAGTAGTTCGAAGATGACATAGAAAGTAACGAATAAGGCGATAGTAGGTAGTATGCAAATAAATATAAATCTCCAATTTTTTAAGTAATGTTTATAATTTGTAAGTACTTTATCCATAAATATAGCTCCTATATTTTTGTTTTTATATAATTATACATTTAGATACAAAGATTTTCAAAGTAAAATATTTAGCAATTCAAAAATATAAGGAAAGCTTTTGTTGAAAATCCAGATTGCTGTAGCAATCTGGATTTGACTTTAAAGAACTATACTAAAATGATACACTATAATCTACGTTATTTTTGAAATGAATAGAGGGATTTGTGTGATAGATAAAATTAAAAATGCTGTAGAGGATATGTACGAAGATGAGGCTAAAGATTTACTTCAAAGTATTCTCATACAGTTAAACTTATTAGAAGAAAACTACAGTGAAGATACAATTAAAAATTTGATGGATATTCCGAAACAATTAACAAGTAATCCTACTTATAAAAGGAATGTAAAAGAAAGTACGCACATACATATTGCTTTTGATGATTCAACGGCTGGTTGCTTAAAATATATGTTAAGTCAAGAAGAATTATTTGAAGAGAGTGTTGTTGCTTTTTCGGAATTCTTTTCAATTGGACCGATATATAGGTTGCATACGAATGAGGGGCAACTAGCAAGACAGAAGTGGTTAATAAATAACTTAACTGCTTATGATAGTTATTTTGAAGAAGAATATTTATCAAGATTTATAGCAACTATAGAAGAACTACATACTATTCCTGTTGAAACGCCTATTACAATTTGGAAGGCTGATAATGCACATGAACATGTAGGCTTAAGTTTTGTAATGGCACAATTAAAGGATAAGAAAAACATTCGAGTTATTAATACGTCTGAAGCAAGTAGAGAAATATTAAAACAAGAGTATGATATTCGTGGAACGGGAGAATTACCACCTGAAAGTTTAGCTCTATTCCAAAAAAGTTTTATAAAGCTACCTTATTTAACTGAAGAGAAGCGCATGAAGTTTGAAAATGAGTGGGATAGATTATCGGAAAGCATAGAATGTTTAAGAGTTTGGAAAGAAAATGAAGTGCATTCTGTACAGGAAGATTATTTTGATCAATTTATAATTGAATGCGCCAAAAGTGTGGGTGCTGATCGAGAGTTCCTTAAAGCTCCTAGAGTAATTGGTGAAGCACTTGGTCTTGTTGAACAATTAGTTGGAGATACTTTCTTAGAATATCGCTTGAAACAATTAATTAAACAAGAAGTATTTGAATTTGAAGGTTCGTTAGATGAAATGCGTTTTTATAGTGTGAAGTTAAGGAAATAATAAACACATTCTATTTTTGAAAGGCTCGTATTTTTAATAATACGAGCTTTTTAAGTTGAATTTGGGCTATACATAAGCTTCCCAGAGAGGGCATATCACATATGAATGGTAAAGGTAATGAATGAAAAGAAGGTGATTTGTTAATATGTATAACCAACAAAATTATCCATATGATCAAGCGATGTATTATAATCCACAAAACTACGGGTATGAACCTACAAATGAAGTGAGAGATATTGAACAAGAAGATTACAGACCAGATGATGCAGAAGATGCTCCAACGTCACCACCACCGTCACAGGCGCCGTCGTTACCGTCTACATTTGCTTCTCCGGCACAACCAGGTAATATGAAATCATGGATGTGTAACTGTCTAGGAAGATGGGGCTATTTACGCTTACATCGTCCTGGTCCTTTCGGAAGGGACTTATGGTTTTTTCCGACTGAAGTGAGAAGAAATGGAGTGTCAGGTTACACGTGGCAAGGTGGTCGTCGTCGTAAAGTAAGTTATCGCTATCAACAAATTAGTAATTTTATGTGCTTCGCATAAAGAGAAGTGGGAGAGTGAAACGATTTTACTCTCTCACTTTTTAATTTTTCAATATACGAAGTAAGATTTTGATTAAAAATTTACAATTTTCACGTTTTTATTAGAGTATAATGCATATGTTGGGTTGGTTTTCAAAAACAAATGAGAGTGAGGGAATACAATGTCAATGAAAAACAAAGTTGGGTTAAGCATAGAGGATGGCATTAATTTAGCTTCAGCTCAGTTTAAAGAAGATGCGTATGAAATTTATAAAGAATCGCGAAAAAAACAACCTATATTATTTGTAAACCAAGTTGAAATCGGTAAAGAATGGCTCATTACTAGATATGAAGATGCTCTGCCACTTTTAAAAGATAATCGTTTAAAAAAAGATTGGACAAATGTGTTTTCTCAAGATATAAAGAACATGTATCTTTCCGTTGATAATAGTGACCACTTAACAACACATATGCTAAATTCAGATCCACCTAACCACAGTCGTTTACGATCTTTAGTTCAAAAAGCTTTTACACCGAAGATGATTGCACAATTAGACGGAAGAATTGAGAGAATAGCAGATGATTTGATAAGTGATATAGAGCGAAAAGGTACATTAAATCTTGTGGATGATTATTCATTTCCGTTACCAATTATTGTAATAAGTGAGATGCTCGGTATTCCAAAAGAAGATCAAGCGAAATTTAGAATTTGGTCTCATGCTGTTATTGCATCACCAGAAACACCTGAAGAAATAAAAGAGACCGAAAAACAACTATCTGAGTTTATTACATATCTTCAATATTTAGTTGATATGAAACGAAAAGAGCCAAAAGAAGACTTAGTGAGTGCTTTAATACTTGCAGAGAGTGAAGGGCATAAACTTAGCGCTCGGGAACTATATTCAATGATAATGCTATTAATTGTAGCAGGTCACGAGACGACAGTGAATTTAATTACAAATACGGTATTAGCACTTCTTGAAAATCCAAATCAATTACAGTTATTAAAAGATAATCCAAAACTAATTGATTCGGCTATTGAGGAAGGATTGCGTTATTATTCTCCAGTTGAGGTTACAACTGCAAGATGGGCAGCGGAACCTTTTCAAATTCACGACCGAACAATCGAAAAAGGAGATATGGTTGTCATTGCCTTAGCTTCTGCAAACCGTGATGAAACTGTATTTGAAAACCCAGAAGTATTCGATATTACTCGGGAAAATAATCGTCATATTGCGTTTGGTCATGGTAGCCATTTCTGCTTAGGAGCTCCACTTGCGAGGTTAGAAGCAAAGATTGCTATTACTAATTTGTTTAATCGAATGCCTGAACTAAAAATAAAAGGGAATCGTGAAGAAATTAAATGGCAAGGTAACTATTTAATGCGTTCTTTAGAGGAATTGCCTTTAACTTTCTAGAATAGTTAAAAGGAGACATGCATACATCGAAAATGATTTACATAGAGTATGTATGTGTTATTTAAATTCGAAACGGAAGGGTGAAGACATCCCAATGATCAACTAATTCTATTTGTAAGAGATCTTCGTTAAAAAACGAAATATTCTTCTGAATAGGGTTAGTCTGTACATTTATAGAAAAGGGATGTATTTCGCTCTGCGAATATATAGTCTTTTTATATGATTTGTGCTGCCTCCTGTTCAGAACATGAAATAGGAGGCTTTTTTATGTCGACAAATGTAGTAACGAAACAAAACAATGGGGTATCACAAGTATTAAAAAATCGGTTTGTTCAAGGGATTTTAGCATCAGCATTATTTTTACAAATAGGAATATGGGTTCGAAACTTTGCGGTATTACTATATGTAATGGAAATGACAAAAGGTGATGCTTTTGCTATTTCGATGATTTCAGTTGCTGAATTCGCTCCAATTTTTATTTTTTCATTTATTGGCGGTACTTTTGCTGATAGGTGGAAGCCAAAGAAGACAATGATATGGTGTGAAACGTTAAGTTCCATTTCAGTATTCGCTGTATTAATTACGCTTATGTTTGGAACGTGGAAAATTGTGTTTTTTGTGACACTCATCTCTGCAATCCTTTCACAGTTTTCACAACCATCTGGAATGAAATTGTTTAAACAACATTTATCAACGGAACAAATTCAATTAGCAATGTCTATATATCAAACGATATTTGCAATATTTATGGTATTAGGACCAATACTAGGGACATTTATCTTTCATAGTTTTGGAATTTATATTTCAATCATCATAACAGGTATCTCGTTTTTACTTGCGGCAGTTGTATTGTTATTCCTTCCGAAAGATCTTGAAAACGACGTAGAAAAGAAAGGTATCACTCTGTTGCAGGAGATGAAGGATGGTATTAAGTATGTCAAAAAGAAAAAAGCATTAACTTTGCTAGGGCTTTGTTTTATGGCTGCAGGACTAGGTATAGGATTAATTCAGCCATTAGGTATATTTATTGTGACTGAGCAGTTAGGATTATCAAAAGAGAGTTTACAGTGGCTACTAACAGTAAATGGTGCGGGAATGATTGTTGGCGGAGCATTAGCAATGGTATTTGCGAAAAACGTTGCTCCGCAAAAGATGTTAATTATCGGTATGCTTGGTCAAGCAATTGGTATTGGCATTATAGGATATTATACAAATTTATGGGTGACACTTACAGCGCAGCTTTTTAGTGGTTTAGCTCTTCCGTGTATCCAAATTGGTATTAATACGCTTATTATTCAAAATAGCGATACCGATTTTATAGGTCGTGTAAATGGTATTTTAAGTCCGCTTTTTACCGGTTCAATGGTAGTAACGATGAGTATAGCTGGCTCATTAAAAGAGATGTTTTCATTAAGTATGATGTATGAAGGGACGGCTTTACTTTTTATAATTGGATTATTGTTTATTTTACCTATATACAATTTAAAGCCAGTAATAGCGGTAGAAAGTGAAATAAGTGGTAAAGGAAGTGCCGTACAAAATGAATCCTAATCCAAATGTTAAATACCCTATTGAAGGAAATCAAAACGTTCAATTTATAAAAAATATAATAACAAAACCTAATATACTTGTTGGTGAATATTCTTATTATGATGCGAAAGATGGAGAAACATTTGAAGATCGAGTATTACATCATTATGAATTTCTTGGAGATCGTCTTACTATTGGAAAGTTTTGTTGTATTGCATCTGGAGTTAAATTTATTATGAACGGAGCGAATCATCGGATGGATGGATTTTCGGCATATCCATTTAATATATTTGGAAATGGGTGGGAGAAGTATACACCTAGTTTGTCTGATTTACCTTATAAAGGTGATACAGTTATAGGAAATGACGTTTGGATTGGTATGGATACAACAATTATGCCCGGAATAAAAATAGGGGATGGTGCAATCATTGCAGCTAAATCTGTTGTGACTAGAGACGTCGCACCATATACAATTGTTGGTGGAAACCCTGCAAATAAAATAAAAGAGAGATTTTCAAATGAAATAATTCAAGAATTATTGCAAATTCAATGGTGGCATTTTGATATTGAAAAAATAACTGGAAATATTGATGCTATTGTACGCGGAGATATTGAACCATTAAGAAAGCTAAAAAGGGAATGAAAAATGGATGACAAATAGTATCATACCTCCGAATTTTGTTAATGATAATAGAACAAGGAGGTGTGATACTATGGCACAAGACGTTTTATGTGAAGTAAACAACTGTAAATTTTGGGCGAACGGTAATAAATGTAGTGCAGAGGCAATTTACGTAGTAAGTCATAAAGGTAAACATGCATCTACAACGGAAGAAACAGATTGCAAAACATTCGATCCAGAAGTGTAAATTCTTTAAGGGTAGCCAAATCGTGGTTGCCCTTTTATTAATCATATTATTGATAATAAATATCATTTTCATTCATTAATTTTAGCTTTTTTTGTTATTTTTTCATATTTTCTTCATAAGTGATGTAATCCAACTCAATTCATGTTCAATTCGTGATTTACTAAATTCAATGACTTCAGTGATAAAGGGTGAGGTAACCTCTAGAGACTGAATAGCGGTAAGTTGATTATGTAGTACGTTTTGACGTACAGTCAAAATCTCTTTTCTAGCTTCATATTCAAGTTTTTCAAATAGCGCGATACGAACAAGAAATTCTGCATTATTTGTCGCAAGTTTTTCGGGAAACTCTCGTAACATTTCAGAAAAAATTTCTTCTCCTGTTTCTGTTATATCGTACATATTTCGGTTTGGTTTTCCAACTTGTTTATGTATTTTTTTCGTTATAGCACCCATATTTTCAAAGCGCCTAAGGGCAGGGTAAAGCATGTTGTGATTTAATTCAAAATTCTCACCTAAACGATTTTGAACATTTTTTTTGATTTCATATCCATGTTTTGGTCCGGTCGTTAATTCTGCTAGTAGTAAAATGTCAACGTACATAAAAATCCCCCTTATATATTTCTCAAGTTCTCTAATGAAAAATCCCCTTTAGTATATGTTAAAATAACATATGATAGTTTATACAACTTTGAACTGCCGACCTATCACTTTTATTGTAAAAGAAAAGGGAGGAAAGAACTATGGCTTCACCTGAAAATGTTATTTTAGTTCATGAAATTTCAAAGCTGAAAACAAAAGAAGAATTATGGAATCCATATGAATGGTATCGTTTGATGAGGGATAATCACCCAGTTCATTATGATGAAGAGCAGGATGTATGGAATGTTTTTTTATATGATGATGTAAATCGTGTTTTATCAGATTATCGCTTATTTTCAAGTAGAAGGGAGCGCAGACAATTCTCAATCCCTCCTTTAGAAACTAGAATAAATATAAACTCTACAGATCCACCAGAACATCGCAATGTACGTTCCATTGTTTCTAAGGCATTTACTCCAAGAAGTTTAGAACAGTGGAAACCTCGAATACAGGCTATCGCAGATGAACTTGTACAACATATCGAAAAATGTAGTGAAGTTAATATCGTTGAACAGTTTGCTGCACCTTTACCTGTTACCGTTATTTCTGATTTATTAGGAGTCCCAACAACAGATCGTAAAAAAATTAAAGAATGGTCTGATATTTTATTTATGCCGTATAGTAAAGAAAAGTTTAATGATCTGGATGCTGAGAAAGGGATAGCATTAAATGAATTCAAAGCATACCTTCTACCGATTGTTCAGGAAAAGAGATATCATTTAACCGATGATATCATTTCTGATTTAATTCGAGCTGAATATGAAGGCGAAAGATTAACCGATGAAGAAATTGTAACCTTTTCATTAGGTTTACTAGCAGCTGGGAATGAAACCACTACAAATTTAATTATTAATAGCTTTTATTGCTTTTTAGTAGATTCACCTGGAATTTATGAAGAGTTAAGAAAAGAACCTAACTTAATTTCAAAAGCGATTGAGGAAGTATTACGCTATCGCTTTCCTGTTACATTAGCCCGGAGGATTACAGGGGATACAAATATATTTGGTTCTTTAATGAAAAAGGATCAGATGATTGTTGCGTGGGTTAGTGCAGCGAATTTAGACGAGAAAAAATTTTCACAAGCCTCTCAATTTAATGTACATCGAACAGGAAATGAAAAGCATTTAACCTTTGGGAAAGGTCCTCACTTTTGCTTAGGAGCACCACTTGCACGTTTAGAGGCTGAGATTGCATTAACTACCTTTATAAATGCTTTTGAAAAAATAGAGCTATCTCCATCTTTCTGTTTAGAAAAATGTATATTGGAAAATGAACAAACATTAAAATACTTACCTATTCGATTGAAAGCTAAATAAAAATCTTAACAAGGTGCATACATTTGCATCTTGTTTTTTGTTTCTCAATTGTGAGTTTTCGGTAATCACCTTAATATGGAATTGTATAAAACGTAGAGGAGGATTCTTATGTTGACTTGTAATGGAAGTAAATCATTTCAAAAGTTTATTAAAGGTGTTACAGATCTTATGGAAAACGGTTTATTTGAAGAAGAAATAGTGTGTGGCATTGAAAAGTTACTAGAAGAACTTTTAGAAAAGAAAACATGGCTTCCGTTAGATAAACAGAAGGCCAATTTGACTCAATATGCACGACATTTATTGTATGAAGATCCGCTCAAACGTTTTGAAGTACTGGCTCTCGTATGGAGAGATGGACAATCTACACCTTTACATGATCATGACGGCACATGGGGCGTAGAAGGCGTTTTTTCAGGAAGGATTATGGTGCAGAACTTTATACAAACGAAACAACTTGGAAATTCACTTGTTTATTTAACACATACAGGAAATCTTTATTTGGGAGAAGGAGAAACAGATAAAGTAATTCCACCAGCGGATTGTCATATTCTTGAAATTAGCAAAAATGAAAGCGTTATTACGATTCATGTCTATGGAAAACGGTTAGAAAAGTTTAAAGTATATATCCCAACTGAAGAAAAAAATGTGTACATGTGTGAGACAAAATACATTAGTTATAATTCATAGTTTAAAATCCAAAGCTTTTTTAAAAAGAAAAGCTTTGGATTTTATTTTTAATTATTTCTTGACCTGAAACGCTTTTCATAAATTATAAATAAGAAGTACCTCACGAGGATTGTATGAAAACGATACCTAATAATTAATTAGAACTCGTGTATTTATAGAAAGTGGTGAAGAAATAATGAAATTAATCGCAATTGATTTAGATGGAACTCTTCTTTCGGGGAATAAAATGATAAGTAAAGAAAATGCAGAAGCAATTCGAACATGTCAAGAAGCTGGCCATGTTGTAGCAATTTGTACAGGACGTTCTATTGTTGACATTGAGCGATTATTGTTAGAAGTTGATTTAGAGTGTCCAATCATTGCGGAAAATGGTGCTCTTATATATAAAGATAAAAAAATGATGAAGAGATATCCAATTCAAAATATGCAGGCACTTGAAATTGTAGAATATCTTGAAGAGAATGGTTTATATTATCAGCTTTATACTGATAAAGGTGTGTACGTACCAGATTATGGAGTAGAGAGTGTACGTAATGAAATTGAGTATGTGAAGAATTCAAAAGAAAATTTCGACTTGAAAGAGTTAGAAACAATCGCAGCATTATATCTTGAGCATACAGCGTTTCATAGTGCGGAAAGTTGTAAACCAATTGTAGAAACAGATATACATGTGCATAAACTATTACCATTTTCTTATGAAATTGAGAAATTAAAAAAACTCAAAGAAACATTTCTTCATAATACAGATTTAGCAATTACATCTTCATATTGGCACAATTTAGAGATTAATCATCGAGATGCTCAAAAAGGGAATGGATTATATACTTTAGCAGAACATCTTAATATTCCGGTTGAAAACACTGTAGCGATAGGTGATGGGCTAAACGATGTTTCTATGATGGAAAAAGCGAACATATCAATTGCAATGGGGAATGCAGTTGAAGAAATAAAAGCAATGTGTAAATACGAAACGTTATCAAATGAAGAACATGGTGTGGCACATGCTTTATATAAATATGTAATGTAATTAAAAAAAGAAAAAAGAATCCAAATGGATTCTTTTTTCTTTTTATTAGGGGTAAGGTATTCTATGAGATTCATAGAAGCCTTATTACATTTCATTATATAGAATATATTGGAATAAATGTGTATATTTTTCATAAAAATGTGAATATTTTATGAACTTTATACTTATTGCATGTTTATACCGCTATTAGTGACGCGTATGACTCTCAAGTGAAAATTAAGTGAATGTAAGGAGGAATTCAAGTTACCTAGACAATAAATGAGGAATGAACGAAATATATACTAATTAAAGGTGTATTCAGTATATATATTCTTTTCTTGTTTTAATTGAAAAATAAAATTTGTTCGAATAATTATTCTACAGCTATATACCTACACTAGCTTTCTTCGTATAATGGAGAAGTATGAATTTTAGATTTGTATTAATTTTACATATTGAGGTGAACAAAGAATGAATTCGCGGCTAATGGAACTTATTGATGTGAGTACAATAGAAACCATGGCAGAACAATTTTATAAATTAACTAACATATCACATCAACTTCTTGATGCTGAAAAAGAGTGTGTTTTTTCATTCGGAATGAATGAGATAAAAAAGAGTAAACTTCCAAAGATTGAAATCCCCATTTTCTTATACAATCAACATTTAGGATCTTTTGTTGTATGGTCCAAAAAAAGTGAAATTTTCAGTTGTCAAAAATACTTTGAAATGCTCTCAAGTTTAATTTTAGATGGTGCAATAAAGGTATTTCAAAGTAAAAATACAACGTTGCTTTCTCGGAAAGAGGAGGAACTACATACGATTTTACAAAATATGCCTGTTATGGTCGATGCGCTTGATTATAATGGAGATTTTGTTTTGTGGAACCGAGAATGTGAAATCGTAACAGGTTATACCGCTGAAGAAATAATTGGAAATCCAAATGCACTGCAATTATTGTATCCTGATCATAATTATCGCCAGCAAATACAAAAGAAATTTTTAACTTGTGGAAAAAATTTCAGAGATTGGGAAATGCACTTAACATGTAAAAATGGTGAAATCAAAACAATAATGTGGTCGAATATATCAGAACAGTTTCCTGTAACAGGATATAGTTATTGGGCTGTTGGTGTAGATATTACGCATTTAAAAGCGATAGAAGAGCAGTTAAAACAACAAACATCTGAACTTGAATTAATTTTTAAAGCTTTACCAGATTTATGTTTCTTAACAGAAGATGATGGCACGATTATTGATTACAAGGCAGGATCTCCTACGAAGTTTTACGTACCCGCAGAAGCTTTTATGGGAAAAAAGTTTTACGAAGTATTACCACCTTCAGTAGCGCAGCAGTTTCAGGAAGCCATTAATCAAGTGAAGGAAAAAGGAACGAATGTAATTGTAGAATATCCACTCACACTTAATGGAAGTATTGATTTCTTTGAAGCTAGGTGTTTATCATTATTACGTGATAAAATTATGATTATTATACGCGACATTACAGAGCGAAAAAAGACAGAAGAATTGTTAAACAAATCAGATACGCTTGCAGCAATTGGTCAATTAGCAGCTGGCGTGGCTCATGAAGTAAGAAATCCTTTAACTGTAATTAAAGGTTTTATACAGTTATTCCAAATTAATAAAGAAGATCAAGAAAGATATTTTGATCTTATGCTTTCTGAAATTGAAAGGATAGAAGCAATCCTACAAGAATTTCTATCAATCGCTAAAACAGATGAGATAAATACAGAAAAGAAAAATATTTATCAAATTTTTAAAAATGTCGTATCGTTAATGAATACAAAAGCAATTATGACAAATATTCAAGTTGAACTATTTACGGATGACAAAGATATAATTATTGAATGCTCAGAAAATCAATTGAAACAAGTATTTATTAATATTTTGCAAAATTCAATCGAAGCTATGCCAAATGGTGGGGAAATTTCAATTCACATAAAAGAAATAAATGATGATGGTGTCATTATTCATGTAATAGATGAAGGAATAGGAATACCTGAAGAAAGAATTAAGAGATTAGGTGAACCTTTTTATAGTACGAAAGAAAAAGGGACTGGTATTGGATTAATGTTAAGTTATAAAATTATTGAAAGTCATCAAGGGACAATTAGTATCATGAGTGAGGTTGGTGTCGGGACAACAGTAACTATTTACTTACCGAAAGTACTAAGTAAACAATCTCTTTCTAATTGTGACGACAAATGTATACCAATACGCACTAGTAGTAATTCTTAAATCAATTAATACCCAATAACAAAGCGATTAGTGAAAACTAAGCTTTTTGTTATTGGGTATTTTTTATATTTAATTTAGTAAACTTTACCTTTTCTTTACCTTTGTTTTAATTTCTATTAAGTTTTAAACATTATATTAATATTTGTACAAAGCAATGTATAGAAATTGTACATTACTTTTAATATAGAAATGTGATTATTATTTGAAATATTGTAAGGAGGAGATTATGACAAAGTGAAAAAGCAAGAGAAGAAAAGTGGTAGAGTAGTACCTCTCCGGTTAAATATTTTATTCCTTTGTGTATTTTTATTATTTTCTGGCATTATTATTCAGTTAGGGAAAGTGCAAATTTTTGATGGAGAAACATATAAAAATGAAGTAGAGAAGAGAGAAAATGCAACCGTGGGCCTTTCTGTACCACGTGGGAAAATATTTGATCGTGAAGGAAATCCAGTAGTTGATAATAAGTCTTTACGTACGATTACATATACAAAGGTGAAAGGTGTAAAACAAGAAGAAATATTAAAATCAGCAAGACAACTTGCAGATATTATTGAAATGCCACAAGAAGATATAGATAAGTTAACTGAGACTGATAAGAAAGACTTTTGGATGCAATTAAATCCAGAACTTGCTCAAGACTTAGTATCAAAAAAAGAAATAGATAAGTTCCGAGATAAGGATATTACCGGAAAAGAGCTAGACAAAAAAATAGAAGATTTAAAAAGGAAACGCGTTACAGATAAAAATCTTCAAGAACTAACGGCTAAAGATATAGAAGTGTTAGCTATTAAAAGTAAAATGACCTCAGGTTTTCAAATGGCACCTCAAATTATTAAAAAGGACGTTAGTGAACAGGAATATGCGGTGATTAGTGAAAATTTAGCGAACCTTCCAGGAGTAGACGCATCAGTTGATTGGGAGAGAATCTATGTAAATGATGGATTATTCCGTTCTGTCCTTGGTAACGTTTCAAATGCTGATGAAGGATTGCCACGTGAACGATTAGATTATTATTTAGTGCGTGATTATAGCCGAAATGATAGGGTCGGCAAAAGTTATATCGAACAGCAATACGAAGATGTACTTCATGGTACAAAAAAAGAAGTAAGAAGCATTGCTGATAAACAAGGAAATACTATTAGAACGGAAACGGTTTCGGAAGGAAAAAGCGGTAAAAATTTAACTTTAACAATAGATATGGAATTGCAAAAAAAAGTAGAGGAGAGCATAGAAAAAATATTAAAACAATATAAAGGATCAGAATCAATGTTAGACCGTGCTTTCGTAGTGATGATGAATCCTAAAAATGGCCAAGTATTATCAATGGCTGGGAAAAGGCTTGTAGAAAAAGATGGGAAAATGGAAGTAGAAGATTATGCTTTAGGCACGCTGACAAGTTCATATGAGCTTGGATCAACGGTTAAAGGTGCGACAGTGTTAACAGGGTTTGAAACAAATGCAATAACTCCTGGGACACATTTTTATGATGCACCTATGAAGTTTAAAGGAACTAAGGAAAAGAAGTCTTGGAAAAATTTTGGTGATATAGACGATCTAAGAGCGTTACAAGTTTCTTCAAACGTTTATATGTTTAATATAGCATTAAAAATTGCTGGAGTGGATTATGTAAAAAATAGTTCGCTAGATATTAAACAAGAATATTTTGATAAAATGAGGTATTATTTCAGGCAATTTGGACTAGGCGTACAAACTGGTATTGATTTACCAAATGAAACTGCAGGCCAAATTGGAAGAAAAGATAATCAGCCTGGTTTCTTATTAGATTATTCTATTGGACAATATGATACGTATACACCACTTCAGCTTGCACAATATATTTCGACTATCGCAAATGGAGGGTATCGAATGAAACCACAAATTGTTCAAGAGATTAGAGAACAAACCGTTCAAAAAGATGAGGTTGGTAAAGTAGTACAATCAATAGAACCCGTTGTTTTAAATAGAATCGATATGAAACAAGAATATATTAATCAAGTAAAAGAAGGATTTAGAAAAGTATTTCAAGACGGAGATGGAACGGGAGTAAGAGCGTTCCAAAAAGCACCATATAAACCAGCTGGTAAAACAGGAACCGCACAAACTGTATATGGTGGAGAAAATGAAATTGGGCGAAATGAGAAAGGCGACCGTAGAGAATGTTATAACTTAACATTAGCTGGATATGCGCCATATGATGATCCAGAAGTAGCGTTTTCTGTTGTAGTACCGTGGGTTGAAAATGATAAATCGGGCATTAACTCCGATATTGGAAAAGAAGTTTTAGATGCTTATTTTGATTTGAAAAATAAGCGATTAACTGGTGAAGCGCAAAAAACAGATAACTCTAAAGAGAATTAAAATGGACGAAACGTCTCTAGCATTCATGTGAACTAGAGGCGTTTTTATCTGGGAATAGATTAGAAATGAGGTATATATGAAGCTGTTTATTCTAAAATATTGGAGGAACATATGTAGCTACATCTTAATTATAATAGGGGTTATTTTTATTAATAAGTCATTTTTATTTTGTATGGTAGAAGGAATTTCGATGCAACCTACTTTAAATGAAAAAGATTATATACTTGTTAATAAGGTAAACGTCTGTTTATCGTCTTTTCAGCATGGGGATGTTGTCATCATAAAAAAAGAAGACGAGCCTACTTACTATGTGAAACGAATTATTGGATTATCGGGGGATAATATACAATTAAAAGAGGATGAGGTATATATTAACGGTAAAAAGCGTGATGAGTCGTATATACATTTAGATATGTTACAAGTATCCAATCGTTTTTCAAATTTTAGAGAAATAAAAGTTCCTACGCATAAATTATTTGTGTTAGGTGATAATCGTAATCATAGTAAAGATAGTAGGAATACACTTGGACTTATTGATGAGTCAAATATAATAGGTAAGGTAGAAATGGTATTTTATCCATTTGATCATATAAAATGGATAAAATAATTCTATTAACGATTCACATTTTATAAAATAAATCATATATTGATAGCATAGGACAAGCAGAAAAGCTTGTTCTAACCTCACAGAACACTCCTTATCACGGTTAGGCATCTACATAGGTAGATGCTTTTTTTATGTTGATGACTGAAAATTATTTATCAACATAATGTAACAAGCATATTAGGACTATTAGGGGAAGATTACTTGTACAAATAACAGTATGCTTAATTAAAACAATGAAATGTAAGGAGTGAGAAATAAGTGCTAAATATTTTAGTAGTTAATTTTCCAGCAGAGGGGCATGTAAACCCTACATTAAATTTAGTAAAAGCCTTTACTGAACGAGGGGATAATGTACATTATATTACAACGGCAAACTTTAAGGATAGAATTGAAGATTTAGGAGCTACTGTACATACTCATCCGGATCTATTAAAAGAGATTTCTATTGATGCTGAAACCTCATCTGGGTTAAATGCTTTCTTTCATGTGCATGTTCAAACTTCTTTATATATATTAGAAATTACGAAACAATTATGTGAAAGTATAAATTTTGATTTCGTAATTTATGATATATTTGGCGCAGGAGAGTTAGTAAAGGAGTATTTACAAGTTCCAGGTGTAGTGTCCTCACCTATATTTTTAATTCCGCCAGAATTTTTGAAGACATTACCTTTTCATCCAAATGCAGATATGCCATTCCAACCAGAGGAAATCTCTGAAAAATTACTAAATCAGATGGAACATAAATTTGGAGTAAAACCAAAGAATAATCTTCAATTTATGAATAATAAGGGTGATGTTTGTCTCGTATACACAAGTTGTTATTTCCAACCTAATAGCGAATCGTTCGGGGAAAATAACATTTTTATTGGACCGAGTATTTCAAAGCGTAAAACAAATATAAAGTTTCCACTGGAATCACTTAAAGAAAAGAAAGTTATTTATATTTCAATGGGAACACTGCTTGAAGGACTCGAACCATTCTTTAATACTTGTATTGATACTTTTTCAGATTTTGATGGGATAGTTGTAATGGCAATTGGTGATAGAAATGATATTTCTAAAATTAAGAAAGCACCAGATAATTTTATAATTGCTCCATACGTACCTCAATCAGAAATATTAAATGAAGCAGATGTTTTTATTACACATGGCGGTATGAATAGCGTACACGATGCCATTCATTATAATGTCCCATTTGTAATAATACCGCATGATAAAGACCAGCCTATGATAGCGCAAAGACTAACTGAGCTTGAAGCGGCACATAGACTATTGAAAGAACATGTTAATGTGCACACTTTAAAAGAGGCCGTAACAGATGTTCTTTCAAATGAAAAGTATAAACATGGTATAAGAAAACTTAATGATAGCTTTTTAGAATGTGGTGGTTCAAAAGAAGCAATTGCAGTTATTGAATCTCTTTTAAATAAAGTAAAACTTTAATCGGTAGGGATTTTACTACCCATAAATAGCGGGATAAATAGTCGTAACTGTATACAAGCATAGAGGTTCTCACCTTTATGCTTGTATATTCTTATCCAGCAAATTGCACAGCAGTATTTGCATGTAAAAAAGCAGTATCAAAAACGGGAACAGTGAGATCATTTTGGGAGATGAGTAAAGGTATTTCAGTGCAGCCTAATAATATACCTTCAGCACCATTTTGAATTAATGATTTTGTAATTTGTAATAACTCTTCTTTAGATGTTTCTGAAATGATCCCTCTACTTAATTCATCTAATATGACATGGTGGATAAAAGTTCTTTCCTCGTCATTGGGGATAATTGTCTCAATGTTATATTTCGCTAATCGTGATTTATAGAAATCTTGCTCCATCGTTTGTTTTGTTCCTAATAGTCCGATACGTTTTATATTCTGTTCTACCATTTCTTTAGCACTTACATCACCAATGTGAAGAAGCGGGATAGATATTGCTTGTTCTACTTCCTCGGCAAATAGATGTACGGTATTTGAACACATTAATAAACATTCAGCCCCAGATTTTTCAACTTTCTTTGCAACTGTAACTAGTTCATTTTTCACTTCTTCATATTGATGGTTTTGTAATAAAGTAGTTACTTCACCAAAATCCATACTATATAAAACTAACTTTGCATTTTGATCGTATTGAGAGAGTGTAAGTGTATTAATATGTTTATAGTATAATGATGTAGATTCCCAACTTAATCCTCCAATCAAACCAATAACTTTCATAATGCATTCCTCCCGAAACGATTTTGAATTTATTATTTCATAATTCCGATAAGAATACAATGATTTAAATGATCTATTTAACAAAAAATAAAAATAGTAAGAAAAGTGTTGAAATTTACATTCTTTAGTGCCATAATACGAATTACAAATTAATACTTATCCAGAGAGGTGGAGGGAACGGCCCTAAGAAACCTCAGCAACCCCTATGTAATTTTATAGGAAGGTGCTAATTCCGCAGAGGACACGTTGTGTTTTTTGAAAGATAAGAGGATTCTTGAACGTGAAAGAAAATGACCTCTTATATAAGAGGTCATTTTTTGTTGTATAGAAAGGGAGTGTAGATGCATAATTCATTTTTAAATTAAATATAGAGTAATAAAAGTTGACTAATATGAGAGGGGAATTGTAATGAACAAATTATCAACAAAGTTAGTAGTAGCAATCGGTATTGGAGCAGCATTATACGGGATATTAGGACTTTGGGGATTTTCTATTGCACCGAATACATTTATTAAACCAGCATTAGCTATATTAACTGTTTTTGGAGCATTATTTGGTCCAGTGGCAGGACTGTTAATCGGACTTATCGGTCATACCGTAACAGATACGATTGCTGGATGGGGGATTTGGTGGGGCTGGGTTACTAGTTCAGGGATTATTGGTTTTTCGATGGGTCTTATTCAAAAAAGAGTTGGTTTTAGTGTGAAAAACGGGTCGTTTAACAAGGGGCATATTTCTTATTTAGCAATTACTGGGCTAGTTGGTATTGTCATTGCTATTATATTTGCTGGGGCATTCGATATTATTGTGATGGGAGAACCATTTGACAAAATTGTTATCCAAGTATTAGGAGCAACAATTTCCGATGTTATCGTTTTCTTAGTAGTTGGATTGCCACTTACAATTGGCTTGGCAAAATCTAATAAGAAACATACACATTTAAAAATTGAAAAGTAGGGATGTTAACATGAAACCAATTATTTCGTTTGAACAATTCACCTTTCAATATGGGCATGCTGCGCAGCCTACTTTAAGTGATATTACCTTTCATATATACCCTGGGGAAAAAGTACTAATTGCTGGACGAAGTGGTTCAGGAAAGTCGACATTAGCTCATTGTATAAATGGGCTAATCCCATTTTCTTACGAAGGGACTAGTACAGGTAACGTTTTAATTGCCGGTAAAGACCCGAGGGAAGGAAGTATTTTTGAACAAAGTAAGCAGGTAGGAACAATTTTGCAAGATCAAGATGCTCAATTTATTGGTCTGACAGTAGAAGAAGATGTAGCTTTTTATTTAGAAAATGAATGTGTAAAGCAAGATGACATGAAAAAGATTGTTTCGGACTCATTAAGAAAGGTGAAGATGCATACGTTTCATAAACAAAGTCCACATGAATTATCAGGAGGTCAAAAGCAAACAGTTTCTCTAGCGGGTTTATTAACAACAAATGCGGATATATTATTGTTCGATGAACCGTTAGCTAATTTAGATCCACTAAGTGCCTTACATACGATAAAACTTATGAAAGATATACATGAACAATATAATAAAACGATTGTTATTATTGAACATAGAATAGAAGAAATTTTAAACCTGGATTTAGACAAAGTTATATTAATTGATGAAGGTAAAGTCATTGCGATAGGAACACCAAAAGAAATCTTAGCGTCAAATATATTACCACGTATCGGCTTAAGAGAGCCTATTTACATCGAAGCATTAAAGAGATTACATTTTGATAGTAATAATGACGTAATATATCCAATGGAAAACCTTCAAAAAGAAAAGGTAAGCAACGTTATAAAAGAGTGGATGGAGAAACAAGTCATATTAAAAGGGAATACCAAAAACAAGGAATTACTTAAAGTGGAGAATTTATCATTTTCATACTCTAATAAACAAAAAGTATTAGAAAATGTAAACCTTTCAATATATGAAGGAGAAATTGTGGCACTGTTAGGGCATAATGGAGCAGGGAAATCAACATTAGCTCATAGTCTTATAGGCATAAATAAAATGAAAAATGGGAAAATCTTGTTAAAAGGTGAAGATATTAGTTCTTGGTCTATTCGTAAACGTGGGGAAATCATATCTTACGTGATGCAAAATCCAAATCATATGATTACACAGCCTACTGTTTTTGAAGAAGTTTCATTTACATTAACATTACATAATTTTTCTAAGGAAGAAATTAAGAATAGAGTAGAAGGAACTTTAAAAATTTGTGGTTTATATCCATTTCGTAATTGGCCAATTCAAGCACTAAGCTATGGGCAAAAAAAGAGATTAACAATCGCATCTGTATTAACAACAAATCCTAAACTTATCATATTAGATGAACCAACAGCGGGACAAGATTATTATCACTATAAACAATTTATGTCTTTTATTAAAAACCTAGCTAAAAAGGGAATTTCATTTGTTTTTATCACTCACGATATGAATCTCGCGCTAGAATATACAGACCGTGCAGTAGTTCTACATGAAGGGAAAATTATTGCGGATAATACAGTGTTTGATGTATTAGGCGATCAAGAAACGTTACAAAGAGCCAACTTAAGAGAGAGTTCTTTAACCAAGCTTGTTAAATTTAGTGGGATTGCATGTCCAGAAAAATTTATGGAGCTTTATTTAGATAGTAATAGGAGGGAGGAAGGTGCATAGTACATATTTTCATCGTATGGATGGGGTAGTGAAATTGTTTTTATTTATTTTTTGTATGACGCTTACTTTTTTATTTTTTGATTTTCGGGTGTTGCTAATATTATTTATTATTGGGTGTATCGGGCTCAGCATTGCTAAAATTCCATTTCGTAAAATTTTAATTGTTTTTAGTGTCATATTTACATTTAGTTTATTAAACTCTGTCATGATTTTATTGATTACACCAACTCATGGATCTGAATTAACTGAATCATATACCGCGTTTTTACATGTTGGATATGTAACGATTACATATGAAACATTATTTTATGCAGCTACACTTTCATTAAAGTATTTTACGTTGTTACCATTTACACTTCTTTTTATTTACACGACAGATCCAAGTGAATTTGTAAGTAACTTAAGTAAACTTGGTATTCATTATAAGATTACTTATGCAATAAATATTGCACTACGTTATATTCCTGACATCCAGTCTGAGTATAAAATTATTAAACACGCGCAAGAAGCGAGAGGAGTGGCTTTTGAAAAAGGAGAAGCAAGTTTATGGGTTCGTATGAAGAACCGTGTTTTAATTTTCTGGCCACTAATCATGCATTCTCTAGAAAGAATAGATACGGTTTCAAATGCAATGGATTTAAGAGGATTTGGAAAGAAGGATAAACGTACATGGTTTTATACAAGTAAGGCGAAACGTGAAGATTTCATCGCTTTATTTGCCGGTATTTTCATATTTATTGTTGCGGTATATTTAAAATTAAACGTATTTCAAAACTTTTGGTATCCATTTTAAAGCACTCTTTAAACGAGTGCTTTTACTTATTTTTATGTAGACATGCTCAAAAAAGGGATATACACATAATGTATAATACGAACCAGTTAAAATGATCAACTACCTATTAGTTTTCAAACCAAAAGGAGGAGAAAATATGAGTTACGGTGGTTCTTGTGGTTTTGGTGGAGGTTTCGCTTTATTAGTTGTGTTATTCATTCTATTAATAATTGTAGGATGCAGCTGCTGGGGCGGAGGATACTAATTTTTAATTAGTCTTCACAAATGTAAACTAAAAAAACATTGAAGATACTTATGTATCGAAACAAATAAAAAAGGAGCAACTATGCTCCTTTTTTATTTGTTTAAATGCGTATTCTTACTATATTTCGGGAACGTAATCGTTAAAGTTGTTCCTTTACTAATGATACTTCGGATTTTTAAACTTCCATGCATCGTCTCAATAATCTTAACAGCAACCATCGTACCTAAACCAGTTCCTTTTGTTTTTGTACTAAAATACGGTTCACCGAATCGATGTATTTGCTCCTGTGACATTCCAACTCCGCTATCTTCAATTCGTATTTCAACTTTACTATTATTGATAGATGAGGAAATATTTAAGGTACCACCATTAGGCATTGCTTCAATACTGTTTTTTATTAAGTTTAAAAAACATTGTTGAAAGTGCTGTTTATTACCAACAATGGTTGCCTCAGAAAAATCCTGTGTAATATGTATCGTATTCATATTACACAATGGCAATATCATATTAATAACTCGATTTAACTCTTGCTTTACTGAAATTTGATCTAATTTTTCTGGAGCAGGTTTGGCAAACGTTAAGTAATCATCGATAATTTCTTGGGCACGATTTAACTCTTCAAGTATATGTTTAATATATTCGTCTCTTGATTCAGGAGTTAAATTTGGTGTTTTTAAAAGCTGTGTAAATCCTTTTACAACCGTTAAAGGATTCCTTACTTCGTGCGATATACTTGCAGCGAGTTGGCTAACAATCTCCATTTTTTCCATTTTAATTAATTTTGAGCGCATTAATACAGCATCTTTTATAACTTCATTTATATAAACAATAAATAACATTAAAGTAGTCGGTAATACCATGAAATAAATAATATACAAATTATTCACTTCAAAATCTGATAAAGTTAATACAATTACAGTTGTAAATATTGCTAGGAAAAAGGTTAAAAACATGGAAAAAGCTACTTTAAGCTTTCTATTATATGTATTAAATTTTGAAGATGCGAGTGCTGTAACGATGAACATTATTCCGTAAACAACGACTGTCAGCATATTAAAGCCATAAAATATAAATCTTGTAATTAATAAAATTGTAAACAATATGATACCGACAGGGAATCCACCATAAAGCGTACCTATTATGACCGGAATTTGTCTTAAATCATGAATACAACTTTCATCCATATAGATAGGGTATCGCATACATAAAATAAGCGGGATACTAGAACAAAGGGTAATCAGTAATATTTTGTATTTTTTCAAATAATGCCTGCTATCATATATGAAATAAAAAACAAATATACTACATAAAATGTATAGAAGATTATTTAATACGTTTTGATTAATATAAACAAAGTCCATAATATTTGCCTCGTTATTCTGAATTTACTTAACATATGTATTATACATGATAACATATGTTAAAGTGAATAAACCTTGTTAATACAAGATTTGTTTGGCTTTTTGTTATAAAATACAAACAGTTTGCAAACGTTAACTATCCAATGATACTTTTACCAAAATTTTTTACTCCTTCTTCCTGTATGTTCGATAAAACATGAGAATAAATACTAAGAGTTAATGAAATGTCAGTATGACCTAATCTCTCACTGATAATTTTAGGGTTAACTCCTTGTTTCAATAGTATAGTTGCGTGTGTATGTCTTAAATTATGAGTTTTAATTTTTTTCACTGCTGCATTTTTTATTTCTTTATAAAAATTTCCCTGAAAGCATTTCTGTATAAACCCCCAACCGATTTATTACAATTAATTAAATCTAAATCTTGATAAGCAGAAACCATTCGTAATTAGAAACGTTTGGATGAGATTCTAAATAAATATAAAAATACTAAAGGAGAGTAAGCTATGAAAAAACAGGTGTTGCAAGAAAAGTGGACGAGCTAGGTCGTGTAGTAATTCCAGTAAGGGTTTATTTGGGAAGTGGCTTTAAAACTGATGTTGTCGAGTACATGCGGTAGTAAAAGGGAGATGGATATTTGAAAAAAGTAGAAATTGATGTTGGTAGCAACAAACTTTTAATAGTGAAGGGCGGAAATGTAACAGTAGTCAATCCACCAATGAGTGGATTTGGTGAGCAAGTCGCGGTTTGGATAAACGGTAAAGTTGATCGTGTAGATGTGAAGTGAAAATCGTAATAAAAAAGAGCCATGAGTGGAAAGGCTCATAGCTCTTTGTATAAGGGTAATGATTTTATAGGTAAATATTATCATGTAATTCCAAAAAAATCAATTTCAGTAAATTGATTGGTATTTGATTTGGATTTTATAGAAAGAGAGCAGCTAACAACAGCTAGCGGCTCGGCAGGTTCTGTAAGACAAAACAGAAAAGAATATTAACAGAATATAGAGGTTTATCCTGGTTGTTTGAACGTAGTTAAAGAAAGAATATCACATACTATCAATGTTAATAAAAACTATCTGTGGCTTTCATTTCTTTATTTTATTCACAAATAGTTCCAGTAGCTATTCCGGTTGGAGCGACACCTACTGGGATATTAGTGATAACAGTATTCGTAGCAATATCAATAACGGAAACAGTATTACTAGCTTGATTTGTAACATATGCTCGAGTGCCATCAGGTATGATAGTTACTTGATCAGGGGATAAACCAACAGAAATTGTATCAATCACAGTATTTGTCGCCACATTTATTACAGATACATTATTGCTAACTTTATTTACAACGTAAATAAGATTTCCACCCGGTGTAATATCTATACCAACAGGTTCGGTACCTACGTTAATTGTATTAATAACTGCATTGGTAGCGGTGTTAATAACAGAAACAGTATTGCTGTTTTGATTTGTGACATAAGCACGAGTACCATCTAGTGTGAAGACGATTATTCTAGGACGAATACCGACAGGAATGGTAGCGATAACTGCATTGGTAGCAGTATTAATAACAGAAATTGTGTTGCTTAATTCGTTTGCAACATATGCAAAGGTCCCATTTGGTGAAACAGTGATTCCTTGTGGAGCGAGGCCAACAGGAATGGTAGTGATAACTGCATTGGTAGCTGCATTAATAACAGAAACAGTATTATTACCATGATTTCCAACATAAACAGTTGTGTTATCTGGAGAAACAGCTACACCGATTGGATCAGTTCCAACGGGAATGGTAGCGATAACAGTATTCGTAGCAGTATCAATAACGGAAACGGTATCAGAAAAAATATTAGTAACATAGGCACGAGCTCCATTTGGTGAAACCGTTACTTCAAGTGGTGCATTACCTACAGTAATTGTATCAACTACTATATTTGTTCCGGTGTTAATTACAGATACTGTATCATTTGTAGGGTCATCTATGAGTCCTGCATTTGTAGCATATACTAGGAAATTACATGCAGGTCCGGTTGGCCCAGTAGGTCCGGTCGGTCCAGTAGGTCCCGGTGGACAATCACAATCTCCGGTAGGTCCCGGTGGTCCTTCCGGCCCTTGGATTCCTTGCACACCTTGAGGTCCAGTGGCTCCTGGTGGTCCTTCCGGCCCTTGAATTCCTGGCACACCCTGAAGTCCAGTGGCTCCTTCCGGTCCTTCCGGCCCTTGAATTCCTTGTACACCCTGAGGTCCAGTGGGCCCTTCCGGTCCTTCCGGTCCTTGAATCCCTTGGATACCCTGAGGCCCAGTAGGTCCCGGTGGTCCAGGAATTCCCATTCCGGTCCCTGAACCAGTAGGCCCAGGTGGTCCTGGTGGTCCTTGAATCCCTTGTACACCTTGAGGTCCTTCAGGTCCTTCAGGTCCTTCAGGCCCCTGAATTCCTTCTACACCTTGAGGTCCTTGAGGCCCTTCAGGCCCTTCCGGTCCCTGAATCCCTTGCACACCTTGAGGTCCTTCAGGTCCTTCAGGCCCCTGAATTCCTTGCACACCTTGAGAACCCTGAGCGCCTCTAGGTCCAGGAAATCCTCTAGGTCCAGTGGCTCCAGTCGGCCCCGGTGTTCCGATGTTACTTAATAGCGAACTATTTAAGATTCCTTGTAAAATTAAGTTGAATGTTTGCTGTAATAAGGGGTCCGATATATTTGAACAACTTATAAGTGAAGACAAGCTTTGGAATAGAAATTGGAATAATGCTGAGATTTGAGTGAGAGATGCGGTAGGTAAAGAATTAATTAATTGATTTATAGTTCTTATAACTAAATTTCTATTTGGTGTATTTGGTTGTACTGCTATTAATAAATCATTTAATGCCTGTAATGCTGATTGGAGTATTTGTATAGTTGTTGGATTTGGTGTTGTGAAAAAAGAAAGGGTGGCTTGATTTAATTGATTTATTATTTGCAATAATTCTTGTTGTTGAGCATTCGAGAAAAAAACAGGTGTACAGCAATTAATTTGATCACAAGGGGATATAGAAACAAAGCAGGGTTGCTGAAATTTATCACACGAATTTGATTTTCGATTATATCTCATAAATACCTCCTTTAAAAAATTAAATGTTAAGTAATTTTTGGTAAATTATTAGCAACTGAATTTGTAGGTATATGTTTAATTGAAATGTTTTTTCCTTCAAAGTATATGCCAATAAAATTGAGGTGTTCATATGGGGGGATAGCCAATACTTGGTTGCTAGTAGGAAATTGTAATCATAGGAAAGGAAATGAAGGTTACAAAGTTTATAGAAAAACGATTGTATTTTAAAAAAGCGTTATTGTAATAAAAGTTGAAGTTTATTAAAAAGAAGGAATGAAGGAAGATGTAAAAGATTTTAAAAGATCCATAAAAAAAGAATTCAGTGAAACTCTGAATTCTTCTACACGTATTTTTATTTGTTAATCCATTTAGAAATAATAGGATAATGAAAGTCTTTTTCTTGTAGCACATATAAAATTCCTTTTATAGGTCCAAAAATTAACAAGAGAAACAGTATTAGATATAAAGAAGCTACCCCGAAAATAATCAAAGCGTTATTTGAAGCCAAGTCTAAATTAGACCAAAATAGCATTAAGATTCTTATTATGAAAAGATTCCAAATCACTGTAATTATCCAAATGAATAGTTGAAAAAAAACAGCTTCAAGAATATTTTTCCGAATGTTTTGTGATTTACATACAAAATAGAAAACCAAAGGTATATAAAAAATTGTGACACTAAAGAAAATAAGAATAAAAAAAGATAATAATGTAAGAAAATGCATAATTAATTTTATGTTCTTTTCTTGAGTTAGGATCATTAAGGTCCTCCTATATTTATGAGATTTGTTGTGCCTATTAAAATATGTACTGTTGGTAATTATAACATGAAAATGAATTGTAATAGAATAATGCATTAAAAAGAACAAGTAATAAATTAAACAAATGCTTTATTTTGTTATAGATAAATAGGTGACTCAGCAATTGTGCTAGCCGAGTCACCTAGTACTATCGAACCAAATAATGTTCTTTTTCTATATGTAGTTATGTTGAGTTCCTAGAGGCTAGCCCAAAAAACAGTTAAAGGACAAAGAAAATCATAGTAGAGAGTTTTACATTTCATTATGTCAATGCTACAACAGCAAGAGTTAAGCCCAACGTATTTAATGTATTAGAATATGGTCCTACATTAACAGTAAGAGTACTTGTTATACCTGGAGGTGTAGTGAAAATTGCGGGGGCTGATACAGAAGTGAATCCGGCTGTATATCCTAGAGAAGTACCTGATCCAATGATTGGATTATTATTCAGATACATAGTGATACCTGCTGAATTACCTCCTGGTTGAATGATAACTTGCACTTCATAGATTGCTAAATAGGTTCTTCCACCTTCAAGTAAAACAGTTGTAGGTGGTGTGAATGAGATTGCCGTGCCATTAGAATTTACCACAGTATCTAGTGGAATCGCAGAGTTTACAGAAACTATTGATGGGGTAGTTTGAACAACATTTAAACTGTTAGCCGTGGGAGATGGACAAGAACAAGGTTTGTGAATGTTAGAGTTGTTATCATTTTGATAATTCACAAATAATCAAGCTCCTTTACTTAAGATAATTTTTTATCCTATATAAAACGTAGCTTTTTTGTATCTAAGTTATTTTTAATAAGTTTTTAAAGATAATTCGAATATTATTGGTCAGTCAACTCTTAAAAGTATTTGATACTCTGGGATTTAAAAGTGCATCTGATAAATATATATGAATGTTTTTTAAGGACATTACTGTAAGTTAGGAAACATAATAAAATCGTTATTTTAATAAAAAACGGGAAAATGAGGGGAGTAAAAGGAAAAGAACCCTTTATATAAAGGGTTTTTCTGGTGATTTAATCTATCAATTACATTCTTGGTAATATTCATCACATGAATCGTTATTATCGTTACAGCATATACAAAATGTTTTTTGAACAAATAAACTAACTACACTAGTAGAACCTTCCTGCTTTGTAAGAGTAAGACTTTGAAAATCTTCAACTTGAAATATTTTTGTTTGAACAGGTTGTAATGTAGTAGTAATTGGTACGCTAGATCTTTTTGTTAGAATAGTTACTTGAACGGGTGCACTCATACCGACAACGAATAACTGAATTAATGTTTTGTTATGATTGTTTGTAAAATCCTCAAATACAGTTTGTGGAGCGGTGGTTTCAAGGAAAACTGAAACAGGTATATTTCCATTTTCATTTTCTGCAGAACCAGCTATCGTATGAGTTTCAATAAAACAGTTATTTTTTTGATTGTTGGAATGTGATTGGTTTTTATAATATTTTTTACCATCTTTATAAAAGTAATCAGCCATATGAATTTAAAGCTCCCTTCTTTTAAATATCTATATAGTCTATTTAATAAAGTGAAGTAGTGCTTGTACAACATAATAAAATCCGCTCTCGTAATTATCTAAAAATGTTATTTGGAAATTAAAGAGCGCCATTCAAGGCGCTCTCGGATAAACATTAATATTGAAAAAGAATACCACATTATATTTTATGCATGTTCTTAATAAATGTGTAGTTTTTTAGCAAAATCCTTATTTGAAAACAAGAAGCCCTAGAGTTAGGGCTCTAGGGCTTCTTATTTTGGTATTCTCACATGGTTTTTCAAAAAGAATAGAACATATTGAAGATAACATGTGAATGTTTCATAAATGTATCAAAAAAGTGAACAAAATTGCTAGTGGAGAAGAAGCAGAAATGAAGTTTCTAATACGTAAGTACGTGAAAGGTATTATTTCCAGTGGATAAAATGCGCGTGGGACACCTAATCATTATTTTATCGGGGGAAAAGAATATTTTATGAACTTGATTGAATGAAAAAATGAAAATTTTACTTTTAGAGTGAAACTAAACAAAAACGCTATTTTATTAGAAAAGGGGACTTAGAAATGAACTTAAAGGAGTACGTCGTTTATAAACGTGAATCATTGTTATGTATCGGAACTATACAGAAATGCGCTAATTATATGGGCGTACTTCCTGCGACAGTTCGTTTTTATACAAGACCAGCGTATCAAAGGAGAATAGCAAACCGAAAGAATGCTAGAAATTATATAACTGTCAAGGTATTGGAGGATGAAGTAGAATGAAACGCTGCAGTAACTGTTTAGAGGAAACGGATTGGATCGATGAAGTTAGTGAGTTATGTATGGCATGTATACATGAATTAGAAGAAACTGAATAAAAATTTCATTTTGTCATAAATAAAAAGGCGGTAGTTTCCGCAACCACCTTTTTATAAAGCAGAGCCACTTTTTCAGATATAACATATGGATGATTCCTGAAAAAAGTTATAGGACATAACCCTATTTTTATAACGAAAGTGACGAGCTCAAATTATAAGAAAGGACTGGATATATTGTATGAAATCTTGTCTAAAGTGTTCGCAAATAAAAGAGCAGCTAGCAAAAGCTAACTACTCAAATAAGGAAATCGGAGAAAGATAATCATGTGTTTTCATTATTGACAGAATATTTGGTTTTATTCAAGGGATAGATATTCATAATTTTAAAATAAACGATAATATCTTTGTAATACACGGAATATTTAAAGTTTATAAGGGCGAAAGGAGGTATAGGTGGTATGAAAAAAAAGAATACCAGGGTAGTTAGGGTATTTATAGCAGGTCCATTTTTTAATGATGAACAAATTAACAGGATAAAGAGACTAGAAAATGCGCTTGGTAACAATCCTTTTGTTGCAGATATTTTTTCAGCTAGGTTTTATCAACATGAACATTTAACTTTTGGATCTACGGAGTGGAGAACTGTAGTTTTTCATAATGATTTAAAATATTTAAGAAGAGCGGATGTAGTAGTGGCAATTCATGATTTTGTGAATGGATGTGTAGATAGTGGCACGGCTTTTGAACTTGGTTACGCATATGCATTCCAAAAGCCTATTATTTTGATAAAAGAAAAAGAAAGTATACCTAATCTTATGTTAATTGAAAGCTTACATGCCTATCTGGCAAATATAGAAGATATTGTGACGTATGATTTCATTAATATGCCACGTATTCCATATAAAGGGCCGCTAGTGTGAATTTTTTCAGTTTCTTAGATGTATTAAGAGACTGGTTTATTTAATAAAACCCAAAAAAATAATCCTTTGAATAGAAAGTGAACGCAAGTAGAATACAGTCCGGCTAGAAAACTAGAGGACGCCAATTCATTAAAGCAGCAGTTAAAGTTGTTTTAGGAATAGGTGTCCTTTTTATTTTGAAAAGGGAGATGGGGAAATATGAAGGCACTAAAAGCCCAATTATGCGAATGGAAAAAGCAATCCAAGCAAGGAAAGAAGAAAAATAAAACAAAACCAAAAGAGAAATTAAGTACTCGTGAAATTAAAGAGTTAATGGGAATGCATAGACCTTGTTATGAACGAAGACGCGGAGCGATAAGACAAAAGTAATCTAAAAATAAAAAGGAGTGATCTTACATGACTAAACAATTATCTTTCTTACCAAAAATTGATAGAACAGCGACACAAGAAGAATTAGAAGGTGTGTTGGAAAGCGTACGTATACAAAGACAATTTGGGACAATACGTAAAGAAATGAAAGTCACTCCTTCTTATGAAATACGTGAGCATGGTCCTACACTTACAGTTGGAAAACCATTAGAAGATGTTGCTATAGCAAATATTCAATAAAACGAACGAGAAGAGTGGCTTGAAAGAATTTTAGTACGTATTGATCAGTTTCTAAATCGATTAGAAAACGGGCGTGCAGGAAGCATTCAAAGAGATATTATTTATAAACGTTATTTAGAAGAAGAGGACGTATGTAATTACATGGTTTATAACGAAATAGGGATGTCAAAGCGCACTTATCGACGCTGGAAGTCTAAAGCGTTTTATAAACTTGCTTTTGCACTTGGATTAGAAGTTTACGGGACAGAAGAAAAGGGAGGCAATGAATAATGAATTTTGTTCAACCAATACGTGATCCAGAGCAAATACAGCAGTTAAAAGAGTATTGTATGTATATTTCTAATGTATGTGAAGTCTTTATATACAATCAAAAAGAGCACGCATATAAGCGTGCTCTTGGACAAGAAAGGTAGATTTCTATGAGTGGATGACTCCATACAATAATATATGCTTGTCCAGTTAAAAGGTGAAATGTTTTAATAAAATAGTTATTTGATAGAATTTTGATAAAAAGGGATGATCATTAACTCACTCCTTGATTAATGACAATCGCTTATGTATTGAAAAGTCATTCAGCTATTTGAAATATAGTTTCATTAGGTCTGGAGAATCCATATAGTTTCCTTGCGAACTTTAAAATACCTTCTTCGCTCTCTGTTAAAGTTTTAACATCGTTTTCAAAATAACGTCCTATTAGTTCTAATTCAGACAATTTTTTCTTTTCTTTATTAAGTGTAATTTGTTTTTCTTGAATCATATCTTCTTGTTTATAAATGTAGATTTGAATGGAAATAACCATAGGTAGCATAAAAGCAAGTGCTAATAACAGACGACGTTTTAGCTTTTTATTCGTTTGTTGATTCTTATTAGGGTCAATTTGTTTTTTTGAGATTGATTGTTGTGGTGTTAAATTTTGGACACTCCCCATTTTAAAGCCTCCATTGTTTATGTATAGAATTTAAATTGTTTAAAAGTATTATATATGCTAAATAGCTAAATTTGAATCTATTTGGATAAAGGGAGGTTTTATTAAATTTAAATAAAAATGTTATTTGAATAGAGAAGCCCTAGATTTAGGGGGGCTAGGGCTTCAAATCTGAGTATATCTCACACGGCATTATAAAGAGAAAAGAACGTACTGAAGATAACATATGAATGTTTCATAAATGTATCAAAAAAGCGAACAAATTCTTTATTTCAAAACTAAAGAGCGCCTTTTAAAGCGCCCTATGACTAAGATGTATATTGAAAAAACGGTTCACATCATATTGTATGTATGTTTTTAATGATGGTGCAATTTTGAAACAAAATCGTTATTTGAATTATCAATGCGAGTTTTATCTTACTAAAGGAGGGAGAAGGGGGGAAATAGAAGTACAATTCTACTTTTCCCTAAGGATAAATAAATTTGATTACGGTTGAGTTATATTCGTTGTGACGCAACTTGCTTCGAAATTATTGTTAAATACAAGTGTACCTTCACCAGTAAATGGCACTCTAATAACTAGATTCTTACTATCATAATCAAATTCTGTTGATAGTGAACATGATCCGTACTCAACGGAGGAGGATACAAGTTTACCGTTAGAAATATTATAAATAAGAGTTAAACAAAGTGGCTGAGTTAACCCTGTGATAATGCAAGACATTCTATTTACACCTCCTATCTTCTTACTTATTAATAGCGTATGCAAATAGTACAAGCTTTGGCACAGTAGAAGCGGATAGGGAATGATAAAGATAGAAACTTTTAATAAAAGCGCTATTTTAATCAAAAGGGAGAATGAACATTGAACGTAAAGGAGTACGTCGTTTATAAAAGTGAATCATTTCTATGGATTAGAACTATACAGGAGTACGCTGAGTATATGATCGTACTTCATGCAACAGTTCGTTTTTATACAAGACCAGTGAATCAAAGTAGAATAGCAAGTCGGAAGAATGCTAGGAATTATATAACTGTTACGGAGATGAGGAAGATTAATAAAAATTTCATTTTGTAGAGAAATGGTGTGATTAAGTATGGGCATTGAATACGGAATGTTTGTATTAAAAAAGAGCAGACTTTAACCTACACATAAAAGTGCTGGAATTGTTCTAAAGGAAGGAATATCTGAAATATAAATATAATTGAGGGGAGTGAAATAATAATGGAAACTAGTACTTTTTTAGGGCTGTTCTGGGGATGGATGACGGTTATCGTATCGGGAATACTTTTCGTCCGTCCATCGGTGCTACGTGACTTAAAAAAATTAGTGGTTGAAGACAGAGGGTTTGGTATTATGTATGGTTTTCTATCAATTTTCCTAGGATTAGGTACTGTAATTCTACATAATGTATGGGTATTCAACTGGCAGGGATTCCTAACGGTTATTGCATGGCTTGCATTATTAAAGGGAGTTTACATAATTGCATATCCTGAACCCTCCAAGAAAACAGACTTTGAAGTAAGGATACTATCTACACGTATAGTACTCGCTATCATTGGTGCTTTGGCTTTATGGATGCTTATAGTAATCTATATAAAATAATCTTTTTTTAATAAATAAAAGAGCCTAATGTGAGAGAAAAGGCCTTTTCAAAAATTGCATATGAGGAAAATCAATGTCAATAGTTTAATGCCAATAAATTAGAATTAATTCTAGGTATTAAGTATTGAGAAATAAAAAATATTTAAGGCAACAAATTGGTTAACTTTATGAGCTAACCAATTGTTACACAAAAGAAAATTAGGCCCTACAAGTAATAGATGTGTAACTTAAATTTACAGTTATAGTGTAAGCGAGATTGAAAATGTTATACGAAAGTAATTCTGTTTAAAAGTTTTATTTTGTCATAAATAAGAGAGCATTTAGCCCAGCCTAACTGCTCGATACAGAGGTAATAGTCTAGCTACATAGATATTGTATGCTGAGTTATTGATTTTATTTGTGTAAAACACAAAAGAGCAGCTAACAAAACCTAGCCGCTCTAAACAGTGATGTGTCTCTAGATGTAGTTGTAGTATAAACAGAACGTTGAGTTTTATTCATGGGGAGATAGAAATGGGCTTGAAAATAGAATATAGTCCGGCTAGAAAACTAGAGGACACCAATTTTTAGAACTGCGATAAAATTGTTTTAAGAAATGGTTAATAAACGCATAGATTGATAAAAAGTAAAGGGCAAATCCCTTATGAGAATAAGGAATATTATCATTTTTGTTACTATTTTCTTCTATCTTTATATATAATTAATTTGTATTTTATATATAAATTAGGAGGGAATTTATGACTACAAATAAGGACTACATTCGTTATATCCGGGGAAAAGTAGGACATGATTTAATATTTCTTAATTTTGCTGGAGGTATTGTTTATAACGAACGAAATGAAATTCTTTTACAAAAACAGGGAGATAGAAATGAATGGGGTCTTCCAGGTGGTGCTATGGAACTTGGAGAATCTCTTGAAGAAACCGCTAAACGAGAAATATTTGAGGAGACAGGATTAAATGTTGAAGTTGAACATCTTATAGGTGTCTATTCTAAATATTCTGGTGAGTTTCCGAACGGAGATAAAGCTCAGACTATCACTCATTGTTTTCAATGTAAGCCAATTGGTGGAGAACTTACTGTAGATGGTATTGAGACTTTGGATTTAAAATACTTCCCAATAGACCAAATACCAAAATTATTCACAAAACTACACGAAGATGCCTTAGAAGATTGGCTTTCCAAAAGAAAAGGTGTATTTAGATAAAAAACTTTCAAATTAATTATCCATAATCTTTAACTAACAGGTGCTTTAATTGAGCAAGAAAATAAAAACCTTTAACTTCCGCTAAAGATAATTATGTTAATGATCTAGTGATGGCAGTTCTCGTAAGGACAAAAAGAGGAACGTATATAAATAGAGTTGTAGAAATAGAAAGAGTGGATTCCTTGTGAGAGAGTAGGGATCCACTTTTTTCTTGCCACTGATAAAGAGACACTATATCTGACTTACATAAATATCCTATTTATTCAAATTTGTCCTTTCTAATGGTACAATTAGATTCATGGAGGGATATTATGGTAAGTTTTTATGTAACACTGTTTCTTATATTTGGTACTGCGATATTTTTATTTTTCTTGTCTGGTTCATCAAAAATTAAGGCTAAAAATCTATCATTGATAATGATCTGTTTAGGGATAAATCTACTCACAAGTCCAATGGCTTTATTTATAGGTGTGATGGCAACAGACTCTCCATATAGCACTACGCTTGATTTTTTTGGAGGATGTCTCTTTATTCAGGGAATACCGCTCCTCCTCCTACTTGCAGCTTTTTTGAAGTTTGCAATAGCAAAGAAAACAAAACAAGTATAGTATAAACTCTATATTTCTTTTAATAATTTAAGGTTATATATTTTCTGCGTTAGCTGCTTTTAACCACGCTTCGTAGAATTCTGTAACTGATGCATACCGTTCTGCTCGATTGTTATTTACAGCACGATACGCTACCTCATATAATTCCTTACTTGCTTCCCATTTTATAAAAGAACGATCTTTTTCACCGCCTAAAAGTGAGAAAGCCATTGCTCCCATATTAAATACATTTGTTCTTTCATCAATTGTTGCGTTTAGTTCAAATTCCTCTGGTGACATAAAACGGGAGGAACCCCATAGCCGGCCCATTTTATTTATGTAAGGTTTCTTACTGTATAAATCTATATCACAAATTTTTGTTTCGTTTGTATTAAAATTATATAAAATACTACCGTCATAAAAATCTATCGCTACATAGTTTTTCTTTTCTACATAAGTATGGAAAGAAAAAAGGGAATGTAAGGAATGAATTCGTTCTATAGCAGATAAATGCCTAAATTTATAAAATGGTGAGTTTGGATTTTTATATTTCTCAGGAGGTGGGAAACTCCAATGCGAATGAAGACATTCACCATCAAACCAATCGAAAATTAATACATATCCAGATTGAGCTGGAAAATGATCAATTAGTCTTATGAGCGATTCATGTTTTAAATCTTCATAGATAGTAACTGAATTTTTTAGCCTTTTAATAGCGTGACCCGTTGTTCCTTCAAATGCAATTGCTTGTGCTCCTGCGTATTTGATAAATTTCTTATGCCCATCTTTTTCTACACCAAAACTTATATTACCTGAGTCTTGCTGGTCAAAAACTGCAAATACGGTCCCTAATTTAATAAGCCAATCAAAATTATGATATTCTTTTAATTGGAATGTTACGTTATTTAACTGAATTTCCACGGAATTATCTTTCATAGATTACCTCACATTTAATATAATTATGTTGTACATGCCACTATTCGACATATTTTATGGAAATCCTATGCTAATAATATAAAATTTTATAAATATAATGATAAACACTTATAAAGAGGTGAATACAATGGATCAACAAATTGTTATTAAAGCATATCAAAAAGACTGGGTTGAAGAGTATATAAAAGAAAAAGAGAAATTCTGTTCCTTGTTAGGACAAGAAATAATTGCTGTTGAACATATAGGAAGCACAGCAGTAGAAGGATTAGGAGCTAAACCTCTTATTGATATGATGATTGGCGTAACAGACTTACAAATTACTGAAAACTGGATTGAAGTTCTATCGGAAATTGGATATGAGTATGTTCCAAAAGATGCAACCAATTGGCGTTTTTTTAGAAAGGGAAAATGGAGAGCGGGTACTCATCATTTGCATATTTATATTTATAATAGTGATGAGTGGAGAAACAATATTTTATTTCGTGACTTTCTAATAAGCCATGAATGGGCACGTAAAGAATATAGAGAATTAAAAGAGAGGCTTGCTATTACATATGCTTTTGATCGTGTTTCATATACAAAGGCAAAAGCGCCATTTATTCGAAAAATATTAGAATTGGCTAGAATTCAATAAATTTATAGATTCTTATCTAACTAGTTTTGAAACCTCTTCCTATACTTTTTATAGGGAGAGGATTTTTTGTTTTTTTCATGACAAAATATATAATTTCTAATTATTGGAGGCAAACTATTTTATTTATTTTGATATTTCTAGTACATTGGAAATATTAAGGGGGAATTAAGTAATGAAAGCTATTGTACATCAATATGAAAAAGGATTAGAGGGGTTAGAATATAAATTTTCACCTGAGATAAGTCCTAATGCAGGTGAAGTAAAAATAAAGTTAAAAGCTGCAGGGTTAAATCATAGGGATTTATTTATTATAAACAATAGAAAAGAAATGGATCTACCATTAGTAATAGGGTCAGATGGCTCAGGAATTGTTACAGAAATAGGAGAAGGAGTTTCAAATATTACACTACATACAGAAGTTATTATTAATCCTAGTATTGGATGGGAACATGCTACTGAAGTACCGGAGTTACCGGAAGTGCTAGGTGGACCGAAAGATGGAACGTTTGCTGAATATGTAATTGTACCGGCTGAAAATGTAGTAGAAAAGCCGGCATATCTTACTTGGGAAGAATCAGGTGTTTTATCTTTATCCGCATTAACAGCATATAGAGCACTTTTTACAAAGGGTAGATTGAAGTGCGGTGAACATGTTTTAATTCCGGGAATAGGCGGTGGTGTAGCTACATTTGCCATGTTATTCGTGAAAGCAATCGGCGCAAAAGTGAGTGTTACTTCAAGGGTAGAGAATAAAAGGGAACTTGCTGAAAAATATGGTGCAGATATTTCTTTTAATAGTACCGGAAATTGGGAAGAGAGCTTACAAGGTGAAAAAGTAGATTTAATAATAGATAGTATAGGCCCGGCAACTTTCTTGAAATATTTTGATGTATTAAAGCCAAATGGAAGAATCGTGAATTTTGGTGCAAGCTCAGGAGATAAAATTGAATTACCATTACGCGCATTATTTTATAATCAAATTGATATTATGGGAACATCCATGGGTAGCCGTGAGGAATTTAATGAGATGATAAAGTTTATTGAAAAATATCAAATTAAACCAATTATTGATAAGGTTTACTCGTTAGAAGAAGCAATTCGAGCACTAAGCCGTATGGAACATGGGGAACAATTCGGAAATATTGTACTTCAAATGAATTAAAAAATATGATTTTGCAATTAGTATATTTAAATGAATATGTTATGTATTTCAAACATGAAAAAAATACGAACCGCCTTATTATAAAGGCTTACCGGCTTTATACATAAATAGCGTATAAAATTTGTTTAATAATTGTCACATGAGTAATAGTAAAATGAGAATTAGATGAAAAAAGTTTAAGCCTATTTTCATAATGGTATTGTATACTGTGTAAATCAAGAACACTTGTATGTAAGGAGAGAGTTTAATGAATTACACAGTATTTCAGTGGTTTAATAATTTTGCTGATTCATCCAAACTATTAGATACGTTAATGATTGCTATTACAAATAGCGCTGCATACGTAGCCGTTCTATTTATGTTTATCTTATGGTTTAATAATGGAAAGAAAGAAAAGGCAATTAGAAAACAATATACAGTTTTATATACGACGCTTTCGGTTATTATTGCATTATTAGTAAATGTTCTTATACACGCGGTATATTACCATCCGCGTCCGTTCGTATCACATGATGTACATCAATTAGTACCACATGCAGCAGATTCATCATTCGTTAGTGATCATTCTGTACTTGTATTTTCAATCGCCTTCGTATTTATTCTTAGAGGAGAAAAACTGAAATATATCGCGCTATTATGGGCAGTACTAGTCGGTATATCACGTATGTACGTAGGTGTTCATTATCCTTTAGATATACTTGGTGCAGCATTCTTAACACTTATTACGAGTGCTTTAGTAATGCAAAGTACACGTATGTTTGAACCAATAGCGAAACTTGTATTCAAAATGTATGCATTAGTAGCGAGACGAATTCCTTTCTTAGCGAAATATAACCATATCGCATAATTTTCCTATAAAAAGTTCCCCTTTGGACATCCAGAGGGGAATTTTTTTATAGGAAATACGAAAAGAGTTTAGAGTGCTCTGTAATCAAGTTGTACTAATTAATATTCTGAAATTTCACGCACCGTATTTTAAATATATAAAATAATAACACAAAATAACAACAGTTAGTTTTGCATTGTTTTAAAGGAATTAAAAAGAAAACTTCGAAACATATAGTATCGTAAACAAAAACTACAAATTTTAAAACGGATCTTCGTACGAATCCATTCCAAAAGAGAGGAGATAAGTATGCAAAAACTCCAAACGAATAAAGGCGCTCGATATATGATGATTGCTTTTATTGTTTTGTTTCTTATTATGATTTTGCGTATATTCTATATTCAGGCAGTAGGAGTCGTGCATAATGTGAATGTAAAGGATCTCGCGAATGAACAACATAATAAAAAAGGTGTTTTAGAAGCGAATCGTGGCACTATCTATGATCAAACCGGAAAGGTGTTAGTACAAGATTCTACAACGTATCGAGTTGTTGTGAATTTAAAAGGAAAAGATAAAGTGAAAAATAAAGATGAAACCGCACAACAATTAGCCGATGCGCTTGAAATTGATAAAGAAGAAGTATTAAAAAACTTTCATGAAGGGCGTACGCAAGTTGAAATTGGGAAAATTGGTCGGAACTTATCTAGGGAAAAGAAGGAAAAAATTAATGATTTAAAAATACCAGGTGTATCTTTTATGTCAGAAAAAGCAAGAGTGTATCCGAATGAAGACTTTGCATCCTATATACTTGGTTTTGCTAGACCAGATGATAAAGGGAATACGGAAGGGAAGTTTGGGCTTGAAAAGAGTTTGGATAAATATTTGCGCTCTACAAACGGAAATATAGAATATGTGGGTACACGAAGGGGAATTCCGCTTACAAATGATATAGGTAAAGTAGAACCAGCTAAAAATGGGAATAACGTATATTTAACGCTTGATAAACAAATTAATAGTTTTTTAGAAGAAGCGATGAACAAAGCGCAAGAACATTATGATCCTTCTATGTTAATTGGCATTATTGCTGATCCAAAAACAGGAAAGGTTTTAGCGATGTCTAGTAAACCTAGTTACAATCCTAATGTAGGTGATATCGAATACTTTTTAAATGACCCGATTGCAAATGCATATGAACCAGGTTCAACAATGAAAGTTTTTACATTAGCAGCTGCCATTAATGAAGGTGTATATAACGGAAAAGAATATTTTCAATCTGGAAAATATTCCGTTGGTTCATCTGATATAAAAGACCATAATGGTGGATTTGGATGGGGATCAATTACATTTGATGAAGGATTTGAAAGGTCATCAAACGTAGCTTTTTCTATTTTAGAAGATCAGTTACTGAAACCAAATAAATTTAAGCAATATATGAATAAATTTGGATTCAATCAAAAAACAGGGATAGATTTACCTGGAGAAAGGAAAAATACTTTATTATTAAATACACAAATTCAACAGGTTACAACTTCTTTCGGTCAAGGTTCTACAGTAACTCCGATTCAATTAATCCAAGCGGCTACTGCTATAGCAAATGACGGGAAAATGATGCAACCATATATCGTTGATAAAGTTGTAAATCCAACAAACAAAGAAGTTATTATGGAAAATCAACCGAAAGAAATTGGGAATCCGATAAAAAAAGAAACAGCGGACAAGGTTAGAAGCTTAATGGAGCGTGTTATAACATCTTCAAAAGGAACTGGTACAATGTATAAAGTAGATGGTTATCCAATTGGAGGTAAGACAGGAACAGCACAAATCCCGAATCCTGAAAACGGCCGATATATGGAAGGGAAAGAGAATTACATTTTCTCCTTTTTAGGAATGGCTCCAATTGATGATCCGGAGTTAATCGTATACTTAGCTATTAAGCAGCCAAAGTTAAAAGGAGATGAGTATGGAGCTCAGCCTCTTGCTGAAATATTTAAACCTGTTATAAAAAACAGCCTTGAATATTTAAAGGTGAAACCGTATACAGAAAAACAAATAGCTGATGCAGCAAAACAATCTCAATTAAAAGTACAAAATTATGTAAATCAATCGATGGATACGGTAGAGAATAATGTAAAAAAAGAGAAACTCCAACCGATAATTTTAGGAGAAGGAAAAATAATAAAACAATATCCACAGTCTGGCGAGGTAATGAGTGAAGGTGATCGTATATTTTTATTAGGGAATAACGCACAAATGCCAAATGTAAAAGGGTGGTCCATGCGTGATGTTATGTATTTCTCTAAACTTTTGAAATTAGATTTGAAAACTTCTGGTACGGGTTATGTAACGAGTCAAAGTATTGAAAAAGGACAAGATTTACAAGAAGGAGATACACTAGAACTAGAATTAGAACCGCCGTTACAACCGTTAACAGAGGCGAATACGAATTAATCCAGGCATTTGGAAGGAGCTATATGCAAATAGCTCTTTCGTTAGAGTTGCGAGTAATTTCACGCACCGTAATTTTTAGAAAAAATAATAAATAAAAGAACTAAAAGTGACACGTTGTTAAATATCTGATTATTGTTTATTTACAGTTAAATGCATATGTGATAATATGGAAAAAATAAATGCAGTGAAGAGAAGAGTAAATAAAATGAATTTTTCACAGAGAGCTCCATGTAGCTGAAAAGGAGTAAAAATTCTTTATTGAACCAAGCCTCTGAGCAGCATATCGGAACTTATTATTAGGGGATGGTGTGACGGGAGCTCCCGTTATAGAGCTATGGTATAAGCATGAATTAGAATGCAGTACCTGATAAGGTTAGTATGGTGACATATTAACAAACTAGGGTGGCACCGCGATGATAAATCTCGTCCCTAAGATTAAAAGTCTTGGGGGTGGGATTTTTTTATTGTTGTAAAACAATTTTGAAAGCGGGGGCCAAAAATGAAAAATTTACTTAAAGATTGGAAATATCCTTTATTACTATTGTCCGGAGTTGGTATTGCGAATTTAGGGGCATGGATTTACTTAATAGCACTGAATGTACTTGTCTATCATATGGGTGGCTCAGCCTTAGCTGTCGCTACTTTATATGTAATAAAACCATTAGCCACTTTATTTACAAACGCTTGGTCTGGGAGTATGATTGATCGTTTAAATAAACGGAAATTAATGATTCACCTCGATATATATCGTGCGTTATTTATCGCTATTTTACCTTTACTTCCGTCACTTTGGATTGTTTATGTATTCGTATTCTTTATAAGTATGGCCAGTGCAATTTATGAGCCAACTGCTATGACGTATATGACGAAATTAATTCCAGTAGAGCAAAGACAACGTTTCAACTCATTACGTACTTTAATAGGATCTGGTGCATCATTAATTGGACCAGCAGTAGCGGGGGGATTATTAATTGCAGGTACACCAGAGTTTGCTATATATATGAATGCTATAGCATTTCTCTTATCAGGATTAATTACATTACTTTTACCTAATCTTGATAAGAAAGAAGCTTCGGATACAACAAGTAATACATTATCTCTTACAGTATTAAAAAAAGATTGGAACACTGTTATAAATTTTAGTAGAAAACATGTGTATGTCGTATGTGTGTATTTCTTATTTCAAAGTATGTTCGTATTAGCAACTGCTACTGATTCACTTGAACTATCGTTTGCGAAAGAGGTATTACTACTAACAGATAGTGAATATGGTTTTCTAGTTAGTATAGCTGGTGCAGGATTTATTTTAGGTGCCATAACAAATACAATTTTGTCAAAGAAATTAGCACCTTCATTTCTAATTGGAATAGGATCATTATTCATCGCAATTGGTTATTTAATTTATGCTTTTTCAAATATATTTTTAATAGCTGCTATTGGATTCTTTATTTTATCTTTCTCTATGGCATATGCAAATACAGGCTTTTATACGTTTTACCAAAATAACGTTCCCGTTCATATAATGGGACGGATCGGAAGTATATATGGACTTGTTATTGCGTTAGTAACAATCTTTATTACAATATTATCTGGTGTTGCGACTCAGTTCATTTCTATACAACTTGTAGTTATTGTAGGTTCATTGATCATGTTATTTATTACTATCGTCTTGTGTGTGTTTACTTTATTCCCATCACAATCTAAGTTGTATTCTACTGAATCAATAAAGTGAAACTTTAATCAGGGGGGCATCCCCCACTGATTATCAGCCCTCACCAATCGGGCTTTTACGGGCAGCAGGGTCCCCACTTAACTTCTTTGCTTTCGCTGAATTTTGAGATGGGGGTCCTACTGCCCACAAATAGCGGCATACATTCGAAATGAACTTTGTGTTCTCATTAACAATTTATCGTATTTAATAAAAGGGTTCTTTCCCCTTTATATGGAAAAATTAATAAGGGTAAAGAACAATACCGAAAGACAAGGGTGGTTGTCGTGATAAAAACAAAAGATGAAATTAATAAAATTGTAAAAGAAATACAAAAGAAAATAGATTTCTCTGGGGTAGTTTTAGTAAAAAAAGAAAAAGACTTAATCTATGAAAAAGCAATGGGTTACGCAAACCAAAGTGAATGTATAAACAATACGATACAAACAAGATTTGGCATTGCTTCAGGATGTAAAATTTTCACTGCAATTGGCATCTGTCAACTTGTTGAAAAAGGTGTTATTTCTTTTCATACAAAATTAAAGGATTGTCTAGAGATAAAACTTCCAAACTTCGATGAAGATATTACAATACATCAACTACTAACGCATAGCTCTGGTATACCAGATTATTTTGATGAAAGTATTATGGATAACTTCGAGGATCTTTGGAAACAAACACCTATGTATCTATTAAAGAGCTTAAAAGACTTTTTACCATTATTCCAAAACAGTAATATGATGTTTACACCTGGGAGTAAGTTTCACTACAACAACGCAGGTTTTATCATACTTGGATTAATAATAGAAGAACAGACGGGACTTAAATTTACGGAGTATATAGAAACAAACATTTTTAATTCGATTGGCATGAATGATTCTGGCTATTTTTCGTTAGATAAATTACCAAGACATACAGCTCTAGGATATATAAAGGACGAAACCAACCAAAATTGGAGAACAAACGCTTACTCTATACCAATAAAAGGAGGGGCTGATGGAGGTGCATATGTTACTGCACCAGACATGTTGAAATTTTGGGCGGCACTATTTAATAATGAAATTTTAGGAAAGGAATATACAAAGTTACTTTTAACTCCCCACATTCATGTAAATGATAAACAGTCTTACGGATATGGAATATGGATTGAAACACGAGAAAACAAGGTATTCAAATATCATGTAATGGGATATGATCCAGGCGTCAGTTTTCGCTCGGCCATATATCCAGAATTAGGAATCACTTTAGTTATTCCATCGAATAAAGGGGCAGGACCTGAAAAATTAATGACAGAAATAGAAAGAACTTTTTAATTATATGGATATAAAAGAAGAGATACGAAAATAATTTAAACGGGTTTATGATTGTTTCTGTTCTGAAAAATATTTTAGTTAACGAGGAACCCTTTATTTATTAAATAAGGGGTTTTTGTAATTCTGCACAATTACATATGTTTATATGGATTTTTAAATTAAAAAACATTACTATATAATTGTAAATTTAAATTATTAATTCATATGAAAGGATGTGTTAACAATTTGTATATGATCAACGGTAGTTTGTTTATTATTTTAGGGGTTATTTGTTATTTAATTGTACGTGGAATATTAATTGGTACAAAAAATAAAAAACATATGATTTGGTGGAAAGAAATAATAAGTTTTTTATTCGTGGTCTACATTTGTATGGTTGTTGCAGTAACTTTATTCCCTTTACCAATCGGTTTTCCTTCTAATATTGAAAATCTGAATCGCTCGGTCAATATAATTCCATTTGCATCAATTATTAAAGACATCAATCAAATTGGTAGTGCTTATGATGGGGATGCCCTATTTATGATTGGTCTAATTGTAAGAAATGTAGGCGGGAATATTTTATTATTAATGCCTTTAGGATTTTTAGCACCAATTTTATGGGATAAATATAAAAAGTTCAAAAATACTATTTTATTGGGATTTACTATATCAGTTAGTATTGAATTGCTACAATTAATTCAGTCTTTATTTAGTGGAGTGGGACGTATTACTGATATTGATGATGTGATCTGTAATGTTATAGGTTCTATTATTGGATATTCTATTTATAATATCTTTTTAAAAGCCATTAATAAATTTAACATTCGAGTGTTGGGTAAAACTAATTCTAAAGGTGTGGAATTAGTTGATAAATAGGAGTTTAAACGAGTTATTAAAGGCGTACGAGTAAAAAGTACGTCTTTTTATTTTTATAAATAATGCTTAAGGCTGATGAGAAATCACATTTTCCATCTTACACTTGAAAGTAGCTATCGTATTTCAAGTATGGAATGAAAAGAGGAGAATATAATTTTTAAAGATAAACAAGTTTATAGGAGGATTCTAAATGGATATTTTACTTGTTGTTCTTATTATTGTTTTGATGCAAAGTAAAGAACGAAAAGTGAAAATAAACCGTATTTGTCTCATTCCGGCTTTGTTGTGCTTTGTAACAATCCAGTCCATTATTCATATGGGACAAATAACTTTGCTGCAAGGACTACTGTTTGTTGTAATGCTTGGAATCGGCTTAGGTCTTGGAATTATACGAGGAAGAGCTTTAACATTTCGAGTAGATAGTGAAACAGGTCATGTACTACGAAAAGGAAATTGGGTAAGTACAATAATCCTTCTTATTATTTTAGGAGCAAAAATTATAATTAAACAAAGTATGTTTTCTGGTAGTACACACCAGACATTAATGGTTGTAACAAACGCCTTTTTATGTATTACATTAGGCACCGTGATTAGTAGACGTTATTATATTTGGAAAAAATATAATGAATTAACACAAAAAGCGTAAATACATTCATCCCTTGTTTAACATTGCTAAGAACGGTAATACTAATTAACATTGAACTTTTACAACAAGGGATGATAATATGATATACATTTACACAGACTTCGGCGGTACTCATACAACTTCACTTGCTGCAGCGTATCATTTAAATAAATTACCAACGGATCGTAAGTTAACGAAAGAAGAAATTTTGAATGTAGATTACTTTAATAAATTGAAAACAGAAGATATGGGAAAAATTATTTTTCATGGAATTGATGAACATGGTCATCCTGTATATACGATTGGATGTGGCGCATCAAAAGTTGTTGTACCTGCGATGAAGCATTTAGGAGAAATCTTGCAAAAACATTATCAAAGTCATGAAAAAATTATTTTTTCTAATACATCACCAACTGTACCTTTACCAATGACTTTTGGTGGTCTGTTTTCTAGAAGGTTCCATATCGATTTTATTGGCGTACCGTTACTCGTATGGGGAGCAAAAATTTGCTGTGATAATATACAAAGGCTTGTTAGTTATACAAAAGAAGCTGGAAGATTAACGAATGATTATGTTGTAATTTTAGATAATGAAACTTTTAAATAGTATATGATAAGAAGAAAATCGAGCAAATTCCTTGATTTTCTTTTTTATTTGTGAAATAGACAAGAAATAGTCACATTTAATATACATCTACTATAGCCAAAACAATAAAGTCCTGTTACTATTACAGGGATATTCTCTTTTTATAACATAAATATATAGAAAAATTAGAAAAGAGGAATTGAATTAAGGGAGGAACAACATGAAGCGTGTTGCTTGGATTACTGATAGTACAACTGCGAATTTAAAAACAGAAGGAGATAACTTTGTTATCCCAATCGAAGTTATTATTGATGGAATGTCGTACAAAGATTGTGAAGAAGGTGTACGTGAACGTGTTTATAATGCGTTAAACGAAGGTAAAACAGTCACTACTTCACAACCTAATATTGGGGAAATGGTAGAGTTATTTACGAAATGCAAAGAAGAATATGAAGAAGGATTTGCAGTTGCTATTAGCGGAAAAGTAAGTGGAACCTATCAAAATATGAAGCTAGCTGCAGAAATGGCAGGTTTTCCATTAACGGTATTAGACAGTGAAACAACAAGTTATCCAATGGATGAACTAATTAGAAAAGCGAAATCGTTATACAATGATGGTATGACTTTACAAGATATACACAAAACATTAGTAGATGAAAAAAGAAGACCTTTCCACGTATTCCCGAAAAGTTTAAAAGGCCTTTATGCAAGTGGTCGTGTAAAGGGCATTCAATTTTTACTTGGAAGTTTATTAAGTGTTAACTTAATATTAGAAGTAAAAGGTGGAGAGCTTTTACTTGAAAAGAAAGTTCGTAAAATCCAAAAATGTCGAGAATATATTAAAAATGAACTTGAAAAAGAATTACCAAAAGTACTTCATATGTTCCATGCTAATGATAAAGATGGAGCCGAAGAATGGATTGCAGATATTAGACAAGCATTCCCTGAAATGGATTTCAAATTATATCCATTACCAATTTCATTTGCGGTTCATGCAGGTGAAGGTACAATAGCAATTAGTTATTAAAGTAAAACCCGTGAATTATTCACGGGTTTTTTATTTAATTAAAACAAAATGGGATCTCGACATATCTCCATCGAACTTAGTAATATTGCATTTTTAAACCATTGCTCAGCTAACCCTATGCAAATTTACAATTTTTAATGTCAACACTTCAAACTTGACATACTTATTGAGAAAGAGTGAGAATGAAAATATAACACTTATCCGATACATTCAGGGGTTATTAGTATTGGATTTATTTTTAAGGGGGATGTTTAATGAAACCAGAAATAATTATCAGAAATTTCTTTAAAGAAGTGCGTTCAGGGAGTAATCCGGATTTTTCAAATCGATATATGGCAGATAAAGTATTGGCACATCAAGTTATATCTGAAGAGGAACAAACAGTATATAGATCGCCAAAAGATTACGCTGAGCATGTAAGAGAGATGGTTGAAGTATATGGGAATTTCTCTTTAGAAATTCAAGAATTATTAGTACAAGATAGTAAAGTATATGTACGCTGGAAACAAGTAGGTACACACATAGGAGAAATAGATGGGTATGAACCTACAGGTCTCCCTATAATTCAAATAGCAAGTGCAGTGTATAGAATAGAAAACGGGAAAATTTCAGAGTATTGGATTCAAATTGATAGATCAGGAATTCAAAATCAATTAGAATACAATAAAAATATTCAATAAATTATCTTTAAGAATAATAGGAAAAAGCATAAAAACAAGATTTTTAAAACGATTATTTCTGTTACATAAAGGATACAAATCAATGTACTTTTTTACTGAAAGATTCATTCAAATTAATAAAAAGAGAGCTTGTTTTAATAAATCTTTTAAAATATGCTCTCTTTTATTGTTTCTATGTGTGCTGACATCAGTTTGATGTAACATTATTATACAGTAACAAGAAATATAGGCATCTGTTTATGAACCAAAAAAATAGCGACAATGGTTCATATGGTTTAAATTCGGTATACGCTAGTTAATAATGAAAATAATAAATTGCAGAAATATATAATAGAATATTCGCACTAATATTTATACAGCTACAATCTATTTACATATAAGGTTATTAGGATTATATTGAAAATGAAAGAGAAAACAATAGATGGAAGGGGATGTTTTTTATGTTTAAAAAAGCAGCACTAGGGATTTCATCGTTAGCAATCACAGCGTTCGTCGGATTAGGAATGGCAACAGAAGCTTCAGCTGGACCAGCAGCACCACTTACTTCACTAAACGTCGTACAAGTAGAGTCTGAGCTAGGCGGGGTAGAAACAATTAATCAGAACAGCTTCAGCACATCGCGTAACCACGGGGGAAAATACTTATATATTACAACGAAAGAAATGGGCTATGGCCAAAACCCATTTGCTAAAATGAATGGTTCTAATGTAAAAAGTATTGATTCCACTATAATTGGCGGAAGACCAATCGTTGGCTGGTATTATAAATGGGATGCTTCTGGACACCAACAAGGAACTTTTGAGTACCAAAAGACATCTATAAATGCACCATTTAATACAATGCGTACATCAATTTATATCCAATAATTTCGAAAGCGTTCGCACATGTAGAATAGTAAAAAAGGTACTTCTAGGAGTACCTTTTTTTGATTTGAATCACGTTCATCTATATTTACAATCCTGATTTCACAGCAAAAATACTTACCATAAAACAAAATCCTTAAACGTCTATAAAATTAATATGAACGCGTAGTACAAGTCCGCTACAGTTAAAGTACGTAACTTTACATATTTCAACTCAATGAAGAAGGAAGAAACTGTAGTACTTACGCCGCAGTTTTTAATTTATCCATGAACTCATAGTTTAATTTTAAGTTTTTTAGATATATAGACATAACCGTACTACCTGCTACTCTTTTTTAAAATTCAAGATTAAAAAGAGTAGCTAAACTTAAATAAGCTTAGCTTGATGGATATGTGGCGGAACTCTAAAATTAATTACATCTTTTTCATAATATAAACAATTTTATATAGGGAGATGAAAGGATTTTTTAAAATAATAAAGAAGTATGTATAAACAAATATATAAATGGTAGTGATTAGGATGAAAATCAGTAAGTTTGCAGAAGTAAATAATGTAAGTGTAGATACGATTAGACATTATATGGATCTCGGACTCGTTATTCCTGAGAAAAAAGGAAGTCACTATTTTTTTGACGAGTATTGTCAAAAGGATATAGAACTTATATTAGAGTACAAATGGATAGGGTTTAGCTTGAATGAAATTAAAGAACTGTTTCTTTATAAAAATTTAGGGAAATCCTTAGACTATGAAAAGGATATTTTTTATCAATCTTTATTTAAAGTAAAATATGAAAAGATTGAACAAGAGATAAAAACCTTAAAGGAACGAAAAGATAAATTAAAGAAAACGTTAAATAATTTATCTATAGAAACTGAAATTTCGAGTTCAATTTTAGGGATAGATTTAAAAGTACTTCATTTATTTAAATGTGTTAAGTGTAACGGAAATTTAATTCTTGAAGATGGCATTATTAATAAGAATCAAATTATTGAGGGAAAGTTAACTTGTAATTGTGGTGAAGAATACACGATTATTTCAGGGGTTTTAACAGCTGGCAACTCAGTGAAAGCGTATGAAAAGAAATCACTTGAAGATTCTATTTCGGATTATATTCATGAAACTGATACTGCTTTTTTGGAAAATGTTCAAAGAGGAGGGGAATGGGCGAAAAAGAAACTAATGCAATTAGATTTAAATGAAAAAATACTACTTGATTTAGGGTCTGGTATTGGGTTCTTTTTACGAAATATTTATGAAGAACTACCGGAAGAGTGTTTATATATTGCTGTTGATCGAGATTTGAATAAACTTTTACTTTTAAAAGATGTAATTGAGAGAAGAAATGTGAAAAGAAATATTGTATTTATCTGTGCCGACTTTCTAAACATACCTATTCAGAATAATTCTGTTGATATTGTAATTGATCAATCAGGTACAAGTAATTATAGTTTTGAATATGAGGAGTTCTTATTGTGTGAATTAAATTCCCTTTTTAAACACAATTGTTATTTATTAAGTTCATTTATTTTATTTAATAAATTCAGCATAAATAGCCAAATTGCACCTAGACTCAGAGAGAATTTTACATCTGCAAAAGTAACAAAAGAAATCGAAAATTTACAGTTTCAATCTATTGATGAAAGTACTTCAAATTATTTGATACGAGGGGGAAGGTACGAGGATTTCTTTGTTCAAGGAGAAGAAATTTATACATATTCATTTTTCGGAAAAAGATGGGGTTAACCCCATCTTTTATTTATTTCCCCTTAAAACTTTTCAAATAGTACATATTGCTATTGGGTTGACCCAAGAACTTACAATGTACGTAACACAAAGTTAGGTAGGGGGAAAAGTGATGGGAAGTTTCCGATTACATATAGAAAATAAAAAAAGAAACCAAGAACTAAGAAATATGTGTCTCTATTCATTCGGGAAAACAGTATCAATATTTGGTAGCTCTATTTATAGTTTTGCATTAGGATTATATGTTTTACATATAACCGGATCAGCATTAAATTTTGCCATTACGCTTATTTTAGGAACTATTCCGATGATTGTTATGAATCCATTTGCTGGTGTAATTGCAGATAAAGTTGATAAAAAGAAATTGGTCATTTGTATGGATTTACTAAGTGGAAGCTTATTAATTACTGTTTATATATTTAGCAGTAATTATGGATTAGACTTATTCACCATTTATGCTACTACCTTTCTTATAACGATATTTACAACATTTTTTGGAATAGGATTAGAAGCTGCAAAACCAAATATCGTCTCCAAAGAGAGGCTAATGAGTATTAACTCTATAAGTAAAATTATCGATTCTATATCTTTAATTCTAGGTCCTATGTTAGGTGGTATTGTTTTTGCAGTCTTTGATATTAAAATTTTTATAATTATAAACGGTATTTCATTTATCCTTTCGGCTATTTCCATATTATTTATTAACTTTAAATTGTTTGAGCAAAACATAAATGAGGAATGTTCAATTAGAAAAATTAATTTTATTGAAGATATAAAGGAGGGATACTCTTACTTAATGGAGCGGAAAAGCTTAAAAAATACGTTCAGTATTTTAATTTCACTTAATTTCTTCTTAGGGTTTGCTGTAACTGTTCCATTGCCATACATTATTAATACAGTTCTCGATCTTGGTTCTAAACAATTTGGTATGATTCAAGGGACTTTTCCAGTAGGCATGATAATTGGTGCGATTTTAGTAAAAAAGATAACCGATCGTTTTTCTTACGCTTATCTTTTGAAAAAGTTAAGCTTTATGTTGGCGGTTTTTATGATTATTTCAGGAATTCCAGTTTTATTCAAAAGTTTTGAGGTAAATGATTTTGTATACGTTATTACCTATTGTGTTGTTATGTTCTTTTTAGGACTAATTATAGTGCTTATTGATATACCTATAGCTTATTTCATGCAAAAAGAGATTCCTGATGAATATAGAGGGAGGGTTCTCAGCATTGGATTAAGTATAAGTAAAATGATGCTTCCTATAGCAATGGCGCTATCCGGTCTATTATTAAATTATATTCCAGCCTACATGATTACAATTGTAGGGGGAATCTTATATTTAATAGTAATTAAAGTTTCATCGAATTGTTTCATATTAGAAGTTCATTCGAAAGATTATAGCGCTTAGTAGATCTTAGATTATTTATATAATGGATACTGCTACATTTTTCAAGATAAGAAATGCAAATACTATAAAATGAAAAAATCGGCTGATTTCCCATGAACAATTTTGAAAAGATTACATATTCGTTTTGGAGACTACTTTAAAATTGTAGGTTGAGGGGGATGAATATCGTTCTAAATACAATAAGAAAATTTAACTTTGTTGATTGACCTTCCCCTTACAGGAAGCAGTATATTTAAAATAATTAATTACAGGAGGTGAGTGTTATGCTTTCAATTGGAGAGTTTTCAAAAATATCTCATCTTACAATGAAGACGCTGCGCTATTATGATGAAATTGGGCTTTTAAAACCAGCTTTCATAGACCCTAAGAATGGATATCGCTACTATGATATTTTCCAATTAGAAATAGCTTTATTGATTACACGATTAAAAACTTATTTATTTTCGCTGGAAGAAATTAAGGATATTTTAGAAAATCGGGAGAAAACTGAATTGCTTAACTCTAAAATGAAAACCAAACAAGAAGATCTAACACAGCAGATAACATATTATTCTTCTTTATTAAAAAAATTAAAGCGTGATATTCAACAATTAGATGAAGAGGAAAGTATCATAGGTTACTTAAATCATATTGAGATTAATCTTGTAAATCACTTAACCTATAATATATCATCTCAGCGAAAACAAATTAATACCGTTGATTTCCTAACACACTTTAATGAGTTGTTTAGTAAAATTTCATTTGAAAATTTATTACCTATTGCAAAACCACTTGCTATTTTCCATAGTTCAGAATATGTACCTGAAAATTATGATGTGGAAATTGCGATTCCCCTTGCAGAAGCCACAAATAAAACAAAAGTGTTTAATCCCGGTCTTTGCGCAATGGCTACGCTTATTGGTTCTTACGAAGAATTACCTTTTATTCATACAAAGCTACACGTTTGGATTGAAGAAAATAACTATAAACTGAATGGAGCTCCGTTTGAAGTTTATAAAACGAATCCTTATAGCACACAGGAGGAGAATAATATCATAGAAGTTTATTTTCCTATAAAATGAATAAAGGAAGGAGCGTATCACAATGTATGGTATAAACCGGCCAACAATAAAAGAAAAAATATTAATTTTAGTTACTGAGATTATCTATCTAATCATTGCGTATTACTTACTTTTCATTACTTATTTCAAACCAGGCATTTCAATAGGGCTGTTTATAGCTTTGATTATCACCGCTTTACGATTAACGGCTATGATGTTTATATGGTTGCCTAGAGGGATTTCATGGCAAGAAGCCATTATGAACAGTATTGCTTTTGGAATTTATTATTTAGGTTTTCCAATCTTAATGATTACTAGTAATCAGGATCCTAATTTAATATTACTTACAATAGGTTGGATATTGTTTTTAGGAGGAAGTATGTTAAACACAGTTTCAGAGCTACTTAGAAAATCCTTTAAAGACAATCCTGTAAATCAAGGTAAGCTATATACATGTGGTTTATTTAAATATGCGATTCATATTAATTATCTGGGGGATTGCCTTTGGGTGTTAGGTTTAGCATTTATCGCTAGCAATATTTATAGTTTATTTATACCTCTAGGCCTGTTCTTTGTATTCGTTTTTGAATATATTCCAAAATCTGATGGTTACTTACAGAAAAAGTATGGAGAACAATTTACAGTCTATAAACAGAAAACAAAAAAATTAATACCGTTTATTTGGTAAATTAGTTTCATAAATTATAAAAAGCGCAGGATCAGCATCCTGCGCTTTTCTATCGTAATTCAGCGGTTTTTCTAATGACAATCTTATCAATATCATCTTCTTCATCACCAATAAATAATCCGCGTTCTTTTAAATATGCCTCAAAATATAAATCTGCTTCAGCGCGTTCGTCATATGGCTTTACAGAGAGAACGAAACCTAATTTGTTTTGTTCTTCTAAGTGAGAAGTGGAGATGTAAGCCGGTACATTATGGCGTAAAAAGAGTTCTTTAACCGGAATAATCATATCTTTCATTAATTTCGTTAGCATACCCATTTCAAACTCGAAATTAAAGCGATCTATACTAGATAAATCAGCGAATACTACACCGATAAAACCTGTATTAAATACTTCTTGATATTCTACATCTTCATCATGGCCGCCATAAAAATTCTTTTCGATTAAATAATTTACAAAATAAGCAACGCCATCACTTTGTTCAAATGGTTTTGTTGAAAGAACAAAACCAATTTTCTTTTGTTTATGTAAATACACACATGACATGTATGCTGAAATGTTATGTTCTTTAAATAAAGCACTTGTTGCTCCAGAGAGACCATCTAGTACGTGATGAACAATTTGAAGTTTTTTACGAGCGAAATAATAGGATTTCTTTTGTAACTCCAATGTATCAATAAAGACAGAGCCGATAAAGCCTGTATTTGAAATAATAGGTGCTTGCTTTTTTCTTCCTCTGCGCTTTAATGGAGCCATTGTTAAAATCATCCCTTCATGTACGTTTAAAATAAAAAGAACGTTTGTTCGTATATTTATATTTTACTATTAAAACGCTATAAAGTAAAGGGTTTTTGATGAAAATATAACAAAAAAGACACCTTATAAAAGGTGCCTTAAACGCTGTAAGGGATAGGGTTTACCCTAACTATTTATATTATGATACAGAAACAATCTCTTCTGTATCTTCTACATCTAAATGACAGTCCATAGTACGAACATCTTGATCTTCATGACTTCCGAAATAAATAGTAATTTTCATATGTATCGCTCCTTTATTCTAGGAATACCTAAAATAATTACTAGTAATGTTAATATTTATTATATACCACTTTTTTCATTCCGACAACGTTATATCATTTTTAATTATTTTAAACTATAGAGCACAATTTAAAGAGGTACTTTTTATAGAAAATGGTAAATTTCTAATATGTTATATTTAATATAGAAAAATTCGAGTGTTACTTTTTATGAAAAGGAGAACTATTGATGAATTATAAACAACTACTACTAGATAACTTTGCATTTAAAACTTCATATGTTGCACAATTTGTGCCCGGAATGAGTATAAAAAAAACGAAAGATTATATTGCTGTTGATTGTGGATTACCTGCCGATACATTTAATATCATCACTCTACTAAACAATAATTTAACGGAAGGGATCGAGAAATTATATAAAGAGGTAGAATACTATTATCAAAGAAATTTTCCAATGAGTGTTTGGTTATGGGATGAGGAGCAAGAGCGGGATATAAAAAGTGAGTTAATTAAAATCGGTTTAAAAGAAGTGGAACAGAATATTGCGATGGTAGCAGACTTAAAAACAATTTCCCCAACAATAAACATGCCAGTAAGTTTTACTATTCAACAAGCATCTTCACCTGGACAAATAAATAAATTTGGAGAAACGTTAGCTAATCTATTCGGCACATCAGAAGAAGGTATACATGTACAAGCATTCTATAATCAAATTTCTAATCTTGATATATGTAACAGTGAGAATATGAAATTATTTTTAGGGTTATATGAAGGTGAAGTCGTAACTGTTGGTTCATTGATATGTTCAAAAGATAGTATTGGTATTTATGACATAGCAACTAAAGAAGGAATGAGAGGACAAGGGTTCGGATCTGCTATGTTCAATTTCCTGCTGCAAGAATCACATAAATTTAAAAATACGTATTGTGTATTACAAGCTTCACCCGATGGAATCAATATTTATAAAAAATCGGGATTTCAAGCTATCGGCAAAATGACTGTATTGGAAAATCGACATTTAATTGAGTAAATCATTCAAGTTAAATCGTCTTTATATAGGAGCTTATAAATCGTTATGAAAAAGATATATCTCGTTACAATAATTTGTGCCTTTATAGTAATAAGTATCTTTGTTTTTCAGAAAATAAATGAACATAAGTATACTAAAGCTATTAATCAATCAAATCATATAAAAAATATCGCACATAGAGGTGCTTCTGCATATGCGCCTGAACATACAATAACAGCATATAAATTAGGACAAAAAATGAATGGAGATTATATAGAAATTGATCTCCAAATGACAAAAGATGGGCATTTAGTGGCAATGCATGACGAAACCTTAAATCGTACAACAAATGGTACTGGGCTAGTGAAAGAGCATACATTAGTAGAAATAAAGCAACTAAATGCAGATTCTTTTTTCAACGAAAAATATCCGAACTTAGCAAAGAAAGAATTTGAAAATGCTAAAGTCCCGACATTAACAGAAATTGTTGAAACGTTTGGGCAAAATGCGAACTATTATATTGAAACAAAATCACCTAATGAATATCCAGGAATGGAAGAAAAATTATTAGAAATTATTAATCACTACGAAATACAGGATAAAATAATTATTCAATCGTTTAGTGAAGAAAGTCTACAAAAGATTCATAGCTTAAATAGTAATATATCTTTAGTACAATTATTACCTTATAAAAAAGCAGTTCAATTAACAGAATTAGAGATAGAAAAGTATAAAACGTACTGCATAGGTCTTGGTATGAATTACAAATATATTGATTCAGATTATGTAAATAAAATAAAGAAAAACGGATTAGAAGTTCATCCATTTACAGTAGATAATGAAAAAGATATGAAAAAGTTACTTTCATGGGGAGTCGACGGGATGTTTACTAATTATCCGGATCGTTTACATTCAATATTGGATTTGAAAAGTCATGAATAAGAAGTGTTATTCATAAAAGGGAAATTTACACAACCTATATATTAGGGTTATCAATGTAAGATGGCATGTTGCATATAAAAAGAAAATACCAAAAACCGCAACTGGAAGACCTGGGTTGCGGTTTTTTTTTATTGCTTAGATTTCAGTTTACAAAGTTTGAAGCTAGAAATGTAAATCTATTTAGATGAATTGGCTTCTTATGTATTTGTACTTCGGATCGTTCTAGGTATATGTACAACCCATGAGACGAGTTTTGCATATGATAATAGAAAAGGAGATGTTGCATATTGAAATACCAAACTAGAAACGTAAATAATCTGAATAAATTAGCGGATAATACGAAAGCTGCAGCTTTTAAGTGGTATCAGTACTGTATCGACAATGGAATTGAAGTATTAATTTATGAAACAATCCGTACAGTCGAGCAACAACGTGAATATGTTCGTAAAGGAGCATCACAAACGATGCGCTCATATCACTTAGTAGGACAGGCATTAGATTTTGTTCCAATTCAGTCGAATGGTACAGAAGATTGGAATGGCTATAACAAAGAACCGTGGGCATCAGCAATTCGTTATGCTAAACAAATTGGTTTTGAATGGGGCGGTGACTGGAAAGGATTTGTGGATAGCCCGCATTTGCAATATAACTACAAAGGGTATGGAACGGATACTTTTGGAAAAGGTGCTCAAAATGTAGTGACTCCTCCCACGTCGAATGATAATGTAGGGGTTGCTTATATTAACGGTAGTAATGTAAATTTACGAAAAGGACCTGGTACTGGATATGGCGTTATTCGTCAATTAGGGAAAGGAGAGTCCTACAAAGTATTTGGACAATCAAATGGCTGGTTAAATCTAGGTGGCGATCAGTGGATTTATAACGATCCATCATACATTCGTTATACGGGAGGAAATGTACCAGCAACTTCACAATCAACAAATGATGGTGTAGGTGTAGTTACTATAATCGCGGATGTATTGCGTGTTCGTACCGGCCCTGGAACAAATTACGGCATTGTGAAAAACGTGTATCAAGGTGAAAAATATCAATCGTTTGGATATAAAGATGGTTGGTATAATGTTGGTGGAAATCAATGGGTTTCTGGTGAATATGTTACGTTTGTAAAGTGAAAATAAGAGCCGTCCAGTTGGGCGGCTCTTTATTTTAAATATTCATAGGGCGAACACTCATAATATCATTCGTGATACATAGAGTATAATTTTTCATTCTAATAATCAGAAAGTAATCAAAATGTAATTAATTTCAACTACGCTTTTTATATTTTTTTGATACACTGGCTACGAGGGGGATACCAATTAAGGTGGGTAAAAACCAAAACCATATTGGCGGAAGTAAATTTAAAATGGGAATATGGATGCCGATATTTACTAAAAGTGCGGTGACTGCACCAATATAAGAACCTAGCATACCTCTAATGTGGTGATGGAGCCAATTTTTCCAACGTTTTTTTCGTGCAAGGTATCCATAAATCGCAAATGAATAAGAGAAGATTGCTACATAAAATAAATATGCGATTTTATCCCAGTTGATAATGGATAATATTATTGCCGTAAGGGTAATGACAACATAGGATGCATGATATATTTCGCCCCATTCGGTATGTTTTCCTTTCTTCTTTTGGGCAACCATCGCTACAATACCAGTGATTAAGCATATTGTTCCAAATAGGATGTGTATGGTTAAAAGAATGTTAAAAATGCTCATAATAATTCCTCCTTTTTTATTTTTATAGTATTGCAGTATAGGAGAAAAGTTGAAAAATATAGTTAGTTCGGCTTAATATATTGAAATAAAGGTACTCCTAGAACAAAACCCAATGATTTAAATATTTAGTGAGATGATTATTATGTTAAATGAAGGAGAGACTTCTATGTTTACATCTATTACATATTTACAATCGGGCAATGAGAAACAACAAAAAATATATGATGTTTTGAATAGCCTAAACATAATGGAGGATTTAGCTTTATATAATCCCGTTCTTTGCGGGACAATCCCTATAAGAATTGATACTCCTCAATCTGACTTAGATATTGTAATGGAAGTATATAACTTTGATGTTTTTGAGCAGGAAATGAGATCTTTATATGGTTCTTATGGAGGGTTCAACATAAAAAAGAAAAAAATTAAAGGTACTGAATCGATAAAGGTGAATTTTGAATTCGAAGGTTTTGAATTTGAATTATTTGCTCAACCGAAGCCAGTGCGTAATCAAAATGCATATAGACACATGATAGTGGAACACATGCTATTAATGCAGCATCCCCATATAAGGGAAGAAGTTATTCGCTTAAAGGAACAAGGTTTAAAAACAGAACCTGCTTTTGCTCAAGTATTAAATATTGACGGAGATCCTTATGAAGAACTTATTTTATTAGGGCAGGAAATGAAATTGTGGTAAATAAGATACATAAAAAAAATCCTCCAAAAACAAAAGAGGATTTTTTTTATGCCGTTAACTTCCGAATTAATTCACTGAGCAATTTAATTCCGTTAGTCATTTGTTCTGGAGTAGCATATCCATATGATAAACGAATGTACTGATCTGATTCTTCTTCATAAATACGTCCCGGATTTAAAAGAATTCCTTTTGATAGTGCCTCTGAAAATAGTTTTTTCATCGGAATGTTATGTACAACCTTTAGCCATATAAAAAATCCACCACTAGGAATATCCCATGATGCAATATCTGCACAATATTTATTTAAAGCTCGTATCATTATTTGTCTTCGTTCTTTCAGGTGTTTTCTTACGTTTGCTACATGTTCTTCATAAAAACCTTCATTTATCCATTCAGCAGCTACTCTTTGAGATAAAGAGCTGGATCCATAGTCTGTTTGCATTTTTATATCTGACAATCTATCAATAACAGGTTCTGGTCCGATTATCCATCCAATTCTAAGTCCTGGGCTAAGTGTTTTAGAGAGACTACCAATATATAATACATGTCCATGTTTATCCATCGACTTTAAAGGAGCTGGAGGTGATTCATCAAGCCATAACTCTCGGTAAATATCATCCTCGATGATAGGCAATTGCTCTTTTTCACATATTTTTAATATTTCTTTTCTTCGCTCTTTGGACATCAATATCCCCGTTGGATTTTGAAAACAAGGGATTGAATATAAAATATTATTCTTTTGACTATATTTAATTCGTTTTAATAAGTCGTTAGGTAAAATACCGTGATGATCCATTGATATACCGGATAAATTTATATTTGCTGATTGAAAAACATGAAGTGAATATAAGTAAGAAGGTTGTTCAAGTAAAACAGTTGATTTTCTATGTAAAAGACCAATCGATATTAATTGTAATGCTTGGAGTGCACCAGAGACTATTAATATAGAATCCGGTGATGCATGTATTCCAAATGATTTTACATATTTGCTTATTGCTTCACGTAACGGATAAAAACCTTTTTGTTCTTCGTATCCGAAATAATCTAATTCCTCACTGACGTTTTTTATTATAGATTGCATAGTTTCGAGCGGGAAAAGATGAGGTGCAAGTTCACCTTTACTAAGATGGATAAGCGTTTTATTTGCTTCTGCTTCATTTATTTCTCGCACCATTAACTTACTTGGTTTATGAATACCGGCCTTTACATATTCACTCCAATCGGGCGGGGGATTAGTTGCTAATAATGACCATGTATTATTTGTTACAATTGTTCCTGCTCCGATTTGTCCTTGAATTAAACCATCTGCCATAAGTTCATCTAGCGCATTTATTACAGTACTTCGATTTACATGAAATAATTGTGCTAACTGCCGCTGACTAGGGGTTTTACTTCCAATTGGCCATTCTCCGTTTTCAATTTTTTCTTTCATATAGTCTATTATCTGCCGATATTTGGGCACTTTTTTATCGGTTGTCATATAAAAAACTCCTTCGTTAATTTAAAAGATTCAAAGTGGTTGGTTTTTCCGATAAATAACTGGTTGAAGACATTGTATCAACTATTAAATATGATGAAAAGAAATAATTGGTAATTTAAAAATGGTTGGTTTATTAAGGAGGGAGAGAAAACATGCATAATAAAAAATGGGATTTACGCATTATATGTGCTCATGCTTTTACAATTCTTATATGGGGAACTGCTTTTCCAGCAATTCGTCTGGGGCTTGAATCTTATACGCCTGAACACCTTACTTTACTACGCTTATTAATCGCCTCATTTATACTTTTGTTATTTTCATTTATATACAAACTACGACTACCGGATTTAAAGGATATCCCAGCAATTTTCATATTTGGTGCTCTAGGATTTACTATTTATCACATCGCATTAAACTACGGCGAAAAAACAGTAAATGCTGGATCTGCAAGTTTAATAATTTCAGTCACTCCAATAGTGACGGCAATTCTTGCTTCTGTTTTTTTGAATGACAAAATGAAATTAAATGGTTGGCTTGGTGGTGTAATTAGTTTTGCAGGAATTGCCTTAATTTCATTTAGCCAGGGCGATGCTATTCAATTGAATAGCGGGGGATTATTTATATTATTAGCGGCGATTTCAGAAAGTCTATTTTTCGTTTTCCAAACATCTTACTTAAAAAAATACGGCTTCTTACCATTTACCATATATACAATTTTGTCTAGTACTGTATGTATGCTTATTTTCTTACCCGGAGTTTATCAAGAAATACTAGCAGCTCCTCTTGAAGTTAACTTGAGCGTTATATATTTAGGTGTCTTTCCAACAGTACTCCCGTATATTGCATTGGCCTATATTATATCTCGTGCTGGTGCTTCTGAAGCAACAAGTTCTCTATATTTAACGCCAATAACTGCGTGTTTCATTGCTTGGATATGGTTAGGAGAAGTGCCAACTTTAGTTTCGATAATTGGCGGAGGAATTACTATACTTGGAATTGTGATTGCTCATATACCAGTATTAAGAAAAGAAAAATATAGGAATTTAGCAAATAATCAATCCGTATAATGTAATTCAATAATGATCTTATGATACTTTTTCATATAGTTTCTTTCTTATGTTGATAAATATAATATTTTGTATTTCAGTTAAATATTGTATGTTACATTTTATGTAGTAAGCATTTTAAAAGGAGCTGACAACATAATGAATGGAAAAAGAAATATTTTCACATGTATTTCTATTGTAGGAATCGGAATAGCTAGTTTTTCTAATTCTAGTTCCGCAGCAAGTGTAACGGACAATTCAATACAAAATTCTATTCCCGTAGTTAATCAACAAGTAGCTGCTGCAAAGGAAATGAAACCATTTCCCCAGCAAGTTAATTATGCAGGTGTTATAAAACCGAATCATGTTACACAGGAAAGTTTAAATGCTTCTGTAAGAAGTTACTACGATAATTGGAAAAAGAAATATTTGAAAAATGATTTATCTTCTTTACCTGGTGGTTATTACGTAAAAGGAGAGATTACAGGTGATGCGGATGGGTTTAAGCCACTTGGAACTTCAGAAGGTCAAGGGTATGGGATGATAATTACAGTATTAATGGCTGGTTATGATTCGAATGCTCAAAAAATCTATGACGGTTTATTTAAAACAGCAAGAACTTTTAAAAGCTCTCAAAATCCTAATTTAATGGGATGGGTTGTCGCAGATAGTAAAAAAGCACAAGGTCATTTTGATTCTGCTACTGATGGAGATTTAGATATTGCGTATTCGCTTCTTCTTGCTCATAAGCAGTGGGGATCTAATGGAACAGTTAATTATTTGAAAGAAGCACAAGACATGATTACAAAAGGTATTAAAGCTAGTAATGTTACAAATAATAACCGACTAAATTTAGGAGATTGGGATTCTAAAAGTTCACTTGATACGAGACCATCTGATTGGATGATGTCACATCTTAGAGCATTTTATGAATTTACAGGTGATAAAACTTGGCTTACTGTTATTAATAATTTGTACGATGTTTATACGCAATTTAGTAATAAGTACTCTTCAAATACAGGACTTATTTCAGATTTTGTTGTAAAAAACCCACCACAACCTGCACCTAAAGACTTCTTAGATGAGTCAGAATATACAAATGCATATTATTATAATGCTAGTCGAGTACCTTTAAGAATTGTAATGGACTATGCGATGTACGGCGAGAAGCGAAGTAAAGTCATTTCTGATAAAGTCTCTTCATGGATTCAAAATAAAACGAATGGAAATCCTTCTAAAATTGTGGATGGTTATCAATTAAATGGATCCAATATTGGTAGTTATCCAACTGCTGTATTTGTTTCACCGTTTATTGCTGCAAGTATAACGAGTAGCAATAATCAAAAGTGGGTAAATAGCGGTTGGGATTGGATGAAGAATAAGAGAGAAAGTTATTTTAGTGATAGTTATAATTTATTAACTATGTTATTTATTACAGGAAATTGGTGGAAGCCTGTACCTGATGATAAAAAAACACAAAATCTAATAAATGATGCAATTTATGAAGGATACGATAATTAATTAAATTTGAGAATGGTTACTGAAGAAAGGAATTAGCATTCGCTAGTTCCTTTTTAATGTTTTGTAAAACATTATCCATTCTAAAATTCGCATAGATATACTTGCTTTTTTCATATACATAGTTATTGATGACTCTATGTTTTTATGAAGGGAGAGTATTTCTTGGAAAAAGTATTATTTTTCGGAGACCCAGGTATTGATGACTCATTTGCCATTATGTATGGTTTACTGCATCCCGAAATTGAAATTGTAGGTATTGTAACTGGATACGGAAATGTTGAGCATATACATGCTGCACATAATGCAGCGTATATTTTACAGTTAGCAAATAGACAAGACATTCCTGTCATTAGTGGTGCAACAAAACCACTGACAGAAGAAATCACTACGTACTATCCTGAAATTCACGGAGCAGAAGGATTAGGGCCCATCCATGTTCCAGGAAATATATTATCTATTCCAATATATAATTTCGGCAGTATTGCTGCGATTCTTATAAAGTACGGAAAAGATTTAACGATTGTTGATGTAGGAAGATCTACCTCGTTAGCAATTGCTTTTAATTTATGGAATGATTTAATGCTAAATGTAAAAGGAATCTATTTCATGGGTGGTGTTTTTTTAGAAGTAGGAAACGTTACGCCATTAGCAGAGGCAAACGTGTATGGAGATCCGATAGCAAGTAAAATTGTTTTCCATCAAGCAAAGAATTTATTCATATTCCCTTTAAATGTAACAAACAAAGCTGTGTTAACACCAAATGTATTTAACTATATTCAAGCTAATACAAAGAATCCATTTCATATGATAATGAAACCAATGTATGATTACTATCTATCCGCATACCAAAAACTTAATCCATCTATGGAAGGGCCTTTGCTACATGATGTGGTTGCAATAAGTGGATTAGTAAATCCAAGTTTTTTTGAATTTGTGCATCGTACAGTAAATGTAGATACATACGGAGATACGAAAGGACAAACATTTGCTGATTTTCGCCCTAACTCTAAATCTGAAGGAGCCCGTATAGCTTTAGAAATAGATGCAGAAAAATTCATTCAAGATTTTATAAAAATTATGTTATAAGTTGCTGTCGAAAAAGGGAATTATTTCAATGCGTTGAATATAAAAATACATCCTCTAGATAAAGGAGCTTACAATATTGAATGTCCAGTTAAAGGTTGTTACGAGAGAAAATTGGGAAGAAGCATTAAAGCTACAAGTGAAAGGAAATCAGTTGAAATTTGTTCCATCCGTAGCAGTTTCACTTGCTAAAGTATATATAAAACCAGATGGTGACAATGTAGAGTACATACCATTCGCTATATACGATGGTGACCTTATGGTTGGTTTTGTTATGCATGCTGTTGTAATAGAGACATCGGATATGTATTGGATTAACGGATTTATTATTGATCAATCGCAACAAGGTAATGGTTATGGAAAAGCAGCATTACAAGAAAGTATTAATATAATAAAAAATACGTTTAAGGCATGTAAAGAAATTAGATTAACCGTACATAAAGATAATATCTCTGCAAAGAAATTATATGAACGATATGGTTTCATATCATTAGGACAGGAGTATGATGGTGAGCAAGTATATCGTTTATTTGTTTAACTATTAGGAAGTAAAGGTGTGAAATGAAATATGCAATTTACTGAAGTGAAAATTGAAGTGTTCATTCCTGAAGAATATATTGAAACATTAAGGGATGAATTAAATAAAATTGGAGCATGTAAAACGGGCGAATATGACCATTGTCTTTCCTATAGTTCAGTGAAAGGATATTGGAGACCTTTAGAAGAGGCATCTCCTTTTAATGGAGAAATTGGTCAAATATGCGAAGGACAAGAATGTAAAGTTGAAATAAAGTGTAAACGAGAACTTGTAAAAGATGCTCTTGAAGTTATTAATGATATTCATCCGTATGAAACACCTATGATTTATATTATACCAATACTAAATGACTATTTTGAGAAACTATACATTAAATAACTAGGAGGAATATCAATTGAAAAGTAAATTTCATCATATTGTACGAGCAGTCATGATAAAAGATGAAAAATTATTAGTTGCTGAATATATCGGCCATCATTATTTTTTACCTGGTGGCCATGTTGAAATTGGAGAATCAGCAGAGAATGCATTAAAAAGAGAGTTAAGAGAAGAACTTGGAGTAAACTGTAGTATACAACAATTTTTAGGCGTCATAGAAAATCAATGGCAAGATAAAGAAGTTCTTCATCATGAAATTAACCACATTTTTGAAGTAGAGTCACAAGATTTACATACGGACTTAACACCGAAATCTAGCGAGTCTCATTTAGCATTTCACTGGATAGCTTATAATAAAGAAGCCTTAAATCATTATGAAATCATGCCAATGCCTTTAGTAAAGGAATTACTAGAAAGTAAGTTAAATGATGAACTCCTAAATTGTTGGATTAGTAATTTTTAAATCACTTTATTTATAGTAAATACGTCCATCGAATGAATATAAAGAAAATAGGCTGAAAAACAAGGTACATCACCTAGTGTAAGTTCATATTTTGTTGATGTACGCATTTAGTCTATAGTCTTGTTTCTACTTTGTTTAAAAGAATTTATTAACTTTAATATTTGGACGGAATTTACATTTATAAATGGAGGGTTTCATAATGAATCAGTTTCAACAAGAACTACAATCATTAAACCTTAATGATTATCAAACTGGCAATGTTGTGTATTGGGATCAACAACAAAGTCAATATCCATACTATTACATTCAAGACGATGCACGTCGTTGCGGCGGATGTGGAGGTTGTGGTGGACGTTGCGGTGGATGTGGCGGTAGATGTGGTGGTTGTGCAGGTCGTTGCGGCGGATGCATAGGATGCGCAGGATGTTTCAGTTGCTTTAATTGCTGGAACTGGTGGATTATTTAAGTATAGAAAATTCAAGTTATTTTATATGAAAGAAAGGTGTAAAAACTATTTTGCACTTTTCTTTCATGCTGTAATTTTGATGTGTATTAAGGGGGATTTATTTGTATATATATGATAAGTTGATTTCTTGGGTAGAGGATATAAAAGAAAAAAATCATAGTTCTGCTACAGCACTTTGTATTATAAAAGATAATAAAATCGTACTAGAGCATTATAGTGGTTATCACTCAAATACATCTACAACCAAGAGAGTAACAGCATCTTCACAATTTAACGTTGCTTCTGCTAGAAAAAGTTATTTAGGATTAATGATAGCGTATGCGCTTTATGAGGGGAAAATAAACTCTATTGATGATGAAGCGATAAAATATTTTAAAGACTTTGATCCTGCATTGCTTAGTAAAACGACGATAAGCCATTTAGTAACATATTCGCACGGATTAGAAGAAACGAATGACAGGACAATTTTTCGTGAATTTGCACCGGGACAATCATGGGCGTATAGAGATATTAATGTAAGAATGATGACACGTCTTATTTATCAGCTATATAACAAAAGTTTTCCTGAATTGTTAAAGGAGCGTGTGTTTAAACCTGCTAATTTTCAAGAAACAGGTTGGAGAGTTCAGCGAGATGAAAATTTAGTTGACGTTGTTAATAATCCAAATGAAGACGCAATTAGTGAAATTGGTACGGTAGATGACGGTACTGAAAAAAATTTATTTGTCTCAGCTAGAGAATTTGCGCAGTGGGGTAATCTTCATTTAAATCAAGGTATGATAGATGATAAACAAATTGTTCCAAAAGAAGTTATAAAAATCGCTACGAGTTTGCAGAGCCCAACATTTATAAACAAAGAGCTACCACAAAATGGGGTGTTTTGGTTCATCCAAAATGAACCTGCACAATTAAGCGAACTTGGTGAACGTATTCCAAAAGGGTCGTATCAAATATTAGGGATTACTGGACCGACTATTTTAGTAATACCTGAATATAATGTAGTTGTTGCAAAAGTGTATAATAAAAGATATAACTACGGTGGTGATAATTACTTATATTATTTACGTGAATTTAGTAATTTAGTCGCTGATACATTTAGTAACGGTAATAGGGCATAATTACTCCTATAACAAAAAGGAGTGATTGAAAATGAAAGATAAAGTGAACAAAAATAAAAAGCAAAATATAAAAGATGTAAATACAGAGCAAAATGCAATTTATAGCGATCCTAAAGATGCAGCTAATATGCAAACTGTACCGCAGCCGAAAGATTTTGATGAAATCGAATATTAATTTTTCATCCGACTATATGATGAATGAAAAATACGTCTTAAGTCTCATAACATTTAAGAAATTATTTGATAACATATATACATAAGCATTTGAAAATGTCTTATCTTAACAAAGCTTTCTTTAGAAATATCTGATATAACCTGCAAAAGGCACTTCTTTATGAAGTGTCTTTTTGTGTATATGAACTTAATTACCATTTTCCGTACAGTATCTTGCAATTTATGATGGATATACTAACTGTGAAAATTCATGTCAAGAAAAAAGAAGGGGACAGTTAGTATGAAACAAACTTCTATAAATCCGTTACTAATTGTTCTAGGTACAATCATTGTTCAAATTGGCCTTGGAACAATTTATACATGGAGTTTATTTAATCAACCCCTTGTAAGTAAGTTTGGATGGAATCTTAATTCAGTAGCGATAACTTTCTCCATAACTAGTTTTTCTTTATCATTCTCAACTTTATTTGCAGCCAAGTTGCAGAAAAAATTAGGACTTCGAAAACTTATTGCTACTGCAGGAATTGTTTTAGGACTCGGCTTAATACTTAGTTCACAAGTTTCTTCTTTACCACTATTATATTTATTAGCTGGTGTCGTTGTTGGTTATGCGGATGGAACAGCTTATATTACATCACTATCTAATTTAATTAAATGGTTTCCAAATCGGAAAGGGCTTATTTCAGGTATATCTGTATCAGCGTATGGAATGGGCAGCTTAATCTTTAGATATATAAACGGAAATCTTATCGATAACCTTGGTGTATCACAAGCATTCTTATATTGGGGTATTATCGTGTTACTTTTAGTGTTAATCGGATCGTTCTTCTTACGTGAGGCAATTGTAAGTAATGCTGTAACTGAAACATTACACAATGACTATACTCCGCGTGAAATGATGCGAACGAAACAAGTATATCTGCTATTTTTTATGTTATTCACCTCGTGTATGGGTGGTTTGTATTTAATCAGTATGGTAAAAGATATCGGCGTACAACTTGTTGGACTTAGCGCAGCAACCGCTGCAAACGCCGTTGCTATGATTGCAATCTTTAATACAGTAGGTAGAATCATTCTTGGGACGTTATCAGATAAAATCGGGCGAATGAAAATTGTCTCTGCAACGTTTATTATTATAGGATTGTCAGTCTTTACTTTAAGTTTTATTCCGCTAAATTACGGAATCTATTTTGCTTGTGTAGCAAGTGTCGCCTTTTGCTTCGGCGGTAATATAACTATATTCCCAGCTATTGTCGGAGATTTCTTTGGATTAAAAAACCATAGTACAAATTACGGGATTGTCTACCAAGGTTTCGGATTTGGTGCGCTTGCAGGATCATTCATTGGAGCGATACTTGGAGGATTTCAACCAACTTTCATTATAATTGGTGTTTTAAGTGTTATTTCCTTCATTATTTCAATATTAATCCGTCCACCAAATGTAGAAAAGAAAAAGGAACTAAAACATTTACATCGGAAAGTAGCTTAATTTTAAAAAGAGTCCTCATACTAGGGCTCTTTTTTATTCCATTAACTTTGCTTCTTTACCAACTCATTAAAGACAGGACAATATCATTTTAAAATTGAATAGATAAGTAAAAAGGAGCGTGACACTTAAAATGAAAATAGTACAGCAGTGGGTACAAGAAGATAGTGATTACATAAGAGAGAAAGTAATTGAATATAATCAAAAATATCTCGCAGATGAAGAAAAAACACCTTCAGAAAAGGTTAGTTTCATAGTAAGAAATGAAAAAGAAGAAATAGTAGGTGGGGTAACAGCAATAACTTTTTGGCACCATATACACGTTGACTTTCTATGGGTTTCTGAAGAGTATAGGCATGAAGGTTACGGAAGCAAGTTAATAAAGCTTATTGAAGAGTTTGCAATTGAAAAAGGGTGTAGGTTAATTAATTTAGATACTTTTAGTTTCCAAGCTCCTGATTTTTATAAGAAACATGGATATAAAGTAATTGGAGTAAGTGAAGATCATCCGAAAGGACATAATCATTATTATTTAGAAAAACGGCTAAAAAGTACATAGAATTTGTTAACATTAGTATTTGGAATACAAATGCAATAAGGGCGAGGTTATTATTAATTTAAGTATTAATTGAATCAATTTTCATACTAAAACTGTAAGAACGTACTTTGGATAATCTTCCTAAGGTACGTTCTTTTTTATATCAGTAGCCTATTTTTATTAACTCCATCAATAGCGGTAAAGGCAAGACTTTACTAACTTATATATATTAAAAGGAGTTAATGGTAGAATGGATAGAAGACAGAAAATTCCTTTTATTAAAAATAGAGGAGGTACATATGAAAAAAGTTAATGTTACATACGCGATTTTGTACGATAAAACTAATGAAAAGATCTTAATGGTAAAAAACAAAGGGGAAAATGGTTCTTATTATACATTACCAGGTGGCGCAGTTAAATTAGGAGAAACGTTAGAAGAAGCAGTAATTCGAGAAGTAAAAGAAGAAACAGGGTTACATATAAACGTAAAAGGGATTTGTTCTATCAGCGAAGCCTTTTTCGAGGAAAGAGATCATCATGCAATTTTCTTTAATTTTCTAGGCGAAATAATTGGCGGGGAGACATATATATCAAGACCAAAAGAAATCGAAGAGATTACTTGGATGGAATTACATATAGCAGCTCCATATTTACGCATACCAGAACATTTACTAGATTTATTACAAAGGAAAGAAACAGTACCGTACTTTTTTAACGGAACAATCGTTCATCAATCTTCATAAAAATATTATCTCATGTAAGGTGGGGAAAACATGGAGTTCATCGTTAATCACAAACAATTTACTCAAGCACTTTCAGAAGTTAACAAAGCGATATCAACAAAATCTTTAATTCCTATATTATCTGGTATAAAAATAACTGCAGATCAATCTGGAATTACTTTAATTGCAAGTAACTCGAATATTTTTATCGAAAAATTCATTCCTGTTTCAATTGAAGACGAAAAGATTGCAACTATTTTAAAGGCAGGAACTATTGTTGTACCTGCAAAGTATTTCATTGAAATAATAAAGAAAATGCCAAGTGATATAGCAATAAAAAGTAAGAATGAGCAATTAATTACGATACAATCAGAAGAAATCACATTAAGTTTAAATGGATTTCCTGCAGATGAGTTTCCGAATGTACCGCTTATAGACAATCATGCAGAAATCAAAGTAGAGACAGAGCAATTGATTGAAGTATTTAAACAAACAGTCTTTGCGGTAGCGAAAAATGAATCTAGACCTGTTCTTACTGGGGTGCATATAGAGTTATCTAATAATAAGTTAATTTGTGCTGCAACTGACTCACATAGACTAGCGATACGTGAAACATTGCTTTCCTCAGATGTAAAAGCAAATTGTATTGTACCAAGCGCAACCATTAGTGAACTTCTAAAATTAATGAACAGCAATTCGGAATTCGTATATATCTACCTTTCAGAGAGTCATATTATATTTACGTTTGGAACAACTACATTATATTCAAGACTAATTGAAGGGAAATATCCTAATATTTCTAACCTTATTCCAAATGACTTTAAAACGATTATTAACATAGATAGAAAAAAGATATTACAAGGTGTAGACCGATCAAGTTTATTAGCAAGTGAATGGGCCAATAACAATGTTAACTTAGAAATCATAAACGAATCTACAATTAAAATTTCTTCAAACGCTTCTCAAATTGGGCAAATATCCGAAACGCAACAAATAGATGCGATTCAAGGTGAAAAACAATTAAATATATCTTTCGATGGGCGTTTTATGGTTGATGCTTTAAGAGCAATAAAAGAAGAAACGATTACTTTAAGCTTTGGCGGTTCTATGAGACCGATATTGATTGAAGCAGGAGAGCAATCTGCAGCAGTACATCTTATATCACCAGTAAGAGCTTATTAGGGATAGAGGAAGGGATTACATTATGTACAAGCAGACTTTTGTTTTATGAAATCATAAATTAATACATTATAAGAATGATGTATTAGTAAAGCAAACAGTTTACTAAATCCTACATAATATAATTCAATCATAGACAAAGCAGCAATGGTAATCTGAAATACAAAGCAAAATAATAATAACCTAAATATAAAAGCATAGATTAATCGATATGGGGTGAGTACGATGAAGAAAGTAATTGTTTTACTCATTGGTATAGTTTTAATTATTTTTGCTTTTTATCAATACAACAAAAAAGACTATGCAGCTAAAAGTACTAACTTGTATGTAGAAGACTTTAAAGGGGCAAATGATTCAATAAAAATACAATCTGCTATTAATAAAGCAGCGTCTAGTAAAATAAAAACCGTATTGCTTGATGATAAAAAGTATAAAATCACGTCACCAATCACTGTTAAAAAAGGTGTGAAATTATTATTTGGTTATGGATCACAATTTGTGGTTGAGGGAAACTTTAGAGTTCTAGAACTAGAGAAAAACGCATCCATTGAAGGAGCGTATATAGCTATTGACGATCCTAAATTTAACTCTGAAGTTATTTATTTAGACGGTAAAAATAAATATTATAACACTTGGAACAAAACACAAATAAAAGATATAAATATTATTAATTGGACGGAAACGAATAAAGGTACCGGAATTTCTTTATACTCTGCTGGAAAAGAAAATGAAATTTCGTTTATTAACTTCGAAAACATTAAAATTGTAGGAATGGAAACCGGACTAAAATTAGTAGCAAAAAAACCGAGCACCGGACAAGCTTGGATAAATGCTAATCGTTTTATGAACTTTTCTTTAGAAGACTGTGTGAATATGATTTATATGGATAGTCAAGTAACTACGCCAAATGAAATTAGTGGGAATCAATTTACAAATCTTCAAATACAGCCTTCAAATAAAACAAAAAGCATTATAAAAGTAAGTGGTCAGTATAATGAATTTCATGGGATGGTGTGGGATTTAAATAAAATAAAACATGAAAACGAACTCATTGAACTAACTGATAAAAGTATGAATACAGTGATTGAAATGTTCAGTGTACCAGCAAATAGAATTTTAGATAGTGGGAAATCAAATATAGTGAAATAAGTTTAAATACAGAAAAAGAGCGAATTCCTTATAAGAGAGTTCGCTCTTTTTCTATTTATAATTAAATTTCTCTCCACCAAGCTGTTGAAGGATAGTTTGTAGATTTTAACGTAATAGATTCGCCAATTTGAGGCGTTGTAATTTTAACACCTAAACGGTTGGCTTCTTTCGTAACACGTTCTATCGGGTCACTCCATTCGTGTAATGCTAACGTAAAAGCACCCCAATGAATTGGAAGAAGTAATTCTCCTTTAACATCAATATGAGCTTGTACCGTTTCTTCAGGCAACATATGAATAGCAGACCACCTCGGATCATATTGCCCGCATTCCATTAATGTAAGATCGAATGGACCGTATTTATCACCAATTTCCTTAAAGTGAGGGGCATAACCGCTATCACCACTAAAGAAAATTTTAGTCTCTTGACCAAGAATAAGCCATGAACACCATAATGAACGATCTCTATCTGTCATACCACGTCCCGAGAAATGCCTTGCAGGCGCACATACTAACTTAATATTATCAAACGTAATTTCGTCCCACCAATTATGCTCACTAATTTTACTAGGCGAAACACCCCATTTAATAAGATATTGTGCAACTCCAGTTGGAACATAAAAGTGCTTTGCGCGATCTTTTAACTGCATAATACTTTTGTAATTCAAATGATCATAGTGATTATGAGAAATGATAATCGCATCAATTTCTTGAAGGTCATCACGTTCTAAAGAAAAAGCACCACTATAGCGTTTACTATTAAACAAAGGAAATGGGGAAGAGGCATCTCCAAACATCGGGTCTAATAACAGTTTTTTACCTTCTATTTTCAAAAGAGAAGCAGAATGGCCAAACCATGTAACACTCTCTAACGGTTCATTATCTTTATTTGATAAAACGATAGGCAAATCCTTTATAGGACGCAGCTTTGATTTTATTTTAAAGTAATCCGTCATTAAACTTATAATATCTTTCGGTTTAAAACTCATATCAGTATGAATTTGATTTGTATATTTCTTATTCATTCGTTCTCCTTTTTACGATTAACAATTTACGTATGTTGTTATTGTAGCTATTTGTAGTTTAAACTATATTATTTTACCTTTCATCTAAAATACCTTGTATTTCATAAATCCGTCAAATTCATTATTTGTATCTATAAAGTACAAATCGCACAGCAGCAGCTAAGACAAATATTAAGTACATGTAAATTGTTTTTATTTAGTAAATTCCTTCTTATACGCAACAAAGAACATACGTTCTGTTGTATGTTATAGAAGAAAATATGTCTCTAATAAAAGAAAGGAAGGAGAGGATGTAAGTGCACATAAAACGAAAAAAGAAATCAAAATGTAAACTATCAAAATCTGAAATAACGCAGCTATATGCAGAGGGGAAGAGTACCTCAGAGATCGCTACACTTGCTAATGTGTCTGCAAGGTATATTCGTATGGTTTTATCAGACAATAACGTACCAAGGCGCGCTATAGGGAGTTGGAAGAGAAAGTATGACATAACAGAAGATTATTTTAAAACGTGGTCAAATAACATGGCTTATATTTTAGGGTTTATAGCAGCAGATGGTGTTATACAGAAGGAAAATCAATGTGTCAGTATATCTCAAAAAGAAAGTTATATTTTAGAAGATATAAAAAAAGAACTCAAAACAAACCAGCCACTTTATCAAAACAAAAAAACAGGCGTATATATGCTAAATATTAATAGCAAAACAATAAAAGACGACCTTATGAACATACACGGAATTATGCCATGTAAATCATTTAACATCGAATTTCCTTTTGTACCAGAAGAATATTTGCATCATTTTGTTCGTGGGTATTTTGATGGGGATGGTTACGTCAAGTATGAAACTTATACAGTTAATTTCGTAGGTGGATCATATAACTTTATGAATTCTTTACATCAAATTCTTCAAAATCGCAATTTACGAGCCGATTTACTAAATCAAAACAAACATTATCGCGTTATTTTATCTGGAAGAAAATCAATACAACTATTTTCAAATTGGATTTATAAAGACAAAGATATTTATTTGCATAGAAAATATGAAGTGTTTCAGAAAGAAAGTCTGAATTTAGATCAATTACAAGATCGAAAATTAAAACAAACTCAAACTGCCGTTAAACAAAGAAAACAAAATTTCCTTGAAGAATATATGAAAAATAAATGTAATACTACAACTTGTTCAAATTTAGAAATAAGCGAATCGGCTTTCAAACGTTGGCTAAAAAATGATAATCAATTTAAAAGAGATTATGAAAAGATTAATTTAACAATGTCCACTAGCGATAACTAAATATAAAATCCTAAAAATCCACCAGCAAGTTCAGCTGTAGAAGTTAGAAAGTTAATTAACGATAACTTTTTAATTGAAATCGAAGCAATTGCTGTAGCAAACTAATTTTAAAAACTTATTATGAATCATATCCATGCAATTCGGTTAATGCGTTCAGTTAAAACGAATTGCATTTTTTATTGTCTTAAATATAATTTATATCTGGAGACATTTTCATCAACAACTTATAAAACAAACAACTAAACAATCCATCAAACAGAATGATTAAAAAGAACGAGGGGAGGCTAATCACAAAAACAAACTTACATATAATAAGTTTGTTATTTAAAGTTAGTTAACATAATATATATTATAGGCAGTTATAGAAACAAAGTAATATCAGGTATCAAAAACCAAGTAAACTATACTTAATGAGACGAAACAGAGATTTTTAGTGAAATTCACATGAAATCTTATCTAAACAAATTTCTTCAGCTTTTATCGTTTTTATTTGTTATAAATTCATCACAGCAAATCTTAATCAATAATCGCTTAAGATTTAACGAATTAAAAACATTTTTGATTGGCAAGAAATTTTTATACAGAAAAATTATTTCTATACAAAATATAAATTAGTAATTTTATTTTATGTTTTACTTAATGAATTTATTGCTATTTGCACATGTTTTACAACTTTACATTATTTGTTGTTATTTCTGTTATTTAGACTTGACTTTCATTACAATCATTGTTTTTTATTCTAGTTAACATAACGCTTATTTTTAACATAAAAAAATCCTCCTCACCTTCAGGAAGATTTTTTGTTTGCTATTATTTTATTTATATCTTCTAGTAACAATCCCAATTGTAAATGACATTGGAAAAATCTAGATTTAACAAATCTTCCTTACGTATAAAGAAATTAGCAACCCCAGAATCGCCCCACATAATATTTAATGAATCGTCTGTATCGATTTGCAGCAATAATATGTCATGTTGCTGGTATTTTTCTTCCCATTCTCTCGGATCTGTCTGTGTGAAAAATGGATATCCACCAATTTTATGTCCTTGATCTTTACATAAATCATCATACAGTTCGCCTAATTCTGTATTATTTTCTTCATCAACAATTTCTTCCCAATCAATATCCTCACTAAACATCTTTTCAAATCGATAATCCCTTGACGTTACGGGTTGATAACCTAATTCAAACTTTAATTTCGCTGCTTCAGGTATGATAAAGTCCTCTAATTCTAAGGTGTTTAAATAACTAAAATCAGTAATAACCTTATTTAAATCTTCTATAATTGTAGAATGATAAATAATTCGAAAGTCTTTTTGGATTGTTGGATGATCAAAATCTGCTCCGTAAAGCTCATCACCAGCACTTACGAAAAACTGTAACATTCCCTTTTGAGGCATATATTCAACATGCGGAATTTCTTCAAAGTTTAACTGCGCAAGTAACATCATAGGTTGTCCGTTTGAGTCTTTAGGATGCTCTTGATCTATAGGTAAATACGGATATCCACCAAACTTACTTTCAAAAAGCGTTGTCTCTGCTTGCGTTCCAGACACTTTAACATACGGTTTCACACTTTCTTCTAAAATACTACGATACTGTTCTAGTTCTTTCGGAATTTGAAGTGGATACGTATTCTTCACTACATTTGCCTCCCTTTAGTAATGAATTGAAAATGCCTAACTTAATTATATAGCAAGCGATAGCTTAATTGAAAATCGTTAAAAATCCATTTTCACCCTCATTTTTTGCGCGCTTGGTGGACAAAGTAAATTATGTTCTAATACCTTTTTATTAATAGTTCGAATTAAGTCCGCTGCTTCTGCAGTATTTGTATTTTCTTTTAGTTTTTCTTTTAAATCATCAATTTCTTTTGAAAGCTCAATCCACCTAGGTAAAACATGATTATTTGCTAAAGTTCTATAAAGTTGCTTTTCAGGATTGTAAGAAAGATCTTTATCAAGATTAAGAGGTTTCCCTTTACCAGGTAAATTATCAAAAGCTCCTTTTTGTTCTGCTTGTTTAACGATAGAACTAATATGATCCTCATACGTATAGGACCAAACTTTCTCATCTTTTACTAAAATCTCTTGTTTTTTTAGTTTTTTATCTAGTTCTTCTTGATTCATAGATTTTCTCTCCTTTTTATTTTATAGTGTGGTTTTTATCTATTTCAAAGCTTTCAATCCATCTAACAACTTTTTTCACCCTCACACGCTATCATGACCGTCTCGAAACTCTTCATAAGTGGTTTTTGTACCCTTTATCTTTTAAAGCTCTATACAAGTGGTTATTGGCCGTTAAAAGAGGTTTGTTTTCAAGTTGTCCTGCTACCATATAAAAGTGAAGTTGAGTTGCAATAGAATTTATAGATGAAATTTGATTTTCAATCCAAGGAATATCGTTTTCAAAAGTTAGTTCTTCTAGCTGATTAACATGATCTACAGCAATACATGGCGGTATTCCATTTTCGTAAATTAAATAATTGAGTGTTTTTGCGATTGAAGATTACTTAATGCATGGATTTTTATTAAAGACAATGAAATGTTCTTGAAGATGTGAAGTTTGAGAATAATTATGAGGTAGATCAAGATGTTTTGCCCTTGCTGCAATGTGGCAGTAAGGTTATTTAATTTTGATAGAATGATATAAGAGCCTTGCTACACTTTTGTAATAAGACTCTTTAAATGAGTTATTTACTAGAATAATTGTCTATTGCTTGAATAGAAAGTTCCAACGATTTTATTCTTCTTTCTAAAAGCGTTCTTTGAGGACTCCCAAGCTTTGACTTAACGTAAATCTTTTCAATTGATGGAAGCAAACCAATTAGAACATTACGAGCTTCTGCTAAATCTTCCTGAGTATAATGATGAGTTTCTTGCTTCCAAACACTTTCTAACATAGCTAAGCCGATACTAGCTGCTTTGAGTCTTTTTTTCACTAAAGTAGTATTTGATCCTTTTTGAGTCATCTGTGATAAGGCATTTTCAAGTTTACTAATTGTTGACTGTAAAGATTTTATTGATTCTACTTTATCTATATTTGATACGTTTTTCATGTTAATGTTATCCCTTCTATGTTGCTAACTTGTTTTGTTTAATGTTTAATGAAATCCTTAAAAGCTTGATTTCACTCGAAATATTTTAACATAAATAACTAACTGTATTCGAGTTGGACAATAACTTAAAGTAAAACAGCTATTCCTCTCTCCTCCCCTGCATCATTCTATTATATGTACTTCTTTCTTCTCATTAGAATTCCTATATAAACTAGTTGTTAATATTGAATGTTTTATGAACAAAAAAACGTACAAGTAATGTAACCTGTACGTTTTCGCTTTTATTCAGTAAGGTAATAAAGTAATAGCTTTCTGGTCTTCTCATAACTTATGAAATCTCTATACAAAATGGGATAATTCACAATTTCTGTTTCTAGAAAACGATATTGCGGAAACCACTCGAAAAACGATTTTCTTAACCACTTTATTTGTTGAAACGTAATGTTCTGTTCGTTTCCATTTAGTACAGAATTTAAAGTAGCCGCTGTATGCATCCAATAATGATTAAAATCAGCGTTTATACAGTCATCTTCGGTAAATTTACTTTTTAAATCTCGCTGCAATTTTGCTGTAGCACGATAAGGAAACGGTTTATGAAGTGGACTATGCATTTTCTGCAATTCCTTAAAAATAATTCGTTTTCCTAACTTCAACTTTCCACCCCTTTATTTCTCTATCCAATTTAATAAGTTTTCATAATGATATTGAGCATCGATATACCCAAGATTATATAGGTTAACGAGCTTTTCCTTATTTCTTTCTATTCCGCTTATAGGAAGCTGTACACTTGGTTGAATTACATAAAAATTATCTTTTTGTTCTTCTCGATTCATATAAGATATCGTCTCATTATAAAAACGATAATGGTTTACTAAATTCTCTGCGATTTTCGGATATTTTCTATATAAAATTTTAGCCAGGCCTGAAAATTTATTTCGCTGCTTCTCATATCCTTCTGGCTTTGTCATAATGACAACGTTCTTTTCATAACCATCCTTTTGGGCTTTCAAAACTGGTATAGGGTCTATAATCCCTCCATCTAATAATTTTCGATTATTATATTCTACAGCAGGTGCTATAAACGGTACAGAGCTTGAGGCGCGAATGATTTTTAAAATATCATTTCCGTGTTCTGCTTTATTATAATAAATGGCTTGTCCTGATTCGCAATCAGTCGTCCCTATGACAAACTGTTCATTACATTTTAAGAAAGTTTGAAAATCAAATGGTACAATTTTATTAGGTACTTCATCAAATAAAAAATCCATTCCGAATAATTCGCGTTTTCGAATCAAATTTCGATAAGATATATAACGGTGATCTGCTACTAGCTCTGTATTTACTTTCTTATTTCTCCCTTTTTGACGTGATAAATAAGTTGCTCCCATACAGGCTCCTGCTGATACGCCGACTACATACGGAAAGAATAAGTTCTTTTCCATGAAATATTCGAGTACACCTGCAGTATATAAACCTTTCATTCCTCCGCCTTCTAATACTAAACCTATATTCTTCATGCTATATCCCTCTGCTTCTTTTTTCTTAATTTCATATTAGCATAAGATTTTAAGATGAGGTTATATAAACTAATTACAACAATAACCAGAAACTACTAAAGTAATGTCATAATATCTTTGTGAGTAACATGTTACAATATAAGTAATTCATTCCACATATATTAAAGGAGGAATTTAATATGGGTTTATTTAGCGGTATTTTAGGAAATGCATCAAATACGAGTTCTGAAAGTGTAGAACGTGATTTAGAGAAGATTATGCTAGACGATGAAAAAGTAGAGCATGCTTATAAATTAATTCGTGATCTAATCGTATTTACAAATCGTCGTCTTATTTTAGTAGATAAACAAGGAGTAACTGGCAAAAAAACAGAATACCATTCTATTCCTTATAAAAGTATTACACAATATAGCATCGAAACGGCTGGGCATTTTGATTTAGATGCAGAACTTAAAATTTGGGTGTCTAGTATGGAGGATCCAATTACGAAAGAATTTAAAGGTGACGATAGTATTTTAAGCATTCAAAAAGCGTTAGTAACCTTTACGACTAAGTAGTGTTTTTTGTATTTTTATTCATTTTTAAAATTACTAACCCGAGTATTTTGGAAGAACATACATTATTTTTGTATATTTAATCTAAAATAACATAAAAAGGTAAAGCGTATTTTATATGCTTTACCTTTCTTTTTTGTAATAAATAAGTGTAGTTTCATCATTTAATTTCTTTATAACTTCTGTTCTTTTATAACCCATCTTTTCGTATAAAAAGCAATTTTTCTCTTCTTCTAAAATAGTAGCAAGTTCCCAGCTCGTTGCTTCAGGAAACATTTCCTCAATTAATGTAAGTACCTTTTGGGCAATTCCTTTTCCTTGATAACTCGGGTGAATAAACATTGGACTGATCCAAAATTTATAGGGTGTTTCTTTTGGTGAAATGCATATCGCTCCAACAAGATTCATTGCCACTATTATTTTATAGAAGCCACCGTCTACATGATTTATTCTACAAATAGTTTTTTCGATAGTTTCATTTGCTGGATTTGTTTCATAGTCTTTATATTTATGTAATAAAGGGCTAAATGAGTCTATTTGCATTTGAAATATAACTTCTGCATCACTTTCTGTCGCCTTCTCTAATGTAATCTCCATGTTACCAATTAAGTCGCTTTCTTAACGAGGTAATATGAGCGGTATGATGACGACCATGCCATGCGTATAGTCCTATTGCAACAGCAAGTTTTGTTTCACCAGTTTCAGGATGGTTAAATGTCTTTTCTAAATCTTCAATTTCTAGAGAATATAAAAGGTTAACCCATCTTTTATGTAATGAATCTAGCATTACTAGTGAAACATCTACCGGTAATTTTGAATCGGGTAACTCTGCCCACTTCTCTTCTTTATACGGCTTAATAGTGGGATTCTTTTCTGTCAGTGCTAATTTAAAGCGTATGTAGCTATTCATATGACTATCAACGACGTGATGAACTACTTGACGTACAGTCCAACCTCCAACGCGATATGGTGTATCTAACTGCTTCTGATCTAAATCTTTAATTGCCTTTGTTAGTTCATTTGGTAAATCTTCAATTTCTTGAATCCATGTATCAATCATTTCTTCAGTTATAGGACGTTTGTATGTAAATTGGCCAATTGGATAACGTAAATCATTCATGAATAAGTCCTCCTTATTATAAGCGTGAAGTATTTCTCCAAATATAGTGTACAAACTTCACATGTTCTCCATTTAATTCTACAGAAGTTGTATCTGATTCGTTTTGATAAGAAGAAAATCCGCTTTTTTCTAGTACAATTTGTGATGCGAGATTATTAGTAGTTGTTTTAGCATGAACTTCAGTAATTTCATTATTTTTCGCTACATCTAAAATTAATTTTACGGCTGCTGTAGCAACTCCTTTTTTAGTAAATTTTTCTCCGACCCGATACCCTAGCGAACTAATTTGAGTTTCCGTATCTATATCTACTAAATTAATTCGCCCTACAATTTCTTTTTCTTCATTACGAATTAAATAAAAATAAGAATCTCCATCTGCTTGTTCTATTAATAAATCGTCTAGTAGTTTTTGGAAATATTCAAATTCAAAATATTTTGAGCCACGATTTGGCACCATTGTTTCAAAAAAAGATTTATTCGTAAGTTCAAACGTAAATAAATCCTTAGCATCTTGTTTCTTTAGTTGCTCTATGTATATTTTCATCCCGTATTCTCCTTCTAGATTTACTAACTGTTATACATTCTTTTTTAATCAATTATATTCCTGCTATTACTTTCGATTAAGTAATACAGATAGTAGCACTTTCGGATGAAAAAGATGAAATGGACTACGAATTAAATTCATCACTCGTACTAACCGAATATAAACATCAGAATTACTTGCGGATAGTCGATATATTTGTTTCGTATACCATAGCTGAAATTTTTGTTTTGTAGTTAATTCTCTCTTTAGTTGCGGATGACGTGATATTTCCGTTGTTGTCATATCCCATGGGGTTTCTATTATATTAGCTGCCTTTTTATAAAATTGTTGTGTAAATGTTTTATCAAGTTGTTTTCTACCTTGCAGAAGTAATTGCAACTGGTGAGCCTCCATAGCAGCAACTGATACGCCTTGGCCGAAAACGGGATCAAAACGACATTGCGCATCTCCAACAACTAATAAGCCTTCTGGTACATTATTCACTAAATCAAATCGCCGGCGTACTTGATAGGGAATTTTGTATGTCTTTATATCAGTAATTCCCTCAGCCTTGTTTAGGAAGTCTGTAACATTAGAAATTGATAGGTTTTCAGCAAAATCATAAAACTCATCATCTGTTTGTGGTGCTTTCTCGTTTGCGTATCCACTGAAAGTAACAAAATAACGATTATCTTCTATCGTTTGAATAAGAACGCCATAAGGGCTATCAGGGAAACTCGGAGACATTAGCACATTGCAACAGTCTAATTTCTCATTTTCTTTAAGTTTGAACATTTTCGTTGCGTAAAATAAATCAATACGAACTTTCTCTTCTTGTACTTCAATTTCATATTCTCGTAACCACTCTATACTTTTTGAGCCAAATCCACTCGCATCAACTACAAGGTCTGCATGAACTTCTTCTTGTATGTCTGTCTCTAAATATTTAACTTTTACTCCACACACTTTGTTAAGCTTTTCATCTACCAATAACCCTTTAACCAATGTTTCATATTTAATAGTAATATTTGAAATCTGATGTATTCGTTTTTGAATATGCCATTCTAGTAAAGGACGACTTTGTTGAATCATATGTACTTCCCCTTTGAACGGTTGTTTCCATAGACCGAATTGATGCCATTTTAAATCACGTGTAAAGTTGTTTATAATACTACCCGCTTCTATTAATTCATTCGTAATAGTAGGAAACAATTCTTCAATTGCTTTTTCTCCACCTTTTAATAACACGTGAGGATGATTACTTTGTGGAACTCTTTTTCTTGAAGCTTTTCCATCCCATTTTTCACCGACTTCTAAAATGATTACTTCTTTAAAAAAAATTGATAATGCTTTTGCTGCAAACTTTCCTGCCATACTTCCACCAATAACGATAGCCTTATTAAACATATTTTCCCCCTTAATAAAAAGAGATCCTGCCTTGTATGAATGAAACAGGATCTTAAACTAATTAACTTCTTTATCATTATACTTAAAATACATCAGTAAATTGCAACGTTAAAATTAAAATACCTAATCCCCATACGTAATACGCGAATACTTTTAAGGAGTGACGTTTTAAATATTGAATCATCCATGAAACGGCTATGTATCCAAAAAACGCTGCTGATAACGTTCCGACAATTAAAGATGTACTAGAAATAGATTCTGCTTTCCCTTGAAAAACGTCTGCAAATTGCAAAATGATAGCTCCAACAATAGCTGGTGTCGACAGTAAAAAAGAAAAGTAAGCAGCAGTTTCACGGTCTAATTTTCTCCATAATGCAGCGACAATTGTCATTCCAGAACGGGAAATGGCTGGAAAAATAGCAGCAGCTTGAAATGAACCGATAATTAATGCGTCTTTATATGTTATGTCATCCATTTTTTTACGACCATTCTTTTGTTTATCTGCCATGTAGAGAAAGAATCCGGTCACTAAAAACTCCCAACCGATCGTGATTCCTGTTTTTGAAATATCTTCAAAGAAGTCTTTAAACAATAAACCAATAACAACTGCAGGTATCGTCCCAACAATAAGTAATAACATGAGCTTTGAAAATGGGTTTTTAATTAAATATATAAATTCTTTTTTGTAATAAATAAACACTGCAAGTAAAGTCCCAATATGCAACATCGTATCTAAAAATAAGCCTGCTTCATCTAATTGAAATAAATGCCTTCCTAAATAAAGATGTCCGGTACTACTGATTGGTAAAAATTCTGTTAAACCTTGAATTATACCTAATATGAAAGCTTCTAACCAATTCATGATGGTCTCCTTTCTCTTTTGCTTGTACCAATATATGAGGGTTAAATTTTCGATATGAAAAAAACTATATTTCTCTATGAATTTACTTTTAGTTTATGGATATATATGTAAAGAGAATTAAGGAGGGTTATTATGTGGAAGCACACAAAATTCGGTAATGTATTACTTTGGATGGGCCCTATCCTTGTATTTTTAGGACTATGTATGAAAAATGTTATTTCAGATATTCCTTTCTTTGAAGGAAACCATAAAACGCTTGGTATTGTACTTATATTTATAGGGATATTCTGTTTTATTGTGGCTAATCATTTGAAAAAAGGAGAAAGATATGAAGAATAAATCTAAATAAAAAACAATCCTGGCATATTAGCTAGGATTGTTTTTTATTAATGTTGATTATTTGTAGAATACTTTATCAACGTTATATTTCGCTTTGTATTCATTAATGATATATGTTTCGTAAATTTCTCTTTCTGTTGGATCTTCTACGATACATGCATCAATGCGGTATACTTCATCACGGTGATTTTTAATTGGTGAAACATTATCTTCAAAATGCTTCTTAATACGTTGTCTAATTTTACGAGCTTTACCTACGAAAAGTAGTTCGTCATTAATATTGTAAAACATAAAAATGCCGCCTTTATCTCTAGGGAACAAGTGGAAATCGATAAATCCATTAATTGGAGTAATGATTGGCTCGTCTCCTTTAATAACTTGTTTACGTTCAGTAATTGTAACATCAACTTCAGGGATACTAATTTTAATCAAGTTCATTCACGTCCTCTTTTATTATAAAGATAAATAATAGCATACATATGTAAGAAAAGCTACGTTCATAGGTATATTTCATTTTATAATTCAAATATTATAGGTGTATCATGTAAACTCTTCTTCCAAATCATATGATCACTTGATTCTCCCCAATAATCTTTCAGTACATAACTAGGCTCTCCAAACTTCTTTGTCCATATACTTTGCGCTTTTCTGTATCCACTATCTAAACAGAATTCTGTTATTCCTCTGCTAAGTAACGTAAGAAACATTGTATGTAGCAGTAAACTCCCGATACCCTTTCTTTGATAATCTGGAAGTATAAATACAGTTCCTATTTCATACAAATCCTTAAGTACACCACCTGTACAACTATTAATCAATGTACTTGCTGGACCAACTTCAATTGTTCCAATGATTTTATTGTTATTTGTATCAATTGCTAATAAAAAGTAACGTTTTTCTCCATTACTATCAAAATCTGTTTTCAAATATTGCTTTTTCATGTTAATTTCATTTTCTATGTCATCCAATAGTTGTGATAATCCTTCATTTTTGTATGTATTCGTAATAACGATACGGAAAAATAAATATAGTTCATCTACATCATTCAAATTCGGTCTTCTAACTGCAACGTTAGTCATGAATACATTCTCCAATCTTCATTATGCCATTGTCAATACAACACTTTACATAATCTATTCATCATTATTCTGCAAAAACCTGCATAAATCCAGCAATATAGAAAGCTCAGTATAAATATTAATAAAATAATTTTTATGTCCATAGTTGTATGAACAGTAGGACCAAGTACCGGAAAACGGAAAACATCGAGAACGATCATAATCCCTATAAGTAGACAAGTCGCAGAAAAGGAAACAATCCAAATTCTCCTCTTAAATTTTAAAAAGGCTAGTCCTAAGGCTAGACCTAATAAGCCTGTAGTAAAAGGAAAGATAATTAGTTCACTTGGCTCAATAATAAATAATAGAAAAATAGTAAGAATATAAGAAAGTATTCCCTCACGAATAGAATAGAAAATAGCAAAAAAAATCGGTAATGTCGAAAATGGACTAATGAGCAAACCTATACCAGGAACTAAGTTACCCGCTGCTTGAAACATGGTGGCTAATGCACTCATCAAAGCTGTAAGTACTAACTTATTCGCAAGGGACAATTTTCTTTTATGAACAAAGCTTATATCATGCTCTATCATCAGTTGATACCAATAACGTACAAACCGATTCATTAAAATCCCCCCTAAAGACACCTCATTCATTACTTTCTATATTATTCGTACACATACGGTTTATGAGTTACTTTCTGCAAGTTAATAGATGCTCATACATTGAAGATTTTTAGGGGGATAAGTTAAGTCGTGCGTTTTGGGAACAGAATGAATTCCTTATATTATATTTTTAGACTGATAATTTGTATCGTATTAAGGGATAATTTCAAAAATGGTACCTTTATTAAAATCAGTTACTTTCATAGAACCGTAAACTCCTAAATATAATTTAGTTTGATTCAAATTTGTTCCTAAACTCATATAATAAGCTGCTTGCGTACCAAAATCATAATTGGTTTCAATAGCATGAAAGTCAGCATGTTTACCGTCTGTACCTGCTCTAGTATAGGCTAAAACACCTTTAACTGGCGGTCGAAAATCTTCTTTCTTAGCAAGGTCAGTAAACACTACGCTACCTGTTAAATTTGGAATTGCATTTCCCATATATGGCTGAACTCCTGTAAGGGAAGTTCCTCCAAACTTATCGGGTCTGGAATCTTGATGAAAATAACTAAGTAGAGGCAGAATACGCCTCGCTGAAGTTTGTATTGTTTCATCATAATAAGTCATTGTTCTTTCATCCAAAGTCTGATTTTCGGAACAATGCCGTATAAAAGAAGTAGGTAAATCCCCTTCCCATCCTCTCCAACCAAAATTGATAAACCCATCTTGATTGGGAGTGAGACTCATAAAATGCATTTGAACAAGTTCTGTAACCGGTATAGGTTTATATTGAACAAATGAAAAAATAGACTCTACAATATCTTGTCCGACATTTCCGGCGTATTTGATATATTGATTATAAAACCTTTGAAATGAAATGCCAGTTATATTACGTACTCCTTTTGCAATTACTGTAAGTGTTTCTTGTATAGATAAAGGAAGTTCATCGAAGCGTGTAACTACAGGAGGGTTATTTATAAATGTATTTTTACTTACATCGATTTCAATTATTTTACCTGCTATTTCTAAATTATCTTGGCTTAAGTTAAATGGATCATAACCTGATCCGCCATCTCCATTTGTAAAAACAAGTTTTCCAGTCTCAGGTGAAAAGTTTAAACTATTGACTCCGTTATGATTAAAAAATGGTCTTCTTACATTCAGTAATGTTCGTCGCTTTTGAGCTTGACCATTAGGTTGTAAAGTCCATTCTTCCACAGTATCAATGTGATCATATTGCGTATTTCTATTAACCCACTTTAAATTTAATGTTTTAGGGTCACAAGGATTAGGTTTAAATTGTTCAGAAAGTGCACCTGGCCCTTGAGTTCCGGCTACTGAATAATGTAGATAAAATAACCTGTTTTGATAAAATTGTGGATGGAACGCAAGTCCTAGCAATCCGCGTTCATCATAACCGCTACTAGAAACACCTTCTTCAAATGTACCTAATTTAATAATTAGGTGACGAATATCTAAAAATATCTTTATAACTCCATTCCCTATGTAAAAAATCTCTCCTAATTGGGTTGCGATAAATAGTCTTTCGGTCGATTCGCCTGGAAGTATTGTTGTTTTCAATACGGTTGGTAAATTTATATTATGAACAATGGGTCGTAAACTAACTTTAACTTTTGTCAATTAACTGTACACCCCTTTTTCTTCTTTTTATATAAGAATATGATTAGAGTAGTTCTGTTAGTATCAAATAAGTCGTATTCCTTTTTATTACAATTTTGTATATAATATAATTATAAATAATATGGGGGACGAACTATGATAATCGTACTACAAATCATCTTACCACTAATTTTCGCAGTCTATTTATTTACCCTCTATCATAACGGGACGTATGGATCAGCTTCATTCATTTTAGCAGTCATGATAGGAATTTTCGGTTTAGAGAATATTTTTCAATATGCTAGTCTAACAGATCATGCTATTTATCCATATTGGGGAAGTTTGAAGGCTGTTGTTATCGTTTTATCAGTCGTATTTCTATTTAAAAAAGGTGGTTTAACAGGAAAATATTGATTTGTAATGCGTTACATATTTTCTTGTTAAATTGCTTTTATTTTATAAAAGAAGAAATATTTATGTGAAAACAAGAAGGGATGTGTTACATATGTCTATAAATATTATTTCAATAATCTCTATCATAATATGGATTGTGTTAATTACAGAACTTATAAAACCTTCAAAAGAACAGAATGGACGAAAAATAGTAACTTTAGTAACTGCTGGTTCCGTATCAACACTTATTTTAACGGTTTCTTTTATTCAAAATATCCCGTTTTGGAATTGATAGTGATATAACTAACAAAAATATGTATAAATAAAAAGATTAGGATTCACTCCTAATCTTTTTATATTTTGAGGTAGCACCATATGCCCAGCAAGCTAAGGTCTTGAAGTAGCCCCTAAACAAAATTTTAAATTTTTCTAAAGTTATTTATGTGAATTCAAATCGTTTTCAGGAACATATGTGGTCCTTTTATAATTTGAAGTTCTTTTTAAGCTTCTTATATTTTCTGTACGAACGTCTAACAATGTTTAACATAAAATACGGTATTTTAACGGGGAAAGGCAATTTATAAATGAAAGGAAAATAAAAGGTGAAATATGCCTTTTCTAGGTCTCTCCACTTACTATCTTCTTTTGTTTTTAAGAAATCAGATACATCGACTACATATCCCCTTCCTTTTTCCATCATCACATTTTTCCCGTGAACATCACAAGGAGTTAACCCTTGTTCCCTCGCATACTCTAAAGCCTCATTAATATCAAGTATTACTTGCTTAGGAATTTTAATTCCCTTATGAATAGCATCGTATAAGGTAATTTCTTTTAAACGTTTCAATACTATGAAATTTTCTCCTTTATATATAAGCTTTGAATAAGAAGGATGATCTCCAATTCTTCGGTATACTTCTGACTCTTTTTCAATTCCTTCTCCTTCTCGCACGTAAACTTTCACTACCCAATCTTTGTATTCTTTGTGCATGAATACTGCGGCATAATTACCTGTTCCTAAACACTTCCAAAGTCTAGGAATATCTTTAACTACTACAGGCTCGAATTCATCCTCACTTCTTATACTTACCTCTTTTAATAATTCGTCCTTTATCAATCCCACAAAACTATTTATACTCATCATTCCCACTCCGGTTTTGCTAAAAGGGGGCCCACCCACATTTTAACGAAAATATACACTAAGCGAATTTTAGCATAAAACGAGTCATCTTTCTTCTTAAAATAAAAAGCTAACTCGTTTTATTTAAACTGTTGAATACTTAATATCTATTCCGTTATTCATAGCCAAAAACCGTACGATATAAAAATATTTCTAACTATTTTCATTTTTTCAGAGTCAACTGTATAGGGCTTTTCTTAGTACAAGTTCTCTTAGTAAATTACCTATACAAAATCTATATTACTCTATTTTATAATCTAAAACATTGTTTAGAAGTGTAGCAAAGGTTTGTTAATGGTTCCATTCTTGTTCCAATACTATCTTTGTTAGCTAAAACTTTTATTGTTTTAATAGTCTTTTGTTTAATTCCCACAATGCTGTTTTGTTGCTATCCCATTTCAAAAACGTTACTGCTTCCTCAAAGCATAACCATTTATAATTGAAGTGTTCTTTAGATAATGATATGTTTTTTGTAGGGACTTTAACTCCAAAAGAAAATTCTTTTATTACATAAACCTCTTCTCCCCAAAGGAATCCTCCAACTACATCTTCTACTGATAGTGAAGACACAGAATCTAATTGTATATATGGACATTCTCTTGTAATACCAGCCTCTTCAAATGCTTCCCGTTTTGCTGATTCAATAGGAATCTCACCGTCTTCTCCGCCACCAGCTATTCCTTGCCAATAACCATAATCACTTCGGTTAAAAATGGCATATTGAATAGAATCGGCAGTTTTTATATAAGGAAATATCAATACTTGATATGGCGCTCTCATTACTTAACCTCCTCTCGAAAATAAGTTTTAAAGCAATATGAATAAAGAGCCGACATCACAATTCTACATTATTAATGCAGGTTTATAATGTCGGCCCTCTATTTTTAAATAATTTTATTTTTCATAAACAGGCTTACTCTTAACAGAGGAAAAACTACTTATTCTCTGTCGAATTTGTTTAGCATGGTTTTTCATAAATGTTAGCAGTACTCCATATTATTCAATTGCGCCAGCAACGTCATAATCATTTAAATCTAATTCAATCGGTTGTCCGAGCGCTAGTTTAGCAAGTTCCGCTCCTAAGTATGGACCAGCTGTTAAACCCGAAGCCCCTAATCCATTCGCAACGAGAATTCCTTCAAAGTTAGGTAGTGGCCCGATAACAGGTAAGAATCCTGGTGTGAATGGTCTGAATCCAACTCTCGTTTCAAGCATTGTAGCATTTTCTAAGCCAGGTGCAACTGCTAATGCCTTATGGAATACTTCATGTAAACCACCTGCTGTTACACGATGATCGAAACCAGTATCATTCTCATGTGTTGCACCAATTACGACATGACCATTGTCAAACGTTAAAATATATTGATCGTTCGGTGGCATAACAACTGGCATATTTTCTGTTGCTGTATTCTCGATTTGCAGATGAACAATTTGTCCTTTTTGGAATGTAACTAAGAAATTAATTCCTAATGGATTCAAGATTTCGTTCGCCCATGCGCCTGCAGTTACAATAACCTTTTCCGCTAAAATTGTTTCATCGTTTACTGTAACTCCCGTAATATGATTTCCTTCACGGACTAATATAGCATCGCCTTTTATTAAAGTTGCACCATGTTTTTTCGCAGCACTTATTAATGCATTGCGTAATAATCTTCCATTTACTCGTGCAGCACCACTAATATGAACAGAACTATATTCGTCTGATAATGCTGGGAATAATTTTTTTGTTTCTTCAGCTGATAAGCGAGTGATTTCACCAATCTCTGGGGCATCTTCACGTCGTTTATAAGCTCGCTCTTCCATTTGATCTAACTTTTTCTCGTCAGTATGTAAACTAATTGCACCTACACGATTATATCCTGTGTCAGTTTCACCGTCTTCTTCTAATTGCTGAATTAACGAAGAATAGTAACGTGCACCGCCTTTAACAATTTTATACCATGCTTTATTACGACGCTGCGATAGCCATGGACATACAATACCTGCTCCTGCATCAGTTGCTTGCCCTAATTGTTGGCGATCCACGATAGTAACATTCGCACCTGCCTTAGCAAGATGATAAGCAGTAGACGCTCCTAAAATTCCAGATCCAACTACAATATACGATTTCATCTCAAACACCTTTTCTCTTTTGCTAATTATATAAATATAAGAACATTCCTTAGTATAATAGAAGGAATACTTTTTTCAATGTACTCATCACAATTAATTGTTGCAGCATTGTGACTTTCTTAATCATTATTTTTTCTTCTTACGGAATAATTCAATTGTTTTATAGCCTTGTGAAAGGATCTCTATCATTTTCTCTAGACGTTTTTCACGTGTTTTTTCTTGTTTTACAGAAAAAAGATTACGTGCCCAATCTTTCTGATATCCAGGCGTTAAACTTTGATAAAACTTAAGTTCATTCGGATGATTAGCTAATAATGCTTCAACATCTTTAATTCGATCTGCATAATCGGCAACACATTGACTCATAGCAGATGTTTTCGTTATTTTTTTCTTCTCGCGTTTTAAACCTACAACAGTAAAGACTTCATCCATACTTACCATTCGTGCAAATTTAATATCACTTTCTCCCACATAACCATCTTCTCCAACATTTAATGCCGGAAACATCTCATCACGGTGAATAAACGTACTATAACGAGCATTACCTTTTTTCGGATATGCGAAGAATACGTAACCTTTTTCAATTAGTAATTCTTCATTACTTATAATAAAATTCGTTTGTTTCACCATTTCATCAAGCGTTTCTACAAATATAAAGATAGCATCGTGTTCTTTTGAGAATGCAGTTTCTTTACCTGTAAAAATGTCATAATCACTTGGTTCGTTAATAACGACCATATTTGTATACTTATTAAGTTTCAATTTATCAATAACTGACATATTAATCTTCCTTTACATTCAAAATTCATTGTACATACTTTTGCGTACTGTTCTAGTGTATTATATGTATTAAGAAAATCAACTTTAAATCGTATTATTCTGCTGCAAAAGAATATAATTCTTTACTAGATGGGGTGGTTTTATGCCATATGTAATCCGAGATGAAGGGCTAGTTTTACAAGGGGATGATGGAAAAGAACCAATTTTTCATACATATGAAGAAGCGAAGGAAACATTAAAAACATTAACTATACCGCAGTTTCCGAAACATATTAGAAGAAAACCATTTACACCAAAAATAATAAAGATAGCCGCTTCTGAATAAGAACCGGCTATCTTTATTATTCATAACTTAATAGCAAATAAAGTATATAAAAACTCTTTATATTGATCTTCTGTAATTTCACGCTTAGTTTTTTCCCCATGAACAACTTCAGTTAAACTTGTATTCGTTAATGAAATATGACCAGAGTTCGTCAACTTTACTGCAATTGGTCCTTTATTAAAAATAGACTTCTCATCTTCTATCACTCTTCTTTGAACATCGTTTATTACTATCTCATCAATATTAGGTTTATAAAAAGCATGACAAATTTTCCATTCTCCATCAGTATCTATTCTTTCTAAAACATAATTTCCTTTACTTGTATCTTTTCGTCTCACTCGGTACGAACCATTTTTTGAAGAAACAGACTCGCCAGTAAAAGGTACAGGAACAAGAGGTACTAACGAAGCTATACCTACATCAATTAAATACTGTAGATTATCATAAGTTAAAATAATTGTTATATGGCCATCCTCCAGTGCCCATGCATTTATATCATTTTTATACACCGTACCTAATGCCAGTTGTACATCATAGCCACAGTCTTTTAAGAAATAGTAAAAAAGAGTATTTAATTCGTAGCAAAGTCCACCACGGGAACTAGTTAAAATTTTCTCTCGTAAGTTTTCCAGAGAGATTTGATTCGTATTTCGTGCTATAACATCTAAATTCTCAAATGGTATAGTATGCGCAAACGAAAAGAGTATGGTAGGTAATTCTTCAAACGTTACATCATTACGTTTTTTAAGATTTAATCTTGTGAAAAGCTGATCTTGTAAACTTGTCATATTTAGCACCCCTTAAAAATTTATAAGTTAAAATAATATATGCTGATTGTAAATTTTAAGGGGCACTGTAACAATGTACATTTCATTTAACTGTACCGGTACAAAAATTACGATTCACGAGGTAAATTAATAGAAGGCGTCATTACAAATGTCTTTTCTGTAATTACTTCTTTTTGGGGCAAATCAAAAGCTACGAATATAAATTTAATAGTTTATCTATAGGCAAATTATTAATATCACTTAAATCAACAAAATATTGAAGTTGCCACGTTTGGCTCTTTTTAGCTTGATTGCTAACAGTGGTATCCCAAACAGGATATATTCTCATTGCCATTTTCCCTGTTTGACTTGGTGTTCTCAATATTTTTTCTTTAAGAAGAATCTCTTTAGGGAAAATAAATTGCCCTAGTTTATTATCAGCAATACAAGTGATTACTAATAAATCAGGAGCAGCTTCATAAGAGAAAGCTCTATTTCGCATATTTTCATCTTTCTCCCAAAAAGAAACAAATTGCCCAATTTTATTAGGAGTAACTTTTGATTTTCTAAAACGAATGGTTTTGTTATTTAAGTGGAATAAACATCCGGCATATTCTGCGTTTTGCTTTTCTTCTTTTAGATTCGTAATCATTAAGTTGTTAGGTTTGTAAACTATATTATTTAAATTTTGGATTATATTATTAAAATTGTTCAAAAAAACTCCCCCTTTATTCATCTCTTAGTTTACCACAAACATCAGTTCTTCTATATCGTATATAATTATGAACTAATTGAAATGGGGGAATTTAGCAGAATATAATTATTACTTTAATGTACTTAGTTTTTCAATTGCTTGTTGTTCAGTTGCTAAGTAAAAAATGTCATTCCCTTTATTACATTCATAAATAAAATCCTTTAAGCTTTTACTAGTATACATAGAGAAATCTCCAACAATAGCAATCTTTACCTTGTAGTTTATAAACTTTTGAAGGATATCGCCCGCAAGCCGTGTTTTTAGATCAAAGAAATCTTCCCTTATTAAAGATTTATGGATAATAATATGTTTCGCATCTACCTCATATTGAACTGTTGCCATAGTATCTAATGCAGACTGAACATCCGATATTAATACCTTATCGTTTCTAATGAGCGCAATATTGATTCCATCGATTACTACTTTCTTTATTTCCATAGTCCCACCCCTTTATAATTTACACAGTATGAGTAAAATTGTTTTACAAAACTTCGTATATTAAAATCGTATCTATTTTTTTATTACTAATACGGTCAATGAAATTAATGATAGTTTCTCTTTTTTATATTTTTGAATATATATGAGATTACTTTTACTTGTTATAAAAATATTGTGGAGTAACATAACTTAACAAACTATTCAAAGTGTTAATCTCGGCATATGGTTGTATTTTGGTAGTATTCTTAATTTTTTGAGGGTTAAACCACACCCCTTTTATATTTGCATTTTGAGGACCATCAATATCCTTTTCTAAGTCATCCCCAACAAATAAAGTATTTTCCGGTTGCAAATTCAACTTATTTAATGCTAGTTCGAATATACGTTTATCAGGTTTACTAAATCCCACTTCTTCAGAAATAATGATTGTTTCAAAATACTTATTTAAATTCGTGTTAAATATTTTAGCTTTTTGCCTCTGAGTTGAGCCATTTGTTATAATTCCAACTTTAAAGTGCTTCTTTATTTGATTTAAGAAATGAATAGTATTTTGGTCTATTGAAAAACATCTAGGGAAATTATTATTCCAAAAATCTTGGATGTAATTGCGTGGCAATCTATACTTCGGCGTGAATTCATCAAACAATGATTCTAAAACTGTCGTTTTATTACTTATGCCATATTCTCTTTTATCGTGTTCTTTGAATTTCTGTAACATGTTGCTTTTAGCCGCACTATCTACATTTTCATAACACTTTTCTAAAACAATTAAAAATAATGACTCTACTGCTTTATCCCTATCAAGTAATGTATCATCTAAATCAAACAGCATCGCTTTATAACCCATCAAATCATTTCACAACCTTTCTAGCATTATATAAATCTCTCCAAGTTTGTACCTTTAAACTTTTGGTTTAGCAAGAACATTGTTATGTAGTGATTAACGATTAAATAAAAACTAGATGAAAGAAATTCATAGTTCTTGGCACACACTCTAGTATTACAGTAGCTTCTTCTATATTGAAATTCCTTTTCCTCTTTTGGTAAAGAAGCAAAAGTATATTTTCGAGAATTTTAAGAAACTACATACAATTCACGTTATTATACATTAGTTTTTCGTAAATATTAATCGTACATCAATTCATACGATAAGTTTTTTTAAGCAATTATTTCTCCATAAAAAAGGAATATAGCTAATAATACTTTTTGGTAGTAAACGTCCTATGAAGTTTACTACTGTATCTCCACATAAACTCCAGATTGTACGGCTATAATGACTACCAGAGGTGATATTATGAAAAATTATCATATCCTCGTGGTTGAGGACGATCGAGAAATTCAGGAATTAATTAAACAATTTTTAATGACACAGCATTATACAGTGGTAGTCGCTTCAGATGGACTAGAGGGTATGACACAATTTAATAAGCAATCATTTGATTTAATTCTTCTAGATGTCATGATGCCCAATCTTAATGGATTTGAAGTTTCTAAAATGATTCGAAGTCAGTCAAACGTACCAATTATTATGCTAACTGCGTTGGAAGAAGAGGAAGATCAAATGAAAGGATTCGATCTTGGGATCGATGATTATATAACAAAACCCTTTTCATTTCATGTTTTGATTAGACGAGTCGAAGCTGTACTTAGAAGAAGTTATGATAAAAATGTAAATAATCATTTGATATTTAAAGAAGTTCGTATCGATGTGGATGCATATAGAGTGTATGTAAATGACGTTGAAATTATATTAACGACAAAAGAGTTTGAAATTCTACAACTACTATTTCAAAATGAGAGAAAAGTACTTACAAGAGAAAATATCGTAGAGAAAGTTTGGGGGTACGATTATTTTGGAGAAACACGAATAATTGATACACATATTAAAAACCTACGCAAAAAATTAGCTATCCCTTATATTAAAACAATAAAGGGTATTGGTTATAAAATTGATGAATAGTATTGTGAAACTCATGAAAATGAAGCAAATCACTTATAAACTCTTTATGACTACATCTCTCATTTTGTTATCCTTTGCAGTATTGATTTATTTAACTTTATACTTCTTTCTCCCTACATTTTATGAGCAATATAAAACAGATCAACTTCAAACAGGGATAAACGAAATCATTGATAAGTCTAAAAATCTTACGTTTCAAGATGCGATACCACTTTTTGATGAATACGCAAAAAAAAATAATGCGATGCTTTACCTTCAAAATAAAGAAGGGGTAATTATTTACTCTCCTTCGTTTTCTTTTATTCAAAGTGGTACGCAAAAAACAGTAGTTACTAAAGCAACACGATTCGAGAATGCAAGTACCCTTAGCAATTCATATAACGTTACGAAACCAATTCAATTCCAAGATGGTAGTTTAACGCTTATAGTCTTTGCTACATTTCAACCGATTGATGAAGCTTCACAAGTTTTAGTACGCTTTCTCCCCTATATTAGTATCATTGTACTCGTAATTGGTATAGGGAGTGCTTATTTTTATTCCAGGTTTATTACAAAGCCACTTATTTATATTAATGAAGGTGCACAAAAGATGGCAAATTTAGATTTCTCCGAAAAAATTGAGGTTCGCTCTACAGATGAGTTAGGAGAATTGTCTAATAGTTTGAATGACATGTCTATTAACTTACAACAAGCTATGTTTGATTTAAAAAAAGCAAATGAACAATTAAAAAATGATATTGAAAAAGAAAGAGAAATAGAAACAAAACGCAGAGAGTTTTTTGCGATTGTAGCACATGAATTAAAGTCCCCTCTTACTGTAATGAAAGGATACTTAGAAGGGATGATATACAATATTGGCCCTTATCAAAATCGCGATCAATATTTAAAGAAAAATCATCAAATTATTGAAAGTATAGAACAATTAGTTCGTGAAATTTTAAGTGTATCGAAATTAGAACAACACACCTTCAAACTAAAAGTAGAGAAAGTTAATCTTTCAAAATTAATAGGTACAATTACAAAAGATCTCGAATTTTTTGCTTCTCAAAAGAGCATCGAAATAATAAAAGAAATTGATTCTGACCCTTCTATTTATACAGATTGTGCTCTTTTAGAAAAAGCATGTAAAAATATTATTCACAATGCGGTTATGTATTCACCACATAATGAAAAAGTCTATATAAAGTTAAGTGAGGATTCGAAACAAGGTCAAATCGAAATGCAAATTATAAATACAGGTGTCAATATTAAAGATGAAGATTTACAACAAATTTTCAAACCATTTTATCGAATTGAAAAATCAAGAAATCGAAATACTGGAGGAAGTGGTTTGGGGTTATATATTGTTAAACAAATTCTTGAAACGCTAGATATAAAGTATTCAATAAAAAATATGGAACATAGTGTGCAATTTCGCATGAGCATTCCATTATCTAAACACAAAAACAAACAAACTCTCCTTTAAATAGGACGAGTTTGTTTGTTTTTGTAGTAAGTATAAACTTATTAACAGGTTTTTCATTTGATGATATGTATGTTCTTAGAGCTGCTTTTGATAAGCAATCTATGCAAGATCTTCTTGAGAATTTAATAGTTGTTCGCCAATCTACCCTGTATTTACTTAGAAGCTTAGATAAAGAAGCTTGGTCACAAAGAGGAAATGCGAATAATTCTGAAGTTACAGTTCGTGCATTAGCATACATCATTGCTGGTCATGAGCTTCATCATCTTCAAATTATAAAAGAACGTTACCTTGGTTCTGATTTATATCCAGCAACTTAACATTTGAAGAAAATGAGTCCTATTTATGTAGTGCTCTTTTTCAGTATTTATAACGGATTAGTGCTTAGAACTATGGCAATTAAATGCATTTATTTATAAAGTCCACCACATAATATATATGCTATCCCCTCTTATGCTGTACATAATTTTCTTTAGGCTGATATACTATAAACACAATAGTTCTGGAAAGGTGATGATATTATGTATGAACAACAAAATAATAGAGATAGAGATCAAAAAATGATGTTTTTTATGCAGGGAGTTCCCTCAAATAAAATTAACATGAATCAATTACCTAAATGGATTAGAATTTTTGGCTATTGTACGTTTGGTTGGATAATAGTATTTAGTTTAATTATGATTGTAGGTTTAATTCTGCAATAACTATGTGTGATTATCCCATGATATAGGTAACCAATTATAATAAAAAGAACTTGTAGAATATACTACAAGTTCTTTTTAAAATATTATTAAAACGGGAACAACAAACTATTTTAACATTCAGTACAGGGAGACCATTTTGATTATGGCTTGATTTTATTATAAATCAAATATAAGCTTTTGAAAGATCTAGTTTTTGAAAATTATGTGAATTAAATAACTACGATATTTATATTAGATTTCATTTATGACCAACTTCTTCTTACTTAAATACACTGCACGATCTGATTTTTTAGCAACCTCCTGTGAGTGAGTCACAACAATAATGCATTTATTCTCTTTATGTGCAAGTTCTTGAAACAGTTCTATTATATCCATTGCGGTTTCCTCGTCGAGATTTCCTGTCGGCTCATCTGCAATTAGTAAATCAACATTACAAGATAGTGCTCGAGCGATTGCTACACGCTGTTGTTGCCCGCCACTTAGTTGCAGGACGTTTCGTTTCGCTTCAGCTTCTGAGAGTCCTACCCTCTCTAATAATTCTAATGCTCTTGCTGTTTTATTTTGCACTTTAACACCTGTAATTTCCATTGCTGTTAAGACGTTTTGAAGAGCGGTCATATAGGTAATTAAGTTATAAGATTGGAAAATTACAGATACATTTTGATTACGGTATCGATCCAAACCAATTTTTCTAATATCTTTGCCATTATACAGTACATAACCATTTTTAGGGACATCTAGTCCACAACCTAAACTTAGAGTTGTAGTTTTACCAGATCCAGATGGTCCTAAAATCGTGTAGAAATGTCCTTTTTGAAAAGAAAAGTTAACATTATCTAGTATCGCTACATTTTTTCCGTTACTTTCATAATAATAATCCAAATTTTTAAACTGTAAAATCGTCTCCATATCGAGCCTCCTCATTCATCTTTTAAAAGAATTTGTTTTGGGTTTAAACGTAGAATAGATAATGCTGGAAGAAGCGTTGCTATTATAGCAATAGCTAGTCCAATTCCACCCATTTTTCCTACATCTTCTCCTGTTACACTTACATCAATTTTATCAATTGGATCTTCTTTTTGATTTTGTAGAGTACCACCGGGTCCAGCCATCATTACAGTACCATGTTGCGAGGTATCTGTTTCTTCGCTTGCAGTAGCAATTTCATTCGAAAGTAAATTATCCCCGATATATTGAGAAACTTTAGCTCCTGTTGTTATGGATAATCCAAATGCTAAAATAGCGACACACACTACTTCTACTACGAATTGCGCCATCAGTTTCCACTTTTTCTCTCCAATAGACAATAGAATTCCCATTTCTTTACGACGCCCTTTAATTGATAGCATAATAATTAATCCTAAAATGATCGCACCTGCAATCGATACAATATAAATGATCATTTGAGAAGTCGAAGAGATATTTTCGATAGGACCAATCATTTGCTTGTACAATGAATCATGCGCATCTAATTTATAATAATTAAAATCAATATTAGATTTTTTTGCTTCTTTTTTAAATGCATCAATATATTGTGGATCATTCAAGAAATACACGACTTGAACACTACTTATACCTTGGTCTACTTCTAATTTTTTCATAGTTGAATGCGGCATATATAGTTTATTAGCTGGATCCATAATAGGAGGAGCCTGTTGACCCATTGCTTGCTCATTTGTTTCGTAAATACCGATAATTTCAACCTCAAGGGTTTCCTTCTTATCCCCTGATTGCACTTTAACTTTGTCTCCTACTTTCAAATTGTTTAATTCCGCTAATCGTTTTTCCATTAAAGCTACATTCTGATCCTTCATTTGCTCTGTAATTGGTTTTCCATCAATGATTTTACTTTTTCCGTTTTTAAAGCTTTCTTGTAATGCAGTCTTGCGAACTCCCTCAATCATAAAAGAAGCATTCATATCTATTTCTGTACCAGAGCTTGAACCGCCTCGCACAGCCGCCATTCCGGCTTTACCTTTTCCTTCTTCTTCTCCTTCTGAAGCTCCTACTAGTTTAAGTCCATCAGAAATACCAAAAGTGTTAGCTATGTAATTATAGTCTTTTACATACTTGGATTTCGCTAATTGATCTGTTTCTTTTGTATCGAGCTGCGGTGGATTTGGCATTTCTCCAGTTTCCTTAGCTTTTTGACCTAACTTGTCGAAATCAAGACCTAAAGTAACATCTGCACCAAGTTTTTTTCTCGCAGCATCCGCTGCTTTTTTTGACGCATTTTGGATTGTGAAACCTGAAAGAACCAAATTTGTAACAATCAGAAAAACTGCCATCAAAATTAATGATGTTCCTATCCTTTTTTTCATACTGAGAATTGCTCGTTTCATAAAATTCATTTTTTCTTACCTCCTTGATATCTTGTATTCTATATAGGTTATCTAGAGTTTATATGGAGCTAATCGGTAGTTTAACTAGAGATATAAGGAGTTTATGTGTAGTTATTTACCTGTTTCAGAAAAGCTAGAACACAAATTCAAAAACGCAGCCGTTTTTGAATATTGGTAAGGAGTTATTCCGTTTAATAAATTTATATAAAAGTTAAGATTAATTTAATGTATGTAGCACAAAAAATATTTACTGTATAATTTCTATACAATAAATATAGAGAAACCTATTTGTTTATCTATATAGGGATTTTAATATAGTTACTGTATCTCATACAAATCACGTCGCTTTAAAAGGTGCATCTTTTAATATGAAAATAAGCAAGTTAATATTCTCTTATATGAATAAGAATATTAACTTGCTTTTTAGATTTTAGTATAATTTATTTATAGTTTTATTTTATTGCAAGCTTTATAATATGATATACAAATTTATCACCTACTATTAGGAAAAGAGAATATTTTATAATTAATTTACACCATAAATTTTGTCCATGTTTTAAACAATATGTATTTTGGAGGAGGTTAATTTGATTTTTTCAAAACTCATTGATTGGTACGCCTTGTATGATTTACATAAAAAAAGAAGTGTAGCGTTTCAGTATACTTCCCTTTCTAACACTTCATTAAATATAAAGGACATAGAATCTTTTTATAAAGTAAAACCATCCTATATTCATTTTAACTTTAAGCACTCCAAACAGGAAAAGGAATACATGGTTGGGCAATTCAAATATAAAAGCTCGGTTCAATCCGGTGATTCACGCAACGGCTCTGTAACTGGGGAATTATTCTTACATAAAAATGAAAATGCACCTCATGTTATCTTTGTTCACGGTTGGAGAATGGATTCTAACGAACGTGTGAAAAAAATATTCCACGATCATATGACCAGCCTGAAGTGGAATATGTATTATTTCACTCTACCCTATCATTTTGAAAGAAAACCCAATCAATCCTTTTTCAGTGGAGAGTATATGGTAAGTGCAAATATTGAACGAACAGTACAAGCAACTAGACAAGCGGTAGCTGATTTACGAGCTTTGATTAAATGGATTAAAGCAAATAAAAATGGTCCCCTGATTCTAATAGGAATTAGTTTAGGTGGATTTATTACTAACTTAACCTCTCTTGTTGAAGAAGAAATTGATGTGTTAGCATCCGTTTTCTATGCAAATCGACTCTCTTATTCAATTTGGAATACAACTCCAGGTAAATTTATTAGAGAAGACTTGGAACATCATGGTGTAACGTATGATGATTTAATAGATTATTGGAAAATCACTGAACCGAGTCAAGCATTACCAAAAGTAAAAAAAGAAAATATTTTATTAATTTCAGGTAAACACGATCTATATGTGCATTCTGAGGATACAGACTACTTGTGGGAATCTTGGGAAAGGCCTACACGATATATTTATACATGTGGGCATGCCGGGATAGTTCTTAAACGTAAAAAAATTGCAACTGATACTATCAATTTTATTCAAAATCGATTGAACTCCCTGCACTTATCCAATGACAGGTCTTAAATTGTGAGATTACTAAGTACAAAATCTTATACTTATATTGTTATATTTTTTACTAGTCACCTTTGTAAATCTTAGCCCCAAGCCTTACACGATTGAAAATGAAATAAAATAAATAACTAAGGAACTAATTTACCATGTGGAAAAACATTGCTCAGCATTTTCACCAGTGGTCCCTGTATATGCAATATTACATACAAAAATCTTTATTTATTACGTTATTAATTTAAAAATAAATTATTCATCCATTAATCTATACCATCCGTATTTACATTTATGGATACCCTAATTACATATGAAAAAGAGAGAAGAACATTGGTTAGTTCTTCTCTTTTTGTTTATTTTTAAAATAACTATCTATAAAATTTTGCTTTTTATAATTCTTCATGAGTCTAGAAAAGAAATTTTTCTAATGTACATAATTACAACGACATTAAAACACTTTGCTCTTAAATCCGCTACTTGTATTATTAATTGCATGAAACTCCTTCTTGAGAAAGGTTTTAATTTCCGAATATTCTGTTGACCGTTATAACATATCCAATTTACAATTTAATTGTGGTGTTCTTTCACAATTAAACTACTTAGAATACACTTCATTTATTTGAAAACAATTACAAATAGAGGTGCTAAAATGAAAACTAGAGTAAATCCAGAATTATTACAAGGGTTAGAGATGTTTCCGGATCTCGATTTACGCCCAGAAAATTTGCAATCAATCAGAGAAGGAATAGCTCAAATGAGACCACCTACCGTTGTTGATGACTCTCTTTCTTTAACAGATAAAGTCATTGTTGGGCCTGATGATAATCCGTTACCATTACGAATTTATCGTCCAAAATCAAATCATGAATCTTTACCTGTCTTATTATGGATACATGGTGGAGGTTATATCTTAGGGTCGATAGATGATAACGATGATACTTGTATGAGGTTTGCAAAAGAAGCTAGCTGTGTGGTCGTGTCTGTAGACTACCGCTTAGCACCTGAACACCCTTACCCAGCACCAATTGAGGATTGTTATTCAGCTTTAAAATGGATTGCTGATAATGCAAAGTCATTAAACATTGATTCGAATCGAATTGGGGTTGCAGGAGTAAGCGCTGGCGGTGGACTAACAGCAGCATTATCATTATTAGCCCGAGATCGAAAATATCCTTCAATTTGTTTACAAATGCCACTATATCCAATGATTGATGACAGAAATGATACACCTTCAGCAAATGAAATTAAAGAGGGATTTGTTTGGAACCAAAAGGCAAATGAAGCTGGCTGGAAAATGTATTTAGGAGAAATGTATGGAACGGATCAAATCCCTGCCTATGCAGCACCTTCTCGAGCTGGGGATTATAGTGACTTACCGTATACTTACACATTTGTTGGTCAATTAGATCCATTCCGCAGCGAAACATTAACCTATGTAAGCAAACTAGCACAAGCTGGTGTTGATGTGGAGTTTCATTTATATCCAAATGCCTATCACTGGTTTGAAGGGTTAAATCCAAATGCCGATGTATCTATTTATGCTGTGAACGAAATAGTACAAGCAATAAAGACTGGTTTCAAACGAGTATCCAAGGTTGAGGCTTAATCCCATTACAAGAGAAACGCTTATAAATAGTATATATGTATTTATCATTTAAATATAATAGCCGATTCTAAATAAGAATCGGCTATTAATATGTAAAATCCGCCTAATATATTAAGGTTGAGAAACAGATATAAGATGTTTAGGCGATGTGTTTATTTCCTCTGCTAACGCTTTTATGTTCATCATGATTTGAAGTATTTCTTCTTTTGTGGTTCTTGGGTTGATAGAGCAAAGTCGAATTACTACTTTTTCTTTTAATTTAGTCGTACTTAGCATAGCAAATCCTCTTTGATTAATTTCTTCCACCAATTTTTTGTTTATTTCATGAATTGTATCTGTAGATGTTAGCTCACATGGAATATAACGAAAAGTAACAATTCCTAATTGGGCAGGTGTTACTACTTCCCAATCTTTTTCTTTCCTTAAAAACTCTTCAACTTGTTCAGCTAGCATAATGCCATGATCAATTGCCTCACGAAAAGCTGTAACTCCGAATGCTTTAAAAGAAAGCCATACCTTTAATGCTCTAAATCTACGAGAAAGTTCAATTCCACGCTCCCCAAAATTCACTTTTTCTTCTATATTAGTTTCTGTATCCTTAATATACTCTGGGATCATACGGAATGTTTCACTTAAATATTGGCTATTTCGAATAAGTACACAACCAACATCATAAGGCTGAAAAAGCCATTTATGCGGGTCTAACGTTAAAGAATCGGCACGATGAATTCCACTTAATAACTCCCTTCCTTTTTCACTGAGAATTGCTGCAGCCCCATAAGCCCCATCCACGTGTAGCCATATATCTTCATCACCACATACATCAGCCAATTCATCGAGGGAGTCCACCGCTCCGCAATTCGTTGTCCCTGCATTAGCAATAACACAGAATGGTTTTTTCCCTTTTAATCGATCTTCTTTTATTTGTTTTCTTAAAGTACTAACTGAAATTTTTAAGTCTTCATCTGTCTCAATTCGGCAAATTTGATGCTGTTTAAAACCTAATACTTTAAGTGCTCGATCTACAGAAAAATGAGTTTGGTTAGAAAAATAAACAATCGCATTTTCTATGTCATTATTCAGCTTGACCTGTCTCGCTACAGTAAGTGCAGTCAAATTAGCCATGGAACCACCACTGACAAATAGTCCTTCAGCTGAATCAGGGAATCCTAGCATTGATTTTAACCAGTTAATTGTCGTTAATTCAATTTGTTCGGCACCTGCACCTACTATCCAAGCTGTAGGAAATACATTAAACCCACTTGCTAAAAAATCTGCTAATACACCAACATAATTATTAGGACCTGGCACAAAAGCCATAAAATGAGGATGATCCACATGAGTAATTTGATTAAACACATTGTTATTAAGAAAATGAAGTAATTCTTTTGGATTAGATCCGTTTTCCGGAATCGTTTCAATTAGCTTGTCTCTAAAAATATTACTATCAATCGTTTCTGAAACTGGTTTACTTTTTAAATGATTCATATGATCAACAATCAAGTCAACCGCTTGATATCCTAACTGACGCATTTCTTCGGCTGATAACTGTAATTTTTTTGTCATTTGATTTACTCCTATTCTATTTAAAAAGGCGAGTTCTTGCTCGCCTTTTCATTTTTTATAATTTGTAATCACAAATTGTTTGTATTGGATTTTGAAGAATCGTGTTGATTAACCCATGGATCTGATTTAATATTTCCTGTATTTTCTCTGCTTCATATACCGTTTGATCATATCCAAACTTTATTGTAAGTCTTTCTTCAGGGAAGCACATAATTCCATACTTTACATGTGGCTCATCAACAACTTCGTAATCCGTGATAGCAAAATGTCTGTTTTCATTTGAAGAAAAGATTGCTGGATTAGTTGGATAGTTTTCAAAAACCCAAAGATGGTCAGTCAACTCAGTTTTTAATTCACTTTGCTTTTGTATATCAACAAATGAATAGTATGCATACTCATTACATTTCAATGTCTCTAGTTGTACCTTTTGCAAGAAGTCCACAAAAGATTGCGTTTCTGTCCATGCTAATCGGATAGGCAAAACATTTGTGAACAGACCGAACATATTTTCAATTCCTTCTACTTCGGGAGGTCTGACTGATACTAGATTAGGCAATACTACTTCTCTCGTTCCGTTAAATTTGCCAAGCAATATTCCCCATACAGCTAGTAATGCTGTATTCATAGTTATATTATTTTTAGTTACAAATGTCTGTAACTGATCAGTCAAATCCTTGTCTAATGTTAAATCCATAAAAGTGAAGTTTAACCCTTCACTTTTAGATGGGACTTTCTTTTTAGGAATACTAATTTTCTGATTGTATCCTGATAAATAATCTCGCCAAAAATGACGTGCTTTCTCATGATCTTGTGCCAAAGTCCAATCTATAAATGTTTCAAAAGGTTTTACCATAGGTAACCCCGCCGTAGTTCCGGCATTTGTAGTTTCGTAGAGCTGGAATAATTCGTCTATCAAAATGCTGACGCTCCAACCATCACATAATAGATGATGGGAACTCCAAATTACTTTATGCTCGTTATTACCTAGTTGGAATATACAGAGACGTGTCATAAGTTCATCATTTTTAAATCCTCGACTTAAATTTTCATTCATCCACTGTTTTAGGAATTCTTGCTGTTCTTGTTTCGTCATCTCAATCAAGTTTTTTATTTCTGAATTTATTTGAACATCATATAGAACAGCTTGCCAAGGTTTTGCTTGTTCATCTTGCACAATTATTGTTCTTAAAGAATCATGACGATCAACTAATTGTTGGAAACACTGAATAAAGAGTTTAATATCCAGCTCCCCCTCAAGTGCCCAAATTGTTTGTTCAAAATATGCATTTGTATCAGGTTCATTCGTAGCATGCTCATAAATAACTTCCTGGAAAGGTGCTAGCGGGTAAATACGTTCTATTTTTATATCCGGCATTTTTTCTTGTATTTTGGTAAGTGTATGTTGATTAAGTTGTTTATCTTTAACATTTAGTAATGTAGCTTTATTATCGTTCATTATATTTACATCATTTGTTTGTGAACTTGAAAACTGGTCTAGCTTTTTAACAAATTGAACCATATCTCTTAATATAGGAAATGAAAATAGATTTTTTGGTTCAAGCTCGAATCCTTGTCGATACAGTCTAACGGACACTTGAATCGCTTTTATCGAATCTCCACCTAAGGCGAAGAAATGATCATTTACTCCAACTTGATCTATTTTGAGTACTTCTTGCCAAATACTAGTTAATATTTTTTCCATTTCAGTTTTTGGGGCAATAAATACTTCATTTTTTTGTTTCTCCGGAGTAGGGAGCGCTTTTCTATCTAATTTCCCGTTTGGAGTCAGGGGTAATTGGTCCAAATAAACAAAATAAGAAGGAATCATATAATCTGGCAAGTGATCTCGCAAATGCTTTCGTAGTTCTGTTGTACTAATATTTTGCTCAGTTACCACATATGCAACTAAAAATTTCATTCCGTTCTCATCTGTTTGATCAATTACGACAGCATGTTCGACTTGTTTATAAGTTAGAAGACAATGAGAGATTTCTTCTAACTCTACTCGATATCCTTGAATTTTCACTTGGTAATCTTGGCGGCCTAAAAATTCAATATATCCCTCAGAATGCATTTTTCCACAATCTCCTGTTTTGTATATAAGACCAAAATCAGGATGTGACACAAACGCTTCATTTGTTTTCTTTTCATCATTTACATATCCTTTAGCAAGGCCCACTCCCCCGATATATAAATCTCCAATTACACCAACAGGGCACATTTTCTTTTCATAGTTCAACACATAATACGTTTGGTTTGCCAAGGGCATCCCGTATGGAATACTATTCCAATGTGATTCCACCTGTTTGACCGGATAATAAATTGACCAAATCGATGCTTCTGTTGCCCCTCCTAGTGAAATTACTTCTGCAATCGGAAAATGTCGTTTTATTTTTTCTGGTAAAGAAAGCGGAATCCAATCTCCACTATGTAAAACTAAACGTAAAGAAGAATGTTCAAAATGAGAACCTACTTGATCCAATGCCAAATCCATGATTGCAGGCACTGTATTCCAAATTGTAATCCCTCTACGTTCGACAGTGCGGATTAATTCTTGCATGTCTCTCGGATCACGAATCATTACTAACATTGCACCTGTGCTTAAAGCTCCGAAAATATCGTATACAGATAGGTCAAAACACATGGAAGAGATACCAATAATACGATCATCTTCATTCACCTCATATTTTTGATTTATGTCTTGAATAGTATTTGTAACCGCTTGGTGAGTAATAATTACTCCTTTTGGTTTTCCTGTACTTCCTGAAGTGTATATAATATAGGCAATATCTTCTGGACCAGCAATAGCGGGCATATCTTCTGTTGTATAAAATGACAAATGATTTTCTTCATAAAGACTAGGTTCTAATAAAAGCTTGCATGAGCTATTTTTTAAAATATATGTTTGGCGATCTAAAGGATGATCGGGATCAATCGGAACATAAGCGGCACCTGCTTTTAAAATACCTAACATATTAACAATTGTGTCAACTCGCCTTTTTGCTAAAAGACCCACTTTGTCACCTAGACCAATGCCTTGCTCTTTTAAGAAGTGGGCAATTTGATTGGAGCGTTTATGAAGTTCCGTGTATGTTAACCATTCTTGTTCAAATACCACTGCTACTTCATCCGGTGTACGTTTTACTTGGTCTGTAAATAATTGATACAGAGTAGTTGAAGGTATTTTTTCTGTTGTTTCATTGTATTGCTTAATTAAAATTTGATCCGATTCTTTCATCTGCAAAGATGTTATATCGCTTTGTTTCACCAATTGTTCCAATAAGTCAACAAATTGGGAAAACATTGCTTCTATTACATCAACATCAAACAACTCTTCAACATAGTTCCAGCTAATTAGTAACTCTCCATTTTTTTCAATTACTACATTATCCAAATACACTTGTGGAGTCCGAGCATGAATATAGCGAAGAGAACCAAGTTGTTCCCAAGAGAAAGCACCTGCACCTGCTAACATCGAGGTGAAAACGATTGGCATAACTGCTTTTGGCGTCATTTGATGATATCGAGTAAAATCTCGAATAAAGTTAACTCCATCGTAATGACGATGTTCAAGGCCATCTAATAAAGTAGCTTGCGTTTCTTTTACTCTAGTAAAGAAAGTTTGCTCTGGTTTTACATCAACATCCAATAAAATAAGTGATGTGAAATCTCCAACAATCTGTTCTACTTCATCATGAACAGGATAACGGTTAAATACAGTCAAGTTAATTGCTAATCGACGTTGATTACTCCAATATGCCAACACATCACCATATATTGTACAAAGTAGAGCGGAAGGCGTTACCTCTTTCTCTTGTGCTAACTTTCGTAGCTTTGTCCATTTTTTATTATCCAGGATTTTTGTAAGTGATTGGAATTTAGGAGTAGCAATCTCTGCTGGATCCTTTTTTAACAGCAAAGAAGGTGCAAACGGAAAGTCAGGAAGCTTACTTGTCCAATAATCTTTTGCTGTTTTATATTCTTCGCTTTGTTCCATTTCATCATAGATAAACATATAATCTTGAAAATCAAAAGATAAAGATTCTAATTTTTGATTTGGTTTATAATAATAATGCAACAAATCGTGTCCAACAATGTTCATGCTTGCTCCGTCCATTAATAAAGCATCGTATCGAAAACATAATAAATACGTGTCTTCTTTTAAAAGAAAAGCTTTCAATTCAAACAAAGGCCATTGCCCCAAAGGGAATACATGGTTAGTCATTCGAGAACGCTCTTCTTGTAAGCGAGCATGTTGATTCCTATCATCTAAATCTATGAGACTCTCTATTTCAATCTCGTAATCAGGAACGCTTTGTAATATTTGCTGTTTTCCCTCTGGTAAAATTACAGCTCGCAACATTGGATGACGATGGATCACCTTTTGAAAACTTTTTGAAAGACGATTGATATCCAATGCTGTTTCATATTCAAAATATGTTTGAGGGGAAATACCACTTAATTCAAACTGTGAATTCCTTCCTAACATATACGCTGTCTGAACTTCTGTTAAGGAGAATGGATTAGACAAATCTTTAACATGAGTTGGTTTACTTTCAAAGTTTTCTTCTTTATGCTCTAACTTTACACAAGAACTCAGTTGAGCGATTGTAGGGTGCTTAAAAAAATCTGTTGTACTTATTTTTAAGCAGTCTTTTCTTAATAAATTAATTACCTGAAGTGCTTTAATGGATTCTCCTTTTAATGCAAAAAAATTATCATGAATACCGATTCCCTCAATCTCCATAATTTTTTCCCACGCACGCACCAATTTTTGTTCAATTTCATTGCGCGGGGCAACGTATGGAATTGATACATAATCCGTTTGGGTTATATCCAATAACCTTTTTCTATCCACTTTTCCATTTGGATTCAATGGAATCTCTTCTACCTGAATCATTTTTTCAGGAATCATAAACTCAGGTAATTTATCACTTAAATATTTTCTGATTTCACCAAAAGACACCTTGTTATCCGATACATAGTAGGCAGCTAATAATTTCCTATTTCCATACACTTGATCAACAACGATAGCCTGGTTTATTTCTGGATATTCCCTTAATTGAGTTTCGATTTCTCTTAATTCAATCCGATACCCTCGAATTTTCACTTGATGATCCATTCGACCTAAATACTCAAGTTCTCCATTAGGCAACCAACGAACGAGATCACCTGTATGATACATCATTTCCCCTGCCGCAAAAGGACTCTGTACAAATTTTTCATCTGTCAGTTTACTTTTACCAAGATACCCTCGTGCTACCGCTACTCCAGCAATGCAGAGTTCACCGGGAATTCCAAATGGTTTTAATTGGCCATACTTATTCAATATATAGGAATGATAATTCGGATTTGGTTTGCCGATCGTAACTTCTTTGGAAGTGCTCAAGTCTTTTACTGTTGCGCAAATGGTTGTTTCTGTGGGACCATAAATATTTAAAATTGTTGCTTCACTGATACAACGAATTTTTTCAACCAAATCAATGGAAAATGCTTCTCCTGCTAATAAAATAGATTTTAAATCTTTTAGAAAATTTGCCCCTTCTGGATCACTCAAAATCACTTCCATTCGCGATGGCGTTGATTCCCATAAATCCACCTTATGTTTTTTGACCAAATGAGCCAATTCTTTTGTTGCAAACTGTTCCTCTGTAGCAATTACTACTTTTGAACCTTGCGTTAAAGGAAGACATATTTCTAACAAGGAAATATCAAAAGATACACTAGCAAGAAACAAGAATGATTGATTAGCTTTTACTTTTTCTCTCATTACATTTAAAAAATGAACTAGCGATTTTTGTTCTATCATTACCCCTTTTGGATTTCCTGTCGATCCTGATGTGTAAATAACATAAGCCAAATCATTAGGATTATGTTCTCGTACTAAATTACTTTCTTCACCTTGGAAAAGATATTCTTTATCAAGATACAGTACTTCACCCGCAAATTGCGGCAATACTTCCTCTGTTCGCTTACTAAGTAAATATTTTGCTTGACTATCTTGTAACATATATTCAATTCGTTCAGTTGGGTAGTTAGGGTCGATTGGTAAATACGCTGCTCCTGCTTTTAAAATCCCCATCATACCAATAATCATTTCTAATGACCGATCTACCATAACGCCAATAATACTTTCTTTTGAAACACCTTTACTTTGAAGAATAGAAGCCAATTGATTCGCTTTCTTATTCAATTCTCTATATGTCAAAGATTGATCATTACAAACAACAGCAATTTGATCTGGAGTTTTTAATACTTGCGCTTCAAACAAATCTTGAAATGATTGAAACAAGTCTATGCCCGTTTGAAAAGTATTCAATCCTTCTAACAACTCTTTTTCTTCTTCTGCAATAATACAAATATCTTTCAATGCCAAATTCGGATTTTGTGAAACTTGCTTTAAAACATAACAATACGAATTGGCAAACTGTTGCAAAGAAGAGAATGAACGGGACTTACAAGAAATTTGAAATTCAAATTCATTATGTATTTCATTCCATTTTCTTCGTATCCATAGGGCTAAATTATTCTCTGCGTATTCTTCTAGCGAATTTTCATTATGTAATCCTTCCATCCCGATTACAATTTGAAAAGGAGTTAAATTGTGTTTAACTAATAATTCAGAGAGCGGATACTCCTGATTTTCATACCCGAATAAAGTCGTTTGTTCAATCTCATTTACTAATTGTTTAAAGGTGTGATGCGGATGGATTTCACTTCCTAAAGGAATCAACTTATTAAGATTCTCACTTTGTTCAAGATTCTTTTCAATTATAGGAATACCAATAGTAATTCTTTCTTGATCTGTATAATGTGCCAAACAAACCCTTAAAGCGGCTTGAAACCAGCTAAATAATAATAAATCTTGAGACTTACTTATTTTTTGTATACTTTTACTAAATTCTACATTTACTATGACTTGAACGTACTCACAAGGTGTTTCTTTATTTAGTTGGTAATCGCTATTAAATTTAAATACAGAAAAATCGAGAATCTCGGAAGATAATTGCTCCTTCCAAAACGCTTCTACTTCTTTATTTTCATGAATTGAACTTCGATCTTTAATGTGCATTTTTATCTTTATCCCCCTAATATTCATTTCTTCTACTCGTTAATTTTTAAGCCAACTTCAAGCCCATGGAGAAACACTTGATGATTATCCAAACATAAAAATTGCTGAATATCTTCAAATTTCATATGACCAACTGAACAAACCCCTAAATTTAATGTTTCAGCAACCATATTTAAGGTAGCAGTGATAATGCCTGACTCAATACAAGCAAATAAATATCCATCTGAACCGTATTTCGGGATGGAAGCGTTCGCATTATAAACCAAATAAACTGAGAAGGCAGATTGAGTAAATAAATCCTGATTAATTAACTCATGATCACTTTTAATTACTTGATCAATGCTGTTTACAATCACAAGACTATTTTTTGATGGGTTATAATAATAAAATCCAGCTTTCATACCCTCTATACGTTTTGGTTTTACATAAACAAAGATATCAATGGGATAGAGCCCGCCTGCACTTGCGTAATGATAGTATATTTTTTCTTCCCTAACCTGTTTTAGAGTTGATAAGAATCGGGAAAATTCCGAAAAACTAATATGTTTTTCCATATCAAATTGACGACAAGATCTACGTTCCTTAATTATAGTAGGTAGCTCATTTGTTGTTTCAAGTTGAATTTCGGTCGACCGTGCAGCAACGTGCATGCGATTTAATTGTTCACTCATATACTTATCTAACTTTTCTTTAGAAAAGCGAATCTGGTTGCTATATGGATTTGAAAAAATCTTTTCTTGTGAAGAAAATACTTCTCTTGGGTGTAATATGTTACTTACTAACACACGATTTTTTATCATGAGCTCTATGTTTTTTTGTGTCTCTTCTACATTTCCTAATGAAAAGCGCTCTACTAGTTCACTGATTTTCACACCTTTTTGAGCCATAAAATAAAGATCAGGAAACCACTCAGACAGAATACCTGTAAATCTCATTTCCCCTATCAAAACTTCATTATGCAACTTCTCCCAATGCTTAATCGGAGACCAGTAATAAATTTTCTCGCTCATATAACCCTCCATAAACGTTTAACTTATTTTTGAAATGCAATTTTCTAATCTTCAAAAATTTTTTTAAAATTCTGTTCCTTGTCTCATAGTGATTATAAATACATGCACTTTAACGAAACTTGAAAATAATGAAATAACTTTTTCTTCATTAAAATTTTTTATTTCATCATAAAAAATGATTTTTTTTTGGATATTTCACATCCTTTCCCATAGTAATCCTATAAGGTATAAACCATTTATAACATTGAGAATATTCATGTATTTCCAATGTGAAATTATTGTAATGGATTGGAGAGCGGTTGAATATAGTTATTAAATCAAATAATGTTGAGAAAGTTTTATTTATTATATTGATAAAATTTTATGATGTAATTTATTACAAATAGATTAAGAAAAGAGTTTTAAATTTTTCTTAATCAGTTAGTGTGAAAATATCACATACTATTACATAGAATCGAGTTAGTTACATTTCATATTCAAAATAGAGAAAAGACACCTTGAATGGTGTCTTTTCTCTATTTTAATTCCATATACTTTTTACGCCTTTGTTATTTTTAAACGATTTGTAGGAATTAATACAACTCGAACATCTAGTTCGTTATATGTTCGAATATATAATAAACATTATCTGAATTATGAATGTATTTCAGATAATTTTATAAATAAACTCAAAGATATCTTCTTCTCCTACTGCCACAAAAGAAATAATCTATTGCTTATTTCTTTTATTAAATTGTAATATAATTACAGTATGTGAAATTATATTACATTAACTTTAAAAACGAAGTGAGAATAATCTTCACTTCGCTTTTTTCATTTGCAATCCTTATTAAATTTGCTCAATGCAGTATTTATTTCCACATTCTTCGCTTTTATTTAATCGGTTTCTCTGTTTTTAAGACAAATGAACTTAATGCAGGAACTTTAATTTTATTGTCATGGACAACATAAAGTGGTTTACTTCCCGCCTGCTTCCCGTCTACTAGTACTTTCCAAGGCCCTTTCGATGGAAGTGTTATTTCAACCGCTTCTCTATTTGCATTGTGAGCCACCGTAAAGTATTCATTTTTATTCCCCTCTATTGTATAAGCTACAGTATTTTTCGGAGCATCAATAAATGATACGTGTGTTTTTATTTGCTCTGCAGATGTCATTCGAAAAGCTGAGTACTTTTTGCGTAATTCTATTAAACCCTTCATATAATCTACTTCATTATTAAACGTTGCACGGCGCAGCCAATCCATCTGGTTAATTGAATCTGGAGATTTGTAACTATTATGATCACCGTATTTCGTCCGCATAAACTCTTGCCCTGCATGTAAAAATGGAATTCCTTGTGATGTTAATAAAATTGAAGAAGACAATTTGTGCATTTGTTTTCGCACTTCATCGTTTTCACCTGAATTAGTTAACTCAAGTTTATCCCATAATGTATGATTGTCATGTGCTTCCACATAAGTTAATACCTGTTCCGGATCTTGATAGGTAGACGAATTTGTATCGTAGTCAATACCTGCCGTAATACCTTTTTTAATACGATCTTCCATGTTTTCCTTTCCATTTATAAAACCATTTTCCTTCTCCTCAAATACACTACCTTTCAACCCATCACGTATATTATCGTTAAAATGAGCAATCCCTTTCATTTTCTCTGCATTTTTTTGATTTGCTTTCAGCTCAGCTGCAAGAGGTGTATTTAAATCCCATCCTTCTCCGTGTAGTATAATAGAAGGGTCAATTTGATTAACAGCTTTACGTATTTCATTCATCGTTTCATAATCATGAATACCCATTAAATCAAAACGGAATCCATCTAAATTGTATTCTTTTGCCCAATATGTGACGGAATCTATCATAAATTTCCTCATCATTTTTCTTTCTGAAGCAGTATCATTTCCTACTCCAGTTCCATTTGCAAATGTTCCATCTTCATTGTAACGATAATAATAACCTGGAACTAACTTATGGAAATTAGATTCAGCAGCGTTATACATATGGTTATATACTACATCCATCACTACTCGAAGATTATTATCATGTAGTGTTTGAACCATTTGCTTTAATTCAGTTATTCGAACAGTTGGCTCATAAGGATTTGTAGAATAGGAGCCTTCTGGAACGTTGAAATTTTTAGGATCATAGCCCCAGTTATATTGCGGTTCATTTAAAGTCTCTTCATTTACAGAAACATAATCAAATATCGGTAAAAACTGAACGTGAGTAACACCTAGATCCTTTATATGATCAAGTCCTGTTTTTACACCTTCTGGCCCTTTTGTTCCTTTTTCTGTTACACCTAAATACTTCCCTTTCTGTTTAATACCACTTTCAGGTTGGATGGAAAGATCGCGTACATGTAACTCATAAATAATAGCATCTTCCGGATTTTTAAATTTTGGCTTTTTGTTTGCTTTCCATTTTTTCGGATTTGTTTCTTCTAAATTAACGACTGCACCTTTATCCCCATTTACAGAAGCAGCACGCACATATGGATCAACTGCTTCAGTCCACTTATCACCAATTTTGACCTTATACGTATAAAAGAGCCCTTTTTGGTTCCCTTTTAGTTCTGCTGTCCAAGTTCCCTTTTCACCTTGTTGCATGTTTATTTCAGTACCTATTTTATCGTTCCATTTTTTATATGTAACTAACTTCGCTTCACTTGCAGTAGGAGCCCATAAACGGAACTTTGTATGTTGCGCGGTATATGTATTCCCTAAATCGTTACCACTATAATAAAATAAATTATCAAATTCCTCGCTACGAATGACTTTACCAATTTCAGTATTCGTATCAGCTAAGTTTTCTATTTTAACTTTGTATGTTTGTTTTAAATCAATTTTCTGTTCCGTAATTATTTTAACCTTATTAGTAATATCTCCACTGTTTATATCATAAGGACTAATATTCTTAATTGTAATGCCTTCAATTTCAATTTTCTTTTTCCTAATATTAAATGGGACATTAGTCGTTACAGTAATTTCATGGAAACTATCAATAGTTGCTTTTTGAATTGAGAGATCTGAAGAAGGCTTAGAGTTATATACTTTTTCATCACCCGAAAGAATCCATACTTCAGCACGACCATCCTTTATATTTTCAATCCAACGATCTCCACCATCTTTTTCCCATTCATTTGTTCGAACTATAAATCCTACACGATTATAGTCACCGTCTATTTTTATCTTAGCGTATTTTCCAAATTCATCTTCACCAGTAAATTCATAAGATGTACCATTTGCATTTTGACCCCATAACCAAAGATTCCAGTCTTTTGTATTTCCAAGCTTCTCTTTGTAATGAATGATAACTTCAGTTGTTTTCGAATTTGAAACTGCCCTCACACCCTGAAAGGAGAAAACAGATGATAACATAACGATTAAAGTAAGTAATAAAACTGTTTTGTTAATTAATCTTTTTGTAATTTGCACCACATACACCCTTTCTTCAAATATTACTAGCGATTTATTATGCTTACACTGAATAACACTGCTTAAATTAATCTAGAAATCTCTTTTAATTCACCTCCATATTGGCTATTTTCACGTATGTATTTCAATGACCTTTTAATATGAAAACGTTTGCATTAATAGTTAAAAAAATAGATTTGTGTATGCCCTCATATATTTGTAAATGCTAAAAGGTCAGGGAAATCATTTTAAAGCAATCGTTTGTTATCGCTTTCATTTTATAGACTTTCTATCAAGAGGTCAATATATTATTAATTTTCTGTTTTTACACACTTTAAACCTTATTTATTTGCCGCAACTTCTTATAGATAACGCACCTAATTATTGCTTAGTCAGTTTATTTTCAACAATACATAGCTACGTAAAAAAACAGCTAATATCCTTAAAATGATATTAGCTGTTTTTCATAATGTATTAATATATGAATGATGACTATGTTTCTAAATTACTTAATTTTTGCTGCATCAAATGCCTTTTGAACTGCTTGAACTTCAGCTGTATTCGCACCATATTTATTAGTTGCCACTCGAATACATGCTGATCTCAATTCTTTGAAATTAGAAGTCATGTTTAACTCATCAGTATTTGCATAATAGAAAATATCAAACATTTTATCTTCACCAATTCCTTTAACAGTCACTCCGTTATGAGTTCCGCCTTTTGCAATGAGATACGCAACTTTATTAATAATACTTGAATTAAAATGAACACCGCCTTGATCCCATCCATTAAAATCGTTAAATTCACTGTAATCATCTGGATAAGGTACTCCTAGTGAAGATGGAACAGAAGCTGGGTTTTCCATATCACGGAAAACAGATCCTGTTTGTTCTCCCATTGTCCAGTTAAAGTTTCCATTATTTACGTATTTCTCAATAGATGTTCCCATAATATCAGATAGTGCCTCATTAATCGCACCAGATTCCCCGTAATATTCAAGATTAGATTCGCTAGAAGTAACAGCATGTGTAAATTCATGTCCAGCTACGTCATATGCTTTAACAATAGGATCACCATATACAAGCATACTTCCATTATTAGCACTTAATGCATTCTGCCAATTCTTCGGATCATTCGTCTCTTCAGAATCCCAAGCGTGTACAACTGAAACTACCTTTTGTCCCTTATTATCAAAGCTATTACGCTTGTATTTATCTTTATAAAAATCAAATACTTTTGTTGCTAAGTAATGAGCACTTACCGCTTTTGGATCGTTAAATGTTGCCGAAGTACTAGTCGCTAATGTACCAGGATAATAGCTTTCTTCTTTAGTAATATCTTTGTAATTCACATCATATGTTTCAATCCCTTGCCCTCTTGTATAATCAGCAAGAGCATATTTGCCATTACTTTGTTTAGAGATACCAAATGAACGAGAAATACCTAAATCATCTTTTCCTGTTCCAGTTAATGATGTAAGACTGCTTTGTTTACTTTTCTTTAAAGCTCCAACTAGTTTGTCACTGGCCTTTAAGTTAGATTCTTGTACCATATTTTTTAACATATCACCATTTTGTGCATTTACTAAATAAGTACCAGAAACATAGTTTGGTGTTGCGGCTTCAAAGGTAACTTGGTATGCATTTTTAGCTTGTCCATTATTTTCATCAACAAAAATAACCTCTTTAACTTCTGGCTCAGTAATAAACTTGATATCGTTCCCGTACTTCGTATAAATAAATTGTTTTGCTTCATCTTTTGATAGATTAATAGGTTTTTTCAATTCTTCTTGTTTTAAATTTTGCGCGCTATCACCTGAAACACTTTTAATAACACCATTATTATCTACATGTGCAGTTAATTGATGGCCATATACTTCTTTTCCTTCGTATGTTTGCTGCATACGTACAAGTGTAGTTCCATCATACGAACCACGTTTTTGAAGGACTTTATAATCTACTCCTGCTTCTCCATTGACTTGTTTTTGGGACAGAGCTTGCTCTGTTTTCTCCTTAAGTGCATCCTTTACTACATTTTCTGGTGCCTTTTGTGACGGTTGTGTAAGTTCACCCGAACGGAACGATTCCTCCTGAATTTGAACTTGTAACTGATCTGTTTCCTCTGCATGACCTACCCCATATGGTGCCACAGCTGTTAAAGCTAATCCTGTTGTTAATGCTACCTTAGTTAATGTCTTTGTGTTTTTCATTATTTCACCTCGTATAATTTTTGAAATAGAAAGCTTGTACAAAGTATACTGTCTATTTCTGTCGGAAAAAAGAGAAAATACACAATTTATGTAACATTATGCAAAATTACATAAATTGTGGTCAATATTATAAATAATGAACGGAACACATATGAACATTAATTTGAATAAAAAAGAGTCCTTTTAGGCGCTCATCCAATTGGTTAATTATCTATATTCATTCTAATAAAAGTGCACTTACATCTAAATAACAACATAAAAACCCACTCTTTACTATTAAGAGTGGGTTTAATGCTATTAAAATAACAATTACTATAAGAAACCTTATAATTTATATTTTTTTAGTAATCCTACTAAGTTTTTTGTAAAATTCACCTTTTGTTTTTATATGCTTAAACTGATTTGGATTAATATTTGCTTTTTGTGAGAGTGCTACAATCTCTTCTTTTGTAATTGAATCTTTCGTATTTATAGATGCTATATTTGTGTATTTTCCGTCTTCTGTTTTTGGAATTTCTAAAATCCCTTTATTCACAAGATCAACTACAGCCTTATGCTCTGAAGAATGTAAATCTACACCAGTAATTTTCCAATTATGCATAACTTTCGGTGTGTATACACCGTTCTTTACTTCTTTTAAATATGTAATAGCAAGGTTACGAATGGTTCCACCTGTTTCTCCGAATGCATTCTCTTGTTTAGATGACCAAATTTGTTCAAACTTACGCCCCTCTAAAGCTCCCCCTTTTGCCTGAAGAGCCTCCATTCTATATGCATTCATTCCCAGCGTCATAACATCGCTCATTTTGATTGGTTTGTTTGTACGAATAGAGCGTAAATTTGTAATTCTGCTTCCGTATGGTTTTGTTAAGTCAATTTCGTATTTTACGCCTCCAAAGAAATCGTTCGTACTGTATTTAGATGCACGGCGGGTTTTATCAAAGCTAACGGTTACATCTCCGGCACGAGATGAGTTAAAATATCCTGCTGCCCATTCCATATAGTCTTTTAAATCTTTTCCAGAAATCTTATATACTGTAATTTCTCCCAAGGCATATTGGTAATTGTACGCAATATCTTTTTTCTTAATAGGACCTGTATCCAAACGGGCATAATCATTATCAATTTGATGGGCTACTACATCTGCTTTACTGTAGTAGAGCATGACTTCATGAAAGAAATCTGATAAAGGTGTTTCTTGAATCTGAACACTTGGAATACCCTTTATTTCATTTTCAGGAACAAGATTTCTACCCTTTAATTGAGCGACTACAACATTTGCATCTCCTCTCGCATATTCGTGAAAAGGTGTTAGTGTTTCTTCAAGTGTAGGATCAGATAATATCGTTGTTCCATCAGCATTTTTTACAGGTATAGCGGTAGCAGTTTTATCTTTTAAAACCAACTTCCCATCTTGCTTTGTAAAAGTAAGGTCAATACGTGAAATATGTGTTCCATATTTATCTGGCTCTGTAATAATTACGCCATTTACAACTTCTTTTTTTACAAGTTTATGCATGTGAGCCGCAAAAATAGCGCTTAGTTCCGGACAAGCATTTGCAATATCTTGAACACCAGTACCAGGGATACCATTCTCATTTTCTAATCCCATATGCATAACTCCTACCATTACATCTACTTTACCTTCTAATTCCTTAATTGCCTTTTTCGTCTCTTCTACCGGATTTTTCACCACTAAACCATCTAAGTGATCTGTCCCTTTTTCAAAATCACTAATCATTGGTGTATTCATACCAATAATCCCAACTCTAATTCCATCTTTTTCTACAATTGTATATGCAGGAAGAAAGCGCTCTCCATTTCGCTTGTAAATATTTCCTGCTAACGTTTTTCCCTTATATTGCTCACTAACTTTTTTCAATGTATCTAATCCAAAGTTGAATTCATGATTTCCAAATGCCCAGGCATCATACCCCATTGTATTCATCGCTACCATCATTGGCGATTGTGGCTTATCGTTGAATAATTCTACTGAGTTTCCTTGAATTGTATCCCCGGCATCTACTAATATGGTATTTGGATTTTCTTGACGGACCTTCTTTATAACCGTATAAAGCTGCGTCAAACTTCCACTCATATTTGCTCCATCAAGCGCATAATCCCAAGGCATAAATCTACCATGAATATCTGCAGTACCTAACAATGTAATATTAACTTCAGATTCCTCAGCCTTAGAGATAGATGGTTTGACTATTACTGCCGTTCCAAGCAGTAATAGAATTACAAAGTAACATACATAGTTCTTCCATTTCATTTTTTGCATAATAATAATATTTCTCCCCTTTTTGTACTTTCATAAAGTTGCTTGAACTTTAAAAATGTAACTTATTATTCAGGAAACTTCAACTACAAAAGATAATTTTGAAGGTGGTTCTGTTGCAAAAATAAAGAGAATAAATTGCATACATCCCCTAACAGAATTGTATTTTATCGTTTTCTGACAGAATACTCCTTCCTTAAGCGTGTGAAGTGTACTTTCAAAATAAGAACATATCATTTATCATTATTTCAATTTATTAAAACGGACATATACAATATGTTATGATGATTAATTTTTTGAATTTCGTTGCTGATTTATTTCCTTCTAAATAAAAGCACTTTCAAAAAAAATAACCCCGCTCTTCATTTAAGACGGGGTTACACTTATACAGAAAATCGGATAGTTTCATATTTTCTTAAGCTTATTGGTCACTTTCAACTAATTTCATTCAATTTTTGTTTTCTTCTGAATCAATATGAATCAACCATTTTCCTTGTTTATAATACGTATCAATAACTAGGGAATAATTTTTACTTTTCAATTTCACAAAGCAATTTTATCTCTTTGATTTGTAACATATGACGCTGTTCATGCAAATAGATCAGTTCTATCCACTGATCAAGGGGCAATTCTCCAAGAGCTGGATGCATCACTGATTTTTTCGCTAATACAGACTTATCTTCTATTGTACTCAGGAAACGCATCAATTCTTTTCTTGATTCGTTTAGCATATTGAGCATTTGCTCCACTTCAAATGGTTCTATACTTGGTTCAATCATTTCTGGAGCTATAAACTTTTTCGTTCTATCTAATAAAATAGTATGAATTTCTTTACGCACATTTTGGGTACTATCTAACTTTTTTAACCCTGAGGAAATAACTGTTATCACTCTCTCATCTAATAAAACTAAATGATGACAAACTTGTGCAATACTCCATTTATCCTTATCTGGTTTCCTATTAAATTGAGCATCACTCAACAAAGAAATTTCCTCAACTAATTGATTTCTCGTTTCATAAAACTTTTCATTTACAAATGTATCCATGCGGATTCTCCTTTCATTGCAACCTACATACTTAAATTTCTACGCTAAAAATATTATCTTCGAAAACAGATTTTCTTTCACTACTATTCCAATTTCATTTTAAAGCCACAAATGAAGTTATTTGTTTTTTTGTATGTTTTTAATTGGCACAAATAAATCAACCTTTAACTTTCCTTCTAGATCTTCAGCAACATTATTTAAGCAAAACTCTAAATTATCTCTATCATAATCTGCACCATACTCACTATTTAGTAGCCACTCTGCATACATGTATTGATACGCTTCACTTAATTTATGAGGTTCATCATAGAACTGGTATAGACCATATGTACCTCCATCTAATCTTTTAAATTGCACATCATGATACTTTTCTTTATCGAAGTTTTCAGGAATCGTAACACATGCATCATGCCGGCACTTATGACTTGCAACAAGTTCAGGATTATCTAATGATATTCCGATAAATGATTGCTCTGGTGGATACAGTTTATTTTCAATTGACCAGTTCAGTAACTTCCCCCAGTGATCTTGCGGTTCAAAGTAGCTACCAGTTCGTCTTATATACGCTACTTCTAATGGTGGTAATTTTTTTATAACAACTTTCATTTATATCTTCTCCCCTATAAATATGTACACTGTTTAATTAGCTTTTTTTAACATTTATTCCTTCTTAAATTAAAAGAATTCTCTAATCATATAAAGTGAAACTTTAATCAGCGGGAGATGAATTTTAATTGAAATATAATTGATTACTATTACTACTACTAAAGTAGTATGTACTTTCATACTTTTATTTGATTTTACATTCTTTTTAAATCGATATATTAATTGTAAGAAAATAAAAAGGTGGAGGATTTTAATTGATTAAAGGAATATACGAAGCGCATTTACCAGTATAATGTCCTATCAATTTATCATTAAATAAATGTAAAAAATGACCCTATTTATTCATTTTTAATGCGTATGTATGTACATTTGTTAATTTATTCGATATATTATGGGTATTGAATGATTACGTAAAGTGTAAAGGTCGCTTATATAACACCTTATATTTTTATATCCGTGAAAACTACAAAGTGTATGAAAATCCATTTGTCAAATGAATTTAGTGCGGAAGGAGGTTTGTGGTTACTTCATAGGGTATAATAATCAGTTTTTACTGATAAAAATATAGGAGGCGACATAATGTTTCGTACGATTTCAAATTTCATGAGAGTAGCTGAGATAAGAAGGAAAATCCTTTTTACACTAGCGATGTTAATCGTTTTTCGAATTGGCACGTTTATTCCAGTTCCTCATACTAACGCAGAGGTATTAAAAGTACAAGATCAAGCTAACGTTCTAGGTATGTTAAACGTATTTGGTGGAGGAGCATTGCAACATTTCTCAATCTTTGCTGTAGGTATTACACCATATATTACAGCTTCCATCATAGTACAATTACTACAAATGGATGTTATACCTAAGTTTTCGGAATGGGCAAAGCAAGGAGAAATGGGCCGTAAGAAATCAGCTCAATTCACTCGATACTTTACAATCATTCTCGCATTCATACAGGCCATCGGAATGTCTTATGGCTTTAATAATATAGCAGGTGGACAATTAATAACAGATCAAAGCTGGACTACATACTTATTTATTGCGACAGTTTTAACTGCAGGTACTGCATTTTTACTTTGGTTAGGCGAACAAATTACCGCTAACGGAGTTGGTAATGGTATTTCGATGATTATCTTCGCAGGTCTCGTTGCCGCGATTCCAAATGTTGCAAATCAAATTTATTTACAACAATTCCAAAATGCTGGCGATCAGCTATTTATGCACATAATAAAAATTGTTTTAATTGGACTCGTAATTTTAGCGATAGTTGTTGGTGTTATTTACATTCAACAAGCTGTACGTAAAATACCGATCCAATATGCAAAAGCTGTTTCAGGAAACAATCAATATCAAGGAGCAAAAAACACTCATTTACCGCTTAAAGTAAATAGTGCTGGTGTTATACCAGTTATCTTTGCTTCTGCATTTTTAATGACGCCGCGTACAATTGCGCAGCTCTTCCCTGATTCAAGCGTATCAAAATGGTTAGTTGCAAATCTTGATTTCGCACATCCAATTGGAATGACACTTTATGTCGGTCTTATCGTTGCTTTCACATACTTCTACGCATTTATTCAAGTAAATCCTGAACAAATGGCTGAGAATTTGAAAAAGCAAAATGGATATGTTCCTGGTATTCGTCCTGGTAAAGCAACTGAACAATATGTAACTAAAATTCTATACCGTTTAACATTTATCGGTGCAATTTTCTTAGGTGCTATTTCTATATTACCGCTCGTATTCACGAAAATTGCTACGTTACCACCTTCTGCTCAAATTGGTGGTACAAGCTTACTTATCATTGTCGGTGTAGCACTAGAAACTATGAAGACGTTAGAAAGCCAGCTTGTAAAACGTCATTATAAAGGCTTTATTAAAAAAGTGAATTAATTATCAAAAACACAGTTGGTTATTTTTCCAACTGTGTTTTTGATTTTATCAGTCCTGTAATATACAGGGCTATTGCTTTATTAAACTACATCTCCTTCTCTAATAACCGCCCTTTTTTGAAATAAGTCCGTAGTGTTGAACGATTGGCCAAAAATACACCAATCAATATAAGACAAGCTCCCATTCCCATTGTAGGATTTAAGGGTTCTCCTAATACGATATAACCTACGATAATTGCTATTAATGGTGATACATATAACCACGTCGATGGAAATACTGGGTTTGTTTTTGATAAGAGCCAGTAATATAATCCGTGTCCACCGATCGATCCGATAAATATGAGATATAAAATAGGCCATTGTACACTCCATGAAGTTAATACAGTTACATTTGGTTGTTCTACAATAATAGATGCGATTAATAGTAAAATCCCTCCATAAAACATTTGAATTCCGTTAATAAGAAATGGTGATACATTTGATAAATCTGAAAGTATTTCTTTCGAACGAATAGAGCCTATTCCGTAAAATAACTCTCCTATAACTAAAACAATACAAGCAATACTCCATATGAAACTTACTTGTTGATGCATTCCTGGTAAAGAAACAAATATAACACCTATTAGTGCAATAACTAAGGCAACGAGTTGTTCCTTTTGTAATTTCTCCCTATTCCTCTTTGCTTGTATTAATAAAATCATCATTGGTCCCGTAGCAGAAAGAACAGCAGCTAATCCCGAAGAAATATATTGTTCTGACCAATATAAACTTGCGAATGTCATAAATGTTAAACAAAATCCAGCATACATAATACGTTTTGAAAATATATGTGGCATAATTTCTTTTCGCTTTAATTTAAAAATAATCATAAGGATTATACCCGCTAAAAAGAAGCGAATTCCTGCTGAAAACAACGGTGGCGCCCCTGCTTCAATTCCAATTTTAATCGTTAAAAATGTTGTCCCGAAAATAATACATACTAAAATGTAATTAAAAATGACCATTTTACTTCCTCCTTTTTACTCTTAAAATGAGTATAGAGGCTATGGTGTATAACAGTGTATCGGTACATATAACAGTTACTTCAAGTTGTAGTTGATTCCCTATATATTTTTCGCTTTAATTAAATTAAAAAGAAAAATAGGTGAACCTATGAAGATTGTATTGCGTAAAGAATCAAACATACCGTATTACAAGCAAATATATATGCAAATTGTTGAAAGAGTACAAAGTGGTATGCTTTCACATGGTGAATCCCTTCCTTCTTTACGTTGTATGGCCACAGATTTACAAATCAATGTATTAACTGTTCGTAAAGCTTATAAACAGTTAGAAACGAAAGGGTATATACGCATCGAACAAGGAAAAGGTGCTTACATATATAAACGTGTAAAGAAAGATTTCAAACCGATACCGTATAAATGGCAACAATCAAGATCTATTAATGTTATGCGTTCTCAATATACAATGAATAAACACCGTAAATATTATGATTTTTCACAAGCAATTCTGTATCCCCGTCTGTTACCAAATCCATTTTTGGCAGACGAAATGCATAAATTGCTAGATAAAAATCCGATGTTGTTAGCAACATATGGGCCAGTTCAAGGCGATTATGAATTGCGAGTTGAAATAGCAAATTACTTAAATGAACACCAGAAATTAGTGACGGACCCATCTCAATTATTAATTACAAGCGGAGCACAACAAGGAATTGATTTAATTGCTCAAACATTATTAAAACCTGGAGATACTGTATTAGTAGAAAGTCCGTGTTACAGTGCCGCGCTTGATGTTTTCATCAATAAAGGTGTTCAAATCATTCCTGTTTCTCTTGATAATCATGGAGTTCGCTCCGACTTAATTGATGATATTTGTCAAAGTAAAAATCCCGTTTTATTGTATACGAATCCGACCTTCCAAAACCCGACAGGTACAGTAATGAGTAAAGAACGAAGAATGGAACTTATAGAACTAGCGGAGCTATATCAATTTTTTATCATTGAAGATGATTCTTTCGGAGAAATATATTTTGAAGATGCTGTAGTACCACCTCCAATCAAAAGTTTTGATAAGGATGGCCACGTAATATATATAAAAGGATTTAGTAAAACGTTAGCACCAGGATTGCGTATTGCAGCACTTATTGCCGGTGGCCCTATTTTTGAATGGCTATATGCAGTGAAAGGTTCGATGGATATCGGTAGTCCTTTATTAACACAAAAGGCACTTCTACCGTTTTTACGTGCGGAACGTATGAAAAATCATTTAGAAAAATTACGAACAGCTTTACAAATGAGACGTGATTTAACAATTGATATATTATCGCCATTAAAAGAACTGAACTTTGAAATACCAAATGGCGGTTTTAATTTATGGGTGACACTGCCTGATTCGATAGATCCCTTTACCTTATTACAAAAAGCAAATGAAGTAGATGTCTCTTTTTTACCAGGAACAGCTTGTCTATTAAATTACGAAACAAATGATAACCAATTAAGAATTAGCTATTCAATGTTAAACGAGAAAGATATGGAAATTGGATTAGAGAAATTACACGATACAATACGAAACAGTATTTGTTAGAAGTAATATCACAATAGCCAACAATAAATAATACCCGCAAATGAAAATGTATAGTATGGGATATTATCTATTGTTGAGCTTTTTCGTTATTCAAATCTAGTTACTCTATAAGCTGTAATCTTTATTATCATTCCACTTTAACTACAATCTTTCCTCTAACATGTTGTCCTTCACTCAAAATATGAGCTTCTCGAACTCCTGCTTCATTAAATGGCACCACTTTACTTATGATTGGTTTGATTTTTCCGTTTACAATTAAAGCTGATAATTCTTCTAATTGTTTTCCATTTGGTTTTAGCCATAAAAATCCTGATTTTATTCCTTCTACTTTTTGTAGTGGTTCATGAACAATGGAAACTAGAACACCACCAGGTTTAATAATTCGAAAACTTTTTTCTTGCACTTCGCCACCTATTGTATCTAACACAATATCAAAATCTGATACTAGTTCTTCAAATTTATCTTTTTTATAATCAATAACGAGATCCGCTCCTAAAGACTGTAAAAATTCTTTATTTTTACTACTAGCAGTCGTGGCAACAAAAGCTCCAAATGATTTTGCGATTTGGATTGCCAAACTTCCAACGCCACCAGCTCCAGCATGAATGAATACACGGTCATTTTCTTTTATTTTTGCGTAATCTACAAGACTTTGCCACGCTGTAAGTCCTGCAAGAGGAATAGAAGCTGCTTCTTCGTAACTAATATTATTAGGCATATGTGATACTAAATCTAATTGTACTGCAATGAATTCAGCATAAGAGCCGCTTCCTATATTTTCAGGTTTCGTAAACACTTTATCTCCTATATTGAAACACTCTACATCTTCTCCAACTTCTTCAATAACTCCAGCTACATCTAATCCTAAAGTGATTGGAAATGAAAAGCGTAACTGTTCTTGTAAGTCACCTTTTCTTATTTTCCAATCAACTGGATTAACAGATGTTGCATGAATACGTATTAATACCTCATTATTCTTAACAATCGGTTTTAAAACTTGTCTTTCTTTTAATTCTTCAACACTACCATATTGATCAATAACAATTGCTTTCATTTTCTCTCCTCCTTGCTGTTTATTTTAATAACATACAATTATTTCTCAAAATTTTTTGCCTTGAATTACCATATACTTATTTTTGGGGGTAATTATGCAAAAAGCATTATAAATTAAAACTTTAATCATTCCTCACCAATCGGGCTCTTACTGCCCGGCAAATGGCGGGATGAATTTCAAAAAGAATCTTACACACATCTTAGAATTATTCAAAACTGTATTATTAATTAAATTCAAAAGAAATGGGGCTAACTTTATGAGTGAAAAGATATTTAAAATAAACGGTATTGATATATGTACAGAAAGCTTCGGTAACTCTAATGATCCCGCTATTTTATTAATTATGGGAGCTACTTGTTCAATGATATATTGGGATGAAGAATTTTGTGAACAGTTGGCGAACACAGGGAAATTTGTTATTCGCTTTGATAATCGCGATGTTGGACGCTCTGTTACATATGAACCTGGCACTTCAAATTATTCAGTAACAGATATGGCTGAAGATGCAATCGGGGTATTAGACGCTTATCATATTGATAAAGCCCATCTTTTTGGTATGTCATTAGGTGGTATGATTGCTCAAATTGCCGCTGTAAAACATCCCGAAAGAATTTTGACGCTAACTTTACTAGCGACTAGTGTAATAGGATCTGATAATAATACTCGCGATTTACCCCCAATGGATGAAAGGATTTTAACACATCATGTAAAGAGCGCAAGTATAGATTGGACAAATAAAAATGATGTGGCAGAATATTTAGTTTCAGGATCTCGTCTATTATGTGGATCAGAACGAATATTTGATGAAAATAGAGTTTATACACAAGTAAAACAAGAAATAGAACGCGCAAACAATTTATTAAGTATGTTTAATCACGCTTTACTTCAAGGTGATGATGCATATGAAGGTGTACTTCACTCCATACAAGCACCAACATTGGTTATTCACGGAACAGACGATACAGCACTCCCATTTGAACATGGCCTCGCACTAATTGATGAAATTCCAAACTCAGTACTATTAACTCTTAAAGGGGCAGGTCATGAAAATCATCCAAATGATTGGGAAAGCATAATTACTGCCGTTTCTAAACATACATCTGAAATTTAGACAAACAAATAATTAACAGAATGGGCACAAATTGCATTGTGCCCCTTCCATTTACAAACAAAAACCCATCACTGTATTCGTATGTATAGTGATGGGACTTCTTATATTTTTCTATGTTTAAAAAAATGGACAATCTAATTGATCAACAGATTCCCATAATTTTTTTTTTGCATTTTCGGTGGATGTATTTGCTTCTAGTGTCATGTTTTTAAAAGGGTTTACTTCGACTTTTAATAAGGATGAAGGCTCCACATATAATGAGAAAACATGGCTGCTTGGTAAAGCTTTTGAAACGTCAATATCTCCTACTTGTTTAAATAATTGCTGCGCAGCAAAAAAGAAGAAATTAGTTGGATTTGATTGTTTATTCAGCCACGCAAGCATTTCAGGTGATACCGATTTATGAATATTGATTTTTACTCGATCACCACGTTTATATCGCCTAGATCGCATACTTCCACCAACTAACTTATCGTTAAGTTTGTAAATCCTAACTCTTTTTGCTTATGCTCTCTATATTTTGGCGAACAAGTATAAACTAATAATCCTCGTGCATTTGTAAATAACGGATTATCTACAAAGATTACATTTTTGAGTCGTCCTTTTTGCTTTAAAATCATTTTTAAACTGTTTTTAATAATTACTGCACCCCCGCCATAAATAAACACGTATGGATCGTCTTTCATATCATCAATTTTATTTATAATATCTGTTGCAACACGTGCTGCTAAACCTAATAGCGCTGGCTGTGATTCCTCAACTAATAAGGTATTTCTCGGATGCTTATCATTTAAATAAATTTGATTGAATTCTGTAATACTATCAATCGTCTTAGTTGGATACTTCCGGTTCCATCTCGTAATGATTTGTAGTAACGTCTCTTTTACACCATAAGATAAACCTTTACTTAGTTGCGGACGGAAATTTACCCCTAATGAAACGACTTCTTCTGTCGTCCCTGCACCAATATCAAAAGAGAGTAGAGTTTTATCTACAAAATCAATTTCAGAAACTTGATTTTGCTCACATTCTATTTTATGTTTCACAACATTTCCTTCTTCATCGTATACAATGCCCCACGTCCCAGAAGCACCCTCAGGCAGGCATTTACAATACTCAATTGAAACATTAATTGTCACATCGCGTCCGTTCGGATAATGGAAAATAACCTTATGATTTCCCATATAACGTTTTGCATTTTCAGCAGCTATTTCTTGTGTAATAAGCTGCATAGGAAGAGCGACAGATAAATCATATCGAATATTAATATGGCTAGAAGTTGGACTTTGACGCATAGCGCTTACCGCCAAACCTGATAGTATTGTAATAACCATTAACTCATCCGTTGACTTATTTGATTTCTTCTCTACCTCAGTACCTTTTAATTGATCTTGAATGACTTTTTCTCCAACGATGTATCGTACATTATTTAGCATTAACGATGGCGAACTTATAGTCACATCAATGTGGTTTTCTAATTCAGATAATGAAACATCTACCTCGTCTAAGAGTCCTGTAGGCTCACCTATATATAAAGAATAAATACTCGGAATAAAAATAGGGTCTTGCCCTTTCACCATTAACTTCAAACCGTTGTTTCCTGCATCTGCACCAGCTTTTAAAAGTATAGACATAACTACCCCCTAAATTAATCTGACATCCCTTCCAAATATATGCGAGCCCATTCTTTTACATTCAAATGTATTGTAATTTTTTATTTATCATAAAACCAAAATATTGCATACTTACATATTATATGTAAAAAGTATTTGACATGATGTTTTTCCAATTTTATACTTATATTTGTAAAGAGTTTTTTACAATCGAGGGGGGCAATTATTTATTGAATACTAAAAAAACTATTTTTATAATCATTGTTTTAGCATTAATTGCAATACTAGTACATGGCACATATAAATACATCACTGAAGGTTCTATTTTGGGTGGTACGATTTTTGCTATCTCGTTAATACTTAGTAATTTAATTAATCACATTACTTGGGGAGATCCCCACGGTGTATCAGAAGAAAGTCAAGATGAAATGGGCCAGCAAATTACATATAAAAGCTTTAAAATTGCGTATTTTGTGCTTGTAGTTGTAATGTTCCTTTTATTAATCTTCTCCGAAGGATTTTCTATGGGGGCTAATTTAGATGGCGTTAAAAACCTCCCTCTGTTCATCGCAATTTGCTCTTCATTCTTTATTTATCCTATTGTCGAACTCATAGTTGCAAAACAATATAAGTAAAAAGATGAGGTTTTCTACATGTAGAAAACCTCATCTTTTTATATTTACATACTCTCTACAATTGCTTTTAATTTATTCACAGTACGCCAATTCCTAACTGTAGCTGGTGTATGTAACTTCTGAAACTGGTTCATTAATTTAGAATTTCGAATGCTATTTTTGAAAAACAAATAAGCAACCTTCTCATCTATATAGCAATCTTCAAGTTCACTTTTAAATGTAAGCAATTGACTACTTTCCTCTTCAGAAAGTACATTAGCTAAAAAAGCAACATGAACACTTTCTCCTTCTAACAATGAATGAACTTCATACGGACATTGTTTAATAATATTTATAAATTCACCATATGTTCTTAGCATGACTGGAACATCGAAATCAAATTCATTTTTTATTTCAGATTGTATTCGGTCCTTTAGAAAGTTTATATCTTCCTCAGATTCGAACACGATATTACCACTTTGTATATATGTTTTCACTTGTTTTAACCCTATTGATTCAAACACTCGTTTTAAATCAGCCATTTTGATTACTTTATGTCCACCGACATTGATTCCTCTTAGTAATGCAATATAAAGTGTCATATTATTCCCCTCACAATAAAATAAACTTATCAATTGAATCAATTTTCCCACTCATATTTCTCGGATATTTGTTTTAATTCTTCTAACATATCATGAATAGATAATACCTCAAATAAAATAATAGACTCACTTGAAAAATGGTGATGATAATGATTTGGTTTATAATCTTTTAAATCATTTTTATAACTCCAAAATTGCTTGTCTAATTCAGCAATAAGTTTCAAATGTTCCTCATCAATTTCATTACAACGTTTTCTCAATATAGCAATTATAGAATGAATTGTTCGTTGTAATATTTCCCTTTCACTTTGTGACCAGTCACAAGTCTCAATTGACACTCGAGCTAAATTATCTATATGGTAAATGATTTGCTGTAATATATGAAGTTGGTTCTGCATGGTTAAAAAGCTTCTCATTTCCTTCTTTGTATGTTGATGATATTTCCAATCTTTCTGCTCATATTGAACAAATTGTATCGCCTTATGCAATAATACAGTCAATTTAGATAAACCCTGAGCGGTCTCCTTTTTCATACCTTTTCCTGCAACTAATGCAGTAATCCATTCTTCCATAATATTTGCTGTTTTAGCAAATAGATCCTCTGTACATCCAAAAATCGTTTTCGTGTAGTGTGGTGGGAAAATGAAAAAATTCACTAAAGTAGATACTATAATACCAGTAGATGTAGTAGCTAAACGAATTAAAAATGCAGTGAAATAATGATCTGCCGTAATTGGAATCATAGCTACAGCAGTTAAAGTTGCGACTAATGTTCCCGCATGTAACCTTAGTTTTTGACATGTAACGATCGTAAACATCGCAGCTAATGCATAAGAAATTGCTTGATGACCTAAGAAAAATGTGAACGTCATGGCATATGCCGATCACATTGTTGAGGCCGGAAAGCGAATAAGCCCTTTTTTTATTGAGTCTGTTGCAGTTGGTTCAATTGTAACAATTGCTGTTATTACAGCAAAAATAGTTGGAATGTTAAAAAATTCACAAACTAACACTGTAAGAAAAACTGCAATCCCAGTTTTAATCACTCTTCCCCAAACGATATTCCATTTTCTATCTTGATTCATTTTTTATATCCTTCATTTCTGTTTCATTTTATATACATATATTATATATTACTAAAATAAAAAAACCTACTACGTGAATATTCAAGAGTAAGTTTTCTATCTCATTATTTCATTATAGGTAAATGCATTATTATTTGTTGGCCAATTGGTCCCATTCTTCTAAAACCTTTATCCTCGAAGCCGACTTTTGCATATAAATTTTGTGCAGGAATATTTCTTTCATTCACAGCAAGTACAACTTCATTTTTTATTGGAAAATAGCGTTTTACAAACTCTTCTAATAATAACAATGACTTTTTAGCGAATCCTTTTCTTTGTCTATTGTGTTTAATAGAAAATGACGTTAAAAGTAAAGCATCCTCATTATCTGTGAACTCCTTTACTCTATCTCCCGTTTCCAATGCGAAAAGACCCACCGGTACGCCATTGTAATCTAAAATAACAATCACATTTTTTGTACGATCACTTTTTGCTTTTTCCAGTAATGCGCTCGGATCTGCTGTAAACTGAACTTGTTCACTTGGTAAAGTAAATGTTTGTATAACTTCTTTATATTTCTCCTTATACGGAACTAATTGAATTTCCCCTGTGTGTATGTTCATGCTAAACTCTCCCATTTTTTAGCTTATTAACTTATACCTTGCTGTGCTTTTGAATGCACTCTTCCATCTAAAAAGGTAATTTCAACAAATGAATTTGGATTGTTTCCTTTCCAAGCAAAAATTTGTTTAATTTGTGTAGAATGTTCTACCCCTTCTTCTATAAGTAAATCCCCTTCAAAACCAATTAAATCTTTCACTTCTGTATAAGTCATTCCTTCATTTATGTTCGAGAAATGATTTATATTGATAGATTCTTTCTGTTGCCTTTCCATCACAGTAGAAGAAGTTGCTGTTTGATTTTTCACTTCTTTTCTCTGTTCACACGCTGTCATACTGAAACCTAAGCATAAACTAAACAATATACATGCGCTTTTTTTCATCATAACAGTTGTCCCTCCCATCATAATTAAACCATATATTCCCTTAAAAATAAACTGAATATTTAATATTATACTTAAAGACCTCGCACAATTAAGTACGAGGCTAATTTCATTTATTCAAATGATTATTTGATTGATCATCCTGTTCTTTTCTTAACTCTTGTTCTTCATCTTTTGGTAATTGTTTATCATTATCTTTAATTGGATTCGGTTCTCGATTTTCAATCATATCATTTGGAACTTGTGGCATTACTCGTCCCACAATAGCCGCTAATTCATCTAGTATACCTTCACCTGTTTTTCCTTTTTTAATTTGCTTTCCGATTTGTTTGAGGCGTTCATACGTATCAACATCTGCTACAACGACTGCATTAGCACCGTCAGGGTCATTTTTTAAACTTTCTGCAACAGAATATTTAATTGATTCAACACGAGTTCGATCAAGTTTTGCTTTTACGTCTATACCTACAATAGCATATTTTCCAACAACGACCGCTGTCGCATCATTCACACCTGGTACACTTGCTGCTAAAGATGCTAAATGATCTGCCGCTTTTTCATTTGGCTTATTTGATTTATTCGTATAATTAACATTTTTCATTGAAACATTTTTTTGTTCCGGCTTTTCGTTTGGGTTTTCTTTTGTTCCAATACTGCATCCAGTTATAACGAAGCCAAGCATTAATATATATATTAGAGTTTTCATTATTTTCACCACTTCACTTTTAAGGTTTAATCATAAATTTTTTCAACAGCTTGCATTTTCTTTACCTTTTCCTCGGCCCCGCTATTAGCATTAATGAATATTTGGTACGTATCTTTTCCTAAAATACCTACAAATTCATAGCAAAGTACTTCATTATGCAAATCATTAACTACTACAGCTTTACGTTCTTCCATTACTTTTACATCCGGATTGATTTTCTTTCTTGCTTCTGCTGCAGTTAGCTTTGCCGATGGAACTGTTCGTTTTTGATGTGACGCTAAATATTCTTTTGCGGAGAACCCTACGATAGAACCGTCATCTAAAGCAATTTTCATTTGGATTGCTTCTGGATAAATTCGTACTCCATTTTCATTTACTACATACGTAAATACACCAACATTATCATATTGAGAGCTATCATAAAGCTCCATATTATTAAACTTATGGTCCTTTAAAAATTTTAAACCTTTACTACCTGCATCGTTTAAACTAACTTTCTGTTCTTTAATTTCGCGGTTATTCATAACCCAAATTGGATATCCGCCTTTTCCGGTAATATCCATATAGAACTCATTGTTCGTTGCTTCATCTTTAATTTTCACACTATAGAAGGATTCTTTCGCACCTTTTCCACTTTTCTCTACATCTACTTTTTCATTTCCTTTTAAATTTAAAAACGATTTGGCAATTTTCGCCGCTTCATCTTTAGAAATTGCCTTTCCTTCCGCTTCAAATCCGCCTTTTTTATTTTTTTGCGCACTTGTAAAGGTCGGTCCGAAGTTTGTAGAAGAATATGATGTTACGTTTTTCTCTACAGTTTTCAATCCATCAATAATTGTGTTATCTGCTGGATCACGATTTGATGCAAGTGCCATTTCTACATCCATCCAGCGTAAATTATTTTTCAAAACAAGATGTTGTACTTTTCTTAGTTCATCTTGTATATTTCCTGCATTTGAATATAAAGTTTGTAGCGTTTTATATTCTTGCTCATTTAACGGCTCTTTTTCTAAATCACGAATGGCTGCACGGTAACTGAAATCACCGATATTCGCTAAAAATTCTTCCGTTTTATTAAATGGCATTAATGTTAAAGGAAGTTGTCCAACATCTGAGCGAGCTTCAGATGTTAAACGCCATACATCCGCTAATGCAGGTGATAAAGATGATCGTGAATTCATCGCAAGTGTTGTGCCAATTTTATCGTGTAATAAATCGACTTCGTATGCTAAATCATGGAATGCACGTTGATAGCTATTTTCCGCTCGAATTAAAACCGCATTTTTCTCTTGGTGCTCTTTATAGCCCCAATAGCCTGTTCCTACTACACCGACTGTTAATAATACAATGATAATACCTCGTAACATTATCCCACCTCCGCTCTATTTACAGAAAATATGTTTACCGATTTTTTTAATTTGTGGACGAGTCCAAATCCATTTACTAGTCGCAGTATCTGGATTGAAATAATATAAAGCATTTCCTGTTGGATCCCATCCGTTAATCGCATCTAAAACTGCTTTTTTTGCTGTTTCATTTGGCGTTAAATATATTTGTCCATCGGCTACTGCTGTAAATGCTCTAGGCTCAAAGATTACACCTGAAACAGTATTTGGGAATGACGCACTTGTAACACGATTCAAAATAACGGCAGCTACTGCAACTTGTCCTAAATACGGTTCACCACGTGATTCGCCGTATACTGCGTTTGCCATAAGCTGAATATCATTTTGAGAATAACCGTTCGGAACATTTGTCCCTTTATTTTGAGGTGGTTTATTCTCTTGTGCAGTTCCGCCGCTATTTCCTTTATTCGTTGTTGTCCCTTTATTAGCAGTTGACTTGTCATACTTCGTTGCCTTCACGAGCATTTGCTTCGTTTTAGCTCCAGCTAAACCATCAACGGGTAATCCGAATTTCTCTTGAAAATTCCGAAGTGCCCAGTATGTACCCCATCCGAAAACACCATCCACTTTTCCCGTATAAAATCCGTTATATTTCAAACGAGATTGCAGTTCAATGACATCTTCGCCAGATGCTCCTCTTTGAATAACTTGATTAGAAAAAGCTTCTACATTCTTTAGTTGTATACTACTGACCATTAAAGACAGTCCTATGAACGCAAGTAAAACTGCTATTTTAAAAATAGCTTTTTGGCGCATAATTTTCCCTCCTTAATTACGGAAATGATTTCTTGGTTATGTTTTGTAAAAGCCTCGCTTTTATGTAAAGAAGACAAAAAAATCCAAACTAATATCGTTGAAAAAATATGTAAACAATATAAAAAAAGGATGAAAGGAGTTCATCATGAAGAAATCGTTAAAACGTGTCGCACTCGTCATTCTGTTCCTAACAACATGTTCAAATATATATACAGACTCATCAATTGTTCATGCGCAGCCGCCGTATGCCAAATGGGGTAAACTTGCCGTAGAAAAGACGAAAGAACAATACCCAAAAGCAGAAATTATTGACTATCTTCATATAGGTAGAAAACCAAAAACAGTTCAAATAACTGTTGAAAAATTTAAATTGTGGTTACGTGAAGATGGAAAAGAATATGGTGTTTTTGTTGATGTAGAATTTGAAACGAAGACGGAGAAATTTATAAAGTTGTCGTTTCAGAAGACGAGTAGATAAAGTGAAACCCCACTGTTAAAAATGGAAACAGTGGGGTTCCTTGCATTTCTAAAATTCTTTCCTAAAGTTTCGATTCCCTAAAAATCTTACCAATATACAAATAGCGCCAATTACTACAGCTATCCCTATACTATATAAAAGTACTTTACCATATCCACCTATTCTCGGATCTAAAAACGGATATGGATACCAATTCACGATTGGACCACGTATTAAGCTATATACAACGTAAAAACACGGGAATAAGAGCCAACTTGCAGCTTGTTTCCAAGTGATTTTCTTAATAGGTGGATTTAAAATCCAATCTAAAAGCATTGCAATCGGCATGATATAATGTAGCACAGTATTTACCCATGGTATTGCCGTTTGAAGTGACTCTTCTAACCCTCTTAGTAACAAAAAATAAACGAGTCCTGTCGTAAGTATGTATACCGTTGCCGCACCACGAAGTATACTAAACTGTTCTGAGCGACCAAATGTAGCTGTTCCGATACTGCTTAAAAGGAGAATACATGCAACTAAAATGTTACTTTCAATAGTGAAGAAACTAAAAAAGTTAACTGGATTAAACGGCTTCACTTGTGCCCTAATTATGAATTGCGTAATAATGGCGCTACACACTAGAAGACTTAAACATAATCTAAATAAAGATAAATTTTTTTCATCCTTCATACATTCCCTCCTTTTCTTATATATAATTAGAATTTCCCTGTACATGCTCAATAAATAGTTTTAATGGAACAAGCCCACGTTTTGGCATATGACTACTTATAATAGCTACTATTTCTAACTGAGGAATGATAACGATGTATTGTCCGCCGTATCCCATAGCAAAATATATACAATACGGTATGTGAAATCTTCCGTTATCTAATACCCACCAGTGATATCCATATGCACCGACATGTTCATATGTTTCAAATAGAGCCCTACTTGACTCTTCTAACCATTTCGCTGATACAATTTCTTTTTCATTCCAATATCCATTTTGCAAACATAACTTTCCTAATTTTAATAAATCGGTAGATTTCATTTTCATACCGAAGCCGCCGACATATATACCTTGCGGATCTTGTTGCCACTCGTATTCGTTAATTTCTAATGGATCAAATAAATATTTCTTTGCAAACCGCTCTGTCGACATTCCAGTAGCTTCTTGAATAATATAGCTCAGTAAATGAGAAGAACCTGAATTATAATTCATTTTTGTAGCAGGTTCTTCAATTATTGGCTTTTCTAATATGTACTGTACCCAGTTCTCTGATTCTACAAAGTCATTTGGGAATACTACTCCATTTCCAAACTCTTTCCAATCCTCACCAGTAGTCATTGTTAATAAGTGATAAAGCGTCAAATCATGTTTTTCCCCAGGTACATTTTCAATCCACTCTGTAATCGGTGTATGTATATCATTTATATAGCTCTTATCAAGAGCAATACCAATTAATAAAGATACAATACTTTTTGTAATCGAATTTATTTTATATAATTTATTTGCACATTCAGGTGTTTTATAGTACTCAGTTGTTAATTCCCCTTTTTGATAAACAAGAAATGTATTCACTTTTTTCTTTTCGAATTTATTTTCTAGTTGCTTGAAATCCAAAAACTTTACCTCCATTTAAATAGTTACTCCATTTATTATATCTTGTTCCTTCATTTTAAACATAATTGTGCTCAAATAAAAATAAACCTGTCAGTCATAATGAACTGACAGGTTTATTTTTATAATTTCGTACGAACATTCCACAGCTCTGGGAAGAATTGTTGATCAAGTACTCGTTTTAAATAAGAAACACCGGAGGATCCACCTGTTCCCATTTTATGTCCAATAATTCGTTCTACTGTTTTCATATGACGAAAACGCCATTGTTGTAGCCAGTCTTCAATATCAATCAATTTTTCAGCAAGCTGATATAAATTCCAATATTTTTTCACATCCGCATATACTTCTAACCACGCTGCTTCTACTGTTGCATCTTCTTCATAAGGTTGCGTAATATCACGGTTTAACACATCTTTATGAATAGGGAATCCTTCTTTTACTAATGCTTGAATCGCGACATCATATAGACTTGGTGCATGTAGCGCTTTATGAAGTCGTGCATGTAATTCTGGATCCTTTTCATAAATTTTTAATGCGTGTGGCGTTTTATAGCCAAGTGCATACTCAATCATACGATATTGATACGATTGAAAACCTGAAGCTTGACCGAGTGAATCACGAAACTCAATATATTCTGATGGTGTTAATGTCGCAAGAATATCCCAAGATTGAATAATTTGAGACTGAATTTTTGATACACGTGCTAACATTTTAAAAGCTGGTTGTAATTTATCTTGTTTAATAGATTCAATCGCCGCATTTAGCTCATGTAAAATGAGCTTCATCCAAAGCTCACTTGCTTGGTGAATAACGATAAATAACATTTCATCATGATGGTCCGATAATCTTTTTTGAGAAGATAGTAAACTATCTAATTGTAAATACTCCCCATACGTCATATTCTCTTTAAAATCCGTATGAATCCCTTTTTCCATAATTACTTTTTCATTTTCTTTCATATTAGCCAAACGCCCCTTTTATATGATTCTACTTATATTGGTCTAATAACGGCTCGAACTGGACTTCCATCTGCATCAGTTAATGCAAGTGGTAATGCAATAAGTTCATAATCACCGTCTGCTACATGATCTAGTACGACATTTTCTAAAATATGAATTCCATGTTTAAATAATTGATGATGCGCTGCTAATTCTTTATCATCTAGCGGATCAACTGATGGTACATCTACTCCGATTAAACGAATACCTTTCTCTGAAAGAAAAGGTGCTATGTCTGCACGTAAATGAGGGATCACATCTGGAAATTCTTCAGCTTTTCCATGTGAAGATGTACGTAATAATAATCGTTCTACACCTTCTAAATGAAAGCTTTCTAATTCCTTTTTCCCGATGCTTTCAAAATTAGAAACGTCAATAATCCGTGCTGGACCAACATAAACTTGAACATCTAAATCTAATACTTTCTTTCCATCATTATCAAAATGAAATGGTGCATCAATATGAGTGCCTGTATGAATACTCATCGTTAACTTTCCGACATTTACCGAGCCACTTTCTTCTTTTGACCATGAAACTTCATACGAGAACGGTGTGTCTCCTGGCCACGTTGCAATATTATTATTTAGCGGTTGTGAAATATCAATCCACTCTGATGTTTTCATATTTATGCCACAACCTCTCGCTTATTTTCAAACTGCTTATACTCTTCATTTTTCATAATTTTCTTTAATATTTGTACAGATTTCCACACTTCTTCGTATGTGTTATATAAAGCGACCGGCGCAAGTCTCACCCCATTTGGCGCTCTAAAATCTGGAATTACTCCATTTGCTTTTAGTGCTTTACATATACGTGCTGCTTCTGCATGCTCTAAATAAATGTGCCCGCCTCGTTTTTCATCCTCTAATGGATTTCCAATTGTAAATTCGAAATCTTTTAATTCATGTTCAATTAAATTCAGCATGTACCTCGTAATATGTAAAGATTTCTCACGTAAACGCTCAATACCAGCATCTTTGAAAATTTCAAGTGAACCAATTAATGGTGCTGTACTTAAAACGTGAGGTGTACCAATTTGATAAGCACCTGCATGATCAGCGGCTGTTAATGTATGCTCCATATCAAACTGCTTATCTTTTCTAGAACTAAACCATCCAGACAACCCTGGTAGTCTATTAAAATGTTTATTATTTACATAAATTCCTGCAACGCCACCCGGTCCTGCATTTAAATATTTATAATTGCACCAAACAGCAAAATCGACATCCCAATCTTTGAAATGATGCGGAATAGATCCTATTGAATGGCATAAATCAAATCCAATGTGAATGCCGCGTTTATGAGCTTCCGTTGTTAAACGTTTCATATCCAGAATTTGACCACTTCTATATAAAACAGAAGGTAATAAAATTAAAGCGATATCATCTTCCATCGCATAAATAATATCTTCTTCAGAAAGTGTTCTACCATCTCGGCTTTTCACTCTTACTAAATGCTCCTCTGGATCTAATCCTTTTAAACGAATTTGACTTTGAAGTGCATAAATATCTGATGGGAAAGTTAATTCATCCGCAAGTATTTTTGTACGTATTCCTTTTGGTTCGTAAAACGTCGCAATAACTTGGTGTATATTTGTAGTTGTAGAACCGGTTACAATAGTTTCTTCCGGTAAAGCACCAATAAGAGGGGCTGTAAGTTTACCTAATTTCTCTGAAAGGAAAAACCACGGGTGCTCACCTTCTGTCCAGCCGTCAATGCCATACTCTTTCCACGAATCTAGCAACGTAAGTAATGATTTCTCTGCTCTTTTTGAAAGTAGTCCTAATGAGTTTCCATCTAAATATATCGTTCCTTCTTTTTTATAGAATTCAGTTTGAAAATCTTTCAGTTCATCATGTTTATCACATTCAAGCGCATATTCATAATTCGGTTGAAATGGTTCTTTATACATGGTGTCACCTTCTCTTAATTTTCTTTTTATTCTAACTAATTGAAATATATCACCTCAATTGATACGACGTCAATGATATTATGTCAGTTGACTTTATATATGAATTTCTTTTACAATACAGTTATATTTTCAGATATTTCAGTATAAAGAGGTGATTCTTTGAAAAACAGTACCCTTTCATCAAGAAAACACCGCTCCTTAGAAACGAAGAAAAAACTATTACACTCTGGTTACACTATTTTTATAAATAACGGATTTCAAAAAACGACAATTACACAAATTATTAAACATGCAGAAACTGGTTACGGAACAGCATATGTATACTTTAAAAACAAAGATGATCTCCTCACCGTTTTAATGGAAGATGTTATGAATCAATTTTATGATATTGCCAAGCGCTCCTTTTTGCCTCAAACGAAGGAAGAAGCACATAAAATGATTCAAAATCAAGTTAGAGCATTTCTACAACTAGCAAAGAAAGAACGAGCTATTTTACAAGTTGTAGAAGAAGCAATCGGATTATCAAAAGAGATACGTCAAAAATGGGACGAGATACGGGAACGCTTCATAAACAATATTACGCAGGATATTACATACTCTCAAGAAAGTGGATTAGCACAGCCTGAATTAAATAAAGAAATTGTAGCACGTGCTTGGTTCGCAATGAATGAGATGTTTCTTTGGGCAATTGTGAAAAATGATAAAAAATTTGAGTTAGAAGAGATAGTACATACATTGACGGAGATGTATACGACGGGGTTATATAAATAGCACACCTGCAATAAATACGGTGTGCTATTTTACATCTATAAAAATATATTATCTGGGTATGGTAGTGCTAAAGTAGGCTTTTCAGAAAATGAGAAATATTGTAGTTTTAAAGATTCACCATCTATCGATTTCAGTTTTCCACTAGTAATTTCACATTCAAACACAACAACAATATATTCTACTTGATCGCCATTCGGATATATATGACGGAACCTTTCCCCTCCAAATACCCCTTTTTGTTTTTTTACTTGCACTTTCAAACCCGTTTCTTCCCACACTTCACGAACTACCGCTTCTTCTGGAGTTTCTCCAGGCTCAATTGCTCCAGCTGGCAAACTCCAGTATTCCCCGCCAGGATATTGAAACAAAATATCTCCCTGCCCATTCTTTATAACAGCAGCTACACTCGGTATTAGAATTAGTTCATGGCCTAATTGCTCACGGATTTTTTTATAATATAGCGACATCGACATATAATTCTCTCTCACTCCAATAATAAACAACTGTATTTTCTGACACCTATTGTATAATAATACCAATAGCAATTTCTATATAGAAAGGATAAGAAAATTACTCCCCTTTATATCTGCTACACTAGATAATTTATACAGTTCTAAACCTCGCGTTTTCCATTCTTGTGAATCTTGTTTAATTATCTTTTTAAAATATTTTAGTAGTGGCCATAAAGCATACTCCTTATGATCTACATAACTAACAACATCCCATTTTAACTTTTCATTAATTTCACTCATAAGTTGGGGTATTACTACTTCACCATATTTTTTAAAACATTCATGAGTTCCTTCGTAATTTTCAAATAAAGTTTGATTAAAAATATCGTGTTAACCCGTATTCTATGGTAAATAAAAAGAATCCATTTTGAAAAAGATTGATCAAAATGGATTCTTATCCAGCAGGTTTATGTTTTGGTTTTATAAAAAAGTTTGATCATTTTCTATCAATGAAAACAATTAATTGACTATTTTTATTATGAAAAGGTCGGAGCAGGAAATTCATCAATTTTGATACGAAGTAAACTATAAGGTTTCTGTCGTAAGTCTTTTCCATAATGAAATCTAGGCTGTCGATGTAATTGGTTCACAATGACATACAAATATTGATCCGGACCAATTGAAAAAGTATCCGGCCACAAAATTCTCGGATCATGTGCGATAGCTTCCATTATGCCATTTGGCAATATCTTACGGATACTGTTGTTTTCATAATCTCCAGCATAAACAGCTCCCTTTGCATCAGTGATCATTCCATCAGGCGCACCTTTTTCTCCCCAATACTCCACATGATAAGGTAAATTCATGTCCGATATCGTTCTGTCTCTCAGGGCTTCTGTTGAGATCGAGAACAAATGCCGACTGGTTAGTGGAGCAAAAAATAATATCTTTCCATCAGGAGAAATCGCAAGACTATCAGACGCCAATCTAAATGGAGAAGTTGAACCGTCTTTGTTTCGATTCATTAAAATTTGACCTTCTACTTTCGGTAAAAAATAGGGATCGGGTGAAGTTGAATTTGCTCCATTTAACCGTCTAAACGCGTTTCCATTTGATAAATCTACGACGATAATAGCTCCTGGTCCTCTTGAAGAAGAATCCGTTATATAGGCATAACCTGCTTTTCCAACACGAAAATCAAAACGGACATCATTCAGATAAGTTGTAGGCAGGACAACATCTTCTGTAAAGGTATATACTTTTCTTATTGTATTGGTTTCTAAATCAACAGCGACTAATTTTGCCCCCCTTTAATAGGTTCAGAAAAATTGGGTGCCGCTGTATCTAATATCCAAAGCGTTCCCCTTCCATCAGCAACTACACTTTGGACACTGATGAAAGTCATTGGGATATTCTCGGGGTTAACCAAATTGGTTTGTAAATTAGGATAAGGCTGCAATTTATCCTCAAAAATTTCCGCCACCGTAAATTTAACATCGTCTCCCCATTTCGGAAAGCAAATGAAAATACGACCGGTTTCTGAAACAGTAACACCTGTAGGCATAGCCCCATAAAATGCATAAACTAGTTCTAAATTACCGAAATATTTTTCACTAGGTAACATAGGTTTCATAATATCCTCCTCAAGCATTCAAACGGGATATCTCCTATATATGATTTATATTTTTTCTAGTGCATGTTTCTTAATAAGTTTTTCTATACGAAAAGATGATTGAATTGATTGTTTTCGAAATTTAATAAGTCTGTCAGAAGAAAGGAAACATTTTAATTTAAAGGTCTCCAGATGAAGTAGAATTCAATTAGCAGGTAGCGAAGTTCAATATTCCCGAATCAACGTTAAGCTGGTATAAAAAATGGGGAAATTTCCCCCTTTAAATTTGTGAAAAAATGTACTTAAGCTAAACTGCCCGTTAGTTTAAGTGTAACACTTCACAAACAATCTTTTGAGTATTCTTATTATTCCCGTTTCCTCAACAATCTGGCCCTTTAATTGAACAATACAACTGAAATTTAAGGGGCAAAAAAAACCTTATATTAATACAGGGTTTTATCAATCTTTTTTATAAATTATCAAACTTTATTTTAAATCAATACCACACTTTATTCCATGTTCCATGAGTGACTAACGGGTGCTTTGAACAAGAAAATAAAGGTGAGTACATATTATACATGACTAATATGCGCTCACCTTTATTTTTTAAAGATTTTTAGCTTTTAGGTCTTGATAATAATTTTTAGTGGTTGTATTAACAATTTATATTTAGTAAAATTGCTTTTTATGAATTTGATATAAGTCCAAAGAATTTCCTGGTCAATATAATAACGTATATCAGCACACTTTTTCTTTATTTATTCTACTTACAATTCCAACTATAAATTTATATTCAATCCTCCTCTTCTTAGTTTTTTTAAACCCTTCTTTCGTATCAAAAATAAAACACGTTTTCCGAAACCAAATTCGTACATATAAAGACTCAAAATAAATAGGTTTTATAATTCCTCGTTCCTCAAATTCAGTTCCATCTTTATTTTCAGTTTCTGTTCGAACGAACCACCTATTTCCGAAGCCAATTTCAATATACTTCACATAAGCCCCCCTTTCAGAAATTAATTTCTAACTGTTCTATTATTTCCCCGGTAAGCGCACATTCCGACAGAACATGAGCCCACAAAGAAAAAGTAGCTTACAAAAATCTACTTTATAACTTATATTTTTGCATTCGTTTATAAAATGTACTACGGGGTACATCTAATAGTTTTGCAGCTAATGAAACATTTCCGTTTGTCTTTTGTAATGCTTCAATCATGCTATCACGCTGTATTTTTTCGCGAAAATTCAATGTATGTTCGGTTTTATTTTCAACTTGTAACTCAAGTTGTTGTTGATTTCCCATCATTGTTTGTATCAAAAGAGCGACTTGTTTTTCGCATATTTCCCGTCCTTGCGACAAAATGTAAATACGTTCTAATGCATTTACTAGTTCTCGAATATTTCCGGGCCATGTATGTTGTAAAAATTGATTGCAAATACTCTTCGGAAATACAACATTCCAATTCTTCCGTTCGCAAAAGTGTTGTATAAAATATGGGATATCCTCTTTTCTTTCTATTAACGATGGAACATATAACGGATAAACGTGCAAACGATAATATAAATCTTGACGGAATTTCCCTTCTTCTACTAACCGTAGTAAATCTTTATGTGTGGCAGTAATAATACGAATATTTACTGGTACCTCTTTTGAACTTCCTATTGGAGTTATTGTACGTTCTTGTAAAACACGCAATAATGCTACTTGCATCTCTGGTGGTACTTCACCAATTTCATCTAAAAATAATGTTCCTCCATTCGCTTGTTCAAATTTCCCTTTATATCCTTGACGTCGCGCACCTGTAAATGCACCTTCAGCATAACCGAACAATTCACTTTCTATTAATTCTTTAGGCAAAGAACCGCAGTTAACAGCTATAAAGGGCCCGTCTTTTCTTGGACTATTTTCATGAATCGCTCTCGCGACATATTCCTTTCCCACTCCTGTCTCACCACATACATACACACTAGCATCAGTCGGTGAAACAAGCTTAATTTCTTCTAGTGTGTGTTGAAATGCTCTGCTTGTCCCAGTAACTCCTGGAAAAGTAATTCCTTTTATAAATGTGAGAGCAGAATATGTATTCATTTGTTCGTTTTCCTTTAAATACATACATTTCCCAATCATTCTTTCATTACTATATACTGGTATCTCTAATTTAGTTTCTAATCCATGGTGCATTAACTCTTCAAGTTTCATTCTTGACCAATTATTTATTCGTTCACGAACGCTCTTACTCGCAGAAACGATAACATCACGATGATTACAAATAACTACTTGTTCATCACTATCAATGACATCTAAAAAACGATGAATTAAGTGTAATTCATTTTGATGAACTCTTATGCTACATTCACGTTCTATCGCATGTGCAATTGAAGTTACCATACCGAGCATATATGGATGCGAAAATTCAATTGGACAGGAGAAATCTAGAACACCAATTAATTTCCCGTCATCATTATGAATGGGAGCAGCCGCACAACTCCAGCTATGAGATACCACGGAGTAATGTTCAGTACCACTTATCATAATAGCTTCTTCAATTTCTAGCGCTGTTCCTATTGCGTTTGTCCCCACAGCTGCTTCCGTCCATTTTACACCTTCAATAAAATTAATATGTTTCGCTCGCTTTAACGTTTGTTTATTTCCACTTAACGATAGAACATAACCATCTGGATCGATTAATAATGCCATCATTTGTAGTTCATCAATGGTTTTTCTCATATTTTGTATTTGAGGGATTGCGATATCTAGGAAGATTTCACTCTTTTTCTTTTGATCTTGAAAAAAATTAGAAGACAAAATTTTCTGACCTTTATTCATGTGAGGATTCACATTTGCTTGTTTACATCGATGCCATGACTCTGAAATTCTTTCGTTTATACGGTTCGAATCAAGGACTCCTTCATTAATAAACTTTTTCCATGTATGTAAGTAAAACGGTGAAGCTAACATTGTATCATCTCCCTATTCATTGTTTTGGAGATCTGTAAAAACATACTTTTATTATAAAACTGAATAAAAGCGTTTTCAATAAAACTAGAAAGACGACACAAATATGTTAATAATTTGAATATCTTAATGCACTTCTTTATTCTTTTTTAGTAGCACTATATTTTGTATAATGGAAGCAAAGAAAATACATAACCAAAACCACTTTTGTGGATTACCGTTTATAAAGAAAACAATCACGGCTATTGCAAATAAAATAGTGGATGCTAAACTAAAATATAATTTTGTTTTCATTCCTATTATCCCTCACCCCTCTATTACTTTACAGTACATACTAACTCTTCATTTTTCATCTCTACTATGTACTCCTGTAAAACATATTCTTTCCCGCCATGGTTTTCATACCATTCATGTATTCTTCTAATATGCCTCTCGTCACTTCTAATTCTCGATTCTATTTCTTTATACTGTTCATAACTATCATATTCCCATATGGCAAATACTTCAGACGTACCATTCTTATTATCTTTCATCCAGCGTCCTATTAGCTTAGAACCATGCTTTAATTGATTAGGTAAGTTCGTGTTATTGAAATGATCATTAAATACTTCTATGAATTCATTTTTCACTACATAGTACTTCCTTCTGTAAAACATACTTCTTCACCTCTTTTATGAAAAGTATCAGTAAACCTTCCCATCACTACCGTATTATAATACTTTCCGTCCGATAGTCTTTTGTCATTTTTCAAAACGCCTTCTACTTCAAAACCTAATTTTTTATAAAGATGAATAGCTTTCTCGTTTGTCTCTAATACTTGTAAAGATATTTTATTTACTGCATTTTCGTCAGCCCATTTAATAGATTGTTGTAATAGGCTCTTACCCATTTTATATCCCCAAAACTCTTTTAAAATGCAAACGCCAAACTCTACTTTATGAGATAATCTCTTAAAATTTGATCCTTCACACCTTGAAAATCCAACGATTCGATTGTGCACTTCTGCAACTAAAAAGAGATTCTTCGCCTCTTCACTATCTGTTTTTATTATTTTTTGAAACCCTAGGTCATCTATAAATCCCTCTCCAGCATCTCTATCCATATTTTCAGTTTCTCCATCAATCTGAACTCTAATTTTCGATAACTGGTCAGCATCTTTCTCAGCTGCAGAACGAATTGTATAAGTTAATCCATTTATATGAAACTCTTGCTCTTTTACAATCATGTCAAACTCCTTTCAAATCAATATAATGGCGCTATTACAACTTGTTTACCTTGTTTCTCAAATTCCTGAACAGTTTCTTTACTAGCCTCTTCGTCAGTTATAATAAGGTTAATTTCTTTTAGAGACTCTCCTCTTATAAAACAATCTATTCCAAGTTTATTATGCGGAGCTAAACAAATATTTCTTCTAGCAATTTCACTTACTCTTTTACTAAAATAAGCAACTTCAGGTGTTGCAGTACTAATACCTTGTAATGAAATGCCTCCACCTGTAGAGAAATAAAGATCAATAGAAAATCTACTTATCAATTCAGAGGCAAATGTATCAGTAATATTTCCTGAAGGCTTTACTTTTCCACCAATTAAATATGTATCGATGTTCTTATATTCTCTTAGATGACCAGCTATTTCTATAGAATTCGTAATAACCGTAAATGATACTTCCGGTAAATATTTCAGCATCGCATTATGAATGGAAGCCCCACCAATAAAAATTGAATCACCTTCTTGTATATAAGATACCGCAACTCTTGCAATTGTGTCCTCATATATTGAGCTATCACTATAACGTTTAGTTGGTTCCGCAGCTAAGTTTCTCACTCGCGTAAGTTCAATTGCACCTCCGTGCGTTCTTTTTAATAAACCATCCTTTTCCATAATAGACAAATCTCTTCTTATAGAATCAATAGACATATCAAATCTTTCCGCAAGATCCTTTGCTATTACTCTTCCATCTGTATTAAGTAGTTCTAAAATTTTCTCTCGACGTTCTTCAGTAAACATGTTATCACCACCGTTATTGAAGGTTCAGAAACTTAAACTTTATTTTAATTATATGCATGCCTCTTCCGTTTTACAATATTTTCAATTCTTATTTATTCCGTTTTATACAGTCTTCTCCCTCTTTCTATCCTGTTAACTTGACAACCAAATAAATGTATATCTGTATATTACGCAAAGATACTTCCATTTACCTTCCTATTGATGTAAAATTATTCCTATGTTTTACTTTTTAATACAGAAAGGGATTACTATGAAATCATTAATCAAAACGACATGTACAGCATTATTATTTACTGGAATATTAACAGGATGTAATAGCAATACTACATCAAAACAAGAAAAGAGCGCTCTCGAAAAGAATGCAATGCACTATGGAGAAATAGTTAAAAATGAATACTATAGAGCGACAGTTGAGAATGCAAAGTTTGAAAAAATAGACAAAGAGCGGCGCCTTACTACTCGTGTTATGATTAATAATGTTCGAGACGATGGACAAACTATTGATCTTTCGGAAATAAAATATTTCATACAAGATGAAAAAACTGGTGAGAAATATGAAGGTGAAGCTCATCCGATAGATGACGAGCACTATAAAAATGTTCCACACGAATTCTCTTTAACTACTGACATTGTGTTTGAACTGAAAACTTCACCAAAAGATTTAAATAATATGTATTTATACATAGATAGCAAAGCTGCGCCGTTAACAAATACATATTGGAAGCTTGATAATTTAGTATCTAAATAGAAAGACCAGTCTTATACGACTGGTCTTTTTACATTTATACATTTAACACTTTCATTAACACTTATATTAATTTTCTAATAACAACTTGAATAACATCAGCTAAACCAGTGTGCCCTTTCCCTTCAACTCGCTCTTGTTCTCCATTAAAGAAATGAATTACCTTATGTTCTTCACACCAAGTAAGGATATCAATTGGATTATACAGCATATCAACATCTTTTGGTCCACCAGTACTATAGTTTATTTGTTTTTTTGAGTAAACTTCAAACATAATTAATCCACCAGGTTTTATCGTTTGTATCATTTTATCTAATATCATTTTTTTATAATCATCATGAAAATGTCCAAATACCATAATTGCCGCATCATATTCATTTTCTGGCAAACTATCAGCTAATAAATCTACTTTTTTTGTATGCACGTTTACGTTATGCTTCTCTGCCAATTTTTTTGTCTTTTCTAATCCATCTTCCGAATAATCAATAGCTGTTACTTCGTTCCCTTGTCTTGCTAGAAATACAGCATTTCTACCTTCTCCCTCCGCAAATGCTATTACTTTATTGTGATTTGCTAAACGAAATGCTTGTTCTTTAATAAATGTATTAGGTTCTTCCCCGTAAAAATATTCATCTGATTTATATCGATCATTCCAAAAATTATTCATCATCTTCTCTCCTTCTTCATATCATTTTCTAACTACAATTAAAGATATTAAAGAGCCTTTTTATCCTTAATTAATTTAAAAATAAAAGCAGATTAAAAATCCACTTTTATTTTTTTCGCAAGATCTACGATTTTTTGATTTCTTAACTCTTCTTCCATTTTCTCTTCTGCTGCGAGCATTGCCTCATTAATTAAACATCCAGGTTTGTCATGTAAACAACAGTCAAACAATGATGTTTTGCCTTCAATTGCATGTATAATATCTAAAAATGAAATATCTTCCCAATTCTTACTAAGCGAGTAACCGCCCTTTGGACCAGATGATGAGTGTATCATCCCTTCCTTCGTCAACTTAGTTAGTATTTTAGACAAGTACGTTGGTGAAACATTTTGCATTTCTGCTAATTGGTGAACACTAACTAACTTATTTGGTGTGGCCTTTGCCAGAAAAAGCATTGTATGAAGAGCATAATTTGTAGCTTTAGAATATTTCATAGTACAGCTCCTATTGTAGACTTCATGTATCTACAATAACTTTATTTTTTTATTATGTCAAACGTTTGTAATACTCCATACAACATTATTTCTTCACAAGTAATACATCTGCTGCGCAAATCGTCACTTCTCTAAATGGAGAGTCAAATAAAACACCTAGTTCAAAACCATCTTCAGTAAGAGCTATTTCATGATATAGCCACCAAGAACTGTCAAAGTTTTCCTGCATAGAACACTTTGTTACTCCTATAAAGGTTACTTCAAGTTTATCAAATTCACTAAAAGTACCACTGCAATCTAATACGATAGACAAAGTATCTTCTGATTCTCTCTTTATTACTTTAATTACACTATCGTGTAGTGATGTCTTGTGTAACTGAGCGACATTTGACGGAAGTTTTTTCTCAATGGAATTAAAATATTCTACGTATGATTGATCTAATTGTGCCATTCTTTTCTCATAATCTGTTGTCCACTCTTGCATAAGTTTTTTCAGTTCACCTGATGGGTATTCTGAATTAATTGTTATGTTTTGTATAATTGAGTATATCGATTCAGGAAGGAATTTTAATAAATCTATTTTCCTTTCCTCTATTTCTTCCTTTAAACTTTGTATATCCATTTCCGACCATTCTTTTATAGACTCTATAAAACTTACAAATTCTAAAACTTGCATTTTTTTATACCATTCTCTTGTAAAATATTTCAATGACACCTCTCCTAAAATATCTTTACATCCAGTAAAAGCAATACATCCACTTATTATATCATTCCAATAACCATTTTTTCTAAAGAAATAATGTAAAAATGTAAATATTCCGCCTATTATTTCTAAAACTTCAGAATATTTACAAAAGTATAAAATTAGAATACATTTTAGCTGTACAAGATTCACCTGTACAAAAATTCAAACAAAAAGGGATGGTTATATGTTGAAGAAATTAGTAGCAGGGACATTAGTAGCTGGTTTTGCATTAACTGGAGGACTAGGTGCAGTAAGTGCTGAGGAAAAAAGTAACACAATTAAGTCATTTGATTATTTAAAAGTGGATGAACAAAATGTTAATTCATTTGCAAAATTAAGTGATCAGGATAAGAAAGATATCCAAATTACTATGGTATTACCAGAGCAAAATGAAAATGGAGATTGGCTAGCTTATGGTTTTACTAGCCGTGAAACATTGGATGCGTATATTGCAAAGGATAAAAAAGCAATTAAAAATAATATTAATCCTTTAGGTAGCGGTGCTGGTAGTACTGATTTTTACGAACATAAAGATAAAGGTGGTCAATATATTTACTGGAGCAGCGGCTTTAAAAACTTACCATCTAGCTGGAATGACAGAATTTCTTCTGTAAGTACAGCCTCACCTTCTGCAAGTTATTCAACGACACTTTGGGAGCACACTTCAACACAAGGATATGGAAAAGGTGTTATATTTAAACACGCTGATTGGTATGGTAAAACTGCTAATTTAGCTCCTGATTGGAACGATATTACTTCAGCGATTGAAATTAAAAAATAATAAGATATTCTATTAATAAAAAATCAAACCACTATTCTCTTATTTGTTTAGAGAATAGTGGTTTATTATATTTCCATTTAAGCATGTACAGCATGTCCTACCGCTTGCATTAACGCTTCATGAATTGCTTCTGATAAAGTAGGGTGTGCTGCAATATAATCTCTCATTATATCAGCGGTAACTTCTGTATGAATCATTATGGTTCCTTGACCAATAAGTTCAGTTGCATGAGGACCGATAATAGAAATCCCTACAATTTCTTGGTATTTAGGTTCTACAATGACTTTTACTTTACCTACTTGTTCTCCTAAAATAAGAGCTTTTCCGTTCGCTGTAAAAGGAAATTCTCCGATGAGAATATCACCATATTGTTCTCTTGCACCTTTTTCACTTAACCCGACACTAGCTATTTCTGGAGCTGTGTATATACAACGGGGCACAGCGTGATAATTTACTTTCACGTCTTCTCCGCTTGCGTGTAATGCTGCTGTCGTTCCTTCATGGAAGGCAACGTGAGCAAGCTGAATTCCACCGATCACATCACCAGCTGCGTAAATATGCGATACGTTCGTTTGCATATGTTCATTCACAGCAATCCCTTTATTTGAAAACTGAACCCCTGCCTTTTCTAATCCTAATTGTTGCACTCGTGGTTTTCTTCCTACAGAAACAAGAACAAATTCTGGAGTTACTTCGTGAGTAATTCCCTCGTATTCAAATGAAGCTTGCTTCTTATAGTTATTTAAACCTTTTAAAACTGCTCCCGTAAAAATTTTCACCCCATCTTTTTCTAATTTCTCTCTTAAAGTATTCGCGATATCTTCATCTTCACCAGGTATTAATTGCGGTGCCATTTCAACTATCGATACTTTTGTGCCAAGTCTACTATAAATGCTTGCAAACTCGCATCCTATTACACCACCACCAACGATTAACAATGAAGATGGTACACTCTCAAGAGACATGGCATGGCTACTATTTAAAATCCATTTTCCATCAAACGGAGCGAATGGTAATTCTGTAGGTTCGGAACCAGCTGCGATAATAAAGCTCTCTCCATCAACTACTTCTTCTTTATTTCCTTGTACAACTCGCATACGATGATCCGTTTCGAATTTCGCTGTTCCTTTTACAACTTTAATTTTATTTTTCTTCATTAAATATTGTATTCCTTGGACGAGTTGCATTACGATTTGTGATTTCCTCGCCTGTATTTGATCCCAATCAATTGATATACTTCCTGTATTAAGCGTAACCCCATAATCATTCGCTTTTCTCACAATGTCATGTACTTCAGCACTTTCTAACAGTGATTTCGTCGGCATACACCCAACATTTAAACATGTTCCGCCAAGGTCAGCTTCATCAATAAGAGTGACATCTTTGCCATTTTGAGCCGCGGTAATTGCTGCTACATAGCCAGCAGGTCCGCCCCCAATAACAACTAATTTACTCATTCTCTCACCTTCTCTTTATAAAAGAATTGTTATAGGTTCTTCTAAATAATGTTTAATTGTGCGTAAAAATGCAGCTGCTGGTGCACCGTCTAATACACGATGATCGAATGTTAAACTTAAAGGTAACATACTTCCTTTTCTTAATTTTTTCCCTTTAAATACAGGAACATGTTCAATTGCACCTACACCTAAAATACCAGTTTCAGGTGTATTTAATACCGGTGTGAAATATTCAATACCAAAGCTACCTAAATTACTAATTGTAAATGTCGTTCCGTGCATATCATCACTACTTAAGCTACCTGCTCGTGCCTTTTGTGCCACATTCTTAATCTCTTTAGACAACTCTACTAAAGATAAATTATTTGCAAAGCGAATAGCTGGAACGACTAACCCTTTTTCTAATGCGACTGCCATGCCTAAATGCACATGTTCAAATTGATGAATTGCATCATCTATATAAGCGCTGTTCATTTCTTTATGCTCTCCAAGTGCTAATACAACAGCATGCGAGACGAAATCCGTAATAGTTAATTTATTATCGTATCTTTTTTGTACAACTTCCGCTATTTCTTTATGTAAAGCAACTAAATCTGTTACATCTACTTTCATCGTTAACGTTAATTGTGCGCTATTTTGTAAGCTTGCGTGCATACGATTTGCGATTGCTTTACGCATACCAGTAACAGGAATCGCTTTACTTTCTTCTCGTTCAGATATTTCCGGAACGTTTACTCTTACCTCAAGTGCTTTTAATACATCTGCCTTTGTAATCCTTCCGCCAGGACCTGTACCAACTAATGCCTTGATATTCAGATTTTCAGACTTTGCAATTTTCTTGGCTACAGGTGAAATTTTAATTCTTTGCTTCAATACTTCTTTCCCATTTGCTTCTTGATTTTGTACATTTTGTACTTCTATATTAGATGTTTTTTCTTCTACAACATGTGTGCTTTCCTGCATTTCTACCTTTTCATTCGGTTTACCGATGTAGCAAATTACAGTACCAGGCGGCACTCCTTCATCTTCACTTACAGCTATATCAAGTACCGTACCATCAGCTGGCGCTTCAATTTCCGTTTCAATTTTTTCTGAATTAATACTAGCAATTAGTTCTCCTTTTGCTACATTATCGCCTGCTTTAATATTCCAGCTCGTAATAATACCTTCTTTCATCGCCATACCTAACTTCGGCATTACAACTTCTACAGCCATGTCTCTCTCTCCCTTCTCATCGTTTTATTACACATGTAATAAAGATTGGTCTCCGATCATTTCTGATACAGTTTCAATTACTTTTTCTGGCGTTGGCAAATACAACTTTTCAAGTGGTGGTGAGAACGGAACAGGTGTATGTGGTGCTGTAATTCGTTTAATAGGTGCATCTAACAAATCAAAACCTTTATCCGCTACAATTGCCGCAATATCTGTTGCAATACTACATCTAGGATTCGCTTCGTCAATGACGATAAGACGATTTGTTTTTTCAACAGATGATAAAATAGTATCTTCATCAAGTGGTGATAAAGATCGTGGATCAATTACTTCTACTTCAAGCCCCTTTTTCGATAATTGCTTTGCAGCTGCAAGCGCTGTATGAACTTGCTTTCCGATTGCGACAATTGTTACATCAGAACCTTCCCGTTTAATATCTGCTTTTCCTAATGGAATTGTATAGTATCCTTCTGGCACTTCACCTTTCATATTGTAAAGTGTTTTATCCTCAAAGAAGATTACTGGATCATCATCTTCAATTGCCGCTAATAATAAGCCTTTTGCATCATACGGTGTGGAAGGAACAACAACTTTAATACCTGGTATGCTCGTAAATAATGCGTACAAACTTTGTGAATGTTGAGCTGCTGCACTAAAACCAGCGCCATGCATCGTACGTACTGTAACGGGTACTTTTGCTTTACCTCCAAACATATAACGGAATTTCGCACCTTGGTTTAATACTTGGTCAAGACAACTACCGATAAAATCATTAAACATTAACTCAGCTATCGGACGTAACCCAGTTGCAGCAGCTGCCATCGCAGCTCCCATATAACCCGCTTCAGAAATTGGTGTATCCAATATACGATTTCGGCCAAACTCTTGTACAAGTCCTTTCGTAACACCAAGAACACCACCCCAAGCTTCATCATCTTGCAGGTGATCAACTTGTGCACCGCCTGCAACATCTTCACCTATTAAAATTACATTTTCATCACGACGCATTGAGATTTTCATCGCTTCATTAATTGCAGTTGACATACTTACTGTTCTAGTCATAATTTTTCACCCTCCTCTTATTTGTAAGAAACGTATACATCTTTTAATAATTCTTCATCGTCTGGGTATGGACTATTTTCACTAAATTCAATGGATCTTTGTACTGCATCATCTACTGCTTTTTCCATATCAACAAGTTCAGATTCTGTTAATAAACCTTCATGAATTAAATGCTTACGGAAATTCACAATTGCATCTTTTTCGTTTAAATGTTCTTCTTTTTCTTCTGATGCTTTATATGTTTGCGCTTCACCTTCGAAATGACCATAATTACGATATGTCATACATTCAATAATTGTTGGACCATCACCATTACGCGCACGTTCAACTGCTTCTGCAGCAGCTTTATATACAGCTAGAAGATCTTTTCCATCTACTTGAACACCTGGAATATTATAAGCTTTTGCGCGATCAGCGATAGAATCACAACTTGAAGCATATTCAAATGTAGTTGCTTCACCGTAACCGTTATTTTCTGCAATAAAAATAACTGGTAACTTCCAAATCGCCGCTAAATTAACCCCTTCATGGAATGTTCCTTCATTATTTGCTCCGTCACCGAAGAAGCAAACACTTACATCTTTTGTTCCTTTATATTTAGCTGTTAATGCTGAACCGCAAGCAAGTGGGAAACCCCCGCCTACAATGCCATTCGCACCAAGCATTCCTTTATCCAAATCGGCAATATGCATGGAACCGCCTTTACCTTTACATAATCCTGTCGCTTTCCCGAAAAGTTCAGCCATCATACCATTTAAATCACAACCTTTTGCGATACAATGTCCATGACCTCTATGTGTACTTGTAATACTGTCACTATCCGTTAAGTGGACACATACACCAACTGCTACCGCTTCTTCACCTGCGTATAAATGAACGAAACCTGGCAAAACGCCTTGCGCGAACAATTCATGCACCTTATCTTCAAACTTACGAATTTCTAACATTTTTTCGTACATCCAATGAGCTTGTTCTTTCGTAATTTCATTCCCTTTACTTTCAGTTGTTTTTAACATGTCCAGCCCTCCTATTTTCTTGTTCGTCTTTTATATTGCAAGTATTGTGCCAATTTCGAATCCTTGTTTTAATAGGTTTTCTCTATCTTTTAACAATAAAAAGGTGGACAAAATGAGACGTTTGTCTCGTTTTGTCCACCTTTGTTCCCTTAATAAGAGAATTGTTACTTTATTCATTATCAAAGCTCTTCTGTAATTTTCGGATGTAAATAATTTGACCAATATGATATGCATTATGAGTTGTTACATTCGCTAGCACTTCCCACCACTTTGCAGAAACAGGAAATCCCACTACATCACTTTCAACCTTTTCTTCATTTATGAGATTTTGCCATTGTAACAGTTTTTCTAGTAGTTTTTCCCGTAATTCATCGAAAGTTTGATTATCTGAGAGCATAAAACTTTTGTTATTATCTCCTATAGCGGGTACTGCATTCACATTTGATTCTTTATACCTAGTTTGCCACGTAGAGTTCCAATACAGTAAATGTTGTACGATTTCAGCTATACTATTACTCTCTTCATTCGGTTTCCAGAAAGCTTCCCTCTCAGATAAATCCTTAACTGCATCTGAAAATGGCATATACCAACTGGGATCATTTGCATTCGCTAATAGCTGATCTGCTAATACATCTTTTACATGGACCATTTTTCTTCCCTCATTTCATTATCATATTAATATACACTACTCTATATACGCTGATTCCCTATGATCCCCTTTTTTTACATACAAATTGATTTCATACTAAATGTAAGAATAATAGATTTTCTTATCATAACTCGTTATGATAAAAGAAAAAGAAAGCTGGCGGAAAATGAATAAAAAAATCGCAATAATTACAGGAGCCTCAAGTGGATTTGGACTATTAACTACACTCGAACTCGCAAAAAAAGATTATTTAGTTATCGCTACAATGCGAAACCTAGAAAAACAAGGAACCTTACTATCCCAAGTTACTCAACTTAACTTACAGCACAATATAAAAGTTCAACAATTAGATGTAACAGATCAAAATTCTATACATAATTTCCAATTGTTTTTAAAAGAAATTAATAGAATAGATCTCCTTATAAATAACGCAGGATATGCAAATGGGGGCTTTGTAGAAGAAATCCCAGTAGACGAATATCGAAAGCAATTTGAAACGAACCTTTTTGGAGCTATATCAATTACCCAGCTTGTTTTACCATATATGAGAAAACAAAGAAGTGGAAAAATCATTAATATAAGCAGCATTAGCGGCCAAGTTGGATTTCCTGGTTTATCTCCTTATGTATCTTCAAAATATGCATTAGAAGGCTGGAGTGAATCGCTTCGCTTAGAAGTAAAACCTTTCGGAATAGATGTTGCTTTAATTGAACCAGGTTCTTATAACACAAACATATGGGAGGTTGGTAAACAACTAGCTGAAAACCAATCTGATACAACATCTCCTTACAAAGAGTATATGGATAAAATACAAAAACATATTAATAGCGGTAGTGATACATTTGGTAATCCGATAGATGTTGCTAATAAAATTGTAGAAATTGCTGAATCTAAGCGTACAAATTTACGATATCCAATCGGTAAAGGTGTGAAATTTATGATCTTTGCGAAGAAGATTCTTCCTTGGAGATTGTGGGAACACCTTGTTTTGAGAAGCTTTAAGAAGATGTAATAAACTTTTTGAAAACTATTTTGAAAGAGGTGCTAATTAAATGTTAGGTTTACCGTATGGGAAAGTGTTTTTAGTGCCGTGGACTGAAGAATGGGAAATTGAGTTTATGAAAGAGAAACAAATCATTGAGGAACAAATTGGCGAACATATTTTAGCGATACACTATATTGGTAGTACTTCTATTCCATATTTAAGTGCAAAGCCAATTATTGATATAGCAATTGAATTAGAAAATTATACGGACGGTATACATTGTATTAAAAAGTTAGAACTACTAAACTATAAATATAGAAAAGAAGTATTACCCGAAAGATACTATTTTAATAAAGGTGAACCAAGAACTCATCAAATTCATATGTATGAACAAGGGAATACATATTTAATAGAACAATTACAATTTCGTGATTACTTAATAGACAATAAAACTGCACGCATGCAGTATGAACAGTTAAAGATTCAACTTTCACAAGCTAATCCTACTGATAAACATAAGTATGCAGAAGATAAAACTAATTTCATTACATCTATATTAACTAAAATAAATGCTTAAATAAACAAGAAACCATTTAGTAGTAAATGGTTTCTTGCTTATTAGTTATTTCATTATTTGTACTATCAAATTTTTATTATACAGCAGGTGGAAAGAAGTAAAATAGTATCGAAGTCATAAAAATAAACGTGAATACCCCAATTACCGAAAATATATATTCTTTCGATTCTTTATCATACTTCCATTCCATCAATGCTCTTAAGATTAACGTCCCACCTAAATAAGTAAAAATGACATAAGCGATATTAACACTTTCAAATTTAAAGATAAATATAAAGCTAGTTATTAAATAAATAAAAAGTAGTCCTATTTCCAATTTTTTATGTAAACTATTTACATGTTTCTTATATCCCCAAAAACCACCCTTGGGCATATTCAATTTTTTTCTTAAAAACTTATCGAGAAAGTAGACAGCTATACAAAAAACAATAGTTATAATCCAAAAAGTAGAAGCTCCCATTTTCACCCCTCCTATTATTTCATTTAATTACTTGAAATAAATTGGACTATATTACGGTTATCCCCTTCTAAATAACTTATGATGCCTTCAGGATATGTCGGCTTCTCCTGTAATTCCTCTAGACTTTTCCAAATTAATATAATATCCTCATGCTCTTTATGCCTTATTTCATTTGTAATGATTTTTTCAACAGTCCCCCAATGTATCAATGTACAATGATGACCATTTTCGTTGCCCCACTCAAAAATATGTTCATTTACAATTGCTAACTCTTGAACATCAACTTTCAAATCGTATTCTTCTATTAACTCTCGAATTATTGCTTCTTTTGACGTTTCACCAAATTCAATAGAGCCACCTGGAAAACGATAAAATGATTCATTCTCATCACATTGTACTAGTACTTTTGAATGTTCGTCGTTTACAATCATTACTTCAGCCCGTAAACGTGGTCTTATCATTTTCTCACCCTTTATTTGTATGACCATTCATCACCAATACGTATTATAGAATACATTCAAAATAAAACCTGTAATTATTAGTAACGGAACAATTCCAAACGAAATAATATATTCTTTTGCTTTCCTATCATATTTCCACTGCATATATCCTTGAAAAATGTACAACGTCATAAAAAAGAAAATTGGTATATAAGTCATGTATATTGGATTCAAAATTGAACCTATCATCATAAGTACTACATAAGAAATAATGATAATCCATTGCCCCCATTTATGTGATTGGCTGACATATTTACTATTCCATCCAGTTTGTCTCGGTATATTTAACTTCTTCCTCACAATTTTTTCTAAAAAGAATAAAATTATAATCCATAACAATAAGACAATTAGTTTCAAAAGAAACAGAAAGGCCTCCTCCTTTACCTTTTCTCCGGCTGATCACTCGGATACGTAGCACTCTCTTTATTTTCAACGTCCCAACTAATTATAGTCGCACTATCGCGTCCGAATTGATGATGAACGTGCTCTAATACATGATGAACACTTTCTTCAAGTTTTTTATTATTTCTATTCATATTATTATACAGATTTACTGGCGTTTCATATCGGCGTTCCCCGCATTCTAATACTCCATCTGTCACCATTACAATTCGGTTCTTTCCAGTACGTAATTCACGAATACCTGATGAATAACAAGGAACAGGTAAATCAAATGTGTTTACATTTCCAATCCATTCGTAAAAATGACGTTGATTTAATGCATATTGTCCTAACTTATGTAACTCTTCATGAAATACATACACTAAACAATCACCAATAGAAAGCCACCATATATAATTTTCTTTTCTTACACATAGTAAGCAAGCTGTTTCACCTTGTATTCTTTTGCACTTTTCCTTAAATGAAGATGACTGAAAAATTGTCAGTATATGATTTTCAATAGATTGAAACACTGTATTAATTGGTTCATTCAAAATTACTTTTATATTTTCATATTCTTTTTCGATTGTATTTACTACTAAATCAACACTTTCTGCACTATTATGTCCATCTAATATAGCTGCAAATTCCCATTCACCATTTGACCAAACTAATACACCATCTTCATTCTTTTTCGCTCCAGCACTTATATTCCCGCCATATTTACCAAGTACAATATCACCATATTGCTTAACTGAAATTTCTCCTAAACACATTTCTATATTTCCAACCCATGAATATTGTGTATTATTTGTTGTATGCATACTCATTTACCATATACTTACGTATTCTTTCGCATAGTTTTTTTATTTTCTCTTCATCACCATATGGTGCACCAGTCCATTTCGCTACTTCGGTTGGTGACCAAAATTCTTTTGGTGTATTTGGATAACGTGGAATAATGTGCATATGCATATGTGGTACACCATTTCCTGAAACAAAAGTGTAAATATGCTCTGCACCTTCGCTTTCTTTTAGCGCTTTACTTACTCTACTTGTTATAAGTCCGAACGCTTTCGCTTCTTCATCTGTTAGTTCAGCAAGGCCAGGTACATGTCTTTTTATATCTATCATTACATAACCTAGGTATGTTTCTTCACTATCCCAGTAGACATGTCCAACGTAAACGAGTTCATCTTCGTAAATAGCTCCACCTGGAACTATAATATTTCCTTTATGTTTTTCGCAAATGAAGCAGTTTTGTTCTACTTGATTGTTTGTTGACATATCCATCACCATCCTTTTCATATATAATATCACAAAAAAAGGAAAAATAAGTTTCGTATTCCGAATTTTCATTCTCTTTATACAGCAATTTTTGAAATGAATTTACACCTCATTATTTCTTCAAAAACGCAATCCCAATTATAATCCCAATCACAATTCCGATTACTAAATTATTTGTAAAGTGCCCTTGAAATACACCGATTACAACCCCTATACCGACACCTATTGCCAAAGCATCATTTCTTTTTTTATTTTTAGCCAAAATTGCATCTCCTCCCATCATTTCTCCCTAAACAACATGCATTCACTTAAATGTATTAATATACGCACTATCTCGCTTGAATCTTTTCAAAAAATGCACTTTAACTTCATATATAATATTTTCCATTTTCTGTACATACTCCTTTTATAATGAAAAAATTTCAAGTAACCATTAAATATATATAGGCATTTACTATAAGAAAGATCCGTAATTTATTGAAGGAGGAACGATTCAAATGCATCCTCATTGGAATCCAAATATAAATCAACAGTATGTTTATTCCCCCATCCTGTAAGGAATACATTGCATCATGATTCACAATATATGATGCAGCGCATCGCAAGTCTTGAAAGTCAGTTAGCTAAATTAATCTCATTAATTGAAGAAAATAATCAATTAATTAAATCCATGGAACAACAGCAAAACCAAGTTTGTGCACCAGCTGGAGGTTCTGTTATCGTTCGTATGTAAACTGGATGCAATAAAAAACACACTTTGTAGTATAAAAGTGTGTTTTTTGGTCATTATTTTCTTTTCATATGGAACCCTTGTGTAATTCGGTCTAATATAATTGCGATTACTACGATAGCTAATCCAGCTTCAAATCCCATTCCGATATTAACTTGTGTTACCGAGCGATATACATCAACTCCAAGTCCAGGAGCTCCTACAAGTGACGCTGTTACAACCATTGATAACGAAAGCATAATACTTTGGTTCACACCAGCCATAATCGTTCCGGTTGCAAGTGGTAATTGTACTTTAAATAGTTTTTGTGATGCAGTGGATCCAAATGCATTCGCTGCTTCAATTAAATCTTCTGGAACTTGTCTAATTCCTAAGTCAGTAAAACGAATTGTCGGTGGCATTGCAAAGATTACTGATGCAATAATTCCAGGTACTACACCTACTCCGAAAAATGTGATCGCTGGAATAAGGTATACGAATGCAGGCATTGTTTGCATAAAATCTAATGTTGGTTTTAAAAATTTTGAGAAACGTTCATTTTGAGATGCTAATATACCAATTGGAATTCCGACAATAATTGAAATAATAACTGACGTAAGTACGAGTGCTAATGTTTGCATCGTTTGTGCCCAGTAGTTAATATTCAAAATAAATAATAATCCAATAAGCGTAAAAATGACTAAAGATAGTTTTCTCGTTGTGTACCAAATGAGGAAACATAAGATAATAATCATCAATATGGCAGGAATTATTATTAAAAAATTAGTGAGTAAATCAACGAATCCACCAATAATATAAGAGAATCCTCGGAATAAGCCTTCAAAGTGCTCATATAAACTTACAACAAATGAGTCGACCCATTCCCCTAACGGAATACGCGGTATACTATTCATCGTCTTTCACCTCTTCCTCAATGTTTCCTGCAAGAGCTTGAATGACACTTTCACGTTTAATAATTCCTCTTAGCCTTTTCTTCTCATCGATTACTGGTAACGGATATTTCATCTCCGCCATTTTTGCATACGTCTCTTCCAGTAAAGTATCTAAATACACATGCGGAATATCATTAAGTAATAAATCAGCAATCGGCCACTGTTTTTGTACTGCCTTACTCGCATCATCCGCAGTTAATATACCTAAAAACTCATACTTTTTGTTTACAACATATACAGTTGAAACACCAGCATTCCTCATAATTTGAAGGGCTACACGAGGTCCACGATCAATTAATAAAGTTTCTGGTCGTTTTAAAATAGACTCCGCCGTAATTACTTTTCCTAAATTCACGTCCGCAACAAACTTTTCTACAAATTCATTAGCGGGGCTCATCATAATTTCTTCTGGCGTTCCAATTTGAACGATTTCTCCATCTTTCATTAATGCGATACGATCTCCAATTCGAAGCGCTTCATCTAAATCATGCGTAATAAATATAATCGTTTTTTCCATTTTATCTTGCAACTCTAACAATTCATCTTGCATTTCTTTTCGAATAAGTGGATCTAATGCACTGAATGACTCGTCCATTAGTAATACATCTGGATTATTCGTTAGCGCCCTTGCGATTCCAACGCGCTGCTGCATACCGCCACTAAGTTGACTTGGATAATTATCTTTATGATGATCGAGTCCTACTAACTGTAGCGATTCTAACGCTTTTTTCTCTCGCTCTTCAACCGGAACTCCTTGTATTTCTAACCCATATGCAACATTTTGTATAACTGTACGATGCGGAAATAGAGCGAATTTCTGAAATACCATACTCATTTTCGTTCTTCTTACTCTTCGTAACTCTTCTTTTCCCATCGTTGCGATGTCTTCACCATCTATGTATATATGACCTGCAGTTGGTTTAATCAATTGATTTAACATACGAACTAGCGTAGATTTCCCGCTACCAGACAAACCCATAATAACGAAAATTTCTCCAGAGTATACTTCAAACGTTGCTTTTTTCACCCCAACGTTCATTCCTGTCTCTTTTAAAATTTCCGATTTACTTTTTCCTTCTTTTAATAAGGAAAGGGCTCTTTGCGGATGTTTCCCGAATACTTTTGTTACGTTTTCAACACGCACCTTTGTATTATCCATGTCACTACTCCTTTTCTACCCATCTATTCACATAGTGTTGCGATTTTACAAAGAAATATTACATAAAAATGACATTCATAAGATTTCTTTAAAATTCTCGTTTCCGTTCATAATAAGAATGCTTACTTATACATTTATTTTATAAGGCAAACGTTACTTAGGAGGTTTTCAATGCGAAAGAAAATTTGGTTTATATGCCTTGCATTATTTATTACTATGATTTTCACTTCATGTAATGCAACAAATGCAAATTCGAAAGGGAAAATTAAACTTGGTGTAACAAGTTGGAAAGAAAATATTGCAACTGCAAACATGTGGAAAGTTTTATTAGAAGAAAAAGGCTACAAAGTTGAGCTCATGTATTTAGAAAAAGCCGCAATTTGGACTGGTGTTGCTCGTGGCGATGTTGATGCGAATTTAGAAGTATGGCTACCAGTTACAGATAAACCGCTAAACGATCGTTATAAAGATGATATTGTCTTAAAATCAAAATGGTACGAAGGTACTGGACTAGGTTTAGTCGTCCCTTCTTATATGAAAAATATAAACAGTATCGAAGATTTAAATGCTCATAAAGATGAACTAGATAATAAAATTGTCGGTATCGAACCCGGTAGTAGTCTTATGAATTTAACGAATAAAGCAATGAAAGAATATGATATAAAACTAAAACTTGTCCAATCCTCTGAAGCTGCGATGATGAGTGAACTAAAGAAAGCATATACAAAAAAGAAACCAATCGCTGTTACGCTTTGGAATCCGCATTGGGGGTTTTCAGAATTTGACTTGAAATATTTAAAAGACCCTAAGAAAGTATATGGTGAAAAAGATGACATTTATTACTCCGTTCGTAAAGGTTTCGAAAAAGATCACCCAGATGTTATAAAATACTTTGATAAATGGAAAATGAACGATGAACAGCTCGGTACGTTAATGGTCATGTTAAATAAAACAAAAGATCCTGAAGAAGCTGCGCGAAAATGGATTAAAAAAAATCAAGCATTAGTTGATGAATGGGTAAAGGATTAATAAAAAGGCTAGAGAATTAATATATCCTCTAGCCTTTTTCATCTTATTTTTTCGTAACAACATCATCTACAATCCCATATTCCTTCGCTTCTTCTGCAGTCATAAAATAATCTCTTTCTGTATCATGTGCTACTCTTTCAATCGGTTGGCCTGTTTTTTCTGCAATCATTTTATTAATATCATGCTTTAACTTTAATATTCTTTTCGCAGTTATTTCAATTTCTGTTGCTTGCCCTTGTGCACCACCAAGCGGCTGATGAATCATAATTTCACTGTTAGGGAGCGCAAACCGTTTTCCTTTTGCTCCAGATAATAATAGCAATGCACCAAATGATGCCGCAAAGCCCATGCACAGCGTTTGCACATCTGGTTTAATTAAATTCATCGTATCTAATATTGCAAAACCTGCTGTCGTTGAACCGCCGGGGCTATTGATGTATAAGAATATATCTTTCTCTGCATCTTCTGCTTCTAAAAATAATAATTGAGCTACGACACTACTCGCTACTTGATCATTAATTTCTGAACCGATAATAATAATGCGGTCTTTTAATAACCTTGAATATATATCATAGGAACGTTCTCCTAATTTTGTTTGTTCTACTACATATGGAATTGCATTCATTTTAAATCCCTCCAATACTTGTTATGCTGCGCAAAGCATACAACTGTAGGAAGAAGGTTGTTTCACATTAAATAATAAGACTGGCTGTTTAGATGGTAACTTAGTAAAATCTATTGACGGAAGCAGTTTCGTTAATAATTCCGGTCTCTCTTCTCGAATAGACGTTACTACAACTTCCATATCATCTGTGAATTCGACTATCTCGACCCCTTCTTCACTTACAGTTTTCAGCCTATTTCTACTCCGGAATAAAGAAGCTTTCACTGCACCTTCTGATACAGAACACACTTTAGCAATATCAGCGATACTATATTGAAAAACATCTTTTAATAATAAAATTGCGGATTGCTGTACATTTAATGAAGACAATACTTTCCCTACCATTTCATGCAAATCTGCAATGTTCTCATGTGGTTCTTCAAAAGTGATTTGTTCTCTTATTTTTTCATGAACAGACTTAGACTTCATCTGATCTAACCAACGATTTCTTGCTATTTTATAGACGAGTGTCATACAAATATCTTTATTTCTATATTTTTGAAGCACTTTACACACTGTTTCTTGGGCGAGATCTTCCCCATCCCATTTGTTTTTCGTTAAAAAAGTACAGTATCTTTTTAACTCTCCATATTGTTCAATTAAAAAGTTTATATTTGAATGATTCATATCGATACGGTTCTTTAAAACATGAGTTACTTTTGTGCACAAAATAACCACTCCTTTTCAGCGCTTACTTAATAAACGATTCAACATTAAAAAAAGTTACGGGGATATAAAAAAATAATGTTTATGTTCAATAATTCGCGGTCATAAATATGTTATGTACAATTTTACATGAGGAGGAACAAATTTGCCAAAATTAACAATTGAAGGTGCGGGAACATTTGATGTAAAAGAAGGAACGAAGTTAGTATTAGCAATTGAAGATAGCGGTGTCAACATTCTTCATCGTTGCGGCGGGAATGCACGTTGCACAACTTGTAGAGTAGAAATACTAGCAGGTGATTTCTGTGAAGCGAGTGCGAATGAGAAACATGCAATGACGGAAAAAGGGATTGAAGATCATTTACGATTATCTTGTCAAATGCGTGTACATAAAGATATAGTCGTTCGTCCGGTACTTACAGTTGAAAATTCAGGTCTTGATGCTGGACCGCGTCCGGCGGAGTAAAGCGATGAATTTAAAACAGCTCGCTGGCGAATATGCCGCTAACTTTGTAAATGATGGCATGAAGATTGGGCTTGGTACAGGTTCTACTGTATATTGGACAATACAAAAATTAGGTGAGCGTGTAAAAGAAGGATTATCATTTCAAGCTGTACCGACATCAAAGGAAACTGAAGCATTAGCACATCAACTAAATATCCCCCTAATTTCGTTAAACGACGTACAAAGTCTTGATCTTACAATTGATGGAGCGGATGAAATTGATTCAAATTTACAACTTATAAAAGGCGGTGGCGGTGCATTACTTCGTGAAAAAATCGTTGCCTCTTCCTCTAAAGAACTAATTATCATTGCTGATGAATCGAAACTTGTAACACATTTAGGTACTTTTCCATTACCTATTGAAATCATCCCTTTTTCATGGAAACAAACCGAAAATAAAATTCAGTCTTTAGGATGTCAAACAACATTACGTTTGAAAAATAATGAAACCTATATAACCGATAACAATAACATGATTATCGATTGTATATTCCCTAATCATATTTCTAATCCTGCCCATTTACACACTCAATTAAAAATGATTACTGGTGTAGTTGAAACAGGGTTGTTTATAAGTATGACGAGTAAAGTAATTATCGGCGCTAAAAATGGGATAAAGGAATTGTAATAAAAGCTAACTTTTTAAAGTTGGCTTTTTAGTATGTTCTTCTCTTAATAGCGCTTTATTATGATATACTATGAAAACACAAGCTGATTACACTAGAAAGGACTGAACATTTTGCAATCCAAACTTATAACAGAACTTGCTGATTTAGAAACTGCCTTTCATATTCGAAAAGAAGTATTTGTAAAAGAACAAGGTGTCCCTCTTGCAGATGAATTCGATACATTCGATGAAATCGGAGAGCAATGTAAACATATTTTAGTTTATTATAATGAGCTTCCTGTAGGTACAGGGCGTATACGATTTGTTGATGGCGTCGGAAAATTAGAACGTATTTGCATTTTAAAAGATTATCGTACATACGGATTAGGTAAAGTCATCATTCAAACGTTAGAAGAAATTGCTCGTAACGAACAAGCTACAAAAGTGAAACTACACGGGCAAACACAAGCTGAAGGATTTTATAAAAAATTAGGTTATGAAACTTCTTCTGATATATTTATGGAAGATGGCATTCCGCATATACTTATGACGAAAATGTTATCATAATAAAAAGGGTAGTGTATGAATCTTATGTATTCATACACTACCCTTTATTATTAATAGAAAAGTGAATTCTCAAGATTCTCTTTTGAAATCAAAGCCCATCATCTCTTAGTTCATATCTAGGTAAAGCTTACACTGTTTTCCATAATGATAATGCATAAATCCAGTTCGGATCACCATTTCCTTGATAACTCTGGACTGCTTCATATACTTTTCCTTCGTGTAGAACTCTATCTCCCTTTTTATATGCTTTTTTTGCATCCCACGCTTCATATGAAGCGCTTTCGGTTTTTGTAGTAATTGTGAATATATCACTCTGTACGGATTCATTTCCAGCTACATCAACAGCTTTTACTACATATTTATAAGTAGTATTAGCGAGCAGATTTTTATCCATATAAGAAGTTGTATTGGATGTTGCAATCTTTTTCATTGATCCTTCTGTTTCTCTATAAATATCGTAATGGTCTACACCAATATTATCGTCAGATGGACTCCACATTAAATCCACACTTGACGCTGTCGTTCCCATACTATGTAATCCTTTTGGTTGTGTTGGTGCTTCTGTATCAGGAATCTCATCTGTTGTTTTTACTGTAAGCGCTGTACTTTCTTTCGATACATTTCCAGCTGAGTCAATTGCTTTTACAGTATAAGAGTATTCTGTGCTTGGTTGTAATTTCTTATCAATAAAATGAGTGCCTAGTACTGTATCGATCATCTCTCCGTTACGGAAGATTTTATATCCTTTTACCCCTACATTATCCGTAGAAGCGTTCCATGTTAGTTCTACACTATTCGCTGTTACTTTTTGCGTCTGAAGTCCATTTGGAATACTTGGCGCTTCTATGTCTGGTTTCACATCATTAATAAGATTAACATCAATTACATTATAGAATGCATTTGCTGTATCAGCTACATCCCATACTGCTAAAATCACATGATATCCACTACGATCAGTAGGTACATTGATTTTATGAGTTAAATTATTTGAAGCTGCAGAACCATCATGTTGTACAGTTCCAATTGGTTCGAAATCTGCTCTTGTTAGCGCTTTATTTGGATTCCATCCTTTTTTAGTAATATAGTAATGCCACTTACTCGTTAAGTGAGGCGCAGTATACTTCCAAGTAAATGTATTTTCCCCACCAGTAATTGTATTTTTAAACCAACGATTTGCTGTTTGTTGATCTAAAATACCACCAAATTTTCCGCCTGCTGAAGCAATTTGTCCATCTACTGGACCACCTTGTGGGAAACCTTTTGGAGCTTCTAAACTTTGTGGTTCATACATAACACTTCCACAGTTTACATTTAGCGCACCATAAGTTGGACTACATAAAGCGGATCGGCTACTAGGCTTTTCAACAAAACCGTGCGCATAAGCATTTTGAGGAATAAGTGTCGTACTAATAATTCCAGCTGTTAATGCTACAGCTCCTAAACTTTTTTTGTTCATTTTCATATTTTGTAGTTGTTTTAAAAATCGATTATTCATGTTCATGTCTCCTTCTTGTTATACTTTGTAGTGGAATGTGGGCTTTGATGTAAAAGAATAACAAGAGACAAACTTGTACCGATGTATGTGTTAATTATGCATACACCGCAGTGAAATTATATTTTCCTTGTGAAATATTTCACTTTATGAATATATCATGACATAGAAATTACCTAAGTATGTGCAGAAGTTGTGCAGAAACAGTGAAATTATTACTAACATGTAAAACAAAGTCCTAACATTTTAAAATACAATTTGAATATATTTATCTATCATCTTTACTTCATAATTAACAATACATTTAACTGGTTAACTTTTATTCTTATACTTAGATCTCTCAGTGCCTTATTTTTAACCATACTAGATATTAAAAATAAGAATTATAAAGTTAAATAAAAAGCATCCTATTTAGATGCTTTTCTAATGTATAATTTCATTTTTTTCACTGACCTACAAATATAAAAATTTCATCAACAGCCTCCTTATATCCACCTGATTTTTGGAAAGATTCCTTCAAATTCAAAGCAACTTCTTTAAATGAACGATTATTTAATACTATTTCTACACTTTCACTTAGTTGATCCACAGTTAATCCTTGCATTTGTAATTTTACTCCTGCTCCAAGACTCTCCACTTGCTTTGCGACTACTGGCTGATCTGCACTTTGCGGTATTACAACGAGCGGAACCCCGTTATACAGTCCTTCATGCGCACTGTTCATCCCGCCGTGTGTAATAAATAGTTTCGTATATGTAAGCAGCTCAGTTTGGGGTACATAGTTTTTCACAATGAAGTTTTTAGGGATTTCGCCTAGATCACTTATTTTTGTTTTATTACCAATAGACATAACAATTGTATGCTCACTATTCTCAAAGGCCTTCATACACAGTTTATAAAAGTCAATCGCTTCATTAAAAACAGTACCTAATGAAATATAAATCGGACTTTTTTCTTCAATTGAAGTAAAATCAACGTCTCTGTTTTTCATTTGTGCAGAGATAGATGGTCCTACAAATTTATATGTTTCATCAAACGTATCACCAAAAGGCTGGAACTCCTTAATTGTATACACAATAGTAAGGGGTGCAGGATTACAGAAAACTTCATACGATGATTTTATTTCAACACCATATTTTTCAGCAATTCCCTTCGTTATGTTTTGAAAATCATTCTGTATTTTATCATGAATTTCTACTGGGATATTTTTTGACAGATGACCTAACATTTGCTCAAAAGATTTTTCATCCTGCGCAAAAGATGTACATGAATTTATGGATGGCAATTTAAGAATTTGAGCAATTAAGTGCCCACAGCCAAACATAGAATCATGAATTATGTAATCAAAATGTTCACCTTCAATTTGTTCTAGAACACTAGGTATAACAACATCTGCTGTATGTAGAAGACCGTTTATTCTTTCCTGTAAATAATTTCTGCCTCCAGATAGAAACGCTTTTATAAATTTTTGATCGTCAATCGTTCGTACAGTAGCACCTGTCTTCTCAATTCGTTCCCTAAAAGCTTCTATTGAAAAATAAACGACCTCTTCACCGCGAGAAATCAACTCTTCTACAACTGGCAAAGTTGGATTTATATGTCCTTCTGATCCAGCGTTAATAAATAAAACACGCGCCATTATAAACACTCCTTACGTTAAATCATTCCTATGTTGGCAAGAGTATAGATCCCCTTCGTATCATATTCCTGCTAAATTGACCTAGCAAGTCTAAAACCGAGATCTTCTATATGAAATGTAGGATGGCTTCGACGACGACAAGTAGCGCCGCACCCTCTCGCTGTTTCAGCCCAACTACCACCACGAAAAATGCGGTATGATCCGTACACTGTTTCATCATACAAATCATAACACCATTCCCAAACGTTCCCTAGCATATCATAAAGTCCCCATGCATTCGGTTCTTTTTGGCCAACGTCATGAATCTCTCCATTTGAATTTTCATTATACCACGCTATATCATGAAGTTTCCCGTATGTATATCCGGTTGTACTTGCTTTACATGCATATTGCCACTCCGCCTCAGATGGTAATCGGTAGCCATTTGAATCTAAATTACATTTCACAATTTGACCACCATCACTAATAGAATAATATTCTTTTAATCCCGCTTTTTTTGAAAGTACATTACAAAACGCAATGGCATCGTTCCATGAAATATTGACAACTGGTTTATGATTTTTATCAAAATTATTTAATGTACTATTTGTAATAGCATCATATAGTTCCATTGTTACAGCATACTTTGCAAGAAGAAATGGTTGAATTTGTACTAGCCATTCTTTTTTTATTCGATCATCTCTTAATACTACCTCTCCAGCTGGAATATTGACCATTAATGAATCGATTAGTTGAATTAAATCGTTAGTCATTTTCTATTCCTCCAAACGTTCATTTTATATGAACTTAAAGTCATATACTCATTACAAAATACAATTTTCAAAAAGCGTTAAATTTTTCATAATAAAAAACGATTAGTTTTATTAAACTAATCGGTAAGATTCACAAAGAATTTTTGTGTTACATTCTATAATTATATGTGCTCTAAAAATTTCCGAACCTCATTTGGAGATTTTAAAACAATAACCTTTTTCTCTTCCGGCAATTGCTCTAACCCTTTTAAAATTGTAGGTCGTTTAGCATTAGGATATTCCCATATCCATTTAAAAAATTGCAAATCAAATCTTTCTTCACATCCCGCGCCCATATCTGGTCTTGTTTTATTTCGGTATTTTACAATTCTTTTAAAAGCCCTATAAACACAAATTGTTCTATGAATATCAAGGAAGATAATTGTATCAGCTGCATTCAGTCTTATACCCATCGTCCCGCCATAATTCCCATCAATAATCCATTTCTCATCTTTAATTAAGTTATTTTGAACTGTTATTTGTTCTTCTCTCGGAACACCTTCCCAATTCGGTTTCCAAAATAATGCATCAAGATGATGCACCTTAATATTTAATTTATTCCCTAACTGCCTTGCTAATGTAGATTTTCCTGAACCACCAGAACCAATTAATATTATTTTTTCATAAAGGGCTCCTTTTTAAAATCGATTATTTCCTCCGTAACATAAACTCACAAAGTATTCCCACTCCAACACCAATTGTATAAGCCACTACATCACTCCACAAAAAACCGTATCCCAACACGAGTCCCCCCAAAGTCGTTGCACGAATGCTATCTATCCATTCCGCATGATACAATTGGCTCGCTTCAATCCCGTAGCAAAACATTAAACTAATAAAAGCCAACTTCTTCGTCTCTGTTTTAGGAAACAAAAATCCAAAGCCAGTGAAAATCATTAATGCCCATAATGCATCACCTAAATAATCATTTAATAGATGTGGTAGTGCAAAAGCAAACTTTCTTGAGCTAAGACCTAAAATAATAACAACTATAGTAAATAGTGCATATACTACTCTATTTCGTTTCGTATTCATTTTAAAGTCTCCTAATATGTAATGTAAAACTGTAAATAGCTAGTAAAACAAAGTTATTTTACTAGCTATTTATTGATTGCTTTTATGATAAGAAAATGTGGATTCATATTTAAATAATGATATGATTTTTCGCTTACTTCTTTCATTTTTTCAATTGCCTTCGGTTCCACTATCTCTTCTAATACAAAATAATTTGTAGTTTCATTTAGTATGTCTTGTAATGATCTTCTAAAAAACTTGACTTCAATAGTAATATTCGGTTTAACCCAAGTATCTATTAATAACTGTTTTTCAAAATAATTTTCACATGGAAACTTTGTGAAATCCATAAAAGGATGATGAATAGAATAAATAAGTTCTCCACCTGGCTTCAATACACGACGAAATTCTTGAAATACTTGATTCCAATTTTCTATATAATGAAGAGTTAATGAACTTACAATCACATCATACATATTATCTTCAAATGGCAATGTTTCTTGCAGATCATGACAAAGGAACGTCGCTTCTTCTCCTATATTTTCTTTTGCTGCTTTTACCATTTCAGGACTTACGTCAATTGCTGTAACATTTGCTCCTCTTCCTATGAATTGAGAAGTATACCATCCAGCTGCACATCCAGCATCTAGTATCTTTTTTCCTTCTAGTTCCTTTGAAATAAGCTCCATCATCGCCGGTCTTTCATAATAACTGTTATATGGATTTGCGAAATCTAGATTTTCTTTATATGTACTCGCTAATTTATCATACGTATCTTTAATCGAATCTTTCATTACACACACTCCTAATACATATTAATTCATTAACTCCTGCTGCTTTTTCTTTGAAAATGATTGTAGTACTAAATCATACGACCAATCAATCATTTTATTTATTTGCTCCTGTTCTATACCCTTATGAATATAAATAGTATTCCAATGTTTTTTATTCATATGATAGCCTGGAATAATTGTTTCTGGATAATCTTCTCTTATTCTTAATGCGACTTCTGGGTCACACTTCAATGTAATCGCAGCTTTTTCACCTTCTTCATGATTTACTATCGCAAATATTTTATTATTAAGCCTCATACATGTTGCACTCCAGCCATCTGGAGAATCTTCTTTCGCTTTTCTTTTCGATAAACAGTACGCTCTTGTTGCATTCATTTTAATTGGCACCTCTTATTCTTTCCCTGTTTGATTACGATGCATCACAATTTGCTTCGTTGTTTGAAATTGTTGCTCACCATAAAACTTTATTAGCTTCTCTCCGCAAAATAGACTAACAATATCAATATGAGATATTTCTCGAAGTAATATTGTTAGCATCTTCTCTCCAATACCATTATTTCTTACACTCTCATGTACGACAACATCTTCAATGTATGCTCGAAAAATACCATCAGAAACGACTCTAGCAAATCCAACTAATTCATTTTCTTCCCATACTCCAATGGCTATGCTATTCTTTAACATTTTTTCAATATCGACTTCTTTTCTTTCTGGCCACCAACTGACAGAATCATAAAGTTTTTTTATTTTTTCTGCACAGATTGGTTGTTCTTGTTGCAATTTATACGTGTACATATTCTTTCTCCCATCAAACAGTATACATAATATTATTATAATCTCTTTTCAAAAAAGTGCTGACTATGACCTTTCGGGTGATCTTCAACAATACCATACTCCCTGTAACCGTGCTTTTTATAAAATTCTGGTGCTTGAAAACTAAATGAATCTAGCAATATTAATCTACACCCTTTTTCCTTCGCAATACCCTCAATTTCATGTAAAAGTTGGCTGCCATAACCGTCATGACGAACTGATTCATCAACCCATAAAAAGTCGATATGAAGGTGATAAAAATACATCGTACCTGTTACGCCACCAAAAATTTTTCCTTCTTCATTTTTTACTACGAGGCGTACTTCTTCCATCGTCTGTCTTGCCTCATCTGTTAAGATGGACATATTATATTGAATAACTTTATTTTTAATATATTCTCCTTCAGTGCGTGTACCGTTCTTTATATGTTTCATTTATATTGCTTCCTTTCAGCTTAGTAATCTACATTTTATTTTTTCTCTTTAAAATACTAATACATACGAATCCACCATATGTAACAAAGCATGAAAAGCCAATTATCCCTGGTACAGAGACATATCCTACCCTTATGTAACTTATAACCGCAAAACAAACAATAGACAATAAAATAGATGGCCAAAATATAAGAACTGTTTTTCTTCTTCCTCGTTTCGATGTACTTTCTTTCTCTCCAGAAACACGTGTGCCAAAAAGCAATACAATACAAATAAGGATCGCTGTAAAGTAAATTGTATCTAATGACAAATCGTGATCATATAGTGCGATTCCAACTTCAAGAGCAATAATCGTTAAAATTAAAATAATGATTGTTGAAGTCTTTAAGTTTCTTTTCAACCGTTCACTCCTAGCATGTTTTCACTATATTCTTTGTATATGTACTTTAAAACTACTGCAAAAGCTTCATCTACCTCTTTATTTTCACGGCGATTCGGTAAATCTTTTCCCCTCATCACATAAAGAAGCGGAAATTCGTTAAACATTCCTATTATACCAATAAATTCAATATCGAATATAAAAAAACTTTTCGGCAGCTCATATCAGCTATTTAAATAAGAAAAAGGTAGCATGAATTTTTTCTTGCTACCGAAAAATATTTATTCTTCTATAGGATTTTCAGGACCGTTAAGTTCCAGCTGATAAAAAGCTAAATCTAGCCATTTATTAAACTTATAACCAGCTTTTTTTATTGTCCCTGCATGAACAAATCCATAGTTTTGATGCAAGGCAATACTTTTTTCATTCTCTGCATCAATTCCAGCAATTAAGGTCATATACTCTCTTTCCTTCGCAATTTTGATTAATTCTTTCATTAATGAAGACCCAATGCCATTTTTTCTATATGCCTTATCTACATACACAGAATGTTCAACTGAATATTTATAAGCAGGCCACGCTCTAAATGGGCCGAATGTCGCAAACCCTACTACTTTATTATCTAATTCATATACGAAAATGGGATACCCTTCAGCCTTTTTTTGTTCATACCAATCTATTCTATTTTCAAGGGTTACAGGTTTATACGCATATACAGCTGTTGTATAAAGTATCGCATCGTTATAAATATCTAAAATGTATGCTAAATCTCTTTTCGTTGCTTCCCTTATCATTATTTTCTTCCTTTCATCATGTTCATCTTATTTCACTATCTTTTTAATAGTTTTATTTTATCGAAATTTCCGATTTTTATCTACATACGAATACTAGCTTTTCGGAAACCATCAAATATATTTATTGCAGCAGATAACATATAAAAGAAAATTCCTCCCCCAATGAGCCACGTTTTAAACTCCTCTGGGGAAATAGTAAATGCATTTGCCAAATACGTAATAAATCCTGCGTTAAATAAATGTGGATTTACTACAATTACAATGAATACTATCGTCCCAGCTACTTGAAGAATAGCATTCCCAATCGCCAATCTTTGAGTCCATTGTCCCTGCACCAATTTATAAAGGGATATACATATTTCAAAAACAATCATAATTACAACGATTGGCCAGTACTGCAATAAAACATCTTGATTAAAAGTTGGCGAAACAAACTTCAGTCCATTTGCCGTACCGTTATATACGCCAACAAGATGATTCGCATAAAAGTAAAGTGTAGCCCAAACTGCTGTCCACATTAAACCTGCAAAAACTTCAAACTTCGAGATTGCTTTTTTCTTTGGGATATACGAGATGTTTTTCAAATCATCTGGTGTCCATTTTTTTAAACTTGTCGTCAACGGCTCGATACCTTTGTCTTTATCTGTTCTTTCTAAAATAACAAACACAAGTGTCAACCAGAAAAATACATGGAGGCCCACTTCAAAAATTTCCCCAATGCCTTTACCTATCAATTGTAAAATAACATTTAATACCGCTTGATCACCACTATAGCCTATAAAATTTTCTGCAACCATTGATATGAGTGCAATGACAGCTGCGATTGGTATAATCATTTTTAACAACGTTGTATATACATCAAAATAACGTGGTCCAATTAAATGCATCGGTCTATCCAAATAACCATTAGCCAATGAAACCGGACTCCCCAATTTTTCGAGAACGCTCTTTACATCTTCCTCATTATAATCTTCAGGTAACATATCATCTATAGTTGACCTTAGTTCAAGTGTAATATCTTCACGATTTTTTTCAGGTAATCTCTTCGCAACCTCTTGGATATAGAGATCAATTAAATTCATTCCCTTCCTCCTCCTTTAATAAGTTATAAAGTTCTTTCGAATCTTTTATCCATTCTTTTTTCAACTGCAAAAATATTTCTAATCCATAATCACTTAAAACATAATACTTACGAGGTCTACTCTCCGTTTTATCCCAACTACTCGTCACTAATTCCTGCTTTTCTAATCGGCGAAGTAGTGGATATAAAGTACTTTGATCAATTGTAACCCCTGATTGCTCCAATAACTGGACAAGTGAATATCCGTACTGTGGCGTTCTTAATTGGCTTAAAACAGCTAACGTTAATGTCCCTCTTCTTAACTCAGTAATTAACGAGTTTAATAAAGTATCCATTCACTCACCTCATTTCCATTACTATATGTCATACAGTATGTGTTTTATACTATGTATCGTACAGTATTAGTGTGACAAAAACTGTGCTTTTTTTACCAAAAACAGATAATGAAAAGCGCAAATTATATGATTTGTGCTTTTTTAGCTAAGTTATATATATCTATAACACTCTAAAAGGTAGCAACCTTAACTACTAATTTTGAAATTCCAGTAATGCTATATTAAGTTACAAGTATCGTACACATATGATGTGACCATAACATATCACTATAGGAAGCTAATAAAACGGAAAATTACCATGGTTGAATGATTCCTGTTTTATTCTTTAGGCACTGTTGATTTCACACTGTTTTCAGCACCTAATCAACGTTATTTCCTTCATAAACTTCATCTTGTTCAAAATCTCTATTTTTATTTGGTTTATTAAAGTAAAATAAAAAAACAATTAAATTAGGTTAATTGTTTTTCAAATGCAAAATCTTTATTTTTTTAAATAACCTATGATATTCGAAAAGACAAACTCTCCAAATGCAAGTGGTATATAAATAAACCATAACTTTAATATTGCCTTTGTTTCTTTGTGATCAGAATCCCCCATTAAAACCAGCCCAATCCTTTTTCTTCTAATATTTTCATTTTAATTCCAATAACAAGGAAATTATACCATTTATTAATGTTATAGTCTATGTTTTCTAAAAATTAGATAAATAAAATTTTTGTATTCCCTCAATATTCAGATAAACGTAATAATTTTTTTACGTTTCATCTTCAAAGTCTATAATGAGTCCTGTTAGAACTGCTTCATTACCAATCGATTGGATCCCGTGACCAATAAAATCCATCTTAAATTCTTCCCACTCTAACTGCTCTTTTGTGATTCATCGTCACATTATGATGAATCACTCATACATTATCTAGAAGTAAAAACCCTAATTCACTTTTCTCTTAAAGAGCACTATTCAAATGTGCTCTTTTTAAGTCTGTTCGAATAAAATTAAAAATCCTACTGATAAACAAAAAATCTCGTTTATCAATAGGATTCATTAGCTATATATAGCAATTATAGCGAACTCCATCGCCTATTACTAAAGTCGAACTGATTTAAGTAATATAAATTCCCCTTTTTCTTTAGAAAATGGAACAACCTCTACAATCGCCTCAACATTAATTACTCCGTAAACATGCGGATATTCTTGACCGTTTGAAGCAAGTTCATATTTTACTTCTGCTTTTAATAGGGCTGGATCAATTGTAAGTAATAAAACATCTTCTTCATGCTTGAAATATTTTTCTGCAACTCTTAAAGCTTGATCTACTAATGAACAATGAATAAATCCCTCTTCTATAAGGGAATCTTCATTAATTTTTCCAATTATTTTTGCGATTTCCCAATTACTTTTCGTAATTACTTTTCGTAATTACTTTTGTAAGCATAGTAACTCTCCCTTTTTAATTTATGTAATGATATAATAACACTAAATTTTCAACACGTTCTTAATAGATTGGGGACTTATAATGGATAAACCTCTCACTACATTACAAACTATTATTATACATATGAATACAAATGAGCATTGGCATGATTTTATTTGTTACTGTCAGCATCGCGAAGCGGGACTTCGAAAATTAGCTTATAAACATTTAGAGACATTTATTTCCAATGCAAAAACATGGGAATCAAAAGATCAAGAAGAGTTTGCCATTTCGCTGTTTACTATTTTAGATGCATTAAACGAAAAAGATGAGGGCTTAACTTTCTCACTAAATAGTTTTCTAATTGACATTCTATATAGATGGACAGAAAACAACCCGATTGATTCAAGACCTTTTAGATGGATAGGAATTTATATGGACTCTAGCAATAAAGAAGACGATTTAGAAAAATCCCTTCGAAAAGCGATTGAATTAGGTGGTGATACCGAACAAAAAGCCATGATATACCTAGTTTCTAATTACATCAATACTTTAGAATTTGGTACACATGAATTCCCTTCAGGTTATTGCGGAGATTTAAGCGAATGTATAGAAAAACTTCCCTATATGCTTCAATTAACTAATAGAATTCAGAATAAGAACATAAAGGAGCAAAACATTGGTCAAATACAAGAACAACTACACCTTATTCTAGATTGGTTAAAACATACACAAACTCCAGTAGATGCTGTTCGTACATGGGAAAAAGAACAAACTAAGGAATTAGAAAAAAGCATCGTATATCATTTAAACAACAGCTCAAGTCATTAATTCGTCTACCATTTTAATATAAAAAAGAGGATCTTCATACTGTACTAGAAAATCCTCTTTTTATATTTATCCCACATTAGCTTGCAGTAAAACTCCCCACTGATTATAGTTTTACTTTATTTTAATCCTTTAATTAAAGGTGACGCTTCCCCACTATGGAAAATCCATAAGTCATGAAGTGATCTCGTACATCCAACATATAGTAACTTTGCATCATGTTTTGTATTTTTGTAATGTTCCTCATCCACATCAATTAAAAGCACCGCATCAAATTCTAAACCTTTCGCTAAATAGACAGGTACTACTGATATACCACCTTCATATTTACTTTGGTTTGCTTCAATTACGTTTACCGTTAATCCTGCATTTGTTAATTTCACATATATATCACGGCATTCATCTTCTGTTCTTCCGATTACCGCAATTGTTTTCACATCTTCATTTTGCAAATGTTTTACCGTCTTCACAATTTCAGTAAATTGATTTTCTGTATGAATTACTTTCACATCTTCTCCACTGCGGAAGACTGGTGTTGCGAGTCCTACTGGGATTTCTGCATTTTTAATTATTTCATTTGCAAATTCAATAATTTCTTTTGTAGAACGATAACTTCTTGTTAATTCATAATAACCGGTTTCTTGGAATACTTCCTTAAAAGCATTCCAATCTTCAATTCCTTGATAATCATAAATCGCTTGCGATAAATCACCTAATATAGTGAAAGAATTACCTAATGTAATTTCTTTTAATACATAAACTTGGAAAGGCGAAAAATCTTGCGCTTCATCAATAACAACGTGATGAAACTTCTGCCCTATTTCAATCCCTGTTATACGATGATGTATGTATATTAAAGCTGGTAAATCTTCTACATACATTTCTTTTTTACGACAACTCTTTTCTGTTTCTTGAACAAGTTCTTCAGGTAATACCTCAAGTATTTCTTTACTTTTTACTATTGAACTATACAGTGATAGAGCACTCATTTTCGGCCAAAACTTCATATATGCGTTCAGTCTCTTAGTCGCTTCTTTTTTTAGTAATTTTTTCTCGTTTGTTTCCCCGAATTTTTTAAGTTCAATTTCAATCCAGCGCTTCATTCGTCCTACTAATCGTTCTCTTCTTTTCTTTAAAGGATAATGTTTATATTCAACTTGCATCCATTTTTTAATATCTTCTACTGGAATAATCGCTCTATCCCACGCCTCAAAATCTTTTGTCGGAACTAACTCATTTTCAAATTGGATCATTCTCTCTTCAATATACGTCTTAAATTCCAACGTACCCTTTAATTTACCTAGCATTACCTTCTTTTCATCACGATTAATTGAAAATGCTTCTTTCAATTTTTCTTCTGTCTGCTTTAGTATAACTGAATCATCTAACGTACGTAATGCCCAATCCGAAAACGTTGTTTGACTAATATTCCCTACACCTAATTCAGGAAGTACACTCGAAATATAGTCTAAAAACAGACTATTCGGCGCAAATACGATCATTCTCTCAGCTTCTAGCTGCTCACGATATTCATAAATCAAAAAAGCAAGGCGATGTAAAGCGATTGTTGTCTTTCCGCTCCCTGCAACCCCTTGAATAAGTAATGGTAAATTTCTTTCCGCTCGAATAATATCATTTTGTTCCGATTGAATCGTTGAAACAATATCCTTTAGCTTATTATCTTTATTCTCACCTAATCGATATAGAAGAAAATCATCGGCATGCGATACATCTTCATTTCCTTTTACATATGTATCAACAACACGTTCAAGTTCTCTTTTTCGAATAGAAATGTTTCGTTTTAAATACACATCACCTTCTACTAACCCATCTGGTGATTGATAAAATGCTAATTCTTCTCCACCGGTAAATGAATAAAACATACTTGCGACAGGTGCTCTCCAATCAATAATGATTGGTTTCATCGTGTCCATATCCGAAACCCCTACTTTTCCAATATAAATCGGCATAACTGCTTCTTTACCATCTTCCTGAAAATCTAACCTTCCAAAGTACGGCTCTTGCACACCAATACGTAAATTTTGTCTATTAGACTCTCTCATACTTTCAAGAATTTGCTCTTTAAAATCTTCTCCATAATAAACTGGGATTTTTTCAAGCTTATCCAATTGCTCATCCATCGTATGTAAAGTATCCTTCATTTTTTGTAACTCATCTTCAAATATGTTGCTCATTTCGACGATTCCCTCCTGTCCGTTCTAATTTTTCAGTCGAAGTATTATTGTATTAAAAATCCAATCATAAAGTCAATAGTTCCCATTTGAATTTTTCGAAAAAACTTACTTTTCATCTTTCTAATTTAAAAAGAATATGCAACATCTAAATCACACAAATACACATATAGTATAGTGATGCATGCAAAAGATACTACTTTCTATTTGTCTCCTATTTAATTTATTTATTAAAAAACATTGTAAAAATTAAAGACTTTAATCAATGGGCGTTTTACTGCCCATAAATAGTAGGATAAACAAAAGTAAAGGAGGCTCTTCAAATGAATGTCGCGAAAAAGAAATCACTAAAGTTATATTTACTTATTTTTGTATTAACTGTTTTGGCCAGTGGATGGATTGGGGTATTTCTAGATTCTCTTCTAACAAATCAACCTGAAGGAAATACTTTAGGTATGGGGTTATGGCTAATATTACCTTTCCTCGTAAGCATTTTACTTAGAGTTATTAGCCGAGATTGGAATGATTTTGGCATCAAGCCAAATTTGAAAGGAAACTTTATATGGTATTTCACTGCACTACTTATTTATCCATTCGTTACAGTAATAACGATAAGCATATCGCTCATTTTTGGAGTAGCTCATATTGCTAGTTTTGATATATCCACGTTATTGTCACTCATAGTCATGTCTACTATTGGTAACTTTATTAAAAATATTTTTGAAGAGTTTTCTTGGCGTGGTTATTTAACTCCAAAGTTGATTGAACTAAATATAAATGATTGGTACATTTATATTATTTCTGGTTTAATTTGGGCACTTTGGCATGCTGCATATTATATAGTCTTTTTGCCAAATGAATATTTTGAATCTATCTCAAGATTAAATATGCTTTTATCTGGCTGTATCCTTATGGTTTGTTGGTCAATTATGTATGTTGAAATATATAGACTTACAAAATCCGTCTGGCCATGCGTTATCATGCATGCGATCGAGGATGCTGTTCCTACTGTTTTAGTTACCATAACAGGGATTATTACCCTTACAAACAGTAGTGATTTTTGGTTAAATCCTATTAGCGGGGTCGCTGCTACTGTTTTATTTCTCGGAATTGGAATCGTACTAAGAACTATAAGAATAAAAAGAGAACGACAATTATTCACACAATAAAAAGCAGATAATGAATTCGTCATTATCTGCTTTCCAATTTTTAAAACTACCTTATTATATTTTTTGATACATAAGCCAGTCACCAGAGTCTATCACTTTCTTTAACATCTTTTTATTCTGAGCGATATACACATATGCCTCAATTTCCCTATAAGCAACATATACTGTTTGCGTAATTCGATCATATAAATCAGTCTCCGCATTACCTGTATATTCTTCTAGTTCATCTAACTTACACAATATCTCATCATTTACTACATAAACTTCTCCATACACCTTTTCTTCAATCGAATAAGTCATGGCCGGATATCCTTCGTTCGTATCAAATAATTTTCCATATGTCCAAGCTCTGTCTGCAATGCATGTTGCACCTAGCATATAATGAGCATTCGTTTGTCCTCTTCTTAACGTGCCATAAACGAAAACATGATACATAAATTCTTATCCCCTTTATATGTCTCTACTTTCTTATTTGTAAATAAGCACGAATCATAAAGTAACTCACTTCATTCGGAAGCTGTTCTTTAATAGATTTCAGACCACCCTCTGCATTTTGAACGGCAGTTTCAATAAGAGATTCATACTCTGCTGGAACAAAACTTTGCCACTCTACTTCCATTCCATCCTCGTAGCAGCGAATTAAATGGTTTTCAATTGTTTGTCTTGATAAGTTACGTTCTTTTGCAATCTCATTCAAATCAATACCTTGTTTATACATTTCATATGTTTCTAAATGAGAATTTGCGGACGCTTTTCCTGACTTTTTACGCTCTGAAACTACTTCTGTCTTAATCGTTTCAGCATAATTTGGATTTTCCTCAATAAAACGCTGAACTGCTTGTAAGAAGTGCGAGCCATATTTCACAAGTTTGTGTTCTCCGATACCTTTTACCGTCAACAATTCAGAATCATTTTGCGGCATTTTCACACACATATCTTTTAATGTTTGGTCAGAGAAAATAACGAACGGAGGTACACCTTCTCCTTGTGCAATTTCTTTACGTACTTCACGAAGCACTTCAAATAAAGGATGGTCTTGAACAATTTGTCTTGTCTCTACTCGTTCTTTTCGTAAAACATTCTCTTTACCAAGTAATACTTCTTTCCCTTTTTCAGTTACTTTTAACGTCGGATAAGTGCCATGTTCAACTGCAATTAACTCGTCTGAAATTAAAAACTCAATAAACTCACTGACTTCTTTTACACTACGGTTCGATAAAAGCCCATACGTTGGTAAAGTATGAAAATTAAATTCAATAACTTTCTTATTCTTCGACCCAGTTAATACTTGCGCTATCATTTGCTTTCCAAAGCGTTGGTTCGTTCTAATCATGCATGATAAAACCATTTGTGATTCTCTTGTCACATCGATGCTCTCGCGATTGTCTGTACAATTACCACAGCGTCCACAATCTTCTTTCGGTTCTTCTCCAAAGTATTGCAAAATGAATGATTGTAAACATTGTTCTGTATGACAGTAATCGGTCATATTTTGCAATTTTTCAAGTTCATTTGAAAAACGTGATTCTCCAGTTGATTGATCAATTAAAAAACGCTGTACTTGTACATCTTGAGAAGAATATAACAATATACATGTACTATCTAATCCATCACGACCAGCACGTCCTGCTTCTTGATAGTAACTTTCCATATTTTTTGGAAGCTGATAATGAATTACGTAACGAATATTCGATTTATCAATACCCATCCCGAATGCAGATGTTGCTACCATTACACTTACTTCATCTCGTAAAAAGAGTTCTTGTTGCTCATTTCGATCACTATCACTCATACCAGCATGATATTTTGATACAGAAACACCTGCCTTCATCAAATCTTCATATAACTGATCGACTACTTTTCTAGTAGCTGCATATATAATCCCGGATTCCTTTTGATTTTGACGAATATAATCCGCCAAATATGCATTTCGATCTTGCCCTTTAATGACAGAAAACGATAAGTTCTCACGCTCAAACGTTGTCATAATTGTATTTTCTTGATTAATTTCAAGTGTGTTACAAATATCATCACGTACTTGCGGTGTTGCTGTTGCTGTTAATGCTAATACGAGCGGCTTTTCTGGAAGATAATCTAATATGCGATGTATATGTAAATAACTTGGACGGAAATCATGTCCCCACTGTGAAATACAGTGTGCTTCATCAATCGCAATCATAGGGATTTTCATATCGATAAGTTGATCAACAAACTCCATCGAATCAAGACGCTCAGGCGCCACATAAAGTAACTTGTAATGTCCTTGTTTCGCTAATTGAATTCGCTGATTTGCTTCTGCAATAGATATAGAACTATTAATATATGTAGCTGAAATGCCATTCTGTACCAATGTATCTACTTGATCCTTCATAAGTGATATTAGAGGCGATATAACCAACGTCGTTCCTTCAAATACTAATGCCGGAATTTGATAACAAATCGACTTACCACCACCCGTTGGCATAATACAAACCGTATCTTTCCCATCTAGTACATTTTTAATTGTTTCATCTTGTCCTCTTCGAAACGAAGAATAACCAAAGTAGGACGCTAAAAGTTCTTGTGCTTTAGTAAACAAAAAAGAGTCACCCGCTTTTCTTTATCTTTCATCTACTTCTATTATATCAATCACTTATGCGACTTGAAAGGGATGATTAGATGCTTATTGTTTTTTCATTATTCTATGTTTCTTCACTTATTTAATATGAATTAGCATCATTATTTTATATGTTTTACAACATTTATAACGTAAATCCAGTACACAAGAAGAAAGAGTTTCAATTTAAATGTTCATTTTATTTCTCTTTCTTGAATACTACTAATCGTATACATATAAATTCAGGAGGTTACTATATGAAACATCGTAATATGAGTTCCATCAAGGCAAAAACGAAAACACAAAAACTCCAATTCTCTAATAATGATGCGTGGAAATATGAATCATACTATAAGTACCAGCCATTATTCTCTTATAAAAAGCTTTTTAATTTTCTTTCTCAACTTTTTAGACGTTAATATATGTGCAAAAAATATATCATTCACAGAATTTTTCTCAATATTAAATGTATAGACTTACTACAATTCAGTTGTTACCATATATAATAATCTGTTGGATAAACCCCTTAAGTTGACCTGCTTATATTAGCAGGTCTTTTTCATGATTACATACTTCTGTGTACCTCGATCTCACTTCTAAGTCTTTTCTCCATTTTATAACCATATTTAGATCCCAACAATTAATGATAATCATAAATTGTTGGGATCTAAATTGTTCACATATAATTATGCAATTCTTCTTTCTCAATACACAAAACACATTTTACTTGTTACTATAAAAGTACTCCAGATGAGTTTTTTGCTCATCGACATTATCTAGTTATTGGGGCCTGCCGCGGGAAGCAGGTCCCTTTGACTGTATGAAGGTCCCAATTTCATTTGGACACATTTACCAGGTTTTTTCAAAAGAATTTTATGATAACATTACGTAGTCGAGTCCGACATCTCGGCAATACCCTTTTGAGGGTCTGCAACTTCCCTTACAGACCCTCTTTTACTTTATATTCAATTTATTCATATATACTACAACACCATTCATTGAATTTCTCCATTTCAAATTCCCTAAAAATAATCTAGGACACGTAACTAAAAATAAATCTTCATCATACTTTGAGTTATACATGTTCAAAGGAGTGTTACTATTTATGTATTCTTATTGGCAATCGTATTACTCCCCCTACCATAACCCTTATGTAAACTATGATTTATCCGTACGGAACTACCGAATTAGTAAAAATGAGAATTTTTTAAAAGGGTATATGCGTTCTTTATGGGAACAACACGTCGCTTGGACGAGATTGGCTATTATAAGTATAGTATTTAATTTACCAGATGTTAATGTTACTGTTGGACGACTTCTACAAAACGCAACACATATGGGACTATCACTTGAACCATTTTACGGTGAGGATGCAGTGAAAAAATATAGTGCATTAATTAAAGATCACTTAGTAATTGCAGCGGATCTTGTTAAAGCCGCAAAAGCTGGTAATCAAAATGCAGCGGCCGCTATAGAGAAAAAATGGTACGCTAATGGTGACGCAATTATTGAATTTCTTAACAGTATCAACCCATATATAGATAAAGAAGAATTTAGAAAAATGTTTTATGAACATTTAGCACTAACGAAAGCAGAAGCACTTGCCTTCCTAAATAAAGATTATGAAGCAGGAGTAAAACTTTACGATAAAATTGAAAAAGAAGCATTAGAAATGGCTGACATGATAACAAACGCAATCGTAAAACAATTCCCGCAAGTCTTTCAATAAAGTGAAACTTTAATCAGAGTAGGTTACTACTCATTAATACTGGATAAAAATAAGTCGATTTCCCAACATAAATCGACTTATTTTTATCCATGATATTTCACCTCTCCTCTTTACATTTAGCTTATATCGATATATTTTATTAATATCCGTTTTTTATAGGAGGAAATAGTTTGATTAACGCCATTGGTCTCGTTTTTATACTCACAAATAAACACGAGAAAAAAAAGAAAGTTTACCTAAATGAAAAATTTGCACTAATAGATATTATTGATTCTAAAGAAGTATTTGATGATGAAGGTAATTCTTTAGTAGAACTAACATGTAAATACAGCATATATTTAGACGAAAAATATTACTGTAAATCTCTCGATGATTATACCGGACAAGTATTTCCTTTCTTAAGTGCAAAAATAGGAAAAGGTCTTCTAAGAAACTTAAACTACTACTTTTCTTACGTTGATGCCTATGATAAGAAACCACCGGTTAAAGAAATAAGACCACTTATGAAACATGTAACTAACAGATAGCGAAAAATACAAAAAAGAAAGCATCTAACTCTAGATGTTTTCTTTTTTATTGAAAACTCATTCACCCTCATCCTCTTCTAAAAATACGTATCCAAGCATATTTTAAATTAAAAACATTGGAGGATTAGACTGAATGAAATACTCAGAAACAATTATAAGCAAACGACTTCGAATACTTAAACTGACGGGTATGTTTTTCATGCTAGTATTAATAGCATGGATTGGATATGCAAAATTACTTTATGAAAACGGATTCCTTCAAGAAAAAAAGAATTCAGTAGAAGTAATGAATACTAGTATTACAGGAGAAATAGAGCAACTTTTTCATATAAACTTGCAAGGTTATCGAAAAACAAGCCTTGATGCTGTTATAGAAGCAAGCAAAACCGATCCAAGCGAACTATCCCTAATTGAACTGGTCAACAAATCCTGCTCGCGAGATTGCATAGGCGAACCAGTAACATATGTAAACTCAAACAATGGATATATCTTTTATAAGGAATCTAATGGAACTAATGTAGCTATAACGGTTAAAAAGAAAGACACATGGGTAATTGTAAAGAAATCTGTTCAAGATGGATTATAATTCCCCCCAAAAAAAGAGTACGTATCGTACTCTTTTTTATTATTAATCCCCTTCCTCTTCATCCCTATAATGGCATTTCGGTTTTGTTTTACAATGACATTTTTCACACTCACATTTCGGTTTCTCTTTGCAACAACATTCGTGAAAATCTCTGCATTTACATCTACATCTACATCTACATCTCCCAAACATTAAATCATCCCAAAATTTATTACAATTTCGGGAATGCCCACAATGACAAGTATTCCTCATGAATATACTTCCTCCTAAATAGAATTCATCATATTCTATTTAGGAGGAAGTATACAAAGGCTTGTATATTAGTCTATTTTCTCCATATCATAAGTAGAGTTAGAAGATTATATAATAATTAGTCTTATCTCACATACTCATAGTACCACTTACGTGAATCTAACCAAGCTGTAAATTTATCGATATTTCCAGACCAATACGTCATACATTTTCTAAAAGTGAAGGCAATTCGTTTTCGATTAAAAAAGAGATGTCACTTCACAAATCGGATTCTTTATTCTCTAAATTGTATTAACTTGAATGGTAACACGAACAAAAAAGCATCACCTTTTTGGCGATGCTTAAAAACTCTATTTTACTTTTAGTTCCCTAAATAAAGTTTAAGATCATGGTGACCGAAACTATACCTATATTTCCGCCTCCTCCTTCACTGCCTCTTTTAACCTCTGCAACATATACCCAATTCCTTTACACCCCTCTAGCGGATATGTAATCATTTCTTCTGGATATAACTTTGTCACTACTTTTTTATGCTTCTTCCCTGCTAGTAAGACGATTTCGTCAAACTGTAGTAAACTTTTATCTACCATCTGTTTTTGTAATTTCTCTATACTTATTACCTCATCGCTTTTTGAATCAAATGCAAGATCATAGTTTTTTAATACAATATCATTTGGCCTTAAAAATCCATGTTTCGCTGATAATATAACCCAGTTTTCGAAAAACATGGATGCGTACGCCTGACATGCTTTTCCGAACGGACTAATATATACATCTTTTGCTTCCATCGGTCCGTAGTTTGAATGCTTATCCCAAATTTTCTTTTTTCCACATGGAATTATACATAGCCTTTTCATATATATTTCTACTCCCTTTACTTCAATAAATAAAATCCATTATTTTGTACATTTTTCTCTCGAAATACTATATAATAATTCTGAAAGTTTTAATTACACATTTTACCATATAAGTGCTATGGATCACTCTCAATGCAAATATTATAATACCATAAAAATTTTTCTTTTTTTCTTCAAAATAATAAAAATAAATCGCAATATTATGATGTACGAATAAAAATTAAAAAGGAGGTTCGTAAAAATGAAAAATATTATCCCTGCACTATTAGTCTATTTTATCGTTTGCGTTATTTCCGTTATCATCCCAGCATCTGAAGGCTACAATTATGTCGGCTGGAAGTTATTTGTTGGGCAAGTGTATGCGATACCTATTTTCTTCATTACTGCGATAATCACATTTTATATAAACAAGAAAAAATCTTACGAATAAACAATTGTAAGGATAGCTAACGCTATCCTTATTTTAATTCGTTAATCAAATCTAAAATAGCCCTTGCAGTACTTTGTATCCTTTCTTCCGAAAAGTCAAACGCAACACCTGTATTTATATATATTTCCTGTATAGATAAATTCCAATCTGAACTCGCTCCCTCTTTAAAGAAAGTAATCGCTTGTTCCGGATTCTCTCGATAAATTTGAAACAATTGAATCGCTCCTATTTGTGCAATTGCATATTCAATTTTATAAAAAGGAAACTGAACAAAGTGAAATGACTCGAACCAACTAGAACCAATTTCATTCTCTACTCCTGCAATATCAACTGATGAATATTGATACCTTTTACATAGTTCAATATATTTCTCATCTCGCTCTTCTGGTGAATGATTTGGATTTGTATAAAGCCAGTGCTGGAATACATCTCCTGAAACTGACGATATTAATAACGATAAAGTACGATATAATTGAACTCGCTGTACTTCTTTATAATCATCCTCTTGCGTATAAAAAATAGTAAGCTTATCCATTAATAATAACTCCAGGCTAAGGGAATAAAGTTCCGCCACCTCTTCACGAAGGTATCTTTCCTGCATACTACTTTCATTGTTAAATTGTTTATGAAAATGTAATGCATGCCCCAATTCATGTATTAATGCATGAATTGCATAAAATGACGGACTAAAATTAGAATAAATAAAAACGTCTTTACTATGAGGTAAGGTAAAGCAAGCAGCTCCTGATGCTTTATTTTTCCGTTCTTGTACGTCAATTAATCCCGCTTCCCTTATATGAGTAAATTCCTCATGAAAACATGAATCTGTCTTCCGAAACATTTCTTCAACCCCATCCAATAAATCAATGTAATTTTCAAATGAAGATTTTTGCAAATTACAAGGAGCAAGATCCCAAGGACGATACGTTTTTACATCAAGATTCTTTTTAAAAAGACTTCCTAACTGTTTCCAAATTGGTACAACACACTTTTCTATCGACTCATGAAACTTATAACAATCTTCAATACTGTAATCTCTATTTTTTTGTTTAAAGGCATACTCACTATAATTATTAAACCCTGCATTTAAAGCCATCTGATTCCGCAATTGTACGAGTTCCTTCATAATACAATCTATTTCTATTTTTACTATACTTCTTGCTTCGCATAAAGCGTACCAAGCTTTTTCACGAATAGCTCTATTTGGGTTATCTATCCTTGCTTTTACGTATGCATACGTCTTTTGCTCGCCTTCCCAATTAATAGATATGTTAGACATTATTTCTCTATATTTCGTAATAAGTTCTTGCTCTTTAACGGAAATCGCTATGTTCTTTTCATTAAACATTTCACTCTTCACAAATCTTGCTTTTTTCATAAATCCATATTTCTGCTCATCTAATAAATCAGAAAACGGACAATCTCTAAATTTCTGGTCAAATTTTGCATTGTATCTTTTTAAAAGTGGCTGAATTTCATTTTGGTTATACATATGTATATCACGTATATTACTATCTTTTGTATCTCTATACATAGCGATTAAATTGATCGTTAACTCTTCTTCTATTTCTGCGTTTAAACGCAGCTCCTCCGAAAGCCAGCTCTCTAATTCTGAAACCGACGTAATATTTCGCTCTAAAAGTGACTGTAATTTACTCTCCAAATCATTCAACATACACAATCCTCCCGTTTTTAATTTTCTGTTTTTTAGAGATAAAAAAGGACAAGTAGCCAATCTGACTACTTGTCCTTGCTGTTTATGTGTACTCAATAAAATTAAGCTTGGAATGCTTCTGTTAATACTGGTACGATTTGTTTTTTACGAGATACAACACCTTTTAAAGTAGCTGTGTTGTTTTCTAGTGATACGTTGTATGCTTTCTCAACAACGTTTGCTGCTTTACCGATCGCAAGACCGACAGAATCGTTAGTTAAGATATCAGTTACAACGAATAAGAATAGGTCTAAACCTTTCTCTTCTACTACTGCAGAGATTACTTTTTCAAGTTCCGCTTGGTGTACAAGAACGTCGTTTGTATCAACAGCGTTTACTTGTGCGATTTCAACTTTCGCATTACCCATTTGGAATTCTTTAGCGTCAAGAGAGATTAATTGCTCCATTGTTTTTCCGCTTAAGTCAGCACCAGCTTTTAACATTTCTAAGCCGTAGCTATCAGCATCTACACCAGCGATTTCCGCTAATTCACGAGCAGCTGCTACGTCTTGTTCTGTGCAAGTTGGAGATTTGAATAGTAAAGAATCTGAAATAATTGCAGATAACATTAAACCTGCAACTTCTTTACGAATTGTAACGCCATTTTCTTTGTACATTTTGTTTAAGATTGTAGCTGTACATCCAACTGGCTCACAACGATAGTATATAGGATCGCTTGTTTCAAAGTTAGCAATACGGTGATGGTCAATAACTTCTAACACACGAACTGATTCGATATCGTTAGCACTTTGTTGACGCTCGTTATGGTCAACTAAAATAACGTTGTCCACTTCGCTTGCTACTGTCTCAACAAAACGCGGTCCTTCTACTTTAAAATAGTCTAACGCAAATTGAGTTTCACCGCTGATTTCGCCTAAACGTACAGGCTCAGCATTCATTCCTAATTCTTTTTTCAATTCTGCATAAGCAATTGCAGAACAAATTGCATCTGTATCTGGGTTTTTATGCCCGAAAACTAGTACTTTTTCCATGTTTTCCACCTCTTCATGAAAAGGATATCTTAAAGAAGCAAATATGACAATATTTAAAGCATATTTTTTTATAAATAATTGCACTTTCTTCTATATTTTTCATCATTTTCATAAAAAAAATCATCTAAAATGAATTAGATGATCGAAATATATGTTTCAATTAAAATAGTGTAGGAGTTTGCACTACGTTGTTAAAAGCGAAATTTGAAGCTAAGCCATTATTCAAAAGGTTTACATCTATAACTTGATAAAACGCATTTCCAGTGTCTGCAATTTCCCAAACAGCTAAAATAAGATGGTATCCACTACGGTCAGTTGGTACATTTGCTTCGTGCGTTACTGTTGTCCCTGGTCTAGCTCCACCGTCATTTTTCACATAGAATGGCACTAAATCTAAATCTGATCGCGTTAAAGGTTTATTTGGATTCCAACCTTTTTTCGTAATATAATATTTCCACTCTTTTGTACTATGAGGAGCCGTAAGTTTCCACTTGAATGTATTCGTTCCGCCATTTAACGTAACTTTCTTCCACCTATCTACAGTTTGAACATCTAACGCAGGAAAATGACCAGCCCCTGCAATTTGTCCATCAGAAGGTCCTAGTTGCGGAAATCCACCTATCCCTTCTACACTTTGTGGTTCATATTGAATCGGTCCACAATTTACATTTACCCCTTGCTTACATAAATAAGATCGGCTCGCTGGTGATTCTACATATCCATGAGCTGAAGCCTTTTCTGAAAATCCAAATGTTAATAATCCCGTAAGTAATACGCCACCACTTAAAATAACTTTCTTCATCTTTTGTAAACTATTCTTTTTCATTCTTTCATCCCCTTCCAATAATAAAGCGAAAATAACTATAGTTGCCTAGTCATCTTCTCTACATTTATTATAAGACGAGAATCATTACTAAAAGAACCCTCTAAAAACTTTCTCAAATTCATTTAGTGCGTTAATTAGATTATAATTAACTATTTTAACACCGCCAGAAAAATATAGACTGTGTTAAAAATAGTCGTTTATTATTCACTTACTAATAATTAAGCACTCTCCCCGTTTGATTATACCTTAAATGTTTTTATAATAAATAACCGTAGCATCTAACTTTCCATTCGGAGAAATTGCATACCCTGGTATTGTTCCAACTTCTTGGTAGTCTAGTGATTTGTACAATTTATTGGAAGGATCTCCTTCTCTAGTATCTAATACTAAAAGAGACCTGTTTTCTTGCTTTGCTCGTTCCTCTGCTTTTTGCATAAGCGATCGTCCAATACCGTTACGTCTAAAGTTTGGATGAGTCATTAATTTACAAATCTCGGCTCTATGAATTCCGTTAGGCTTTGTAACTAATTGTAATTGAATACTCCCTGCTACTTCGTTGTTTATTTTAGCCACATACAATATCACTTCTGGCGCTAATACTGTTTGCCAATACTTTGTTGCGTCTTTTTGTTCCAGTGGAGGCAAAAAACCAATTGATGCCCCATCATTTACAACCATTTTCAAAAGTTTCGAAAGTTCTTCCATATCATTTTCTAGTTTCTTAATTTCTTCAATTACTAAATTTCGCATTACTTTTCCCCCTTTTGTTTCATTGTAACAATTTTTAAAGAAGGAATAATGAAATAATAAGATGAATTTATATTAAGATATGATTTTTTTTGAAAGGATAACGATATGAAATATATATTAGATAGAACGTACGCAAAAGAATTACTCGAATGGGCATATGAACAAAACCCGGGCCCTTGGTTTGAACATTCACTACATGTTGCTCATGCAACTGAAAACATAATTATAGAACTTATAAAAAAAGGGTACAAGCTAGATGCTGACATAGCATATAACGCTGCCCTTTTGCATGATATCGGAAGATACAAAGGTTTTACCAAATCGGTCATTCATTCCTATGATGGTTATATGTATATGAATGATTTAGGATATACAGGAAACGCCATTATTTGTGTGACACACTCATTTCCCTGTAAAAATGAACATATAGATATCGCAGCGGAATGGAGTCTCGTTCCTGACCATATGAAAAGCCGATTAGTTGCAATATTGAATGAACATAGTAACTACGACTTATATAATAAAGTAATTACTCTTTGTGACGCTCTTGCTGATGCGGATGGCTTTACTACGCTGGAAAGAAGATTAATTTCTGTTGGTTTGCGTCATGGTACAACATCTCATACATCTTTACATTGGAAAGGGTTTTATGCGATTAAGAAAGAATTAGAAGCTTTAATCGGTAAGAGTATATACACAGTTCTTCCTGATGTAGAAAAATCTATTTATGAAGATATAGAATATTAAATTGAATACAAATTGAAAACGATAAAAATTGAACCCATCCTAGATAATTTTTATACTCAAATTTAATTTCACATAAAAAACGTTTTAAACATAAAGTTTAAAACGTTTTTTATTCAATGCTTTTGATTTTTCAGTTCTGTTAAACACTCTTGCACTAAAGTTACCGCTTGACTCATCGCAGCTCCGCCAGCAAATGCTGCTGAAACACCACATGCTTCCAGAATCTCTTTATCCGAACATCCTTGATCAAGACAACCTTTTGTATGATAAATTGTACAATACTCATCTTGCGTTGCTAAACTAATTCCTAATGCAATAAGTTGTTTTTCTCTTTTTGTTAAAGCACCCTCTTGAAAACAAGCTTGCGTGAACGCATTATATGTCTCAGCGATTTCAGGAATTTGATTTGTAAAACTACCTATACCTTCTTTATAATGATGTAGAATATCATTTATCGAACTATGTTGCTCATGTTCCATCTTATTCCCTCCAGTCATATTATCCATACCTATTGTAGTATGCGATGAAATGGAGGCAATATACCTTCTTTTAAATTAAGAATTTTCAGTTAATTTACGTTATAATTTTAAATTATCATCTACAATAACTTTTCCTCTAGAACTTTTTCTTTCAACCTCTTTACTTCTTTCTTCCCAAAATGTTAATCCTTCAATCCCCACATTTTTAGGATTAAATACTGGATCTTTCCCTTCTTTTTTCTGCGTTTCATAGTCTTTTAACACTTTTAATGCGATTTTACTTAATAATAGAATCGCGATTAAGTTTAACCATGCCATACTACCGATTCCTAAATCTCCGAAATTCCATAAAAGCGACGCTGATTCAACACTACCGATGTAAACCATAATTAAAAATCCAAATTTTAAAACTGGTTTTAACCAGCCATACTTCAATTGACGATCTAAATAAGTAAGTGTCGTTTCAGCGATATAGTAATAAGCGAGTAACGTTGTAAATGCAAAAAAGAAAATTGCAATTGAAATAAATATTGGACCAAACCCTGTCATCACAGTTTCAACTGCTTGTTGCGTATAAATTGGACCTGCTTCCACATTTCCTATGTTTTTTACAATAGCGCTTTTCCCTTCAGGTATAACATTATACATACCTGTAATTAATATCATAAGAGCTGTCGCTGTACATACGACAATTGTATCGATATATACGGAAAACGCTTGAACTAATCCTTGTTTTGCAGGATGCGATACTTCAGCAGCAGCCGAACTATACGTCGCTTCTCCGACACCAGCAACGTTTGAAAATACAGCACGTTTTACACCCCATGCAATAGCTGCACCAACAATTCCACCAAACATTTCATTTACACCAAATGCGCTAGAGAAAATTAAAGCAAACATACTTGGAATCTCCGTTACATTCGCAATTAATATGATACATGTAACAATTACATAACCAATTGCCATAAATGGAACAAGCATTTGAGAAACGCCAGCAATTCTCTTTACACCACCAAAAATAATTGCCGCTAGTAACACGACTAAAAATATACCAGTTATATATTTGTTAATACCATTAGAGTTTTCGAATCCAACTGCGATACTACTAGATTGAATACCTGGTAATAACATGCCATATGAAAGTGTTACAACTACCGCTACAATGACTGCAAACCATTTCATTTTTAAACCTTTCTCAATGAAATATGGAGTACCGCCGCGATATTCATTCCCTACTTTACTTTTGTATACTTGAGATAATGTTGATTCAACAAACGCACTCGCTGCCCCTAACAAAGCCATTACCCACATCCAAAATACAGCTCCAGGCCCGCCGAAAGCGATCGCTGTCGCTACCCCTGCAATATTACCAATTCCAACTCTTCCTGATAAGGCTAAACAAAATGCCTGAAAAGATGATATTCCCGTCTCGGAACTCTTTCCTTCAAATAATAGTTTAATCATCTCTTTAAAATAACGAATTTGCAAAAAACGTGTTGCAATCGTGAAATATACGCCTGCCCCTAATGCAAAAACAACTAAACCGATACTCCACACTTGCCCTACTAACCATTCTACTAAATTCTCCATCCAAATCCCCCTTATCATTCTTTGGAAAAGCAATTTTGTATATAAGAAAACGGACAACTATTATCAAACTTTCTAGTTGTCCGCATCTTTCATTATTTCATCCCTCAATTTTTGTCAGTAAAACACCCTATTACTTTATATTTACCCAAACACTTTTCACTTCTGTATAATTATCAAGCGCATATGAACCTAATTCGCGGCCAATACCAGATTGTTTGTATCCACCAAATGGTGCAGCTGCATTTTCTAAGTTATAATCATTAATCCACACTGTTCCTGCTTTTAATTTATTTGCCACTTGATGACCCGTTTTGATATTTTGCGTCCATACACCCGCAGCAAGGCCATAGGATGAGTTGTTCGCTCGTTCAATTACTTCTTCTGTCGAATCAAATGGAAGTACAACAACAACTGGTCCAAATATTTCTTCCTTAACGATTGTCATATCGTCTGTAACATCTGTGAATACAGTTGGTTTAACGAAATAACCTTTTTCAAGCGCACGTTCACCACCAGCCGCAACTGTAGCACCTTCTTTCTTCCCTTGCTCAATGTAATGTAACACACGCTCTTGTTGTTTCTTAGATATGAGTGGACCCATTTCCGTTCCTTTCTCCATACCTGCTCCAAGTTTTACGTTGTTCGCCATTTTCACAAGTGCATCTACTACAGTTTCATAATGTTTACGATGAACAAATACACGTGATCCTGCGCTACAATTTTGACCATGATTATACATAATACCTTGGAATGCACCATTAATTGCTTCTTCCAAGTCCGCATCTTCTAAAATGATATTTGGTGATTTGCCGCCAAGCTCTAACGTTACATGCTTAATCATTTCTGCAGACTGACGCATAATATACTTTCCTGTAACAGTAGATCCTGTAAAAGCAACTTTATCAATGTCATGATGATTTACAATTGCTGCTCCTGCTTCAGGACCAAAGCCTGGTACAAAGTTTACAACACCGTTTGGAAATCCAGCCTCTTTAAAGAGTTTTGCTGTATATAGTAAGGATAAAGGTGTTTGCTCTGCTGGTTTTAATACGATCGTACAACCTGTCGCCAGTGCAGCTCCCATTTTCCAAGAAGACATAACGAGCGGAAAGTTCCACGGAATAATCTGACCTACAACACCTACAGGTTCATGTCTCGTGTAATTTAAGTAATCTTTTGAAATTGGGATTGTTTGCCCAATAATTTTTGTAGCCCATCCTGCGTAATAACGATAATTTTCTACAGTCGCTGAAATATCATCATCAAGTGCTACTTGATATGGCTTTCCATTATCTAAAGCTTCTAGTTGCGCTAATTCTTCTCTATGTTCTTCAATTAAATCTGCTAACTTATAAATAAGATGCGCTCTTTCAGCAGTAGTCATTTCTGCCCACGGACCAGATTTAAATGCAGATCTTGCTGCTTTTACTGCAGCATCAATATCCTCTTCTTGCGCTTCACATACGACTGCTAGAACATCTTCTGTTGCTGGATTGTATGTTTCAAACGTCTTTCCGCCAATAGCAGAAACAAATTCGCCATTAATAAACATTTTAATTTCTTCATTTAAAAACGCTTCCACTTTTGGTTTCAGCTCAATATTTGTCTTTAACATTATGTTCTCCTCCTTATTTAAACAGCTGCATGAGCTGCAATATTTGATAAAATCGTTTGAAGCTTTTGATCTTCGTCAACAGTTAATCCTAGTCTTGGATAGCGAGAAGGTCCTCCCGCTTGCCCATGTAATTCCATGGAACGTTTAACGATTTGAACATATTTCCCTGATCCTTCAAGAAACTCGCAAAGTGGTAAAATAGCATCGTTTATTTCCCACGCCTTTTCTAATTCACCATTTTGAAAATGCTCATACATTTTTGTAACGAGACCGGGAACGATATTTCCTGCTACTGAAACCCATCCCGAAGCACCAACTAAATATGATTCCATAACTAAATCTTCAGAACCACAGAAGACTTGGAAAGCCCCTTCACTTTGTCTTACTAAATCTCTCGCTTTTCGAATATCTCCGCTAGATTCTTTAATATGCGTAACATTTTCACACTCTTTTCCAATACGGAGCATTAGCTCTGTACTCATATCGACACCAGAAGTAAATGGGTTATTGTATAGCATAATTGGTATATTTACAGAGTTTGAGATTTCTTTAAAATGAAAATAAATCTCCTCTTCCTTCGGTTTACAATAGTAAGAGTTTATAATTAATGTACAATCCGCTCCGTGCGCTTCTGCATGTTTCGTATATTCAATTGTTTCTTTTGTGGTCTCTGCTGCAGTTCCAACAATGACTGGAATACGGCCATCAATTTCTTTCAACACAGTTTCTACCATTTTAAATCGTTCTTCTTTTGATAAACTTACAAACTCTCCTGTACTTCCATTAATGATAATACCTGCAACCTTTTGTTCGATAAAGTAATTTACATTTTGTTTTACCCCATCCCAATTAATTTCCTGAAATTCATCCATCGGTGTTATTAATACTGGAAATGCCCCTTTAATTTTTTGCATATTTATCTCTCCCTATCACATTTTATTTTAATAAGAATCCTGCCGGAAACGGATCCGTAGGGTCTAATAGAAACGTCTGCATCCCTGTAATAAATCCTCTACTTTCAAAACGGAAAATGTATCCTAGTTCCTCCTTCTTCACTTTTTCCACAGTTATAAAACTATTAAATATACTTTCATTTTTAAAAGGTTTATCCGCCATATAATCATTTTTAAATAATGCATGAACATAGGAAACGATAGTAGAAACAAAACCTGGCGAACGTACGATAAAGTTATCTTCATGAAATGTAATCGACTTTATATGGTTCTTTTCTTTTTGCGAAGGATCTACTAAAATAAGCCTTTTTATTAGCGACTGTTTTTGTATAGCCTGCAGTGTAGCTTCTCCCCATCTTTTCAATTCTGAAATGTTTTCAACACGAATTTCTGGCGAATACGCACCTTTTTCTACAACTGCATATACTTTATCTGCTTGTATGAGAGAATAACTTACATTACCAACCTGTAAATTTTCCTCAATCAAATAGCAAAGTTTGCTTTCAAACGAAACAGATATAACTTCATCATTCTCTACATACGCATGAACTAAAAATATTCCAGATAACGTTTCAATTTTGTATTGATTGGACTCTCTCTTTTTTAAATACCCACTTTCGAGTAACATCGTTATTACCGCAACAATGCCCCCATAATGAAGCGGAATCGAACCTTCATGATTAAAAAATAATACAGCTGCATCCACTTCATTATGGATAGATGGAACGACAATACACCCATTCAAACCGATAAAACCACGTGGTTCATTTAATAAAAGCTTCATCTCTTCTGCTAATTCACCTGAAAATTGTTCATTTAATTGCTCCAAACTGTAGTAGTATTTGCATGGTACGTCTTTCATTACACGAAATGCCTCGCCATTTACATGTACGTCTACTGCTGTATACATTTTTTGAATGTTCATTTTATATCCTCCGTTTCATGTTCCATCGGCGGAATTAGCAAAAATCCTTCTTTGAGTGGATCCATTTCATTGTAAAAAAATTTATGCATACCCATAAGCCAAGCTGATCCCGTAATTTTCGTTATGACAGCTTCAATATTTTCAACATGTGTCGTATTCACGACATATCCTTTAAATAAAGAACCAACGATACTCTCATGAATGAACTCTTCACCAATTTTGATTTCTTTCTGAGCGTATAATACAGCTAGCTTCGCAGATGTTCCTGTACCGCATGGGGATCGATCTATTCCGCCTGGTGGTACAACAACTGTATTTTTCACATGCGCACATTCATGAGTAGCATCTGTATAAAATTCAACATGTGTTAATCCTCTAATAAACGAATACTCTGGATGAATGATTTCAAACTTCTCATTAATTGTGTTTCTTATATGAATCGCCTTATCGATGATTGTAGATGCATTTTCTGGTACTAATTCTAGGCCTACTGACTTCGCATCAATAATGGCATAAAAATTCCCTCCATACGCAATATCAGCCTCTACAGTTCCAATGTCTTTGACGTGTACAGTAATATTTTTCAATAAAAAAGCTGGTATGTTACAGAAAGATACCTCTTTTGCTTTTCCATCTTGAACAGCAATATCTACTTCCACTAAGCCAGCCGGGGTATCTAGTTTTAAAGAAGTAATCGGTTCAACTACTGGAATTAAACCTGATTCAACTAACGCTGTACATACACCGATTGTATCGTGACCGCACATCGGTAAGTATCCACCTGTCTCTATGTATATAACACCTATATCAGCCTCAGGATGACATGGGTCTGTTAATAATGCCCCTGACATTACATCATGACCACGCGGTTCATTCATTAACAATTTTCGAATCCAATCATATTCCTTTTTCATATGTAACATCTTCTCTGCCATCGTCTCTCCAATCAACTTTGGAAGTCCGCTAATTAATGTCCTCGTTGGATTCCCGCCCGTATGTGTATCAATAGTCGTAAAGACTCTTTGTGACCTCATCCGTTTAACACCCTTTCTGTAAAACGACTCAAACGAAGTGGTTCAATAGGAATAATTGTCTCTTTTTCATTTAATAACTCTTCAATTACTTTCCCAGTAACTGCTGCAAGACTAATCCCATCCCCTTCATGTCCAGCGGCAATGAAATAATTCGGAATATGTTCCACTCGTGAAATAATCGGCAAATGATCTTCTGTCCACGGACGTAAACCAGCGTAAGAACGAATTACCATCATATCTGCCATTTTCGGATAAAAGCGAATCGCTCTATTTGCGATACATTTAATGACTTCATTGTTTATTCTCGTATGAAACCCTACAAATTCACGACTACTTCCAATTAAGAAATTTTGACTTTCAGTAGGCTCAAATACGAGCGCAACCCCGTATTTTTCAGTTAAAACATCTACTTTTCTTTTTCCGCCAAATTTAGAAATTAAATAACCGAATTCCATTACTTTACGGCATCCTACATGTTGTTGCCTTGATGCTACTATAATATGCCCTTTTCTCGGTTCAATTGGTATATTTACATTTAACATCTGACCAATCTTAGGAGCCCACACACCGGCTGCATTTACAACTTGTTTTGCTGTAAAAGTACCATTCGTAGTTTCTACAACAAATGAACCATTCGTCTCTATTTTCATACTCTTTACTTCGGTCTGCTTAAAGGCTTTTGCGCCAAACTTTTGTGCCTCTGACAGAAGCGAGAAAGCAAGGAGATATGGATTCACAGTTGAATCCGTCGCACATTCTAAACCGCCTAATAAATCATCAGCAAAAAAAGGCGACTCTTCTCTTATATCTTGCCTATCAAGCATTCGAAACGGTAATCCAGCTTTTTTTTGCCGATTTACCCATTGCTGTGCAGCCTCCATCTCTTCGTCTGACTCACATACGAGAATACTTCCTGGTGCCCTATATTCAAATGAATGCTCTAATTCTTCACTTAAATCAGTTACTAATTTTTGACTTACTAAAGACATTTGACTATCAAACCCTGGGTCTTTATCAATGGCCAAAATATTCCCATCACACCGTGAAGACGTCCCGCTGACAAATTCTCCTTTTTCAATGATTGTTACGTCTCTTCCGTATTTTGAAGTGTAATAAGCGATAGAACACCCTATTATTCCACCACCTATAATTAAAACGTCGCAGTGCCTCACACTATACTCCTCCTTTCCCTAAACCTCTCACTTTCTTTTATGCAATTGACGTGCCAATTCTTCATATATACAATTTCCATAAACAATATTTTTATTTGTAAAAATAATTTAAATTTACAGTAAATAGGTGTATTATTTTTTTATCACTGTCAAAATTTTTATACATAACAGGAGGGCATTATGGCATTTTCATTTCCGACTATACAAGAGTTTTTTGAACGTGTTTTAATCGATCATACATGTAGCCTTAATCACATTAAGCAAGTAAACGAAAGGTTTTATTATCTCCCTTCTACTACAGATGAATATAATTGCGCCATTATTTATGTAGATGACTCATTCACTGCACTAATTGACGCTTTTTCTTATGAATTAGCTGTTATCATCCTTAACGAAAACGATGAGCCGATATGCTGTATAACTTCTCAGCAAATGATTCCATTTCTTTATAAGTCCTACAATCAGCTACAGGCATTTTATGACACCGTAATACAAACAACTGACTCTTCTGTTACAGTCATTGATAGTAAAGAATGCGTTCGAACTTGGACAGATGGTGCTGAAAAAATATTTTCAGTCAACCATAATGAAATTATTGGGCAACCGATTACTCGTTTTTTTGATTATAAAGACTTGGAAATTTTACAATCTTTACATGATGGAAAAAGCATAGTCGCTCAGTTCCATCAGCCTCGTCCCGATTTATTCGTATTAATTAATTCAAATCCAGTTTATTGTAATGATGAAATTATAGGAGCAGTCGTTTCAGAAACAGATGTTACAAATCAAGTCGCTTTAAATGAAAAACTATTTAATATGTCACATGAAATGCACCGTTTAGAACAAGAAGTGGCAAAGTATAAAGATGAATCTGATCCTTTCCTTGCGATGAATGGAAAAAGTCCTGTTATACAAAGAACGATACAATTAGCTAGAAAAGTTTGTTCGGTGAAATCAACTGTTTTAATACTTGGGGAAAGCGGAGTTGGAAAAGAAGTATTTGCGAAAGCAATTCATGAAGCAAGTGAAGCAGCGAAGGCACCTTTTATTTCGATTAACTGCGGGGCAATTCCAGAAGCGTTATTTGAAAGTGAATTATTCGGTTACGAGCGTGGGGCGTTTTCTGGAGCTAATAGTAAAGGGAAAAAAGGTAAAATTGAACTCGCACAAGGCGGTACTTTATTCCTCGATGAGATTGGCGAAATGCCGCTCGATATGCAAGTAAAACTGTTACGTGTACTACAAGAACGAAAGTATTACCGAGTTGGCGGAGAAAAAGAAATTAATATTGATTTCCGCATTATCGCTGCTACAAATCGGGATTTACAAGAAGAAATGAGAAAAGGAACTTTCCGAGAAGATTTATATTATCGTTTAAATGTAGTTAGCCTGCATATTCCACCGCTGCGTGAAAGACGAGAGGATATTATCGAACTCACATACTCATTCTTAAACGATTTTTCAATCAACTATAACAGACCAATTCGTGACTTACCTTCAAGCATTATGCATGAACTGCTTCATTACAATTGGCCAGGTAATATTCGCGAACTTCGAAACGTTGTTGAACGACTTGTGGTATTTGCGACAGACGGAATTATAAAACAAGAATATTTACCATTTCATACAACCGAAAATTTAGACAATCATACAGCTCATTCCCTATTACTCAGCAACAATAATACAATCCTTTCTTTACAAGAAGAGATGGATGAGCATGAGAAAAAAGTTATTGAAAGGGCTTTACGAATTTTAAATGGGAATAAATTAGAATGTGCAAAACAACTTGGCGTAACAAGGGCTACTTTATATAACCGTTTAAAAAAACTTGGACTTCAATAAAGAAGCAGTATGCACCGATTAGGCGTTTACAGGTAGCTCTCTCTCCTCCCTCTATATTGGCATGATTTTTGCATATATAATTTGTGCAAACCGAACTAGAGGAGGAATACACATGACCAATAAAAACAACTTAATCGTTTGTCGTTGTGAAGAGGTTACATACGGACAACTTCAATCGACAATTGCTGAATATAACTGCTCGGCAAGAGAATTAAAACTAAGAACACGTGCTGGCATGGGATTTTGCGGTGGTCGTACATGCAGAATAATGATAGATCGAATGATTGAAAATGCGAATCCTGACGTAACTCTTAATGAACTACCGTTAAAATATCAACCACCAATACGTGCAGTTACTTTTGGATCGGTAGGTGAAAGTAAATGAGTAGAATTACACATCACCCTATTTTAGGTACTTTACAAAGTAGTGAGCGTATTACTTTTCAATTTAACGGTCATCAATACGAAGCATATGAACATGAAACGATAGCTGCTGCCCTGTTAGCAAATGAAATACGGACATTAAGAGTTCATGAAGATAGCGGGACACCGCGAGGTATTTATTGTAATATTGGGCACTGTTCTGAATGCCGCGTGACAGTAAATAATCAAACAAATGTACGCGCATGCTTAACTGTTGTAGAAGAAAACATGGTTGTTGAAAGCGGGAAACAGCATCCGAATATCGTGAGAGAGATGGTGAAAAAACGATGAGTGATGTAATTATCATTGGTGCAGGACCAGCGGGATTATCTGCTTCTATCTCTTGTGCTCGTTTCGGACTAAAAGTGCTCGTTATTGATGAATTTATGAAGCCGGGTGGGAGATTGTTAGGGCAGTTGCATCAAGAGCCTACTGGAGAATGGTGGAACGGAATAGAGGAATCGAAGCGACTTCATGAAGAAGCAGAATCACTTTCAGTACATATCAGGTGCGGTGTTTCGGTCTATAATTTAGATAAAGATGAAAACAATTGGTTTGTACATACTAATATCGGTACGTTAGAAGCACCTTTCGTACTACTTGCTACTGGTGCTGCGGAATATTCTATTCCCCTTCCAGGCTGGACACTTCCAGGAGTGATGTCAATTGGAGCAGCTCAAGTTATGACAAATGTTCATCGCGTGCAAGTTGGAAAAAAAGGAATCATTATTGGTGCTAACATTTTGTCTTTCGCCATTTTAAGTGAATTGCAATTAGCGGGAATTAAAGTAGATCATATTGTACTCCCTGAAAAAAGCGAGTTAAGTCAAAAAGCTGGTGAACCTGAAGAAGTTTTAAACTCTCTTTTAAATGCAGCACATCTCGCTCCTTCTGCTATTTTACGAATAGGTAGCCACTTTATGAAATATGATTGGATTCGAAAAGCTGGATTAACATTCTATCCAAACAGCGGAATGAAAATAAACGGAACGCCACTTCACCTTCGGAAAGCAGCTCTTGAAATTATCGGAACAGATCAAGTTGAAGGTGTACGCATTGCTAATATTGACTCTAAAGGAAATGTTATTAATGGATCAGAGAAAATATATGAAGCAGATTTTGTTTGTATTGCTGGGGGATTATACCCACTTGCCGAACTTGCAGCTGTAGCTGGTTGTCCCTTCCATTACATTTCAGAATTAGGTGGACACGTTCCTCTCCATTCCGAAACAATGGAAACCCCTCTTCCTGGTTTATTTGTAGCTGGCAATATTACAGGCATTGAAAGCGGAAAAATTGCGATGGCGCAAGGAACTGTTGCAGGTCTATCTATTGCTAAATATGCAGGTGAACAACATGATATAGTCGACCAACAATTATATCACGCCATTCAAAACGTTCACTCTGTTCGTCAGAAAGCTGCAATTCAGTTTAATCCGATGGTAGATATCGGTAGACGAAAGATGAATGATTTATGGCATAAATTCCAAACAAATGATAAAGATTTCTATAAACAACAAGAAATTATTTAATAAGACTTATTTGTCAAAAAGCTCCCCTTATCAAAAACATAAGGAGAGCTTTTCAAATTATTTCACTTCAATTGTCCAATCACCATCAGCTTGAATAGTGAATATATGTATACCGTTTTCTTTTACAGGCATTTTTTTTGTAGTATCAGCGTTTCCGATTTCGTTAAATAAAGTGTTATCATTTAGATGAACGATAAAATTACTTTTCCCATTATTATGTACCCCATGAAATTCTTTTAAACCTTTTTCTAATTTTACAAATATAACATCACTACCATGCCCACTTGCTACCCCTGGAGTCGTCACTACTTTATCCATCGGAATAGATTGAGACATATTAGCATTCCAGTGTCCGTCTGCTAGTGCATCAATGAAATACTTTCCACTCTCTTTTATAACAACTAATTTTTTTTGTTTACCATTTCCAATAAAGTTAGAAAGTGTTCCCGCATCATTTCCCTGTTCATCTTTCAAATGAAGGATTGCATTACTTTTCCCTGTATGTTCTACATCAGCAATTACAAAACCAGATTTCAACTCAAAGAAATCTGATGAATTTTTACCATCTCCTTCTATTGACACATTATGGTCTTGTGATAACTGTTCTACTGTACTTGCTGATTTTACTTCCTTAACTTTTTGATTTGCTGTGTCAGTTTTTTGTTCTACACTCTTCTCCGTTTTCTCTTTCGCCTTTACATTCTTTGTTTCTTCTGTTGAATTACAAGCAGTTAAAGATAAACATACCGCAGCAATTGTTGCTAATAATTTCTTTTTCATAATATCCTCCTATTAATATAAAACATTCTTAATAAGAATAACATATTTTTACCAATTCATCAGTTTATTAAAAATTGAATTTTATCCTAAAATAGGAAACATACTAAAAATAGAAATTAAAATAAAAAACTGCTAGAGCATAAAGCCCTAACAGTCTTATTGTTCATCACTATTAAATTTCGCTAATGCGTAAATACCTTCTTCATCATCTAATTCAAGTTGTAATCTCGCTGCGAATGAATTGACATTATATTCTCTGTCAAGCAATAAGCGTAATGCTTCGATTAAGTTTGCTTGAATTAAAATTTGCTGGCGACCATTTACCTCTACTTCCGCAGAGAAACCGTAGTCATCGTCATACATGAGTTCAACTAACACTTCTTCTGGACTCACTTGTCTTTTTTCAGCTATATATACGCAAAGCGCATTTATTAATTCTTGTTCAGAAATTTTTATTGTTTCCATGCTACTTCATCTGCCTTCTTTTTACGTTGGTCTTTGAAGTATTTAAATGCACGAACTGCTAACATTACGATACCAGCCATTACTAACATATTTACCATAAATGCTAATACAGAACCAAGAGCTCCCATATTTGCAAATAAGCTACCCATTAGTAAACCACCAAGACCACCTAGTAATAAACCTTTCATAAAGCTTCCTTTATTACTTTTTGGTGCTGTGTTTGTTGCTTTCGTTTTTGAATCTGGAGTCGTTTTTTGAGAATTTACATTTGAGTCTTTTTTGTTTAAATCAACTTTTGACTTTTGACCTGAACTTGGTGTAAATGATTTTTTACCAGATTTGTAACTTTTCGCTGCTGCATGATCTACGAACATAAAGCTGCTAGCCCCAAAGATAACCATGAATGCTGTCATTACTGCTACAAGTTTTTTCAACATATTATATCCATTCTCCTTTTATATAGATATATGTGAAATCTATCTTTCTAGTAAATTCAGAATGATAGATTTGTTTTTAAGAACATTTTAAAGGTTCTTATGAACTTATTATATGAACTTTTGTCGAAATATGCAAGTATTATTTACTTTCAACAGTTTGGTGACAAAGGAAAAATTAAGCAAAACAGAATTGACTTTAAATGAAACAAAACATATTATAAGTTCATAAGAACTTTTTATTATTTTGGAGGTGAAAAGATGGAAACATTTCATCTCACACGAAACGAAATGGCCACCCTTCTTCTATCACTAAGAGGATGGAATACGAAAAAGCCTCTCGGTATTTTACAAGAAGCTTGGGCAAAGTCACATAAAAAAGATATTGAAAGCGGACAAAGCGTTACAGCTTTTATTACTACCGCACTTTCACCTATTTTTGAAAAGCTGATTAAAATTGACGATACTGATGTCGGTTTTTCTTTAAATGAAATAGTTGCGCTTGGCAATCAGATTGAAAACACAAGTTTCTCTGTAACTGCTATGCAAAACTGGGTGAAACGAGATATAAAAGAAATGATTGGCTCTCCTCAAAAAGGGAAAAAATATTCAATTGAACAAGCAGCCTTACTATTTATTGTCGAAGATTTAAAAACAGCACTTGATTTTGAATCCATTCGTAAGCTATTACGCCTTATTGTAAATGACCCAGCCGATCGAAGTGATGATTTAATCAATCCTGTTCATTTATATGTAGCATACTCTTCTCTATTTGAAGAACTCAATCAAGGGAATTGCTTACAATTAAATGCAACAGATACCGTTCATACAATTGAAAACATCGTAAAAGAAAAAGCTGATAAAATCGCAAGCAAGTTCGATCAAATTAATAACGAACAACGCGAAGCAATTCGTAACGCTATTATTATTGCGACCCTTTCTGTACATACCGCATATGTACAAATGTTAGCAAAACGTTACGTAACAGCAACTTTATTTTTACAGAACTTAGATGTGAAGCCTTAAAAAAATAGGAGCAGAAATGCTTCTATTTTTTTATGAGAAATTTTTAATAACCTTTTCATTAACCCTTCATGAAAACGCGGCTTATATCCTTTACTATAATACTTATAAGAGACATAAAAGAATTGAAATAGCAATCCCCTATGTAAATAAGGTATAATCTACATATAGTGAACCTTTTATGTCATTAAATAAATGGTTCTTATACTCAAAAATTCATAAACTAGAAGGTGCAACAATGTTAAGTAGTTTTATTCATTCAGTATTAACGTTTTTTGAAGGATTAGGTTATTGGGGCATTATGCTTGGACTTATGATTGAGATTATCCCAAGTGAAATTGTCCTTGCTTATGCAGGATACTTAGTATTCAATGGAAGTATCTCATTTATAGGTGCTGTTGTATTCGGTACAATTGGCGGTGTTATTGCCCAAATCTTTATTTATTGGCTTGGACGATACGGCGGACGACCTATATTAGAACGTTATGGAAAATATATTTTCATACATAAAAAACAAATAGATGCTGCAGAAGATTGGTTTAATCGTTACGGAACTGGCGTCATTTTTACAGCACGCTTCATTCCAGTAGTGCGTCATGCGATTTCAATTCCTGCTGGTATTACAAAAATGCCTTTACTACGTTTCACTACATTAACAGCACTCGCAATCATCCCTTGGTCCATCATTTTCATTTATCTAGGTGAAAAACTAGGCGAAAACTGGGAGAATATAAACGATATTGCTGGTCCGTATGTGAAATCATTTGCAATTGGTGGCGTCGTACTTATACTTTTATACTTCGTTATAAAAAAATGGACAAAAAAGCGCAAAAATCTTGCTTAAGAATATAATAAAAACCGCTATAAATTCATTCGGAATTATAGCGGTTTTCTATTTATATATGAATTAATCTCCAGGAATTATATAACACCTTTCCATCTACATTTACATGGATAAGCAACCATTCGATCATTCCTTTCGTATATTATCTCAAAAAGGAGTGATTCCCCTATGCATTGGCAGCAAAAAATACCATACTTAATCGGACGCCCTATCGGTATTTCCTTCATAAATGGGCAAGGAACTTCAGGTGTATTATGTTCAGCGCATGATGGGCAATTATATGTGTATGAATACCTTTATCAAGCCCAGTTCGCAATGAAACATTATGATTATAGACAGGTTCAAGATATACATGCATTCCCAAATTGTCCTCACCAAAATCCTCTATACTAAAAAAATCGGAACGGCTCATAGCCATTCCGATTTCTATACTTTATTTCTCAGAATAAAATTTCTGCACTGCTTCATCAAAATAAATCCAACCTTTCCAGCCTAAATGAATCGTATCTTTTAAGAAATACTTATCATATTCATGACCAGAGAAATCAACTACTGGATATCCTGCTTTCTCAACCTGTTCTCGAACTTTATTATAATACACTTCACGGCGTTCTTTCGGGAAGCCAGTATAATCATACCAAGGCCCATTTACAGGTACAGAAATAAAGAGTGGTTTGACATTTTTCTCTTTAAATAAATCTAAAATAATTTGTAAATCATCATATTCTGGTGATTCATCATATGTTTCATTTGCTCTAAAGTTTTTTAAACCTTTTAGTTTTTTCTTCAGATTATTCTTATGATAATACGGATTTTCAATTCCGAATGTATTTGTAGTAGACTCAGCTTTCCCTTCTTGTTCTGCGTGTTTACGTGCGTCTTCCCAAGAAATTGAACGAAGCCCGCTATTGGTTTTCTCTTTCATCGGTTCGATTTTAAATAAAGAGTTAAATAAATCTCTATGATCTAAAATATTTCGATACATATAAGCAAGTGGTTTAACTAAACCTGCTTTTATGTTATGTTTCGTATCATTATATACAATACCTTCTAATGAATTTTTTAATATATCATCTTCTTGAACAACTTTATAATCTAATAGCCGTTTCGCGATTTGCTTCTTCATTTCTGGATTTATCTCATCATTAAAAATAAAATGATATGCTTGTTGTTTGGAGAAATTATTAGTGAAATCCCCTTGTGATACACCAGTCTTTGTAAACCATTGTGGTGAAAGAACAAAGACTACTTTTTTACCTTCTAATTCATCCATAGTAGATGTCATATTTAAAATATGAGCTAAGCTTTGTGTACCGCCAGTTCCAATTAAAAACGGTGTAAAACCAGCTGGATTTACTTTGAAATAATTAGACGGATGATATGCATCCATTCGTAAAAATTCTGATGAACCGTACATCGGTAAATACTGTGAATTCTCTAACATTTTTTGCTGTAAGAAAACACTTTGTAATTTCTCTTTTTGTAAAGAAGTAGCCGCATCTTCTACCTTCTTATCACTAATAAGCGATACTAAACTTTTCGATGGGATTAGAATGATAATGAAAAAAAGCACACACGCTAAAATTATAGGACCAAAAGCATGCTTCATTTTCATCTTCTGTCCCTCTTTCTATCGTTATTAAATTGTAACCCTTGTCTTTGACACGCCATCTTTTCTCTCCTTTTTCTCTATACATGTTCCATTCTATTTGTCTATTATATACATGTATGTATTTCCTTCCTTGTTCTATTAAATCCTATAGAAATAGCGCAAGAAAATGTTTCCATAGAAACACGTTAATTATACAAGATTCTACATAAATTTCACACTGGAATTTTAGTAATAATTTTATTTTTAAGTCGTAAAAAAACATATGAAATGTCTATATTTCATTCGGAACTGTACAAAAAAACAGACTATCACATACGTGAAGTCTGTTTCTCCATTCTTTTATTTTTGTACATCTGCCCCTTTTAAACTTGTAGCTGGACCAAATTGATGTACATATAAATCTTTCACATATGGTTTTTGTAAGTAAGATAATCCGCGCTGGAATACCGGTGCAATTACTGCATCATCAAGTAGCATTTTTTCAGCTTCTTGCATTGCTTTCCAGCGAGCTTTTTCATCATTACCTAATTCTGTTTTAATCTTCTTAATTAACGCATCATATTCTGGGTTTGCATATTCTGTATTATTAACACTGCTTCCAGAAAGGAATACTTCTAAGTAAGTCATTGGATCTGGATAATCCGGTAACCAGCGTGATAACGACATTTCATATTCTTTCTTCTTCTCTAGTGCTAATTTTTGCGTATGTGGTTGCAATTTCACATTCACTTTTAAACCTGGTAAATTTTTCTCAAGCTGCTCTTTAATGTACTCTCCAACTTTTTTAAAGTTTTCTAAGTCATAATTTAATAGTTCTAACGTCACTTCATCTGTACCTGTTTCTTGCTTTGCCTTTTCCCAATATTCTTTCGCTTTTTTTACATCAGTTTTATTAAACTCACCTGCCGTACTTCTAAAATCTTTTTTATCTGGTCCCTTTAAAAATCCTTTTGGTACGTAATAGTTTGCAGCAACCGAACCATCATTTAAAAATGAATCCGCAAGTCCTTTCTTATCAAAAACTGTACTTAGCGCAAGACGTGCATTTTTATTTTTAAGAATCGGTACATTTTCATTAAATCGGAAGAAGTACATAACTGGATCTGTATATTGTTTTAGCTCTTTATTATTTTTATATTTATCCACGAATTCTGTAGAAATAACAGCTCTATCAACTTTATCTGTTTCATATAAATTTACCGCAGTTGAAATTTCTTTTACAATTTGATAGTTTACTTCATCTAACTTCACTTCTTTTTTATCCCAATACTTATCGTTTTTCTTCATTGTAAAGCTAGCTTCATGCTTCCACTCTGATAATGTAAATGGTCCATTATATACCGCTTTATTTGCTTCTAATCCGTATTTATCACCTTGCTCTTTCGCATATTTTTCGTTAATTGGATAGAAGGATGGTAAAATTAATAATTTCGTAAAATACGGTACAGGATGTTCTAGCTCTACGACGAACGTTTTATCATCCTTCGCTTTTACTCCTAATTCATCTAGACCTAGTTGTTTTTTATTTATCTTCTCAGCGTTTTTCACATCGTACGCAATGTATGCATATTGAGAAGCGGTATCTGGATTAATCAATTGCTTCCAAGCGTATACGTAATCATGAGCGGTTACTGGATCTCCGTTTGACCATTTCGCATCACGCAAATGAAATGTATATATCTTTCCATCTTTACTCACTTCATATTTTTGTGCGCCTGCCTCAATTACTTCATCATTTTTCGATAGACGGAATAGTCCTTCCATTACGTTATTCAAAACGTTAAACGAGACTGCATCTGTGACTTTCACTGAGTTTAACGACGGAATTTCACCCGTTTCTAGTAACTGTAATACTTTCTTTTCATCTTTCGGCTTTGTTGTAGTTTTTTCTTTTGCGCAGCCAACTAAAAATGAAGAAACTAATAGAGTACTAACTAATGAGTAACGAACAACTTTTTTCATTTAAAAACCCCCTCTATTTTTAAGGTAAGTAACGACGAGCACCAGCGTATTCTTCTATATATCCTGGTGTATTTAGTGGTATAATCTCTACCGACCTTTCAGCTCTTGGTGAGTGAATCATATTGCCATCACCAATATACATTGCAACGTGATGGACACTACCTTTCCCTTGATCATGTGCAAAGAAGATTAAATCTCCCTTTTGTAAGTTTTCTTTATCAACTGCAATTCCTGCTCTTGATTGCGGTCCAGAATCTCGCGGAATTGTAATGCCGTGCGATTTATAGATCGTATGCGTGAAGCCAGAGCAATCAAATCCAAAACCACTTGTACCAGCCCATATATACGGTAAACCTAAAAACATTTTCCCTGTGTTAATTAAATCATCAGCTGTCGGTTTTGGAATATCAGTTTGAGAACGGTAAACTGTTCCATCATTTTTTCGTAGCCATGCTTTCTGACCATTTGGCAACAATACACGGTATGAAATTGTGTCTTCACTTAATAGCGGCAGTCTTGTATTATAACTGACTTCAAGTGATTTATGTTTTTCAGAAGGATTTATATATAAAATCGCAGTTGGCTTTGTTATTAACACAAAAGGTTCATTTGTTTTATCTGCAAATTCTTGATTATATGTTAATTGCTTTTCAGGCATCCAGCCCGGATAACCTTCTTCATTTCGTGGTGTTGGCTGTCCATGCACTAATACCTTCACCCACTCGCCTTTCTTATCAATAACGGTTACTTCTTGACCGAGTAACGCTTGTGTTTCTAATTTATTTGCATTTGTTAACCATAGTTTCTCGCCAAGTGTCATTGATTTCGTCCATTTCCATAGATCCACTGGATTTGTTGCACTCGGTGTATCGATTGACCTTAATGAATCAGGTGCTGTCCATAACGTTGCAGCAGATACATCTATAAATGCTTTATTATCCTTCTTTTCTTCAGCATTTGCCGATGTAAACGATGAAAATATAAATAAAGTTGTTAAAAATGCAGTTCCTACTTTTTTCATATATATCCCCCTTAAAAAAATAATTTACTAGTCTCTTTTCCTAAGACTTACTATTCACTGTCGATTGAAGGTTTACCTTTGATCCAGAATAAGTCATTCCTTCTGGCTCTTCCATTAACCAAAGCGGTGCATCAAGATCAAAATAATGTATATTAGGATGTGCTGCCGCTAAATGTGCAACAGCGCTAACGGAAAGTGAAGATTCCATCATGCTTCCCACCATACACTTCACACCAGCCGTTTCTGCGATATCTGCAATACGCCATGCTTCACGTATGCCACCACATTTCATTAATTTAATATTAATTAAGTCTGCGTATCTTCCTTGAACGAGCTTTAATGCATCACTTGCTGAAAATATACTTTCATCGGCCATAATTGGCGTTTGCACACGATCTTTGACGTACTTTAACCCATCCCAATCTTTCGCGTGTACTGGTTGTTCAATAAATTCTATATTTAAATTACGATTTTCCATCTCTTGAATGATAGAGATCGCTTCTTTTGGACTCCAACCTTGATTCGCATCTAAACGTAATGTCGTATTTCTTGGTACCACATTTCGAATTGCCTCAATACGTTCCAAATCTAAATGCGCCTCTTTACCCACTTTAATCTTTAATGTTTGAAATCCTTTTTCTATATGTTTCTTCGCTTCTTTTGCCATTAATACAGGCTCATCCACACTCACTGTAATATCGGTATAAATTTCTTTCTTCCCGCCTAACAATGCATATAACGGCACATTTTGATATTGGCAATATACATCATATAAAGCGATATCTACCGCTGCTTTCGCACTTGAATTTCCAATACAACTCATTTGAATGCGCTGTAGTAACTGCTGAAACTGAATGATATCTTGACCAATTAAACATGAACGCATCGGTCCTAAAATCGCTTCTTCCATTCCACTGGTGAAATCACCCGTAATAACTGGCGTTGCGGCTGCAGCCCCCTTACCAATCAATCCTTCGTCTGTATGAATATAAACATCTATACTTTCAATTTCTGTTACAGTACGAAGTGCGGTTTTAAACGGTGTATGCAGTTTTATACGTCTACGATTTACTTTTACGTCTGTAATTTTCATTTTGTTCATCCTTTCTTCTTCCAATGAAGTGAAATCTTAATCCACTGGAAATTTATACCCACAGATTATTAGGTAAACCTATTGAGCATTTACTCTCCTATCTCTCTACTTTGTTTTCGTTTACTTTTGGTGTAGGATGATAATGTGAAATAAAAAAATCCAGCCATAAGAATGATTCTTACGGCTGGATTTTGTCTATGATTGAGTAGACAAAGCAGCAATCTGATTATATTTTTTCTGTGCATCTTTTAGCGCTACAAGTAACGCTTTTTGAGAAGAGCCGAAATATCGGTTCTTTACTTCCATTACTAACGCCGGGTCATTTATATTTTTATGTAGAAATAAATATTTAACAAATTGAGATGTTAATTCAATTGTCGCTGAGCAGTCTGCATCTACAATTTCCCCTGTATCCTTAACAAGTACAAATGCTACGAAATAGCTTTTAAACTTTTCAGTAATGGGATTATTTTGAGGTGCTTTCGCATCCCCTACGATATAAATTGTATTTGAAGCGTACACAGCTATCTTCCTTTCTTATACGAGGATAACGGGTTTCTTAATAGTCGTATGAGCGAGGAACTCAACGTTGATTAAAAAATGTATCCGCTTACCTTGTATTATAATATAATTAACAGAATTTTAACAACATTTATTTTAGTGCATATTCCATATTTATGCAAATAGCTTAAACTCTTCATTTTTACAATATGTGATTGTTCCTTGTACCATGACATTCATACATAAAAAACTGCACCTCCAATTGTTAGACGGTGTCTAACAATTGGAGGTGCAGTTCAATGGCTAGCTGTTTTTTATTACTTTGGCATCACAAATATAGTTTCATTTGACTTAGAAAATTGATACTCTTTTCTCGCAAACTTCAAAATTTCTTCTTCATCGTCTGTTAAATTTTCTATGTTAGTCTTTAAAGAACCTTTATCTTTCTTTAAAGATACTAATTGTTTCTTTTGATCCGTAATCGTATCTTTCTTTTTATCAATTACTTCTTGTTGTTTCGTTAAAATATATTGAACGTACAGAGTAGTTGCCGCAATAAAAAGGACCATTAAAATAAGACGCCTTAACTTCTTTTTATTTATCTTACGCTTGTCACTAGGTTGTGATGATTGTTCTGGTATATTAGGAACATTTACTCGTTTGAGTTTCCTCATTCAAATCCCCCTAACCCATATTTTTCACTATCATCGGCACGTTTTCTTACTAAACTAAATTCTATTCTTATAAAATAAACTCCTTCACAAAAATATCCCATAAATTAACCAATTAAAGATAGCATTCGACGACATTTCTACATTTACACCGTTTTTTTTTATACATGCTGCTATAAAATAGTAGTTTCTGTAATTCTTTTTCTACTATTGTAGAAGAGTTTTTTCACACACAAAATTCTTACCTCACATATCCATGTTATAACATGCTTACAAGGAGGGGAAATATGCATTACCGCACATTAGGTAAAACTGGAATAACTGTTTCTGAAATAGGTTTTGGGGCATGGGCAATCGGTGGTGATGAATGGGGACCTGTTAACGATAAACAATCTATAACTGCTATAAAAAAAGCAATTGAGTGTGGTGTGAATTTTATTGATACTGCGGATGTATATGGTTTAGGACATAGTGAAAAGTTGGTGGCTACCGCGATTAAAGGACATCGTAATGATATTATCCTATCAACGAAAGGTGGTTTAATCGGACACCACTACGACCCTAATGGAGTTCCTGTATATGATACTCCCGAAAAAATCATCGCCGTATTTGAAACAAGTTTACAACGTCTTCAAACAGATTATATTGATCTTTATTTTTGTCATATTTGGTGGCATAATCGTAGAGAAACAGAAGCATTTCTACGTGCATTTGACATATTAAAACGTGATGGAAAAGTAAGGGCAGTCGGTGTTTCGACTCATGATTTACAATACATTCATCATTTCAATAACAACAACGAAATTGATATCGTACAACTTGATTACAATATATTAAATCGAAAACCTGAAAAAGATATATTACCATTCTTACAAGAGAAAAATCTAGGAGCTATTATTCGTGGTCCATTAAAAATGGGCATTTTAACTGGAAAATTCACAAATAAAACAATTTTTCCAGATGGAGATTTACGCAAAGAATGGCCAAATGAAACTTGGTTTCAAGAAGACTTACAAACCGTAGAAAAACTTCGATTGCTCTCAAATAAAAATCAGACCCTAGGGCAACTTGCACTTCGCTATGTACTCTCTCATCCGGCAGTAAGTGTTGTAATTCCTGGTGCCAAAACCGGAATGCAAGCACAAGAAAATGCAAATGCATCTGTTCGCCCTATTTTGAGTGATGAAGAGCTTAACTATATTCATTCAATATAAAAAGCCCAATCCGGGCTTTTTAATTTGGCAAACTAATATCATACTCCATTCCCTTCGCTGTGTCCTCCGCAACATGCATGCCTAACAAGTTTTTCACAATATGAAATGCCATATTAATTCCAGCTGAAATTCCGGCAGATGTTATAATATGTCCTTCATCTACAAACTTTACATTTTCTATAACTTCAACATTTTGAAACTCATTTTTAAACTTTTCAATACTAGCCCAATGTGTTGTTGCTTTTAAACCTTCCAGTAAACCTGCTTTCGCCAGTAATACCGCTCCTGTACAAACTGAAGTCATCAGCTTTACTTCTTTCATTTGTTGGCGAATCCATTTTATTACTATTTCATTTTTTATTTCATATTCTCTAGCACCTAGCCCACCGGGAATTATTAAAATATCCACTGGTGGTAAATTTTCAATACTATAATCTGGCTGTACCTTCAATCCGTTCCTTGCTGTAATCATTTCCCCATTCTCGCTAACGGTATAAACAGTAAATGGTTTTTCTTCATTCACCTCAGTTACAGAAAAAACTTCAAATGGCCCTGCAAAGTCTAACACTTCTACTTCATTAAATAAAAATATACCAACACTCCATTTATTCATCATAAGTTCACTTCCTGTTTCAAATGATGTAATAGATGATCATATCCTTTTTCTAATGCAATATCATACGCTGTTTTCCCATCATATTTCTTTATCATCTTATTAGCTCCATTTTTAAGGAGTAACATAATTATTTCTTCATTTCCTAATAATGCCGCTTCGTGAAGTCCTGTCCAGCCACCACTTTGCATAATATTTACATCTGATCCTTTTTCAATTAAGAAAGCAACAAGTTCACTTTGCTTGTTCGCAATTGCTGCTTGCAAAGGCGTATTTTCATTTTCGTTTTTCGCTCTACTATGTATATCTGCACCGCTTTCTAAAAGAAAACTCGCTATTTCTTTCTGTCCAAAATAAGCTGCTAAATGAAGTGGTGTCCATCCATCTTCACTACATTCGTTAACAATACTTGGACTCGCCTTTATAAACTCCACTACTTTTTCCTTATGACCACTTAAAACAGCTTGTGCTATTGATTGTAAATGCTCCATAATAATCTCCTATCCTTCAAAATATTTAAGCATCCCCTTCTACATGTTCTATTAATTATTACATTTTCCTTTTAAAAACTTAAGTTTACATAATAATATTATAAATCACTTTTGTACTAAATGTTGAATAGCAATAATGTTAAAAATAATACCTTTAAACAATAAAGACTATGATTTCATTAGAGTTACTGAAAAAAGCAATTAAAAAAACTATACACATAGTTTTCATCATATTTGTTCAGTTGCATGAACTAAAACAGGTAATGTTTATTCTGCTATTCATGCTTTCAACATATCAAATAATATTATTCCAATAAAAAAAACAATCCATTTTTAAAATGGATTGTTTTTTTATTTCTGTTTTATGCGGTTTATTTTATTTTAGTATTTTCAATGACGAAATAATTACACTTACAAAAATGAAATGCTACTATTTTAACCACTCTTATAGTAAGATTTTCGTTTGAAAACAAAAACACATTTTCGCCTTACGATTGAAAAAACATATGTAAAAGCTTCTAAAACAGCCGCCTTATCATATTAATCTATAGCAATTCTGTCTTCTTCCCTTACCTGTTTCCTTTAACACATACGATTTTAAAACTAGCGCCGTTAATGAATCTGTTAATGTTTTATATGATAAATTTGATAATGCCAATAGATCGTTCGTATATAACATTCTATGCTTCTCTAATAGTAATAGTACTAATCGTTCAGACGGTTTTAATGCCTCATCACTTTCTAGTATAAAGTCTATATTTTTCATTTCTCTAATTATTACTCCTTATATAAAAAAATACTTTAAGTGCTAATTTAATATAAAAATAATACACAACAAACTTTGAAATATATTAAAATAACATTACTTTAAGACACTATTATACTATAACATATAAAAAGCATTTGCCGAAATAGGAAATGCTTTTTATATTGCTTATATAATTCTTCAAAAACTACATTTAAAAACGGTTGGTCATTCTCTAAATATGAATGACTAACCGTTTTCCAGCTTCTTCTCAATTACATGTTTTACCTTAAATATTTCTTGCAATATGTGGCTTACTGTAATGACTTGTTCCACCGCCACCTACTACTACTTTACCGCCTTTTTCGAAAATTAATAATTTACTTGAACCATCTGCAAGAAGTACTATTACTTCAGCATTATTACTTGTTGCTACATAAATTACATAACCACTCTTTGATATACAAGTTTCCCAATTCGCATCAAATTCTGATCTTACTACACGATTTGAATACACTTGATTTTCAATTCTATCTTGTTCTATATTTTCCAAATTGATTCCTCCCACTTCACTAAAATAGCATTTATAGGAAAATAGCAGCCCTATATAAAATAGTAGCTGACTTTAACATAAATAGTATATGTAGTAAGTAGCAGAATGCTTGGACAATGAAAACCTAATAACATGTAAGCGATATACAATTAAAATAAGGCAATCGATATTATATCAATTGCCTTATTTTCATAGATAGTTCTTTTATTTCTCGTTTCGCACAGCTTCAAAAGTAATCATTTGATTTGCATTTGACGGTTCTTTTTCATAAACATATTCAGCAGAGCAAGTAATGTTAGAGAAACCTATACTTTCTAAAAGGAGTTTAAACTCTACTATTCCATACCAGCGCAGCGCAAAACGTTGTAACTCTGTTTGTACTAGCTGTCCTTTACTCCACTTTTCATATTTCAAATATGATACAGTAACTTGGTTCAGCCAATCTATTCCAATTGATTTATTTTCTAATGTGATTCCGTCTCCACTCGGCAAAGAAAAAGTCGATGTATGAATTTCCCCAGTCTTCCAGTCATGCGGAAGCATAATATCTACGATTAATCGTCCGCCTGGATTAAGATGTTCATAAAAACATTTCAATGCGTTTATAGAATCCACACGATTTTCAATTAAACAAAAAGATCCAGTAGGAATGATAATTGCCTCATATTTATGCGGAATTGAAAATTGTTGCAAGCTTCCTTCATACAAATTAGGATGTAAGCCTCTCTCTTTACACCGCTTACGGCAAGAATCAAGCATTTCAGGTGAATAATCTATCCCATCCACTTTAAAACCAGCCTCTAGAAGCGGAATGATGACACGCCCTGAACCTACTGCAGCTTCGAGAATTCTACCTCTACAATCTTTTAAACGTTCTTTGTAATACTCAATATCACCATTTAAAGAATAACCGACTGGTTTTGTGTAATCATACAGTTCCGTACAAAGTGTACTATAAAAACTAAACATTTATTTTCTCCTCCGTTTTTACGTACGGAAGATTCCAATTCAACTAATCTTCCTGTACCTCTAAATTTAATGCGCTTTCGAAAGAGCTGACTGTCATAATATATCACTCACTTTCCATAGAATATAATGATATTGTATTACATAACCTTCCAATTTGAAATATAAAATTAAAAATTCAGACTATAAAACAAAAAGCTTACTTTAGTAAGCTCTTTGGAAAAAATATTTATTTCACAATCGGCAATGTCACTTCACTTAATTTCACTGTAAGTTTCGTGCCCGCTTTCGGTCTAATTGTATAATCATAGTCGCTAGCAATTAAAACGACCCCTATTTGATGTCCAGCTTTAAAGACATAATCATCTGGCTGCATGTCCCATGTGAATGTATAATCTTTGCCCGGTTGAATCACTGTTGAATTTTCTATACTCTTTAAGTTTTGTGGATCCATCCAGCCTCGTGTTACGATTTCCGGCTTCGTTCCTCCATAGTCAACAAGTAATGCTGTTAAATTTGATACAGATCGATCAATATTTCCTGTAATTGAAATCTTTGGTGTACCACTTATGCGTGTATCTTTTTGCAGTACAGGCATTGTATATACTAATCGATTGGCTACTTCTAATTCTGGGTTTGCTACTAATTGATTTGATTTTATTTGTGCATCATCTACGAATGAGAAAACTTTATTAACCGATCCCATACTTAGTGGCAAATTGACTGATTTATTACTTAAATACATACGGATTTTTGAAGGTACAGCCGCTGGATCTGGCCAATTTTTTATCTTTTGCCACGATTTATTTTCTCTTTGCACATCAACCATTGGTTCATCCATAATTCCATTTTCAATTCCGTACAACCAATAATCTAACCATTTATTTTGTGTTTGCTGCCAGTTATTACTTGATGTCCCACCATGACCACCTTGGTGTAGCCACATTTTACGAGGAACATTATTTTCTCCGAGTGCATCCCACCATTGCGCGAACTGCTTCGTCTTAACATTCCAATCATTTAAACCATGAACAACAAATACGCTTGCTTTTACATTTTTAGCATCTTTTACATAATTGCGTTTATCCCAAAAATCATTATAATTACCTGTTTTTCGGTCTTGTCCAGCCGTTAACTCTTTTATAACTTGTCCGCAAACTTCAGGATTTTCCCTTGTCAGTACTGCTTCTGCCATATTATCTGTATCTTCTCCTTGATATCCGCCTGGCGCAATTACTGCACCATTTGCACGATAATAATCATACCAACTACTAATTGCTGCGATTGGAATAATTGTTTTTAAACCTTCAACTCCAGTAGTCGCAACAGCATTTGGTAGTGTACCATTATAAGAAACTCCAGTCATACCTACATTTCCTGTAGACCAATTTGCCTGAACTTCCTCACCCTGTTCTGTAAATGCTTTCGCGCGACCGTTTACCCAATCAATAACAGACTTTGTACCGAGTATTTCTTGTTCATCTCCAGTTGTAGGGCATCCATCTGATTTTCCAGTACCGATACTTTCGCCTAGAATAACTGCATAACCCCTTGGCACGTAATAGTTCCCATACGAACCAAGATTAACCGCTCCATACGGTTTTCCTTCATACGCATACAATTCTTCATCTACATTATATACAGGAACATCTTTTAATCCTGATCGATATGGACTCATTTCATAAATAACAGGAACCTTCACATTCGAATCTGTCTTTGGACGCATAACTTTTATCGATACTCTGTCTTTCTTACCGTCGCGATCACTATCAACTTCTGTCTCTACATATAAATTTTCGATAATGGCTTCATCGAGAGAATAAATCGGCTTTGTCATCCCATTTTCTAATTCAATTTTCGTATTTTTAGTCTCTTCTTTCTTCTCTGCATGCACATCCATAGTAAAGCTAGGTATAATTGTTGCAGATAGCATTGCTGACAGTGTAATTGCCATTTTCTTTTTACTCAAAATGTTCCCTCCCCTTATTCGTTCTCTTTTACTATATAACAAAATAACTGAAAATTCAGTTTTATTTTTATATAATAGTTGAGAAACTCAAAGATTTCTTATTAAGTAAAATTCAATACAGGTGTGAAAGTATTTTCCCACTCCCAGCTTCTATATAAAGTGAGCCCTCACCAATCGGGCGTTTACGGGCAGCGGGGCCCCACCTAACTTCTTTGCTTCCGCTGAATTTTGAGTTTTGGGGTCTTACTGCCCGGCAAATAGCCGGAAAAATAGAGAAAAAGACAACCGATATTTCTATCGATTGTCTTACATTCCATTTATTATTTTTCTAACTCTTTAAAGGTATCTTTCAAGTCTTTATCAGATACTTTTATATCTGCATTTTTAAGCAGATCTCTAGTAACTTGTTGATGGAATTGAGGATCTTGTATACGTTGCTGTTCTAATTCTTTACGAATATTCTCTTTCTCTTCCTCATATGGTTTAAGCTCTTTTTTATCCGTTAGCTTAATAATATGATATCCGAAAGAAGATTTAACAGGTTCACTCAATTGACCAACTTCTAGCTTATATGCAGCATCCTCAAATTCTTTCACCATCATACCTGGTCCAAATTCAGATAGTTCTCCACCTTTTTCTTTAGAACCTGGATCCTCTGAGTATTGTTTAGCCAATGCCGCGAAATCTTCGCCACTATTTAATTTTTCTTTAATTTCTTTTGCTGTCTTTTCATCTTTCACTAAAATATGGCTAACTTGAAGCTTTGGCTTATAGTAATCTTTAATATCTTTTTCCGTTACGGTTGCTTTAATAGCTTTTTCAAAAGCGAAAGTAAGCTTTAATTTCTCTTTCAACTGATCTTCATTTTTCACACCATTAGATTCCATATATGTATTAAAATTATCGCCCATCTTGTCTTTTAATTCTTTCAGTTGTTTCGTTACCTCTTCATCCGTAACTTTATATTTATCATTTAATACTTTCTCTACTACCATTTCAGATAAATTCTGTTTACCATAGTTTTCTTTTAATTTTTTGTTAAAATCACTTTCTGAAATGCTTCCTGATTTTGTAGTTACAATATTATCTGATGAACCACATGCAGATAAAGATAACGTCATCCCCATTAAAATGCTACCAATTACTAATTTCTTTCTTTTCAAATCCGAATACCTCACTTCATTAAATTCAAATGTAACTATGTAAATATAACGTTTCCCTGTGAACTTCACGTGAATTTAATGAAAGTAGAACATTTGCTAATTCTCCATTTAATACATCAATTTTGAAAATTATGGTGATTCATCCTGTATCGCTAACCTCTAAAGCTGCAAAAAGGACTAAATTTTCATTAGTCCTTTTTCACATTTATATAAAATTGAATTTCCCCATTTATAGAGGAAACTCCATATTCAAAACCATGTCTTTCTAAAATACTTTTCACTATCGCTAGTCCTAATCCTGTACCTGATTTTTCTTTACTACGAGAAGATTCTAGTACGTAAAAAGGCTCCCAAATTTTCTCGATATCTTTAATTTTATCCGTATGAATGCCATTTTTTATTTGAAAATATATACTTTTATTTCTATCTTCTAAAGTAATTATTATGCTTTGATTTGCTGTATATTTTATTGCATTAGAAATTAAATTTTGAAATACCATTCTCATTTTATTTAAATCTGCATAAACGCTTGTATCACCCGTATTACAGTTTACTTGTAAGTCAATTGCTTTCGAATCCAGGTCAATCTGATGCTTATCTAATATACTCTGGACCAGTGGTTCAATGGGGAATTCTTCTTTTTGTACAATATCTCTTTCTAGTTTAGAAAATCGTAATAGTTCTTCAATTAAGTTTGATATTTGATCTGTTTGTTTAATAATTGTATCTACGTAAGTCCCATCATCTAATCCATCTTTAATCCCCATAGAGTATGCTTTTACTAATGCAATCGGTGTCTTTAATTCATGCGTTACATCACCCATAAATCGTTTTAAATGTTCATTACGATCAGTTAAGTCTTGATGTGCTTCATGTAGTTTTTCACTCATGATATTAATACTATTGGCCAACTCTCCTATTTCATCATTCGTTTTCACTTTCGTTCTTTTAAACTGCAAATGTGAAATATCCTGAGCCACATCACTTAGCTCCTTCAGTGGCGTCGTTATTATTTTTGAAAGTATCCACACAAGTAAAATAATAAGAAGGAGCGAGAAACATACGATGTATAAGTAAAATGTATTTAACGTATTTATAATTTCATTTGAATTCGCAATGGAAGTCCCAATTAAAATTATCGTATCATCTTTCGCAATATATTTAGCAAAAAAACTCGCTTTTACCTTTCCTTGATCGTACAGTTTATTCGATTGCCCTTCCGTCTTCACTTTCATAACTTCGTCTTTCGTAATCCAAAGCTTATTTAAAGTTACTTTCTTTTTCGTAAGTTGCATGCGTAACGCTTCGTTCATAGCATCTTCTGACTGATTAATTGGCGTATACGCAATTGTAACGTTGTTTTCACTTTCAATTGTATGAATAACATCCTCTATATTTTCCACTGTTGTATTTTGTATTTGTGTTGTAAATTTATTTAAGTTTTCACGTGTTTTATAAATATTATAGTTCGGTAAGAGATTGTTAATGAATAATAATGAAATCATAAAGATGAGAATAACAGTTGCAGAAATACTTAAAAATAACTTTTTCCCAAGTTTATTCACTTTGTTCCTCCAAACTATAGCCCAACCCGCGATGCGTCTTAATAATATTTTCTCCAATTTTTTTACGCAGCCTTCTTACATGTGTATCAACCGTTCTCTCTTCTCCAAAATAGTCAAATCCCCATACAATATCTAGCAATTTTTTACGAGTTAAAATCGTTCCTTTATGATTTAAAAAGCATTTTATTAATTCGAGCTCTGTTTTTGTAATTTCTAACTCTATATCATTTTTATATACTTTATTTTTGGCGAAATTTATCTTTACATCTTGTACTTGAATAATATCATCATGCTGAATAAGTTTTTTCGCTCGCGTAATTAGTACTCCTGGATGAAATGGTTTTTTCACGTACTCATCTGCCCCGCTTTGAAGCGCAGCTAATTCATCTTCGCTTTCACTTTTCGCCGTAAGCATTAATACTTTTACGCTTGAATTCTTTTTTATTTCCTGACAGACAGTAATACCACTATGTTTTGGCATCATCCAATCCAAAATAGCTAAATCAATTTTTTTATCATAAAATATTTGAAGTGCTTCCTCTCCGTCTTTTGCTAATAAAACTTCGAAGCCTTCTTTTTCAAAATAAGCTTTTAAAATTCTTAACATATCTTGTTCGTCATCTGCAATTAAAACTTTCATATTTTTTCCTCCATTGCTTTTAAACAAAAACCAATTGTATCATACAACATCTTTGTTACATGAATGTGACAGAAAAATATTTAAAGCTTTTGAGGGGATAGTAATGGTGAGGTGTTGTATTATGATAAAAAAAATCGGGGTCATTTCTCTTCTTTTATTTCTATTATCAACAAATGCATTAGCAAATACAAATCAACAAATTGAAGTGTTTGATTGTCAAAAAGAAATGGTCATTCAAAAACAATCTTTAGATCCAATAGTCCAAAAAGAAGCAGTTCAATACGCTAAAGCAATTACTGGTCCATTTAAAAACTTAAATGTCGTTCCAAAAGATGGCTATATGATAAAAATCCCATTATCTAAGCCGGTTTCTATTACTAATCAATGGTTACACACTACAATAGACGAAGTACTTATACTGCTCCCACTAAATGAAAAGCCTTATATTATGCTTTATGATGATGAAAATAATCCGCATTTTTATTATGTAAAAGGTAAACCAGGATTATTATTGAAACAAATGAACGTTAAAACGTAATTGACTGAAAAGGAGTCACCTTATAAGCTAAATTTTAAAAGCTAAGGTGCTCTTTTTTATAATAACAATTTAGTAAATGAAATTATAAAAGTTGTTTTTTAATATAAGGATCGCAACTTCATATATCAGCGATTTTTAAGATATATCGATTTACCAACTAAAATACCTGTCCGTCTATTCTTTTGGTAGCCACCTCGATAATACTTTGTAGTGACTAGATCCCTTATATAATCCCTCTTTTACAAATCCATTTGCAGTATAAAACGCATCTCCTTGCTTCGTGTCAGCATATAATACAATCACTTCAAAATACTTTTCCGCATGACATAATAGTTGGTTTAATAATAAGTTCCCTAACCCTATACGCCGAAAATCCTTTGAAATATAAAATCTCCTTAACCGCCCAATCTTATTGTCTTTTGTGTACGGATCCTCATTTAAACCTCCAACTCCAATTAACATATCACCTCGGAAAACACCATATAAACATTCTCCAGTTTTATTGAATACATTTATTTTGTTTTTATATTCATTTATTATCCTTATAAGGAAATTAAAACCTTCTTCTTCACTCTCTTGAACGAGATGACTGAATTCATATTCCATTAAATTTTCTATTTGTTGAATATGTATATCTTTCAAGTCCATTCCCCCTAAGTACGAAAATATATAAAAATGCTCGAGAATCATTTATTCTGAGCATTTTTATGGTTGTTACTTTATTTAATTCATAGCGTGCGTATTCTTCACTTCAGATAATATTCCCTTCAACCCCATTAAATCATCTATTACTATATCAGCCTGAGCAAGTTCATCTTCTTGCGCAAAATCAAAACTGCACCCAATTGCCAGTAAACGGTTGTCTTTCGCTGCATTTATATCAGATAGCCGGTCACCAACTACGGCTGCCTCTTTTATATCATATTTGTTCATAATACTTTTAACTAAGTCACCTTTATTTAGCGATTGTATTTGTTCAATACTAAACGTTTCAGTCACCCACTTGTCTAAAGCATAATAAGTTACGATTGCTCGTAAATATTCTTTCAAACCATTACTAGCAATGTAAATGGAACAATTATTTTCTTTTATATATGTAAATATTTCTTTTACATTTGGATATAAAGCGCCTTTTCCGCTTTTTATGTTTTCAATAAGTCTATCTAAAAAATATGCATCTGTTTGTTCTCTTATTTCAATAGAATGGTCTGGTAATAAAGCTTCCCAAACTTTCGGTAACGGCACACCCATAATTTCTCTATATTTATCAATTGGTGTTACTGTATCCCATAATTGTAATGATCTTAAGTGATTAAAAGTATCATCTAAAGATAATTCTAAAATTTTATCTGTTTGAAATAACGTTCCGTCCATATCAAAAATTAATGCTTGTAACATCTCATTCTCTCCTTTTGAACTATAGTACAGTTTTACTCTTTATATTTTTAAGCATCTCAATAATAATTTCTGAGCAATAATTCGCAGCAGTTTGCGCGAAGTCATCATAAGAAATTTGAGCTTCATCATCTGCGCTGTCAGAAATACATCTTATAATGAGAAACGGTATATCATTTATATAGGCAACATGTCCAATTGCTGCCCCTTCCATTTCTGTACAATGAGGTGCGTATTCGTCTATTAATTTCGCCTTTAACTTTGAATCTTCAACAAAACATTCACCGCTGACAATTCTTCCTTCATGAACTGCAATCTGTAAACTACTACTAATACAAGCTTTACGTGCTAACTCTACCAATTCCTTACTTGCAATAAATTCCTCTTGGAACGGAAATAAGTTTTTCATTTGAGTTTTACTTACATCATGATGAGTAACATTCGTTGAAATAACTATATCGCCGACTTTTACATCTGAATGTAATCCGCCAGCAACGCCCGTATTAATGATAGAGTCTACATCAAATTTATGAATTAATGTTTGCGCGCATGCAGCTGCATTTACTTTCCCTACACCAGAACGTGTAATAATTACTTCTATTCCCATGAATTCTCCAATATAAAAAGGCATTCCCGCTATTGTCTGTTCCTCTTGTATAACTAGTTTTTCTAAAAGTAAATCTATTTCAATTTGCATTGCTCCAATAATGCCGATTCTGTTCATGTATGTAGTCTCCTCTTTATTTATAAGTCGGCCAATATATTATGTAATACACCATAATTTTCAGCTATCCAATTCATTTCATCTGCAAAGCGTGAAGGTGGTACACTATGCTGATCCATATTGGCATGGATCCACCAAGTACTCTCCATGTACCAAAGCATTTGAATTGCCTGAACAATATTCCCTACTGGAAAGTCTACTTCATTGCGGTACCCTTCTAAAAATGATGCAACAAGACTCTTATTTAATACTCCGTCACTTAATGCGCACGATATAACTACACGGCCAATATCTAACTCTACATAATCGTAATCCATGCGATCAAAATCAAGAATCGCTGATACTTTATCATTATGAAACAAGAAATTATCTACCCATAAATCACGGTGCACCCATCCCCGTTGGCTATTATGAAATTGTTCTGTATTTACCAATTGTGTTGCTTCTTGCTGTAATTTTATATAAGGGAGAATGTGCTCTTTTCCTAGCTTCTCTACTTCTCTCATTTTTTCTTCCCAATGTTTCAATCTCGCCTCTTTAGTAGGTGGAACAAATTTAGGATTTTCTCCTTTTATTAAAGAGCCATCATTTAACAAGTTATGCATATAACCTATCGTCTGACCAAGAGAGTGAATTTCCTTTTGATTCACTTTTCCTGGTGAAACTAAGCTACCTTCCTTATGTTCTAATACTATAAATCTTTCATCACTTTTTGATATATGCATTACATTATTTTTATAAATTAATACCCTTGGACAACTTACACCATTATTATGTAATCTTTGCTGTTGTTGTAATGCTTGTATTAAAAGGGCTGAGTTATACATTTTGTACCGTTCTTGATTATATTGCTTTAATACAAAATCCCCTGCATCCGTTTCGAGTTTCCACTTCAAATTTAGCCAACCACGGTGAATAGGTATTGCATTTCGAATTTTAAATTCAAATAAAGTTTCACATTCTACTTTCAGCTCTTGAAAAATCATTGTAGCTTTTTCATTAGATAACGGCTCTATCATCTTACTTATCCTTTCTTAGCTTGGCATTCCTTTCACTCTCTCTAACATAACCGACAATAAAAATTTCGGAAGTACAAGTTGCCTCTTCAATCTTTTCGGCTGTGAGAGTAACCTATACAGCCATTCAGTTCCAGTATCCCTCATCATTTTCGGTGCTCTTTTTACAGTACCAGATATTATATCAATCATGCCTCCGATGCCAATAGATAGCGGAACGTTTAATGTTTGTATGTTTTCATAGATGAACTCTTCTTGTTTTGGTGAACCTAGTCCTACGAGTAGTAAATGGGGCTTGAATTGCTTAATTTTTATTTTTATTTTTTCTATTTCTTCACCATTTACAAATCCATGCTGTCCTTTAAACTGTGCTCCTGGGAACTGCTCATTTAATTTTTCTAATGCCTTTTTATTACTTTCTGGAGCGGCTCCAAAAAGAAAGACACGATATTCATTGTCGTTACAATATTTTATTAAATCGTGAGTTAAATCCGCCCCAGTAACACGTTCTTTCAAAGTTCCTTTTAATATTTTCGAGCCAATTATGACACCAATCCCGTCCGCTGTTATTAAATCCGCAGATAGTAACATCTTTTTAAACTGCTTTGATTTTTCCGTATTTTCCTTTGCAGACATAACAATTTCAGGATTTGCAGTTACTACAAACCTTGGTTTCTCTTGTTGTTCATGTATCCAACCTTTTAATAAACTTATAGCTTTTGCATATTCTAAAGTTGAAAAAGGTATACCTTTTATAAACTGTTGATCCACTATACTCTCCCCTTACATAAGCTGCAAATATTCATCAATGTCTTTAGAAATTTGAATAAAAGCCTTATTCCAAAATTCATAATTTCTTATATCTATTTCAAAATATTTTTTCATAAGCTCCTCTACTGGAGCCTTTCCTGTTTCTCTTAAAAACTCTTTATATTTCGGATGAAAAGTACTTTTACTTTCTTGAGCTATTTCTAATAAACTAAAACTTACTAAATATCCAAATGTGTATGGATAATTGTAAAAAGGAACATCTGCTATATAAAATTGAATATATTTCATCCATACAAACGGCTGGTATTCACTTAAAGAATTTCCATATGCTTCTTTTTGTGCCATTATAGATAATTTCTCAATTTCATCAGCACTTAATGGACCCTCTTTACATTTTTCATAAAGTGTTTTTTCAAACTGATACGATGCTCGTATTGCCATTACATAATTAAAACTATTTCTTATTTTCCAGCTAAGCAATGCCTTTTTCATATCTTTACTATCAGTTGTTTCAATTAGATAATTTAAGAGTACCGTTTCAAAGAAAATAGATGCTGATTCAGCCGTACTCATCGGCAAATAATCATCTAAAAAAGATGTAGATTGTTCAAAACTCATATTATAAAAATGCCAAGCATGTCCTAATTCATGAGCGAGCACTCTTACACTATCTATACTCCCATCATAACGCATGGAGATTCTCGATTCTTTCTCACTGAAAAATGGAGCACAAAACCCACCTGGTAGTTTATTCTCTCTCGGTTCAGCATCTATCCATCCACTTTCTATCGCATTACGTGCAAATACTGCTAATTCTTCATCAATATTCTTACATGCATTATAAACGTTTTGTACTGCTACTGAAAAAGGAATAGTAACCTCATTACTTTCCTTTACTGTCATAAGTTCATGCCATGTAATCGAAGCTTTCCCTTTCTTATACACGTTTAAAGCACTTACTAATTTATCAAGGTTTTCTTCTGTCACATTCCACATTTGTAATAATACAGTTTCTGAAATGCCATTCGCATGAAAAGATTGTGCTAAAATCTCTCTATCTTCTATTTCATTACTCTTTATATTACGCAATCTCCCTATTTGATTTAATACGGTAGCAAAGATTTCTTTTTCCTTATGTAAAGTACTTGTAAGTAACTCGAATACTTCTAATCTTTCCTTTTCATTATCACTATTCATTGCAATGTTATTTGCTTGTCCAAATGATAATTGTTTGTTATTGTGCTCTATTTCTATCCTATCCCGTAATTGTATGTACATATTTTCCCACGCATTAAGTTCATCTTTTATTAACTTAGTATTATCTGAAGTTTCCACTTCATTATGTTTTATTACTTGCTGTACTTCACTTTTTAGTTCCTTCACTTTCACAGTCAATTTAGTAAGGTCAGATGAAACACTTTCTTCAACCGATTGACAGTACAAATAGTATTCTGCTTTTTCAATAGCTTGTATAAGCTTTGAAAGAATCTCTACATCTTTTGTTACAAAATATTGCTCTTTCAACTCCAAAATCGGAAATAGAATATCCTCATTCAAATACAGTCGATTTAAATCCCATCTAGCAATTTCTTGCATTTTTATAGCCGCCTCCTATTTTTACAAATAGTTACAGATATTTCTCCCTACACAATTATATATGAAATGACAAAATTTCGATATCATTAAATATTCAGTTTACTATAAATACATTCTTATTTATACTCTTTTCTTCTACCATTAAGTATCATTCCACATATAAAAAATACTCCCTCTACAAGATTGCATTTGATATAGGAAAACTTCAAAGATTTTATCTTCATCAATACCATAACGACCGATTATCACAGATTAAAAAATAAAAAAGGATTGATCAAAAGATCAATCCTTTACTCTACTCCATTTAAGAAAAATAACGTTATAACGCCAGGTCCTGTATGTGCTCCGATTGCTGCACCAATTGTATTTACGATAAATACTTCACAGCCAAATCTTTCCGTAATTAATGCTTTTAATGCTTCAGCTGTTTCTAAATCGTCACCGTGAGTCATACCGATTGTTTGACCTTTAAGGTCTTTACCACGCTCTTCCATAATATCAACAATACGGCTTAATACTTTCTTTTTCCCTCGTACCTTTTCAAGTGGTACAAGTTTTCCTTCTTCCACGTTTAAGATCGGCTTAATGTTTAGTAAACCACCGATAAAACCAGCTACTTTACTTAAACGTCCACCTCTAACAAGGTACTGTAAGTCAGCTACAGTGAAGATGTGCTCCATATGGTTCATTAGAAAAGCGACACGGTTTAAAATATCTTCTTTTGATGCGCCATCTTTTGCCATTTTAGCAGCTTCTAAAACGACAAGACCTTGACCAAGCGAAGCACATTTCGTATCAATAATTTCTAAATCTAAATCTACATATGTTTCTTTTACTTCCTCTTTAATGACAACTGATGATTGATATGTACCAGACAGTTCAGATGAAAAAGCTAAATATATACAAGGATTACCTTCTTTTGCATAAGAAACAAATTTTTCTTGGAAAGTTTCAAGTGAAGGCAATGACGTTCTATAAACAGCGCCTTCTCTCATTTTTTGCAATAATGTAACTGACTCTAATGTTACTCCATCTAAATACTCTGTTTCTGCTTCATCATATACACGGAGTGGAATTAAATCAATATCATATGCTTGCAGCAATTCTACTGGTAAATCCGCCGCACTATCCGTAATGATTTTAACACCCATTTTTAAACCTCTATTCTGTTATAAATATAAAATAATAAAATAAAAATAGTACTTTTAAATTATATACGTAAAACTTAAATGAAGAAAGGAAAACACTTTATATTGTATGCACTATTCTTCAAAACTTGAACTATTAATGAAAATGATTCTATTTTAAACACCTTTTTCTTATTATTTTTCTATAACACGAATAATTTTATAAGTATTTTGTATCATTATATTTTGATTCTTTATCTTAATATAATCTTTTCAAATTCATACTGTTTAAAATTTAAAAGCCAAATCCAATAAAGGAAATGGCTTTTAAATTTTCATAAAATAACCAAAATTTATTTTCCATCACATTGTTCTCATTATTATTTTGGCGATGTTAAATATTAGTCCAGTTATGATTAATATTTATAGCCTGTACTATAATTAAAACAGTGAATATTCACCTGTAAGAATCACTAGATAAAAAACAAGTTAATCATTTTATAAAATATTTAATTTTACTAGTAAAGCTAATAAAATTTGGAGAAGAATTTGAACATTTACTGCTATGTCTGTATCCGTAGTCGTAACTGTAACATTTCTAGAATTTCTAATAACAGTTTCTTGTTTATTAATTTGTTTAATAGATGATTTTTGAAACAATTCTTGTGCTACACGGTCAGCTTTTTCACTGTCTGCTATAGAAACACTTATTATAACCACAATAGCTGCTTGTAATGCTGCTTGAATAGATAAAGCAGCTTTTGTATCTGTAGTAGTAACTTCTACATCTGCTGAATCTACAATTGTAATAGATTCTTCAGAAATTTGGTACGTTTTACTTTCTTGCGCAGCTGCTTCTGAAACGCTAGCATTTTTAAAAGACGGATGAGGATTTGAGGAATCTAATGCACTCCACTTTTTATTTTCATCTGAATGACATGTTTTGTCCATACGTTCACCCCCTTTCAATCTAAATAATTATTAACTTGTGATTGTATTTCAGAAACAATACTTTTAATTTGCTGCTTTTTTTCTGGTGATAAATTTTTTAGTTTTTCTTCATTGATTCCATGCCTATTAAAAATATCTGAGAGTAAAAGGTCTATAATTATATTCTTTTGATCCTTATCAAACTTAAAGGAAGAAAATTTATTTAAATCATCCATTTACAATGTTCACTCCTATCAGTTTCCTATAAAAATTTCAAATAACTACCAGCATTATATGCATTTAAATAAAAATTGCTTGGACAAGTAACTTAATCTTCTATTTTCACTTCTTTTTACTAATAAAATCAAAAAGCTGTCTTCTAATACGAAGACAGCCTTCCTTTACTTCACATATATAAGTTTTATTCAATGTTAAATTATAAGTTCACCTTTGTTATTGTGTAGTTTTCCACACTTAATTTCCCATTAATCTTGAATATTAATTCAGTCATAATGAGAAGTCCAAGCTTGTACCACATATTACAACAAAAAAATATTTACTTAGAGTGAACCCTTATAGCTAAATATAAATGGGATAGACACTTTATAAAATATTTAATTTAACTAGTAACGCTAATAAAATTTGAAGGAGAATTTGAATATTCACTGCAATATCTGTATCAGTAGTTGTTACGGTTACGTTTCTGGAATTTTTAATAAATGTTTTTTGTCTATTAATTTGTTTAATAGATGATTTTTGAAACAATTCTTGTGTTATTTTATCTGCCTTTTCACTATCTGCTATAGAAATACTTACCACAACCACAATAGCTGCTTGTAATGCAGCTTGGATAGATAGCGCAGCTTTTGTATCTGTAGTAGTAACTTGTACATCTGCTGAATCTACTATTTCAATATATTCCTCAGAAATTTGATCGATTTCATCTGTTTGTATAGCTTCTTCTAAAAAATTTGCATTTTTACTAAATGAATAATAATTTAATGATTCGCAATCTTCTTTTTTTGGTTCACAGTCCTCTTTTTTTGGCTCACAATCCTCTTCTTTTGGCTCAGGAACTCGTTTTTTCGGCTCACAATCCTCTTCTTTTGGCTCAGGAACTCGTTTTTTCGGCTCAAACTCCCGGTTTAATGGATCCCGATTTTTCTTTCGTCTACAAACTTCACATTCACACATAAAATCACCCCTTTTAGTCTTAAAAATTAGCAATATTAAAATATTGACTAACTAATAGCATTTTATGTATTTTTTTAAAATTTGTTTGGACAAGTAACTTAATCTTCTACTTCTTTTTCTAATAAAAAAAGCTGCCTTCTAATAAGAAGACAACTTTCTTTGTGACTACTCTAGAATAGATTTCATACAATATAATTGTTCCTTCCTTATAACCTGAGTTCGTCACTTTAGTTATAAAAATGTGGGTATATCCTATAACCTTTTTTAGGGATCATCCATAATTTATTTCATAAAAAGTGCTTTGTTTTACTGAAAGGTGGTTGCGAAAACAACCGCCTTTTTATTCGGAACAAAATAAAACTTTTATATAAAAGGCCCATAATTAAATACACTAAACTTCATATGATATATTGCATCCTTTCTTTTTAGAATGAGTAGTCGTTACTGAAGGGCACTTTTCGAAGTGCTCTTATCTTTAATCTCCCTCTTTTTCAGGAAGAGTTTTTTACTAAATCCTAATATGATTTGTATCAATAAGGCTGGCGATTACCACATTTCCTTAATAGCTTCAATGAATACAGTAGCTACTAATTAAAATACCCCTATGATTTTCTCTACACTTAAACAATCGTGCGTTATCGAACACATGAACTATTTTTTATTTTGACTATGTAACACTAAATTCACAAGATTATTATCCTATGTTTGGTGAAGCCTACATTTCAATGCCAGCAATCCCACACTTTTAACTAATAACTTAAACAAATGTGCTATCTCAAGGTTCTTTTGATATAGTATGTTATGTTCTATATAATGAAGAGAGCGCTAGTATTTCCAAGGAGGATGTATATGAGTATTCAATTGGCCACATCTAACGATTTAGAATGGGTTAATAATCAATATGACTCAATAGGATTTGTAAGAAGTGATTTAAAGAGAGATAAAGTTGCAATTATTACATATAACAATGAGTATGCAGGTGTTGGGCGATTAGTCCAAATAGATGCAGATACTTTAGAAATGGGTGGAATTTTTATTCTGCCTCAATTTAGAGGGCTACAATTAGCTGGTGAGCTTGTTTCATTTTTAGTGGAAACTGCGAGAAAATCACAAATACAAGATGTATATTGTCTTCCTTTTGAGGAATTAGAAAACTTTTATAAGAAATATGGCTATACTGAAGTCGATACTACGAAAGAAGCAGTCCATCCAATTATTCTAAAAAAATATAATTGGTGTTTGGAGAACTACGAAAAACACGTTCTACTATTTAAATTTTAAATGTAATAAAGTGAAACTTTAATCAGTGGGGCTTTGATTAAAACTCTATGTTCCGTCAATACTATAGATAACATGATTGTATTTCTCCATTCTCCCTTGGAGAGGAGCAGTTAGCTTTTGCTAGCTGCTCTTTTATTTTTTCAAAAAGTCACATAAATATCTTTAATTCCAAACATTCAAAAGATGAAATGTGATAAGATTGTTATGAAGATATTTACCAACTAATAAATGCGCCCTAGACTTACGTACTAGGGCGCATTTGTTTTTTAGTATGTAATTCCTTCACTCATCTATTATCCACAAAATAAGTATCATATGCCTTATCAAATTCATATCCTAACTTTTCTGCTAGGTTAGCAGATGTAGTATTCGCTGCGTCCCAGTTTGGATACTTTCCATTTTCTAAGCAATCCAATATAAGAGCTGCACTAACTACAGTTGCCAAACCTTTTCTTCTATGATTATGATCAGTCGCAACTTCAATTTCAATGCCATCATTATAAATACTATACGAGGATGCACCGCATACAACTTCTCCGTTATATAAAATGCTATAACCTATACCACGGTTTATATAATCTTCTAACGACTGAAATTGACTTGTAAAATCTTCGGAGATTTTATGTAATGTAGGGCTATTTGCGATATGCTCATCTATTCTTTTTAACTCATATCCTTTTGGAAGTGTTGATATAAAAGATTGTAATTTTGAACGATTAAAAACTTCTGGATTTCGTTTGAATTTATAACGTAAAAACTTATCTATTTTTCTTTCATGGAATGTTTCTAGGCGTTGTTTCCACTCTTCACTATTTACGATAACTAAAATTCTTTCTGGAATATTACGTAATAACTCTTCTATTTCTTGCACATTTGGGTCTCCAGCGTAAAATGTGAAAATTCCTACCGTAACTTGTGCTACTGTTGGATTTTCAAGATCATTTACCCAAGCAGTACCCATATGCCCTTGTAAATAAGAAAGTAAAACAACGTTATTGAAATCATCAAACATAGAAACTAGTTTTTTTCTTGTACGTATATTCGCTTCATATATCATTTACATTCCCGCCTTCTTTAAAATCAATCGTATTCTAAATCTTTAAGAATCAACTTATATAATTTTTCAATCAACCACTTACCATATAAGCAAACACCTATTAAACTAAAATTTTATATAATTATAAATTATTCACAAATATAAAATTATTATAACATCTAATAAAAAAAGAGTATCTCACTTTTTAAACTTTAGAATATACATCGTGTATGTATAAACCCTCAACATAATGTATGAGGATTTATCAAAAAATGCGTTATAACTCCTTCTTAGAAATAAAAGATTCCGTCTCACCGTTCTTATATACCTTAGTCAATTTAACAACCGATTTGTACGTGTTATCGTCATACTTTATCATTTTTTTCAGCTCTTCTATTTCGATATTACCAGTTCCACTCTCTACTTTTAAACAATTTGAAATGTTTAAGTATCCACTAGATGCGAAAAGAATAATGAATGTAATATCAGGAAAATTAATGAATAGTATTCCAAACTTCAATGGGTTCGCAGCAGTATCCGATAAAACTAATCGAAAATCTAACAGTTCAGGTACTTGAACAAAATCCTTAGAAACAATTGCTTCACCTACGATTGCAAATTGCTTTACTATATTCCCAAGTTCATCTGTAAATTCAGTACATATAGGTGCATCAATTGTTTTCGCTTGTAAAGATAAATTTAATTCTGGATTATGAAAATCGAAAAAGATTGTGCTCCCCTCTGTTAAACATTGCGGGCACACATTTCCTAGCAAGCTAAAGTCCTCTTCAATATATTTAACTTTCGATTTGCAACTACAAACTTTTCCTATTCGGATTGCATCAATTTTTGAGCAATCTACAAATATAACCTCACTGTCTTCTTGTACAAATGATACAATCCCTTTCATCACATTAAACGAAAGAAAATAGGATACAACGATTTCGTTTCCTGCTATTACAATACTTTCAACTTTAGTATACGGTTCTAGACTTTGTAAAAATTCACATATACTATTTTGGCAACATCCACAATCACGTTTCGGCTCACAATCCACTTACACTCCATCCCTTCTTTATATAGAATAGCTAATACATATATATGAAAGGAAAACAAAAAAGCTTGGACAATATAACTTTAACGTAGGAATATCGTTACCTATTCATAATATTAGTAAGGGAATTACACCAATAATGAGTAATAACACATAATTTTTACTATAAATACATATAACAATTTCATCTTTCGTGAAAAAAACGTTATAATGAAGTGTAGCCTCTACGATTACGTTATAAAGGAGATTAAAACAATGGCTAAAATTAAAGTATACCAAGTAAAAGAAGAAAATATGGAAGCAGTAAAAAACATCATTGATGTTGAGGAACAAAACCCAACTGCTGAAAACTTACAAAATCTATACGCATGTGTATTAGAAACTGAAGATATGGCATTGCCTGAATCATACATTGAAGAAGATATCTTAATTGATTCTATGGAAGTTATGGTTAACGCTTCTCAAAGCAAAGTAAGAGACTTAGGTGCATACGATGTAATCGAAGTTCAAAACAAAGGTAAGAAAACACAAATTTTATTACTTGCAGACGAAGAATACGAAATTATCGAAGGCTAATCTAACACCATACATATGAAAAAGCTCCTTTCCAATTGGAAAGGAGCTTTTTCATTACGCTTTTGATGTTTCGCTCTTTTTATTCTTTTGTTGTTTCTTAATTACCATGCGCTCATTTCCCATAAAGAAAATGAATATGAATGCTAATCCAGCTGGTACCAATGCCCACATGAATGTTTGAACAATTGAACTAGAAAGAGCATCAATAATCTTATCTAATATTTGCGGAGGGATTTGAGATCTTGCCGATTCTGATAAAATGGCTCTTGAATCCCCTAATGTGTTTGTATTCATTCCCCCGCTCATACCTTTAAATGCTTCTTCTAATTGATCTTGGAAACCTGTTCTTTGAATCATTCCGAAGATTGTAATACCAAGTGTCATACCTAATGAACGAATGAAATTACTCGTCGAAGTCGCAGATCCGCGCTGTTCCATACCGAAGTTGTGAATAGCTGCCATACTTAGTACAGAGAATGAGAAACCGACTCCAAATCCGATAATGATCATATACACTGTTAATAATGCACGACTTGTTTCTGGCGTTAATGTGCTTAATAAAAATAGTCCAATTAGCATAATAACCGCAGAAATGATCATAATGTTTCGGTAGCTAAGCTTTGTCGTTAAAAAACCACCTAACTGCGCTGTTACGACTGAGCCTAACATCATTGGTAAAAGTAATAATCCTGAGTTTGTTGCAGTGCCACCGTATACACCTTGAATGAATAATGGAATGTATACAGTTGCTGACATAAATGCAGCTCCGTAACATAAAGCAATAATTGTACTCATTCCGAACAAACGTTGTTTAAACATCTCAAATGAAATGATCGGTTCTTCTACTTTACGTTCAATAAAAATGAATGCAATAATTAAAATAACGAATCCACCAAATAAACTTAAAATAAAGTTAGAATCCCAATCATACTTTTGTCCGCCAAGTTCAAGCGCAAACATTAAAGAAACTACTGCACCAACTAAAGTAATTGCGCCAAACCAATCAATTTTTTGCTTTCTATGAACTCGTGACTCTTTATAAAAGAATGTAATAAAAATAAGTGCTAAAACGCCAAGCGGTAAGTTAATATAAAATACCCAGTGCCAGCTTATGTAATCTGTAATATACGCACCAAGCAACGGACCAAAAATACTCGATAAACCAAATACTGCTCCGAATAAACCACCCATTTTCCCGCGCTTTTCAGGAGGGAAAATATCAAAAACGATAGTAAACGCGATCGGCACTAATGCCCCGCCGCCAATACCTTGAATGGCACGATAAATCCCTAACTGTGTAATATTTTCAGCAGTACCACAAAGCGCCGAACCAATCATAAAGACGATTAAACCGAAAATAAAGAACCTCTTTCTACCATACATATCTGATAGTTTTCCGAATATCGGCATACCTGCCATTTCTGCGACCATATAGGCAGAAACGACCCATACAAAGTTTTCAAGGCCTCCTACATCACCAACGATTGTTCCCATCGCTGTTACGACAATGGTATTATCCATTGATGCCATTAAAATACCTAGCAATAAGCCCGCTACAACAAAGCCGAGCTTATTATTCTTTTCAACCATAACCTTGCTCTCCCTCGTACTACTTATATTTGTTTATGTTCCTTTACGACTGCATTACCTTTTTGATTAAAACTAGTATGATATTCTACAACACTAATTTCACATCCGGGACCAATTGTAACATTATTTCCCCTTACTACTTCAGCAATCGTATGCTCTAAATAAATCTCATCTCCTTCAATGATAGACGTTTTGAGGCTTCCAGCATGATTTGTAAATGGAATAAATCTCGCTTTTTTACGAACGGTAATCTTCTTACCGCCAATTTCTCTTACTTTGCTACCTTCATAACGAAGTGAAATTTCAATATTTTCAGCATTAAGTAATCCATCACTTTCAAGGCCACCAGTTAGTGACAGTTCTTCAACTTCAATATCTCCTTTTACATTTAAAGCGCCTTTCACATCTACGAAATCACCAGTTAATTTCCCTTTAACTTCTATCATACCTCTTACTTTTATTTTTTCAATATGAGCATCACTATGCATTTGTGTATTTCCGTATACTTTTACATATTCCGCATCTACATTTCCTTGTACTTCACTATCTCCATACACGATATAACTTTTCACTTTCATATTACCGCACACTTCACTCGTGCCGTACGTTTTAAATTCATTACAGCTCATGTCATTAGAAATCGTTCCTTCACCGCGAATCTTCACTTTATTATAATCTCCGCCTGCTGAACTACCAGAACCATTAACAGTAAGACTATGTTGATGTTCCATATCATTTTCTCCCTTCCATTAAATCTGCTTCATTTCTTTTACATTTGCGCTTTTATCAACAGTAAGAACACCCGTATATTCGATCAGTTCAATCTCACAGTTCGGTCCTACCGTAACATTATTTCCTCTTACCGTTCTTATGTGAGCATAATCAATATCGATATTGTCACCTTCTAATAGTTCAGCCTCTAATTGCATACCAAATACTGATTTAAACAGCCTACTAAAAGTACTTAGTCTATGTTTTACTTTAATCGTTTGACCACCAATTTCTTTCGCTCGACATGTACCGTGAATATTAATATTTATTTCATCAGCGCTTAGTAATCCACCAATTGTAAATTGTCCTTCTGAAGAAAACGTATCCACTTCACAATTACCATCAATTGTCGCTTGACCATTGACTTTAAATTCTTCACCAGTGACATTTCCACCTACCGTACCTTTTCCTGCAATTTTCAAACTGTTTGCCTTCACATCTTGCGTAATTGTTGCTTTTCCATCAATTCGCATCGTTTCAGCATGAACTGTACCGTCGATTTTACCTGATCCACTAATTCTTGCATTGCTACTTTTCAAATTTCCAGTAACGGCACCGTAACCGTTACATTCAAATTGGTCACATTCAACATTTCCATTCACAGTACCTTTTCCGTTTAGTTGCACTTTATGAAACTCGCCACCATTCGATGAACCGTAACCATTTATAATCAAATTATCTGTACGCATACTTTCTCCTCCACTACAACAATTTCGTTTTTAATGCTTCGGTATATTTCATAATCGCTTCGCGTAAAACGATTTTAGTGCCTTTTTCAAAAATTAAATCTTCCACGTTTGAAACTAATAAACATGTAGAAATCCCTAACTTTCGTACAATGATTAAATCACAATTTTTATGTTTAATTGCTTCATAATTTTCACGTAAAACTTGCAAGACCATTTTTCCTTCTTCTAAACTAATATCTCCCGATTGTAATAATTCTTCTAACATGTACACATAAAGAATATCTACAAATTGAAACTCTGCTGTTTTATTCGTTTGTTCTATGAAAAATTGTAAAACTGGTTCTGATGCAATCCCCTTACGTAAAATGTCTTCCTTTGTTAAAAGAATTTCTCTCACACTCGGTGAAAACATATTCGCTAGTTCATCAAGTGATAAATCCTCTTTCATCGTTTGGATTTTATCAATACGCTCTAATATCTTTTCTTTCGGAAAAAATGTCTCTTGACCCGTGAATGTTGACTTTCGTACAAACCAATCTTCCGGTATTAAATTTTTTCTTTTCCACCTATATAACTGTCCGTATGAAATGCCAGTTAGTTCTAATAAATCTTTTTTTGAAATCAAATCTGTACTCAACTGTATAACACTCCTTCCTGATAACAATGTAACATAACACTGTTACGCTGTAAATAGACTTTTATCACAAGTAGCGTAACAATGTGTAAAACAAACCTATTCCTACATACAAAAAAGACTCTTACACATCTTATGAAAATGCGCAAAAGCCCTTATATATCAAGATTTAAACCAAATATTATAAAAATCAATCCAACCTTGTGAATTAATCATTATATTTTGGACTTTTTCATGTGTACTTACCTCTTGTTTATTACGATACAAAGGAATAATATGAATTTGACGTAACAAAGTATCCTCAATATCGCGTAACAATGTAACTCTTTTCTCTAATTCTTCTTGTTTAAAATAAATAGACAACTTTTCATAAAAGTCCATGTTGCTTTGTCCATGAATAAAACTATTTTTTGTAAGAAACATATATAATAGACTATCTTCTATTCGTTCGCTTATTGTGGCACTATCATGCATCATATCAGCCTTTTGTATCGTACTTACTTCCAATAGCTCTTCTATATCAAGAAAATTATTTTCTACACGAATCCCGTACTTCGCACACTCTTTTTGTATCCATTGTGCATCTTCAACATGATCTCGTCCTGTAAATGTGTAGAGCTGTAGCACTTCATTATGATAAGTACTCCTTTTAATTAAACTTTCTACATCTTCCTCAATCTCTACAATGCTTTCACCTGCTAATATTAGTTTCTTTGCCACTTCTCCACGTTCTCCGCCGAGTTCTTGAACGATTGTATAACCATGAATGATTTTATATAACGCTTTCCGAAATAACTCATCTTGCATTGGTCCTTCTTTCGTAAGATTACATGTTATATATGTCACGTTCGACTCAAGCCGAGACAATTCTTTATTATGTTTTTCTTTATCTTTATACTGCGCCTTTACTAAAATATCGTATGTACTTACACCTTGTTCTACATTCCACAACTCAACACGATCTAAAAAAGGTCTTTCACGAAAATATAAAGGATGACCTTCTAAAATGAACAGATTTTCATTACTTTTATATAATTGAAAAGACCCTGTTCCAATTAGCTCTCCTGCTTCATCTTCACTCACGATAGAACACTGTTCTGCACTTATCATATGTAAAAACATTTTATTTTCCGTTTGTAATTGAATTTCGACAACGTAGTCATCCACTGAACGGATACTTTCAACGTGTTGTAACATCCATGCGTGTGCATTATTTTCCAGATTCATAAATCGATTCAATGAGTATATAACATCATGTGCAGTAAGTTGTTTTCCATTATGAAAGTGAACTCCTTTTCGTAAATAAAACGTCCATATTTTTTCAGCGTCATTATATTCCCAGTGAAATGCAAGTCTTGGCTCTATAATGTTTGTATTACCGTCTACATACACGAGTGTGTCGAATATATGTTTTACCATATGACATTCTGAACGCATTGTAGCGTATACAGGATCTAATGTGATATCTAAATTCATTTGTAATTGCAACCGGAGTACATCTCTTCTCCCTTCAGATGTCATTTCAATCTTATGACCAAATATTGAATCTACCCAGCAGTGATATTCTCCCTTTACTGACGGAAAATGTGAGCTATAGCGTTCCACAAATATGCTTCCGCTTTTCACATCCCCTTTTTTCGTTATTTCTTTTCCTCTATCTAAAATTAAAGACATCGGGTGCTTTTGAAATATTAACTTAGAACGATTTCCCCTGCCGCGACCTGGAAACCACTTGATCCAATTTAACTCATCTAATTTTTTTATAATTAATTTACTATTACGCTCTGTACAAAATAATGTTTCAGATATATTTTGCACTGTTACTTCCAATCGTTCTCCCTCTTTTTTCCCTTTTCCATAAGCAATCCATAGTTCAATATATTGATCTAAAATAAACATCATAATCCCCCTAAAAGGTGAAAAATACTCCCTATTGTTTCTACCCTTTTTCCAATTCTTCTTTCATCTTATCATTTCAATATAGAAAGGAGGAATTAATATTGAATTATCTCTTACTTCGTTACAATAAACCTATTTTTATTAGACTGTGTGGTGAATTATTAACCCGAACGACTGAATCTATGCTAGCTATCATTATGATTATTTACGTTAATAAAATGTTAAACGGCAATGTAATAATAACTATGCTAATTTTCGGATTACAGCCACTTTCAGACATTTTATTTACACTTATTGCTGGAGGAATTACTGATAAATATGGCCGGAAAAAGATTATGTTACTCGGCTTATTGCTACAAAGTGTTGCAATCGGTAGTTTCGTTTTCGCTCAATCCGTTTTTATATTTGCACTGTTATATGTCATTAATGGCATTGGCCGTTCCTTATATATTCCGGCTCAACGTGCACAAATTGCTGATTTAACAAAAAAAGAGCAGCAAGCAGAAATTTTTGCTCTTCTACAAACGATGGGAGCAATTGGATCCGTAATCGGCCCTTTAATCGGTGCAAGTTTTTATAATACTCACCCAGAATATTTATTTATCGTGCAAAGTGTAACCCTTACGATATATGCCGTTGTTGTTTGGACCCAGCTCCCAGAAACCGTTCCACCTATAAGTAAGTCAAAACAAACAGTTGAGGCAAGTTCACCAAAGCAATTTGTTTTTAAACATTACGCCATATTCGGTCTTATGCTTTCTACACTTCCTATTAGCTTTTTTTATGCACAAACTGAGACGAATTATCGTATTTTTGCAGAACATGTATTTCCTAATCTCGTATTCATACTCGCATTCATTTCAACATGCAAAGCCATTTTGGAAATCATTCTACAAATCTTCCTCGTAAAATGGTCTGAACGATTTTCTATGGCGAAAATCATCCTTATTTCTTACGCCTGCTATACGATAGCTGCAGTTGGCTTTAGTTATTCAACGACGATATTGTCGTTGTTCTTCACCTTACTCTTTTTAGTCATTGGGGAAAGTATTGCTCTAAACCATTTATTACGATTCGTTTCAGAAATTGCACCTCATGATAAACGTGGTTTATATTTTTCAATTTACGGTATACACTGGGATATATCTCGAACGTGTGGACCTGTTATTGGTGCAGTTTTATTAAGTAAATTAAATGGAAGTATGCTGTTTTATATTTGTGCTAGTTTCTTATTAATTGGAGGTATTGTTCAAGCACTGTTTGTTCAAAATTTAGAACGTAAAAAAATCATGAACCAGCCTACACATAATTTATAGGTTACTACTTTTTCAGTAGATCAATATTTCTTATTGGATGAATATTAAAAAACAAAAGTGAAGTATTTCGCATATGAAAGTATGTTTTATATGGCAGGAGACGTTCCTTATTTACAACTAAAAACACCTCACTTCAATAAAGTGAGGTGTTTTTGAAATCACTTAATTTCTTATCCTGCCATTTTATTAATACTATCCTCTGGTGAAAATACAGAAATATGATCTACCTTACCAGTCGATTTTGGAATGTCAAATTTCAGCTCATACTGGTTATTTACTTTGTATACATATATTTTATCTTCACCATTCTCTTTAACTGAAGATGGTTTTCCTAATGCTTTTTCAATTTCTTGTAATGTAATCAATTTTAGTTCTGCATGATATGAGCGTACATCAAAAACTTGTGACCCTTTATTAAATCCGAAAACAACATTTTTATTTGTAAAAGTTGCGTACATTCCATTCCCTGCATATTCGGTTTTATTTGCTTGCCCCCACGCTTTTTCAATTTCTTCAATATCCCCTGTATGGGCTCCAAATGGCACATTAGGTACCTTTCCTTCTTTTGCTAGTTCAAACAAATCTTTAACGTGGTTAATTGATTTTTGATTAAGTGTTCTATTTTTCGAATCTGGCTCAGGTGATGGTTTTGTTGTTTTTTCATTACTTGGTTTTGCTTCAGGATTTTTCTGTTCTTCTGAAGAATTGCTTTGTTCATTTTTATTATTTTCCAAGGTTGGATTTGTTTCCTTTTTTTCGTCTGTCCCATTACATGCTGCTAGCGCAAACATACATGCTATAGCCAAAAACAACATAACTATTTTCAAATACCCTTTCATCATTTTACCCCCCTATTGCATCTTATTCATTTCGATAACCAACCCATTACACTACTTTTCAAATTATGTTTGTTCCAAAAAGTCAGTGCTTCATTCTCTCCAAAGGCTTGTACAAAATATGTTACAAAAGCTGTTCCTAAAAAGTAACCAAGTCTGTTATATCCGAAGTAACTACCTCCTGATAAACGGAACCATTCTTTCTCTTTTTCATCTGTCCATCCTTCAACATAATCTTTTAAAAAACGTTTCTTTATTTTCTCTTCATTTTCTTTATAATATTGTAGCCATAGATCACCGTCACTATTATATGAGTAGTAAACAGACTCATTTAAATCTTTAACGATTTTTTTTGATAAATAAGTTGCAACACCTTCACGATACAAACTTACCGACGCATCGGTCCATTCAGCCCTAGTCCAATCCATTCCAGTATTTTGTAGCATAACATTATGATATATATGACCTATTTCGTGAGCAGCAATAACACGAAGATGATTCAAATCTGGAGATAATTTTTCTGCCGCAAAAAATATGTCTCCAATGATTTCCCTTTCTACAAATGCATTTGAACCAAATCCTCCAACGAATACATGGAATTTCATATTTACATCAAAGTTATATTTATTACGATATTCATTTGTTACCTCTTGAATAATGATTGGTAATGATTCTGCAATAATATGAATATCTTCTATTTTTGCGGGATATTGTTTAATGGCATTAGAAAGACGTTCTTTCGTTTTAGGACAATGATACTTAAAGTATTCTTCAAATATCTCTTGAATGCGAAGTAAAGTATCGATTAAGGAGTTCTAATTCTAAATCGTCACTTTCCCATAATTTCAAAAAACTTGGAATTATATTGTTAAACACTGTATTCATCTCCTTATTTAAACCTTCTCTTCTCAATGATAATATCCTCTATCTATAGCTGAAAATATGCCGTCACAACAACTCCTTGAAACAAAAAAAACAGTAGGAAGTGATTACTCTTTTCCTACTGGTTAAAATAAAATTATACGGTAAATCTTAGCTTCTTAAAAAATGTAGCGATAGTATTTTTTACAGTTTCAAAATTATAAGCAAACGTGTTATCTCCACTTAATGATAAAATACATGTTAAACCTGCAGCTTTAATAAAAGCTTTTACATCTACAAGCATAAAATTAGCCTCCATGAATTTAATTACAATCATTATAACAGGTGTTTTACGATGCTAACATGAAAGTAATAAATAAATTTCTATTATTAATTTATCCCGCTATTTGCCGGGCAGTAAGATCCCCACTTCGAAGCAAAGAAGTTAGATGGGGGTAAGGGCTGCCCGTAAAAGCCCGATTGGTAGGGCTAATAATCAGTGGGGATGAACCACCCACTGATTAAAGCTTCACTTTATTTAGCTCAAAGTACACCATTTCAATGTCATATAAAAAAGCTGCCCCAAAAGGACAGCTTTAAATATGTATATTACACTTCGATTGACTTACCGTCTTCAACAATATGATAAAGTAAGTGAGCTAAATGATGAATTGGACCATATTCTTCCTCTTCCTCATCTGTTTCACCTTGGTATTCCAGATCATTTAAGTATAGTGCTAAAAATTGATAGTATAGTTTTAAATCAAATCCATAACACGCAGTTGGTTCTTCATGATCTCCTTCATATTGTAACATTAAGTATTGATCATTTCCTTCTGCATCTTCTGCATCAAAGAATACGAAGAAGCCAACGTTTGTATCTAAATCAAATAAATGACGAGTACCTTTTTCAGTTGCTTTATTGAAGTCCTCTTCACTTAATTTATGTACTGTTGTCGCTTTAGCATTATCTTCTTGATGGAAATTTACTGTGAATGTTTTCAATGCTGACACCTCCTGATTGTATAATACTAGCATAACATATAAAAAGGACTGCTTACAAATGTAAACAGTCCTTACATTCATTTTCGCATTGCTCGTAATAAGAAGCTTACGATGAAAATTAAAATGATCGCACCGATTAAAGCTGGAATAATTGCATATCCGCCAATGACTGGACCAAAACTACCAAGTAATTTCGAACCAACCCAAGAACCGATAATACCAGCAATAATATTACCAATTACACCACCTGGTACATCCCTTCCAGTAATTAAGCTTGCAAACCATCCTAATAAACCACCAACGATTAAAGACCAAATCATATAATAACCTCCTTTATATTTAACCAATCAAAATATAATTAGAAACAATTGCTTACCATTAGTTATGTGACATTTTTCATAAGTTATTCATACTGCTCAACTATAAGATTTTTGAGAATAATACACACCGATAAACTATTTTTCGAACTAACGATTTATCCGACTTTTTATTACACACATTAAGGACAATCTGGCTTCAATATTGTTCGCATAAACTCTTCTTTAAAAGCAGGATAGTTAAAACCAACAGCAATTCTTTGAATCGGCCGATCATCAAACCTTGTTGGTTCAGCTATTTTTCTAAAGTCTGCTACACTTTGGCCCCTAGTCACATCATTTGTCGTACTAATCCACACTGCCGATTTTTTATATTCGAAAATACTATCGTTTATAAACGAGACAAACGGTAGTAAATCGTGTATGGGACTTCCACCAATACCTGGATATTCTTTTTTATAAAAATTCTCATAATAAAAATCAATCATTGGTTTAATGAGTTTCGCCTGTCCAGTTCCTTGTTTATCTATTATATTGGCCATTTCAGGCGTAATAAGCGCACCCTGTGTTACATTTAACGGGTATATAGTAGCGTTTTTCGCATATTTCATAACAATATTTGCTGCAATTGGATCACCATAAAAATTCGCTTCAGATACTGGTGTAACATTACCTGGAAATAGGAAAGCGCCGCCCATTATATAATACGAACAAATACGATCCATTATATTTGGATACAATAAAAATAACGTAGCAAGCGTCGTTAGTCTTCCTGTCGCCACAATTATAATATCTTCTGGACAAGGTTCGATTAATTTGATTAATTCACAAAAATTTTCTCGTTTACAAATTCTCATTTCAGGTGGAATAATAGGACCTAAACCATGATCCCCATGGATTTCAGGGAAAAACAAAGGTTCTTCAGCTGTCATCGGCCTACTCGCACCTTCAATAATTTTCACTTGTGTAGCATAGTACCTTTCTAAAAAATAAACATTTTCCGTAACGATATCTCGTGATACATTCCCGTACTCTGCAACAATACCTAGAATATCTAATTTACATGTTTTATTTGCATAAATTAACGCTACGGCGTCATCAATACCAAAGTCTCCAAAAAAGATGATTTTCTTATTAACTATTCTCACCCCTCTTCAGCATAATCTACTATTATTATTATGTGAAAAAGACAAGGCGGTGAAACAGTGCAAACTAAAAAAGCCGCCTATTTATTGGCGACTTCAATCTTTTTATAAGACAAATATGCTAGTACATTTTTACTTGAATCGTATTTCGGGTTATTTCCTTTTCTTGGCTCTCTCATATGTGTCTTTTCAAATCCAGGAATGTCTGGCATTTTCCCCATAAATTCAAGCATTTCTTCCTCAGTACCTTCAATGCGTACACGAATCATAATAACTATTCCTCAATTCACAGTTTCTCTGTACTAAGTATATCGTACTTCAGAAAGACTGCAACACATTTATCTTTTTAATGTTGTACTTTTTTTACATATAAACATAGCCATTTCAGTATAGAACGAATCTACTTTATTATTTTTAAGTTGAATATTAAAATATTCCTTCATTTCGTTTGGTGCTTTCATCATACATTCTGTTAATTTTTCACGCTTTTGTACAGGGACATCCATCATATTACACCACCAGTCAAAATCAAACTTCTTATCAAAAGTAAGACATGACTGCATTTGCAAACCGTTTTTTTCTAATAAAGTAAGCCATTCTGTCTTTTTTAGAGCTCGTTCATGACTTGGGTCCCGCTTCTTTTCTATAAAATTATAAAATGTATCATATTCATTATTTTCTGGCGAAACATTATCTATTAAGATGAATAATCCATTATCCTCCAACGTACGATTTACTTCATAAATAAATTGAGCCGGATTCGTAAAATGATGGGCTGCAATCCGGCATGTAATTGTATCAAAAAAATGGTCTGCAAATGGTAAATTCTCTGCATTTCCTGCTACAAAAGATACATTTTCATGACCATTCTGCTTTATAAAAACTTTTGCTTTTTCTAACATCTGTTCTGTTAAATCAAGTGTAACTACTTCTTCAAACATAGGTGCTAACATATTTGCCACATGCCCGCCACCAGTAGCAACATCAAGAAGACGATTATTATGACGAGACTCAACTTGTTGAACTACATATTGTAAATCCAGTCCTTTAGCATGTATTTTACTATTTACATATTTATCTGCATTGCTGCCAAACTGTTTTTTCACAAGCTCTTCTTTACTCATATTATCATCTTCTTTCTATTGTTATTTACATATACGACTCATATAATTACTACAATTCTCTTAATGTATTTTCAAATCCTCTTTTCATCTCACTTCTTATCATATTTACCTTTCATTAAAATAATATAATTTTTCACTTTATTATTAAACAAAAAAAAGACTATGGGAACTTCCCCCCTAACCTGAATAAATATTTACTACATTTTTATTTCTTCGTATATATCTATATAATATAAATCCTCTTTCAACTTCATAATAACATCTACTTCGTTATAAGTAGCCTCACGAGCATGTAAACCAAATTGATCCATACCAATCCATATCCACCCAGGTGTAAGATATAAAACATCTATATTAAAATAATCTAACTTAGTAAGCTCCGCTGTAATAAATTTATCTTTATTAGCGATTTGTTTATCTATTAAACCGTATTCTTTCCCATTTTCAAATAGCGATATAAATTTCCCTACAATCGGATGTTCACGAACAATAAAATGATATTCTTTTTCCTCTATATTTACCACAATCAAACGAGAAACAGATAAATCAGGCCCTGAATTCGACATATTTGTTTATTCACCTCCTTATATAGGCTTCTTAAATATGATAACAAATGAATATTCAAATTAAATTAATATAATGTAAAAAATAAAAAAGCTGATTTCCCTTTAGAAATCAGCCTTTATAATTTGATCAACTTTATTCTTTTACAAATTATTATAATGTTTCTTTTTCCTCATCATTTCCAGAAACTAAATTTCCTATAGCATCCGCTGTTACTTCCACTACAAATTCACAAATACCAGCTACAACTTCTCCAATTATTTGATCCATCTTTTTACCCCCTTATTTTATGTAACCTATTTGCATTATAGAAGAAACTGGTAAATACAAACTATCGAAAAAGGTGACATAAACCTTACAGAATTGTAAGCTCTTTCATCCCTTTACTTATCCCCTTTGAAACTCCAAGTATTTTTAGCAGACATATAGGCCATCATAATATGAAGCAAGTAATAATCTAGTGTCAGGAGGCGTTTAATATGTATTACGTAAAATTAATTAAAGGTCAATCTTTCTACGCTTTTGATCATCGTTTCTTAGTGTCTGAAGAAGAAGAGGTTTCAGAGAAAATTTATAATTACTTACGACGTAATGAATTTTTTGAAGTACGTAAAGAAGAATATTCTGCTTAATTACAAAAAGCATTAAGAAAAATATCATCTTATTGTGATATATTCTTAATGCTTTTATGTGAATTTCTTCTTTTCAATAATTATTGTTGACTCTATTAAATAATCTAGTATTTGTCCAAACTAATTATTCACTATTTTCATATTCTAGTATATGAGGAGGTGAAGAATATGACTCATATCATTGATTACCAAGCTACTCAGCCTATAAGTAAAACTGGTGAAACAACTTTTGCAATCCCAGCTTCTCCAAATAAAGCAATTTTAGCAAATTTGAAATTGCGAATTTCAAGTAGAGATTCACGTAATAATCGAGTAGAATTAATCGCTACAATTGGTGTAGAAGGTATAACTGAGACTTCACAAGTTTTATTCCGAATTTTCCGTGATAATATTGAAATTTTTAATGCACAAGTAGGTATTGAATCTACAGATTCTGAACAATTCTACGTACAAACATTTCAAGCTATAGATCAAAACGTTAGCAGTGGAACACACGAATATTCATTAACTGTAGAAAACCTTACTAGTGGTGCAAGCGCAGAAGTTGTTGGCCCACTATCTTTTAGCGCTTTAGCTATTGGACAAGAGCGTAAATGTTGCTAAGTGAATCTAATATTTAAGTTTGTACTTGAGAAAAGCGAGGCGTAGTTATACGTTCTTGCTTTTTTATATGTACCCTTACTTTCTATTAGCTTTAATCATAAATTTTTTATGTTTTAATTCACTTATTTCATCAATTAACGCATCAAATTTTTGACAAATCAAAAAGATTGAAATCCAATTATGAAACACGTAATATAGACTCTGACTCTAAAAAAGTTCGTATAAAAATACTACATAAATAAGGAGGTTTTATATACGAGTTTTTCATTTTAAAAGACGGAGAGGTTTTATGTTATGTGGCGTAATAAAAACGTTTGGATTGTTTTAATTGGGGAGTTTATTGCAGGTCTAGGATTATGGCTTGGTATTCTTGGCAACCTTGAATTTATGCAAAAATATGTCCCTTCTGATTTCATGAAATCAGTTATATTATTTATCGGACTATTAGCCGGTGTTCTAGTTGGACCTATGGCTGGCCGTGTCATCGATCAGTATGAAAAGAAAAAAGTTCTTCTTTACGCTGGGTTTGGTCGAGTTTTAAGTGTTATTTTCATGTTTTTTGCTATTCAATTTGAAAGTATCGCATTTATGATTGCATTTATGGTTGCTCTTCAAATTTCAGCAGCATTTTATTTCCCTGCATTACAATCTGTAATTCCACTCATCGTACGTGAGCATGAGTTATTACAAATGAATGGTGTACATATGAATGTTGGTACAATCGCTCGTATTGCAGGTACTTCACTAGGTGGAATTCTTTTAGTTGTGATGAGTTTACAGTACATGTATGCCTTCTCAATGGCAGCATACGCCTTATTATTCCTCTCGACTTTCTTCCTACAATTCGAAGACAAGAAATCAACAACACCAAGTAAACAAGCTGCAAAAGATAATAGCTTTATGGAAGTATTTCGTATTTTAAAAGGAATTCCTATTGCTTTTACAGCACTTATATTAAGTATTATCCCTCTATTATTTATAGCTGGGTTTAATTTAATGGTTATTAACATTAGCGAAATGCAACATGATCCTACGATTAAAGGGTTCATATATACAATTGAAGGTGTCGCATTTATGTTAGGTGCCTTCGTAATTAAACGTCTATCTGATCATTTCAAACCTGAAAAATTACTATATTTCTTCGCAGTTTGTACTGCTTTTGCACACCTTTCATTGTTCTTTAGCGATATAAAATGGATGGCTCTTACATCATTTGGTTTGTTTGGGTTTAGCGTTGGCTGCTTCTTCCCTATTATGTCGACAATTTTCCAAACGAAAGTTGAAAAAAGTTATCACGGTCGCCTCTTCTCATTCCGTAATATGTTTGAGAGGGTTATGTTCCAAATCGTCTTACTTGGCACAGGGTTCTTCTTAGATACAATTGGGTTACAATATATGGTTCTCATCTTCGGAGTCGTTTCATTATTGATTATTTCTATTTCCCTTTCTAAGCAGAAACATTATGAAAAACAGCATTCGCAATCTGCGAATTTATAAAATAAACAAAGAAGTATGGATATAATATTGAATCCATACTTCTTTGTTTTATAATACGCCTATTTATTACGTTTATTGAAATTATCTAAAGGAGTAGCCCTCTTTTATTTCGAATAGATTATAAAGAGTACTCTTTATAAAAGGAGTGGTAAAATGTCTGATGGCATCCAAGTATTTATTGTCCTGCTCTTTGCAATTGCTCTGTTTAGCATCCTAAACTTTTTAGCCATTTCCTTATCTGGACATAGTTTTAAAAAAAGAATCGTGGCAGGTTTCATATTTTTACTACTGACTCCCATTATCTTTTTGACTATCGCAACATTTGCTTCTATATTCGATAAAGCAGGATTTGGCGCAGGTACGTTAGCCTTTATGATCGCAAGCGTATATATAATAAATGGAATAGTGCTTCTGCTTTCCTCTTTATATATCCTCAAAAAAGACATAACATAGGCTATAGTACTAGCATGAATCTGACTTTACACTAGATTCATGCTTATTTAATTTCTCCTAAATTTTTATATGAAATTAAATAATTCTTTAAAAAAATTTAAACTTTATTTATTATAATATCCCTATCGTATTCGCACGTTTATTCAAATTTAAAAGAAAGGAGCACAAAATGAAAAAGGTTCTACTTACAATTCCTATACTAATCATCCTACTTAGTGGATGCAGCAATAACGATATATACGGTTCTTGGGAAGTCGTTGACAATAAAAATGGTGAATGCCCTGTATATTATAAATTTGAAACAGTTGTCAAAAAAGAAAATAAAGAGGAAATTGTGCAAAATTTAGTAGAAATGCAAACCACAAAGAATAAAGACGATTTATATAAAGGCTCATTTGTCAAAAATTCTAATGTATATCACATTGATTATGGTAATTCATTTACATCAGAGCAAACTTTAAAAGTTGCCGACGGTACATTAAATGTATACTTTTTGACAGCTGAAAAATTATGCACGTATAAAAAGAAATGATTACATTTCAGAGGAAACGCAGAAAATATTTTCTGCGTTATTTCACTTTAGAAATCTTCCACAAATACTTAATAAAAACTATAAAATAACTTAAGTTATATAAAATGAATCCTATAATAGACATTTCAATTAACACGTCTACGTTATTTACATCGATACTTTTCAAAATAGGCTAATCCTTCCTCTAAATTTGTCAATCGTTTTAATTTTCATAAAAAAATGATAAAATATAAACATGTGTTTTCAGAATAATTAAAAACGCAGAATGAAAGCACTGTTTTAGGAGGGGTTTTGATGACTTACACGTTAGCAACTAGAATGAAAGCATTCCAATCTTCTATATTTAGTGAATTAGGAGCCTATAAAAAAGAAAAAATTGCAGCAGGTCATAACATGATTGATTTGAGCATCGGAAATCCTGATATGCCGCCCGCTGATTTTGTAAGAGAAACAATGGTACATACAGCGAGTGAGAAAGAGAGCTACGGGTATACATTATCAGGTATTCAAGAATTTCACGAAGCTGTAACTGAATATTACAACAACACTCATAACGTTTTATTAAATGCGGATAAAGAAGTTTTATTATTAATGGGTTCACAAGACGGGCTCGTTCATTTACCTATGGTTTATGCAAATCCAGGTGATATTATATTAGTTCCTGATCCAGGATATACAGCTTATGAAACAGGTATTCAAATGGCTGGTGCAACATCTTACTACATGCCTTTAAAGAAAGAGAATGATTTCTTACCAGACTTAGGAGTCATCCCTGAAGAAATTGCCGATCAAGCGAAGATGATGATTTTAAACTTCCCAGGGAATCCCGTTCCAGCAATGGCTCATGAAGATTTCTTTAAAGAAGTAATCGCATTCGCGAAAAAGCATAATATTATCGTTGTCCATGATTTTGCTTATGCTGAATTTTATTTCGATGGTAATAAGCCAATTAGCTTCCTCTCTGTACATGGTGCTAAAGAAGTTGGTGTAGAAATCAATTCTTTGTCAAAAAGTTATAGTTTAGCAGGTAGCCGTATTGGATATATGATTGGAAACGAAGAAATTGTTCGTGCACTTACTCAATTTAAATCTAATACCGATTACGGTGTATTTTTACCAATTCAAAAAGCGGCATCTGCAGCACTAAGAAATGGCGCTGTATTTTGTGAGAAAAACCGCGATATTTATCAAGAACGGAGAGATACTTTAGTCGATGGATTCCGAACATTTGGCTGGAATGTCGATAAGCCAGCTGGTAGTATGTTTGTCTGGGCTGAAATTCCACAAGGATGGACTTCTCTAGACTTCGCTTATGCATTAATGGATCGTGCGAATGTCGTTGTTACACCTGGTCATGCATTTGGACCTCACGGAGAAGGCTTCGTACGTATTGCACTCGTTCAAGATAAAGAAGTGTTGCAACAAGTTGTTGAAAACATTAGAAATAGCGGCATTTTCACTCTTGAAAAAGTAAATGAATTAGTTAAAAATTAGTTCCCACTCCCCTGCTTAAATTTAGCAGGGGTATTATTAATTGGAGGTACTTTCATATGCATATTAAAGACACTCTTCCCCATCGTTATCCATTTTTAATGACTGATAAAGTAACAAATGTAAAACAAGGTGAATCCGTTACAGGATATAAACTCATTACAAATAACGAATGGTTTATAAATGATAATCAAAAACATATGCCTCATATGTTAATTGTAGAAGCACTTGCTCAGCTTAGTGCATTTGTACATACAAGTGATTCTGAAGGACTAGGATTCCTCTCCTCTTTAGATGGAGTTGAATTCCAAGGAAAAGCATATCCCGGTGATAAACTTGATTTACATTATGAACTAACGCGCAATCGCCGAGGTTTTGTTCTTGGTAAAGGTATTGCAACTGTAAACGACCAGCCTATTGTAACTATAGAAAAACTATTAATATATCAAGCAGATTAAATTGTTCCTTATATCAGTTGGGAATATCTATTCTCAACCAATTAAAAATAAATAGGAAAACATATTACGTAGTTAGGAGCAGGAAAATGGAACGTACTATCGGTATCGATGCTGGAGGCACATTAACTAAAATAGCTTATTTTAACGAAAAAAGGCTATTAACTTTTGAAAAATTTTATTCGCATGAACAACATAAAATAATAGATTGGATTAAAAACAACAATGGCATAAAACAAATATGTATTACGGGTGGTAAATCGAAACTATTACAGCAACTGCTTACAAGTTCATATAAAATAATAGAGCTAAACGAATTTGAAGCTACTCTTGCAGGTGTCCAATACATATTAAAAGAAGAAAAACATGCTATACGCAATTTTATTTTAACCAATATCGGTACAGGTACTTCTATCCATTACGTTTATAATGAACAATATATTCGCGCTGGTGGAACCGGAGTTGGCGGTGGGACTATTATGGGACTTTCAAAATTGTTAACAAATATAGATCATTTTGAAGATGTAATCCCTCTAACAAAAGTAGGATCTAGAAAAGAACTAGATATTACGGTTGGAGATATTTATGGTGGTATTCTTTCCCCTATCGATAATAACTTAACTGCTAGTAACTTCGGAAAAGCAGCCATTACAGAATCAAATAATAGTAGCTCCGATATACTAGCTACTGTACAAGGACTTGTCGGTGAAGTCGTTACTGCATTAAGCCTTCAATTCGCTGAAACAAAAAACATTGAACATATTATTTATATTGGTTCGACTTTATGTAATAACGTACAACTTCAACATATTATTAGTAGCTACACCGAATATCAAAATAAAACACCAATCTTTTTACAAGATGGTGGTAATAGCGGTGCAATTGGTGCATTACTTCATGCTACGAAATAAAAAGCTGACTTTTGTCAGCTTTTTAGAAATGGCACTTCAAATTCAATAATTGATTCCCCGTTCTCTCCAATTCGCTCCACGCTTATTCTATCAATCACACAATTTAACTTCCCATGAAAACTAGGAATCTCCTTCACTACTTCAGCAGCTAACGCGACACTTTCTTTTCTTCCAACTGTTACATGCGGGATGTACGGAATGTCTTCTTTCAAAAATTGTAATAAAGGTCCTGTATTCTATGATAAGAAATTTTGTATACTAACTCCATCTTCTCCCCTCCATTATTTCAACTGGCTCACTGGATATTTAGCAAATAAAGATTTCCGAAAATCTTTATCTTCCACAAGCATTTTAATTTTTTCATTATTATCGTTAAGAAACTTTACTACTTTCTTTTTATCCCATATATCATCTTCTTTTGGAAAATCATCAAATTTTCCATGCAAGATTGATAGGATTTCCTCCCTTTTCATCATAAATTTTATATTCTCTACCTGAAACTCGTAACTGTTTGCATTTGGCACTAAAACTACAAGATAAATAATGTTAAAGAGAAAATTCTTCTTCATCGTATCTTTCTCATCAAACCAATACGTCTCAATCATTTCTTCTGTAAGAGCCCCACTCTCTTTTGCGCCATAGTTCACTTTTATATTTTCATTTTCTAAACTTATACTTTGAACTGTTCCACCACCGGGTAAATGATTAATAATTGCAACCACATCTGAATTATTACCAACGTATGTCCCAGTATATTTCTTAAAATCATCTGAACTAACATCATATATATCTTTTATTCTTTCTCCATTAGAACAAGCCGTAATAAATAAAAAAATTGTTAGCATAACGATTATGTTATGATGCATATATTTCATTTAGCATCCCCCATTTTTATCGATATTTCGTTAATTACAATATTTACTTTCAAATCCCTTTTTAAATATACGCATTTTAATCAAAATTAAAAATTTTCATTTTTTATGTTTACAATTATCCATTAATTGTATATACTTACTAACGTAAGAAAAAAATTCTAAAAGGAGGTCGAAGGAAATGATGAAATTACAATTACATGCATTAACTTTAGCGTTAACTGCACCTGTGTTTTCTGGACAATTAAATATGAATTCGACCACCCTAATGGAGAATTGAAAATCGTACTTTATTTCATTTAATTCATAAATTCGCCACAGGAGGTCGTATACTTTCCTGTGGCTTTTTCACGCCCAGCCATAGGAGAACTGTATCTTCCTGTGGTTTTTTTGCGCGGTTTTTTAGTCTCTTACATTATTTTTCTAAGAAAGGAGCAACATTCAATGACTATTAGCGTATTGTTTTTAAGTATTACGATTCAAAGAAATACAATTTCCAAAGGGGAAATTCTTCATAATGAGCAAATTGAAAAAGCTATGAATGATGTTAAGGAGCGCCAAGCACTTTACTGTGATCACCTGTAATTCCTTTTCGAAAGGAGGAATTCATTTATGACTTTTCATATTTTCTTTTTTACGACTGTGCTTCAAAAAAATACTTTATCTGAAACTGAAATCAATCGTAAACAACAGTTAAAACAACTGACTGATAAAATAACTGACATTAAAAGTTCATACTACACTCAAATGTATTAAAAATATATTTTAAAGGGGCAATATATTCATGAAATTTAAAGCATTCTTTTTAACAATCACCATTCAAAAACGTAAGCTTTCACAGAAAGAGATTTTACGTGAGCAACACATCCAAAGCATTATGGACGAAGTAAAAGAGCGCCAATCTTCTTATTACACTCGTCTTTTCTAAATCACTTATAAAGGGGTCATAAATCTAATGAAATTTAAAGCATTCTTTTTAACTATCACTATTCAAAAACGTAAACTTTCACAGAAAGAGATTTTACGTGAGCAACACATTCAAAACATTATGGACGAAGTAAAAGAGCGCCAATCTTCTTATTACACTCGTCTTTTCTAAATCACTTATAAAGGGGTCATTATCCAATGAAATTTAAAGTATTCTTTTTAACCATTACCATTCAAAAAAATACATTTTCCGAGTCTGAAATGTTTCATGAGCGACAAATTAATCAGGCTATGGATCATGTAAAAGAAAGACAAAGTCATTACTGTAGTCATCTGTAATTTCTTATTACACTCGTTTTTTCTAAATCACTTATAAAGGGGCAATTATCTAATGAAATTTAAAGTATTCTTTTTAACCATTACCATTCAAAAAAATACATTTTCTGAGTCTGAAATGTTTCATGAACGACAAATTAATCAGGCTATAGATCATGTAAAAGAAAGACAAAGTCATTACTGTAGTCATCTGTAATTCCAATTCGAAAGGAGGAATTCACATATGAAGTTTCACCTTTTCTTTTTAACGATTACAATTCAAAAAGAAACAATATCTCAAAATGAATTAAAACAAGAAAGACAATATAAACAAGTTATTGATGAAATTCGAGATCGTAGAAGCAAATACTACACTCACCTTTAATCGTTTAACTATATAGAATTGAAAGGAGTCGATTATGATGTTGATAGCACGCTGTAAGGAAATGATTTGGATAGTTCAGAGGGATTCCACATAGTTTTATAGAGCTTATATCACACAAGTTTATCACTGAATTTGATGTATAAAAAATATATAATAAAATCAAATCAACCCACTTTTAATTATTTATTTATAAACAAAAGATACACCACTTAAAAAGCGGTGTATCTTTCTCAGGTTTCACTATTTCCGATTACTTCTCTTTGTCTTAAACAATCTCACTAAGTTCGAAACAACAGTTTTTGTTACTGCATAAACTGGTACTGCTAAAATCATTCCGAGGATTCCAGCAAAATTACCTACCCCTAAAATTAGGATAATAATTGTTAATGGGTGAATGTTTAATTTCGAGCTCATAATACGCGGTGAAATAATATTACTTTCAAACTGTTGTACAATTGTTACGATAATAATTACGTATAAGGCTTGCATCGGAGAAACGAACAGTCCTACAATAACAGCTGGTGCTGCCCCAATAAATGGCCCTAAGTTAGGAATGATGTTTGTAAATGCTGCAATAATTCCTAAAACAAAAGCATACGGTAAATCGATAATTAAATAACCGATAAAAGTAAACGCACCTACAAATATACAAACGAGCGCTTGCCCTTGAATATATGCAGATAATGTTTCGTTCGTTTCCTTAATGATACGAAGCCCCTCTTCACGGTAAGACTCAGGTAATAAACTTACCGCTTTTCCTGGAAAGGCATGTCCATCTTTAAACATGTAAAATAAAATGAACGGTACTGTAAATACAACTAATGCAACGTTCGTGATAATACCAAATAAAGCCGTTGCACTCGACGTAATTGTATTTGGAATATCTTTTAAGTATTCAATCGCATTTTTTTCAATTGTTTCAATGGAAACGTAGTTTTGTGTAGATAACCATTCAAACAACCTATGATGTGATAATTCTTGTATGTATACTTTCCCCTCTTTTATGTAGCCTGGCATATTTTTTACTAAGTCCATTAGCTGTTGTGAAATCGTAGGAACAACTACTCCAACGCCAACCGCAGTTAATGTTATGATAAAAAGATATAACAGTAATATCGCTAAATTTCTAGGTACTTTTTTATTCTCCAAAAAGATTAATACAGGATTAAATATGAAGTATAAAAAAAGCGCGATTAAGATTGGGAAAAACAATGTTGATATGAAGATACCAATCGGTTGAAATAAAAATGATATTTTTGTGCAAATAAATATGATTCCTACAACCATTAGCACTTCTAATGTCCAAAAGTGCACTTTTGATTTCAAAAAAACGGCCTCCTTTAAACTAGCACTTCTCTTCATTGTACCAAAATAAGTATGAATTTCACATAATATTTTCCTTTACAATATTCCAAAATACCAATAAATACACTACAATGAGATTACATACAAATTTGCAGGTAAAGGTGATAAAAATGACACAATGCATCATTTGCAGAAAAGATACGAAAGAACTTAGTGAACAATATGTCATTCCAGAAATATTATGTGGATATTATTTCACAAACTCAATTTGTGATACTTGTCATGAACAAATGACAACAGATATTGATCGTCCTTTAATTAGGCATAAATTGAGTCAATTTAAGATTGAACAAATGAAAAGACAAATTGATTCCCCACTCTATACGAATGAGCACGGTGAGGAACTTGCGGCTGCTGAGACTGATGTTGTCGAAGTAAGCGACGAGATTCTTTATTCTAATGCATTAATTATGAAACTATGTAAAAAGCACGATATTTCCTTACATAATGAAATTTGGAAGGAGGAACGTGTAACGAAAGTAGCGAGTTCTATTCAACGTGAATTACTATTAGATAACCGTAAATATAAAATGAGTGTATTAAAAATGGCTTATACATTCGCTGTACAAACAGTTGATGGCTACTTTGAAGATCAAGATGCAATTGATATTTCTACCATTCTCTCAAATGCAGATTTCGTGGAACTAAAAGAAAAAAGCATTGTACGTGATTTAAGCAAAAGTTCTTTATGGAATACGCTAAATACAAGTAGTGAAAATCATTACTTTATTTTACTTAGCGATAAAGACGGCCTGTTTTGCTTCATTCGTTTGTTTGACATCTTTGATGTTGTCGTTCATTTATCAGAAAAAAGATTTGACCTTCCATCGCCGATTGTCGGTGTAAATAATGTGAATACGCAGAAATTTTATGTCCAAAGTTTAAAACAGTATATGGATGGGCTGTTTAAAGAAAAAGCACCTACTATATAACAGGAACCAGAACATACGGTCTCCTTTCTTGATGAAAAGACACTGTGTTATAATGAGTATGAAAAGAACAATACAATCACATAAACCAATTATAAATTGTATATAAATAAAAAAGACTAGTGTGCGGCTACACACTAGTCCACGTAACTTAGCAGATTGGATTGTTCATTTATCCTATTTGTTTCTTACAAACAAAACAACCCACATTCTATAAGCATAGGTGGGTTGTTATTTTTTGAGCTTGTCTATTAAAACGACGACGAACGTTAACAATGCAACGAGAAACAGTCCACCTTGCAGTAGCAACGCTATTTCACTCACGTATTATCACCCCCCTCCTACTCGGAGAAGTGATAATTGAACAACCAACCGCACCTTAAGTTACCCTTTAATTTTACCATATTTTCTAATAATTTACGATGAAAACCCGCAAGCGAATAACTTGCGGGTTTTTTATCCCGTATTAACAGGCAGTGAACAAAATAAAGCAATAAATATGTGAAACTTTATTTCTCACTATTTTTTTAATGCATATGCATCAGCAATCATTTCACCAACAATTTTATTTTCTTCTTTCTTCTCGTCTTTCAATAATGGGAATAACAATTCTGCGACCTCATACGCTTCTTCTAAATGCGGATATCCTGATAAAACAAACGTATCAATTCCTAACGATTCATATTCTTTTATCCTTTCTGCTACTGTATGTGGATTGCCTACAAGTGCAGTACCTGCCCCACCTCTTACAAGTCCGATTCCAGCCCATAAATTAGGGCTTATCTCTAACGACTCTCTCGTACCTTTATTTAAATGTGTCATCCTCTTTTGACCAACCGAATCATATCTTGCAAATGTCTTTTGAGCAAGCTCAATTGTTTCATTATCCACATATTGAATTAAACGTTCTGCCTCTTCCCACGCTTCTTCTTCTGTTTCTCTTACAATTACGTGTAATCTAATGCCAAATCGTACTGTACTTCCCTTCTCTTCTGCAAGTTTTCTTACTTCTTCTATTTTCTCTTTCACTTGCTCTGGTGGCTCTCCCCACGTTAAATATACATCACTATGTTCAGCTGCTACTTCTTTTCCAGCAGCTGATGATCCTCCGAAATATATAGGAGGATATGGTGTTTGAACTGGCGGGAATACAACTTTACTATCTGTAACTTGAATATGTTTTCCTTCTAAAGAGATCGTTTCACCTTGCAATGTCGATTTCCAAACCTTTAAAAATTCATCCGCTGCTTCATATCTTTCATCATGCTCAAGATATAATCCATCTCCTTGTAGTTCAACTGGATCTCCTCCAGCTACTACATTAATAAGTAGTCTCCCATCTGAAATTCTATCAAATGTAGATGCCATCCTCGCTGCAACTGTAGGTGACATTAGTCCTGGTCTCACTGCTACTAAAAATTTTAGTTTTTCTGTTTCAGCAGCAAGAGCTGAAGCTAACACCCAAGGGTCTTCACATCCTTGACCAGTTGGAAGTAAAACACCCGTATATCCTAAATAATCAGCTGCCGCAGCAACTTGCTTATAATAACCATATTCAGCTGCTCTTCCTCGTTTTGTCGTTCCTAAATATCGACCATCTCCATAAGCCGGAATAAACCATAATAATTCCATACCTTTACACACCCCTTATTTATTTTGAAACGTATACTAACAAATTCTATATAAATTACCCCTAATAATTTATATGTTAATTCCCAGTCTCACCTTTAAAATTATCTCGCCATCTTAAAAACTTCACTTCTAGTAAACGTACTAGAGAGTCAGAAAACTTCCCAACAAATGCAAAGATAATTATGCCGACAAATACGATATCTGTATTTGAAAATTGCCTTGCATCCATAATCATATAACCAATACCTTCTGTAGATCCCATAAGTTCTGCTACTACTAAACTCACCCATGCAACACCTAACGATAACCTTGCTCCTAGTAAAAGGTTAGGCAATGCAGATGGTAAAATTAGTTTCGTAATTAGTTTTCTTTTGCTAAACTCTAACACTCTCGCAACATCAAATAACTTTGAATCCACACCTCTAATACCTAAAAATGCGTTTACGTATAAAGGAAAAAATGCACCATCTGCAATTAATAACACTTTCGATGTTTCACCAAAACCGAACCATAATACAAAAAGCGGCGCAACAGCTAAATGAGGTACAGTTCTTAACATTTGCACAGATGGGTCTAAATATTGCTCACTTCTCGTTGAAAATCCAACAATTGTTCCTAAAATGATTCCTAAGCCCCCACCAATAAAGAAACCAGCCGCAGCCCTGAATACACTAATACTTAAATGGCCGAATAACTCTCCTGTTTTAATAAGCTCTTGGAAAGCTAGAAAAATATCTAATGGTGTTGGTAAAACTGTTTTAGAAACAAGACCGAATACGCCAGCCAACTGCCAAATTATTAATATAATAACCGGTATAGTAATCGCCCTTACTAAAACTTTTACATTTAACTTTCGTACCTTCTTTATGTCATTTTTCTTAATCGTTATACTCGCTGGTTTCATAACAGCTTTCGTATTTTCCACTTTACAAAACCTCTTTTCACTTCGCTTTCAATGCTTTTTCTACGAAAGAATTATCTACAACTTTTTCCGTCTTAATTTCTTTCTTTATAGAACCGAGCTTATATTGAAAATCCGCTGTCTTTTGTTGTTCTGCTATTATTTCCTTCGTTACTGGAACTAAAATTGGTTTGTCGTGATTAAACACTTCTTTTACGATCTTCGCATCTATCTTTTTTACAGAAGTATATACTTTTATTGCTTCATCTAAGTTAGCATCTTGCCATACACGTGCTTTCTCATAAACTTTGAGGAATTTCTCAACTAATTCTGGATGTTCTTTCGCAAATTTTGTTCTCGTAATTAAAAATTCTGGTGAAGAGACATTTAATGTTTCACCGTCTGCAATCACCTTCGCACCTTTATTTAACGTATGTAATGATATGAAAGGGTCCCAAATCGCCCATGCATCTACTGATCCTGATTCGAATGCAGGCTGAGCTTCATCTGGTTGTAATTGAATGACATTTACATCTTTTGCATCAATACCTTCTTTATCAAGTGCTCGATACAATAAATTAAAAGCACTACTTCCTTTTGCTACTGCAATTTTTTTACCTTTTAACTCTTTTACACTCGCAATTTTGCTATCTTTTTGAACGAGAATTCCAGTTCCTTTTCTCGCATAACTTGTATTGGCGATTTCGGTAAATCCAATACCTGCTGCTTGCGCTGAAATGACTGGAGAATTCCCTACTTCACCAAAGTCTAATCGGTTTGATGCGATTGCTTCAAAATAAGGAGGTCCACTTTGGAACTCTGTCCATTTCACTTTAACTCCTTCTTTTTTAAACTCCTCTTCAAACCACCCCTTTTTCTTTGCTAGTAATAGCGGGCTTAATCCTTGTTGTATACCAATTTGTATTGTTACATCTTCTTTCTTACTACTTACTGTACTTTTTTCACATCCTAATAAAAATACTGATATAGCTAAAGCAAAAGAAAGAATTTTAAATTTTTTATACATATAAAATCACCCTTTTCCTATATACTTGTTTGAATCAACCCTCCATATTCAAACTGCTGTAATACTTTCGTTCGAAGTTGTTGGAACGATTGAGAAGTTTTATTTCGCGGATAAGGCAAATTATTTTCAATCACTTTATGTATTTTCCCTGGTTTTGCACTCATAATGATAATTCGGTTTGAAAGATATATCGCTTCGTCTATATCATGTGTAACGAATATCATTGTTGTTTTCTTCTGCTCCCAAATATTCAGCAATACTTCTTGTAAATGACTTCGAGTAAAAGCATCCAGCGCTCCAAAAGGTTCATCAAGTAATAATACATTCGGATCTCTTAATAACGCTCTCGCTATCGCAACACGTTGTGACATCCCGCCTGAAATTTCTTTCGGATACGATTTTTCAAAGCCATCTAACCGAACGATTTCAACCCATTCTCTCACCTTATCTTTCACATACTTATCTTTTAACGACAAATCTGCCGCTATATTTTCTTCAACTGTTAACCATGGAAAAAGCCTATGCTCTTGAAAAATAAAACCTTGTTTCTTGCTCGTTTTTAAGATAGGCTCCCCGTCAATAATAACTTCACCTTCAAAATCATTATCTAGACCTGCAACAATTTTTAGTAATGTACTTTTTCCGCACCCACTCGGACCAATTACTGTAACAAAATCCCCTTTCTCTAATTGAAAATTAATATTCTCTAATACTTGAACAGTACCAGTTTGTTTCAAAAAATATTTTGATACCCCATCAATTGAAACAGTCATTTCTTCTCCTCCTTAAAATGATTCATATAAATGAACAGATTCAGTATTTGTGCAATAAAAAAACCAAAGGCATTTTATCAACAGATAAAATGCCTTTGGTTTCTCCAATCAGCAATACGTTATGGAATTAAGTACATATTATACAAATATTTCCGATAAGTCAACTAGGTTTTAGCGAACATTATTTATTTTTAAAGATATCAGCAGTCCCTTTTATTATTTTTGGAAGGAACGTTTTAATTGTATCCGTTAATAAATGAAGAGCTTCGTTCACATAACCACCTTCGAAATTTCCTAATGGTTCTGGTAATTCATCCTTATCTAATAGGAAGTATTCTCCATTTGGAAGTACCATAATATCGATGATTAAATCTTCGAAGGAAACCACTTCGTCTTTTATTTGTGTGTTTTTTACGATATTAAAATAGGAACCTAAATACTTCCCTTTTATATCTCTCCATACGTATAAATTGTACGGACGATCTTTCCAATAATATGCGATTGTATAACTTCCTTTTGGGATTGTTAACTTAGTATCTTTTGCAGTCATTGTAAATGAATACTGCACCTCGTGAAATAAAACGATACTTTGTGATTGCTTTTCAAGTAATAAACAATTGTGATCTACTATTGTTGAGTTATACCGGATTTTTCTTTCTATAATTTCACTTTTCGATGTAAGTAACTTATTCATTATTTTGTTTCCCCTCATACTAGTTCTATCCTCAATTACATACTTCTTTATATAATGATTTATACAAGTACACAAGAAAAACTCCTTCTTATTTAGAAAGAGTTTTTCACTATCCATGTTTCATATTTTTTCACTTCTAACGGAAACTCATTTGTTTTTATGTAACTAACAGCACTATTACTCATGTTTTAACTTTTCCTTAACCGCATCATAAAATTTTCGTTCTTCATCAACATTTAAGTGCACACGACTTACTGTTTTAGAAAATCCATATAACAACTGTGCTTTCACTGGCTCTTTTAATGTTATTTCAAAAGTAGCAGGTTCTTTTATGAACTCCATAACAGTTGCATCCAATACCTGTTTCCCTTCTTTTGCCGTTAGCAATTCATCCTTGTAAAACGCAATATTATCAATTTGTGTAAATGGTATAACAATTTTCTTTCCTAATCCAATTTGAATGATTACTTGTTCTTCTGTTACGATAAGTGGATTTTTACGCATCGCTTGTATTTCAGCTATAAAATAAATCATCGCGTATACATTTAAAATAAGTAAAATCCATGCTATTACTGGATTCCACTGGTGTAGCAAATAATGAAAACCAATACTTTCTATTAAGGTCGCATGGATGATCATGATATATACACCTATTGCACCAGTCTTTTTGTGATATGAGTATACGTATTCACCTTCTGGTACTTTTTCACGCCACGATAAAAATGCATAATAGATTAACTTACACTCCGTTACAATGATATCTATTAATTTATTTCTTTTCATAGTAGCGTCAAACGCAGCATCAATTGCATAAGAAAATGAAGAGTACTCACTTTTATATTCTTTATATTTTTTTATTATGGTAGGAAGCTTTCTAACAATTTTATATAGAAGGAATAACTCTAAACATACAAAAGCAATTTCTCCTGCAACTATAATATAAGAAACGTATGAAAAATCTTGTAAATAGTCACTTGGAATAATAAATCTTGCAAAAATATAACCAGCTATTACAACAGGAACTATATACGTTAACGAGTACCTTTTTCGAATAATGAAGAAATACGTGATGATTGGAATGACAAACATGCAATCTAATAATGACCCAAGTACAACTTCTTTCGGCGCAGCTGGTACTATTGGAAGAGCATACAATAAATAGTTTGATAGCATAATTAAAGAGACGAGTCCAATCCAAATACCTTTTCGCCTTCGCGATAGTGTAACATTCATACGTTCACTCCTTTATTTAAAAACCTCATTTAAGTGGTCTTTATAAAATGAAATGGCACGTTCAAATTCTTTTACTTCCTCTACTTTCACGACAGTTTCAAGTAATAATTTCATCGCTGACTCGTGATCGTTTACGTTATATTTTGCTAATGATAAAAATACTTTCATCGGATCGTTCTCTGGGAATTTTTTCACCCCAGCTTCTAATACTGTAATTGCCTTTTCATATTCCCCTATACAACGATATGTACTTCCTAGACCAATATAAGCACCGCAAAGGGATTCGCCATCAAGTCCATTTGCGATTGCCTGCTCATAATACGGAACTGCTTCTGTTTCTAGCCCCATTACATCATGTATCCACGCACACTGATACAGTACTTCTGCATCCTTTGTAAAGTTTGTTAATCCTATAAGCATCTCTTTAGACTGCGCATATTTCTTTTCGTTTCTAAGTTTAATAGCTTGCTTTAATAAATGTTCCATAGAATCCACTCCTCACCAATTATTCTGTGTATAGCTCTTGATTGATATACGCTTCACATTCGTGTAAAAGTAAAATTCCCACCAATTAAAGTTTCGCTTACTTATTACTATGCGGATTCATTCTTATCTAAAAACTTAATTTTAAAAAGCAGTGACACGATTACATAATACCTCTAAGCTTTTGACAATTTCTTTCGCTGTTTCATCTTTCCCATTACACAACTTCCCTTTACCATCTTGTCCAATTACATAATGCACAGCTCCGCGCGAATATAAAGAATGTGGTGAATTCGCAATCATTACATTCGCCCTTGCTTCTTTCATTCTATTTTTCGCTCTTTCAAACAGTTCTTCTTCATTTAAATCACTTTCAAGTTTAAAACCAATAAGTACTGTTTCTGGGTCCCATTCTTTTATTTGTTTTAATACTTTTGGAGCCTTTTGAAAGTGAATAATCGGTGCTATATCACTTGAAATTTTTCCGTTCATATTAAGAACATTACCATCTTGATCACAGATCTTCTCCACAATCCAATCTGATCCAGCCGCTGCCATAATAACCGCATCAACCTTTTCATGTGTGATGATACTTTTCATTTTATCTTGTAAATCAACAATCCCTTCAAATGGATGTAATTCTAACCCTCTATGTACATCGCTCGGTTTCTCCGCAAAATAACCGTGTAAATATATAACATGTGCCCCTTTAGCTAGAAGTTCTTCTGCGATTATCCTTCCGATTGTACCTTTAGCCATATTCGTATGCCCGCGTACTTGATCCCATTTTTCTAGACAACCACCGCTCGTAATTAATACCTTTTTCCCCTTCATTGTAACCATCCCTTACTAATTTTTCTTACGAAACCATTCTGTTCCAAAGTCAACTATATCACGCTGTTTCATTAGACGACACGTTGCATTACCTATCTTCCCGTTTTTTACAGTTCCTTTTCGCTCAAACTCCACACCAATTTCTACAAACTTCTCAGATTCGTAATCCATTTCAACAAACTCTTTCCACACTCTTTCACCGTTTTCTATAATAGGTGCTCCTACTTGTATTAACTCACATGCACCAGTACGCACCTCGGATAAATGAACAGACGTATTTGAATCATATCCAACACCAATTAATAATACGTACCCGTCTAAATCGTATATTTTTCTTAATGGAGATTCTTCTCCAAAGCTCATTGATAATGAATGGTTCATTGTTATCTCTACTGCATGTTTTCCCCATGCAGCAAAACTTCCTAACGGATGATTACTACGTACTACATTCGGATATGTACGAAAACATTCAACTATTTCACCCATTCCCCTTGTTGGGGTTATACGTGAATCAAATGCAGGGACGTTATCTCGGATAATTTGCCACCAGTCTTCCGGTACAGGTGGTCTTGACCAATGTTTCGGATCGGACAAATCCGAAGATTGCGTTGGCATTATTATCGTTCCTTCTTCCGTAACAACTTTCATTAATGCTTCTACTACGGCAACCGCACCACCAGATATCCATCCGATAGAACTTAGTGATGAATGAACGATAATTGTCATTCCTTTTTCGATTCCTAATGCTTTTAAATCTTTTGTTATTGTTTCGATTGTATTTGGAAATTGTGTGCTTGCTACTATTTCATTCATTTTCATATTGGTTCCCTCACTAGCCACGTAAATTTAAACTTTTATATAAATATATTATCATATTTTTCTTAATTTTTAACTTAATCATATTCATTACTACAAAAATATGTATATGGGTGTACTGAAGCCTCAAAACTCTATTAAAATCGTAGAGAATGATAAGCGAGAGTTTTATTAAATGAAGAAAAATGTAAATCTTATTTTTTCAAGCTATACTCCATATGCATATTTTTATACTATTTTTCCAAATAACAATGAAATCTTTCGATTCCCATATATTTTTCTCCTAAACTTTTAACTTGAAAACCAATTCTTTTATAAAATTCTACCGCCCCATCGTCTGTCTCTGCTTCTATATAAGTCAATTGATATATCCTTACCACTTCTTTAATCATTTGCAGTGCAATTCCTTTTTGACGATAATCTGAAGCCACTGCTATATGACATACTCGTGCTTTAGTTGCTCCGATTACTTCAATACCTATACAAGCTTTTTCTTCATATTTGTACAAAGTCCCTTTATTACTTTGATAAAATATTACTGCCTTCTTTAAGCTTATTTCATTTGGACCGACCGCATATTGTAGCACATTTAATATTGAATCTTTTTCAATTTGTTCAACACGCTGTAAATTCATATTTTCATCCCTTTCTATGAAAAAAGACTAACTCTTAATAAAAAGAGCTAATCTCATTACGCCGTTATTTTTTCTTCTTTTTTTACAACGACAGCCACATAACTATGAAGTATCATTCCAATAATAACGAGACTCATACCAACCCAAGATAAAGATGACGGAATTGGTGCAGATAACCATATCAGCTCTCCTACTAGCGCAAATAAAACTTCACCAGACTGCGTCGCTTCCACTGTTGCTAGTTTTTGTGGATCATCTTTTACAAGATCTGTTGCAAAGAAAAATAATATTGTCGCGATTAACCCAGAACTAACTGCTACAATAAAACATTGAAAAACTTGGTTACTTGACGGTAATCCGCCAGTTAATACTTCGTAACCAGATAATAAAAACCAAAATGGTAAACTTGCTAATGTCATACCGAGTACTCGCTGAAATACATCTAATTCCCCTTTACAAACTTGCATCATTTTTCGATTTCCAAGAGGATACGCAAATGCTGCAATAAGTACAGGAACTACACATAAAACGGTTTCACGAATACCTAATGAAGAAGCATGTTCTACTTGCATGAGAACAACACCGAATAAAATAATGCCCGACATAACTAATTCCTTCATCGGAAGTTTTTTATGTAGTGGATCCACCGCAAAAAATGGTGTTAACAAAATCCCTGCAACGATTGTAATTTGCCATGTTGATGCAACGAGCCAACCTGGTCCGAACGCTCCAGCAAAACTAAGCGGTGCATAAAAGAGACCAAATCCAACGATACTCCATACTAACCATTCTTTCGGATTGTTTTTCATATATTGAAAGAGTTGCTTTAAGTTCCCTCTATACATAACAATAAGTAATAGCATTGGAACCATAAAATAATACCGTAATGATGCACTCCAAATCCAGCTTCCACCTTCTAAGTCCATTGCCCGGTTTAAAACAAAGGTAAAGGCAAAGAAAAATGATGCCAGTATCCCTATAACAATTGCTTTCATTGTAAAACCCCTTGTATTTAATTTTTAATCTCTATAACATATATTTTAGTATACGCGATGAAAAATCTACATACAAACTTACATTTCACTTTCCATTCACTTGCAATGAAAAAGATAATAATACATTCATTTATTATACTTAATATAAAAACATTAAACAGAAATAATTTTAAAAATAAGTTACTTCTATGGATGTGATAACACTGAAAATATACAGAGCCTCTATACAATCTATTTTATTTGTTCTTTCTTTCGGAGTTTTTTTCCTTCTAATAAGTGTTTTATCTTTAATGGAAGAATTTGATTTACTAGGAATTATTTCAATATTTTTCTCCTTATGGCTACTAAAGTATGCCCTAACCTTATGGAAAACACGTGCAAACGATATAGGTTCCTATTGGGATGATGAAAGAATTGTAGTAGATTTGCATGGGAATAAAGTGTATTGGTATGAAATCAAGGATATTACATACCAAAATTTTTAAGGGTCAAAATCTACCTTAATCTCGACCCACTATACTCACCATGAAAATATACGAATCCGCCATAAAAGATGACTACCAACTATTGCACATTCAATTTACTGGTTTTCTATTGAAAAACCAAAAGATTATCATAAAAATTTAATGATAGCTTGGGAAGAAAAGCAAACAAATAAAAATAAACGCCTCCTTTAATTATTATTTAGGGGCGTTTGTTCATTCAAAAATTAAAGAATATGTAGTTTATATTCTCTATATAATTTCCTCAATCGACTTATATGTGCTTGATGATACCGATTATGATCTGCTATATGCCAAATTCCCCATCTTATAGTCGCATTTTCCCCTTTTTCATACAAAACTTCCCGCGTTAAATCAGTTTCTGTTAGTTTCATACATTCTTCATAAAACAATTTTTGCACTGCTTCATAATCTTGCATTAACTCTTGCAACGTGTATTTTCTTAAACTCGGTATTTCTCCTACTTCATTCAACATAGGACCATATTTATTTTCAAATGCTGTTGGAACATCTTCTCCCTTGAAACGATACACCCAATGTAAATCGACAACTGCTAAATGCTGAAGTAACTGCCCAATACTATTTTCATTATTTTCAGACCCTTTATAGGATAGTTCGTTCTCTTCAGTACCTTCTACTAACCTTTGCAATCTATTAAACGTATCAGCAACCGTCGCATACAAAATCGCTACTTGAGGGTCCAGATTTCTTTCTAAATGGAGATCTTTCATACAAAACTTCCTCTCTTAAAAGAACAACACCATATGTTCATCATCACTATACACACCATTCATTTTTATAGCCCTTTTTTCAATTCCGTACGTTTTAAATCCCATTGATTCATATAATCGTTTGGCTGGTTCGTTCGTTGACACAACCCCTAAATTCAATTGCTCTAGCTTCATCTCTTTTGCCCTTTCAATTGCTTTACGTATTAAATCACGTGCAAGACCACTTCTTCGATTTTCAGTATCTACATACATTGCAACGATATGCCCTTTATGCTTATATGCGTCCTTTTCTTCTGTTAATAAAGTAACAACCCCAACTAAACGATTTTCATTATTAAAAGCACCAAATGTAAAACTACTGTTGGATGAAAGATTACTAGCAACGCGTTCAAGAGGGTTTTCTTGACGTACTGCTTCTTCATAAGTCGTTACAAATGCTTCTGGATTTACTTGTAGTGCTTGTAAACGTAACTCCCAATATTGTTTTGCATCCGCTTTTGTAAGTAATCGAATCATTTTATCTTCCCCTTTTTAATTGACATAATATTTTTATAGGTTATTATTTTTTAATTCATACTCTTCTTTTAATATACTGTAACGATAGCGATGAATGAACTTTCCCTGTCTCAATCGATCATTTCTCATTAACCCTTCGCATACAAATCCGGCATTTTCATAACTCTTTTTAGCTTGTGTATTATCTTCATCTACACGTAACCAAATTTTCTCCAATTCAAACTGGGAAAAACCTATTTGTAACATGCTGTTTAGAGCTGCCATTCCAAATCCTTTACCCCAATAGTCTTTATTTCCAATCGCAATTCCTAGTTCTGCATTTTTATTTGTTTTATCAAAATTTTTAAGGTCTACCCATCCAATATGTATACCTTTCTCAGTAACGATCGCCCTTTGTTCATAACCATTTTTTCGGCTTATGCAAGCTTCAATCCAGATTCTCGTATCTCCACGAGTGAACGGAGGATATTGGTCTGGTACGACTAAATGCTTTGTTACATCGCTATCTAACGACCATTGATAGCGATCTTCTACATCATCTAGTGTCAATTCTCTTAATTGAACATATGGTACATTCATTTTCTCTCCCCTTTTTATTTACCAATAGAAAATCCTTCGAACACTCTTCCACCATACTGTTCTAACGTCATTTCTATAAAATGAATTAATTCATTTTTCTCTCCCGTTTTATAAAAATGATCAAAAGCCGCTACAAATTTGTTTGCATATTGCTCATCATATCTTCTTAGCACTCTAATAAACCATTTTGAACTCCCAAGCCACCTACCATTTACTCTTAATACATATTCATGTACTAAATCCGCTAATAAATTAGCGATAAACAATTCTTCTTCTCTTTTTGTTGCACCAATAAAGTCATCTAAAGTATCCGTAATAAAATATCGCTTCTGCTTAATCGTTTCTTCGGTCCATTTAGCTGGTCCTTTATGTAGTAAATCATTCGCTTCTTTTTTTAATTTCTCAACAATTTCCTTTTCCCCTTTTAATACAACCCCTTCTGAAACTAATTGTGGTAACGACGGTCTCCCTCGATCACAATCCATTTTGAAAAAGGTTTTATATGTTGTAAAATTATGAACAAACACCTCAACAGGCCATCCATTACTATAGAAAGATTCTCTATAACAAGAAGTTAAACTTTGGTCAACTATTACAATATCAAGGTCAGATGTTTTCGTCGCTTCTCCTCGTGCAACGCTTCCGCCGAGTAAAGCTACATCACAATTCGGAAATTGTGATGTAATTATGCCTTGTGCTGCTTCAATGGGTTTCATAGCCGTTCCTCTTTTCTTATTTCATTTTCTTTTTTCAGCTCTTTCTCTCGCTTTTTTTATATAGCTTTCTGCATCTGGTGTTTTACATGATGTTGTACCGTGATCAACCTCTACTTTTCCAATTTCACGTGCGATTTCAATCGCTTGTCGCTCTAAGTCTTCATTACGAATTCCTATTGCGATTAAAGCACTATTCATCGCTTCTTTTTTTCTATTTTTTTCATTATGTATATTTTCTTTAATCTCTTCTAAGTATGGAGAGAAGAAATCATCATGTAACGCTTTATTTTTAATCGATATATTTGCTAATAAAGACCAGCCAGCTCTTCCAATCCATTCATCATTAGACTTTGTCCACTCTTCCATTCTTTCTATTGCAATTGGCGAAGTACATATAGATGTCATAAAAACATCCATTAAACAGTAATAATCAACATCCTGAACCCAACTATTAAGCTGTTCTGCTGTTATATTCTTCGGGTCTAAAATATAAGTTGCTAATGTCATCGCGTCCATATTTTTTGTTTCCCACAATTCAACTGCTAAATCGTGATCTTTTTTTATTTTCTTTTTTAACAATTTTAGATTCGCAAAACTAACTCCGAATAATGGCTCTTTCGCTCCGTGGTTTTTATACGTTTTTCGATTTTGTTCTGTTCCATATTCCTCTAGTTGCTGCATTACTTCCTCAAGTAACATATACCCACCTCTTTATCTTTTATGTTGACTGTATATATGTATGTACGATATATTCTACATTACTTTTTGTTTTTCCTATATTTATTTTTAAAATACGGTATGTGAAATTTCTAAACATTGCACAGCTATACCATTAAAAAACTGTACATGTTAAACATACAGTTTTTTGATGGTATCAATTTTGCGTAGAATAAGATATAAACTACGAAAGAACTTTTAATGGTCCTCTCAATCACCTATTTTTTCAACTAAATTTTTTACATCTGACCACTCTTCTATTGACCCTGCGTCCGGAAAAACTGTAACTACATTAAAATTCGCACCTTTTTCTTTCCCAATTTGTTTAGCTGCTAATAAATTCGCTGCCGCAGAAGTTCCTATTTTTATACCAGTATCTTTGTAAAAACGTGCCATTTCATACAGGGTATCTTCATATGAATAAGTCCATTGTTTTTCTATCAAATTTTCTTCCTGTTCTATGAAATGTTGTTTCCTTCCTAAGCCGAACCCACCTGATCCAGCATATTTCTTTAAATCATTTGGTGGTTGTTCCGAACCATAAGGCAATTCAGCAGGCATTACTAAATGTAGTTCAACATTTTTTGTATAATTCTTTATTGCTGTATAGACTCCCATTAGAGTCCCACCAGTACCAGCAGATGCTACCCATGCATGTATTGGTTTTCCATTCATTTGTGCAATAATTTCTCGCCCTGTACCTTCTATATGACTTACTAGATTTGCATTATTATAATGTTGGAATAAAAAGTATAATTCTGGCTTTTGTTTGCTAATCTCTATTGTTTTCTCAATTACTGCGTAGAACCCTTTACATTTATCAACTAAGATTACGTTAGCACCATAACGATCAAGTTCATTTAATAGAGATTTACCGGTTCCAGAACTTAAAACTAACGTGCATTGAATCCCTAAATAATTACAAATACACCCAATTGACCTCGCTAAGCTTCCACCACTATACTCTAAAATATTTTGTTTTTTGTCCGCTTCTTGTAAATATTTATTAATCATTCCAAGTGCTGCCCTATCCTTAATTGACCCTGTAGGGTTATGCCATTCACATTTAGCATAGATAGAAAGATCCTTCGTTTCTTCGCATTTTAATTTCATGAGAGGTGTATTTCCAACATGTTTAGAAAACTCTTCAAAATGGTTTACTATCATACTTTTATACCTCCTTCATAAATTATGTTTATTACATTTGTTCTTAGCCAAAATACTTTCTACATTTTAATAACTCTCTCAATAAGATCTTCTTATATAAAAATCCCTACAAACACTGTAGGGATTTATGTCTAAATCATTTTGTTACACTCTATTTCATATGAAAATAGTTTCTTTATTCAGATGCATTCATAAGCACAATTCTCCAACCATCTGGATCCTCTATTGTGGTTCCTTTCTCTATCCAATACGGGTTTTCTGGTTCCACCTCATGATAGCCCATATTACTTAATCGATTCACTATCTTTTCAATTTCATCTTTATTAGGCATATAAAAAACTAGTAAATTATCTTTTGTCGGTGCCGGACATGGACTTCCATTAACATGTGTAGTAAACTCCAAATGATACTCTTCATCTGGTAAGCCAAACATAACCCCATCATATCCTTCATGATTGTGAAATTCCCCTATACGTTTTAAACCTAATCCTGTTTCATAAAAATTTATCACTTCTTCAAATTTATCTGTTGGTCTTGCAATTCTAAATTGAACCCAATTCTTCATGCAAATCTCCTCCTTTTCATTTTCCAAAGCTTTATAGTAATTAGTATAGGTTACATATATTCCCTTTAACATCCCTCATTAGTGTGAACTTCCTAAGTTGAAAGACCTATTAGTTAATAAACAATAGGACTTTAGTATAAAATTCATATAAAGTTAGTTATATAAATGTAGAGATGAATTACAAGCTATTACGTATGAAATAGTTCTCCTTGCAGGGCCTTTATATACCGATCAGCAGATCTTTGTACAGCTTTATTCGCATCTTCCACCACACCATGAAATGCATTATATAGTCGACTAAATTGGATATCTTTTACCTTCTCTGCCATATCTCTAACTTTATTCGCTGGTAATGGAATGAGATTGGGATAACTATACATAAAACTTACCCATTTTCGATCCGAAACTACTTGTATAATATCACCTGATAACAAAATGCCTTTCCCTTCATTACCGTCTTTCCAATGTATAACAGTTCCCCCCTTAAAATGGCCTCCTAAGCGATGCAATGTAAGTTCTTCCGATAATATCAGATGCTCCCCAGACCAAAATTTAATTTGCTTACTCGGACGAACCACCCACTCTTTATCATCTTCATGAATATAAATAGGTACATTGAATGTTTCCGCCCATTTAACTTGTGTAGAGTAATAATGTGGATGAGAAAGTGCTATTGCTTGAATACCACCTAAATCATATATACGTTGTATCGTTTTATCATCTAAATAACTAATGCAATCCCACATAACATTTAGAGTTTTACTTTGTATTAAAAATGCTGTTTGTCCAATCGCAAATTTAGGTTTAGTAGTAATGCTATACAAACCGCTTTCTTCTTTTATTATTTCGTTTTTGTATAAATTGCTATTTTGCATCGTTTCTAATGTTGTCCATGACTGCCCAATTGGATTAACATATTGTCTTTCCTCATTACAAATTTTACAGCGAGAAGGTGCTTCTTCATTTTCGGGATACTGTACTCCACATGTAGTGCAAATATAATTATCCATATTCCCACTCCTTTTTTCATGTAATTGTTTCTTTACCAATATTTTAATAAAAAACAAAAATATTCGAATCAATAATTGGAACGAAAATGAAATGATACGAAAGTATGATTAGTCTCCTTTCGTTTTAAGACTTTAGCCTAAGTACTATATTTTTCATTTCTTCTTTCTGTGAAAGTTGCATATCGTTTTTAATAGAAATTCCAAGTAAATTAAACTTTTACCCATTAAATAAGTGAATACATCTTTTCAAAATAAATGAACCTATTCATAGATTTCGTCACACCTTTGACACAGTTGCACTAAGCGATACACATTAGGGGTATAGTATATTTAAAGTAACGATAAAAGAATATTCAATAATTTTATCTTCCTTATCGTTACTAGATTCAATTCGTAACAAATAAAGGAGAGGTTTTAATGGAAATCGTTATTATGCTCTATGATGGAATTACTGCATTAGATGCTATTGGTCCATACGAAGTATTTGCTGCAGAAAGCAACAACAACATAAAATTTGTTGCTAAAACGAAGGGATTAATAAAATTAGATTCGAAAATGGGCTATTTACATGCTGATTACAATTTTAATGAAATTACTTCAGCAGATATTCTTATTATTCCCGGATGTCGTCCACCAAACTTTACACAACTTATGAAGGATGAAGAAACTCTTAATTGGATTCTCCAAATACATAAAACGACAAAGTGGACTACAACTGTATGTACGGGCTCCTTAATCTTAGGTGCTACTGGTCTACTAAATGGTGTTAATGCTACTAGTCATTGGAGCTGTTTTAACTTACTTCGTTCTCTCGGAGCTGTTCCAACTGAAGAGAGATTCGTGCGCCATGAAAAAATTATAACAGCTGCTGGTGTATCTGCAGGTATTGATATGGCCCTTCAGTTAATAGCTTGGGAATTTGGAGATGAAAAAAGCAAAGCAGTTCAACTCATGTTAGAATACGACCCTCAGCCTCCCTTTGATACAGGTTCTCCTAAAAAAGCGCATGCATCCTTATTAGAAGATTTAAATTTGATGATTGAAAGTTTAAATAATAAAGTTTAAATTCATCCTATTTTTCAAAACTGCAATTGATATACAATCTTGCATACTTTTGAGTAAACTTTTTTACACTTGTAAAAAAGTTTTTTTGCATTTCCCTACCTATAATTGCTAATATAGTAGAGTAGAACTTTTATAGAGAGAAGGAAAATTATGCACAATGGAATTCGAATGACAACTTTAGTAAAAAGGGCTATGTTAGTTTGTGCGGGGGTATTATTCACATACGAAGCGGCTTTGGGATCAGTACATACTGCTCTAGCTAGTACAGAGGATGAAGCAAAATCTGTTCAACTTGTAAGTGAGATTCAAACATCTCTTGCTCCGAAAGAAGCTCCTAAACATTATAACGGGCAAGTTAGAAAAGTCGCTTATTTAACATTTGATGATGGTCCTGGAAAATACACAGCTGAGCTTTTAGATATGTTAAAGAAAGAAAATGCAAAAGCAACATTCTTCCTAATTGGTTCAAACGTAAAAGCTTTCCCTGATCTTGTAAAACGCGAAGATGCTGAAGGCCACTACGTTGGGATGCACAGTATGACTCATAACTACAAGAAACTTTACACAGAAGGTCATTACGTAGATGAAATGAAGGAAGACCAAGGCTTAATCGCTGGTGTTTTAGGTAAATCACCAGTATTAACTCGTCCATCTTACGGCTCTATGCCAGGATTAAACGAAGCTCTTCGCAACAAAGTTGTAGAAAATGGCTTAAAAGTTTGGGATTGGACAATTGATTCTTTAGACTGGAAATACAACAAAATGCAAGTTGATGCTGCATCTGCTAAAATTGTAGAGAACGTGTTACATGGTGCTACAAATCCAACAGAAGTTATCCTTATGCATGATATTCATCCACAATCAGTAAAAGCAGTACCTGGAATTATTAAAGGACTGAAAGAAAAAGGATATGAATTAGAAGCATATAATGAGAACGAACATTTCCCATTAAACTTCTGGCATGATAATCGTATGTAATGAAAAGACTTGATTCCCTTTAGCTGGGAATCAAGTCTTTTTGTCGTTTTGGGAATTTCTCTTCGTATATTCGACTCAAATTCCCCCTTCTCTAATATCAATAAAAATTCAAAATCACATGTTATACTAAAATTTAGTTTAAATAAGTAGGTGCCATATGATCGTATATACAGTACAAACTGAAGAAGCTTGGAAACAATTTAAGAAACTTGATTATTTAGAAGGTAATAAAGAATTCATCGATCCAGACGATTTATATTCATATGACTGGATGGTGCGCGTTGCTAAAACAAGATTGCCTCATTACGAAGGTAACTATCCTATTTGGGTCTGGGAAGCAAATAATCACCCAAATCGAAATCATAAAGCTTGGGGTAGAACAAATTCAAAAATGGTAATTTTAACACTAGATGTACCGAAAGAATGGGTACTATGGAGCTATTTTGACTATTGGTGCTGCGCTATGACTGATGGATCAATATATTTACATACAAAAAATAAGTGTACTTTAGATGAATGGTATACATATATGGATAAAAAATACGAGATAATATTTGATTTCGATTATTTATTATCTCATCCTGATTGGTGTCTAGGTAAAGAGGATTCGTTAGAAAAACAAGGTGTTATCGGCAACATCTCCCTTTCCTTCGTAAAAAAAGTAAGGCGTTTTCGCGCTAAGGAAGATACATCTATTAATGAAATCAGAAGTGATAACTGGGATAGTAGAAAAGAAAACCGTATTAAAAAGATGAATCGAAAATTAAGAAAAAGAATCGAAAAACAAAAAAGATTGCAAAAGCGACTTATACGAAATTAAAACAGATTTATCAAAATATATTAAGAAATTATGGATTGAATATAAAATTTCAACCCTTTTTATATTATCAACACTTTAGCACATATTAACCATAAGGAGTGATATGTATATGGAGTTTCTCTCATCTGAATATTTGTCTGCCTTGCTTGCCATCATTGTAATCGATTTAGTGTTAGCCGGAGATAATGCCATCGTAATTGGATTAGCAGCAAGAAGATTACCGAAAGACCAACAAAAAAAAGTTATCATATGGGGTACTGTCGGGGCGATTGCTATTAGAGCCCTCGCTACCTTAGTTGTCGTTTGGTTATTAAAAATACCTGGTTTACTCCTAATTGGCGGTATACTTCTTATATGGATCGCTTACAAGTTGATTGCTGAGGGTAAAAATCATGATATTAAAGCCGAAGAAGGATTTTGGTCTGCTATTAAAACCATTATTATCGCTGATGCGTTAATGGGCATTGATAATGTACTCGCTGTTGCAGGAGCTGCCCATGGTAACTTTTCTTTAGTAATCATTGGATTATTAGTGTCTATTCCTGTAGTCGTATGGGGCAGCACATTGATTTTAAAATGGGTGGATCGTTTTCCTGTCATCATTACGATTGGAGCAGCCGTTTTAGCTTATACTGCTGCAAAAATGATTGTAGATGAGAAATGGTTTGCTGGATTTTTCGAAAGTAACCCTTTCATTAAATGGGCATTTATCATTATTATCATCGTCGGTGTAGTTTTCTTCGGAAAAGCAAAACAAAAAGCAACAGCTAGTTCTGTCTAATAATGATGGTATATTTACAAATAAAAAGCGCTATTCATATGAATAGCGCCTTTTATTATTTAGCTTCCCCTTCCGGAGTCGTTTTTACCTTCGTTTTGTTTTTATCACGATTGTTATAGTTATACTTCGAACGATCTACTGGAGTGAATCCTTCCGGTGTGTAGAATCGTAATAAGTCACCATTTACGACTTGGTCAGAGTATTTTAGTGAGTTTTGAACCATTTGTTCATTTTTCTTTATTTCATCTGTAAATTCTACAGGTTTTCCAGTTGTTGTATCATAGTATTTGCCGTTTAGTGCAGTAACAGTTGGGCTTACGTAGTTACCGTTACGGAACGCAACGACTTGTTTATGCTCTGGTGATAATAAATCTGAACCGAATTGAACATAGTTTTTCGTATCTGTACCTAGTAAGTGTAATAACGTAGGAAGAACGTCAATTTCACCGCCATATTGATGTTGTACGCCACCTTTCACCCCTGGTACACGAACGATTAAAGGCACACGTTGTAACTGTGCATTTTCAAATGAGTTCATTTCTTTACCCATTACTTTTGACATTGCTGCATTATGATTATCTGAAATACCGTAATGGTCTCCGTACATAACGATAATTGAGTTATCATATAAACCAGATTGTTTCAAGTAATCGATGAAGCCTTTTACAGATTCATCTAAATAGCGTGCTGTTTGGAAGTACGTATCTACTGATGAATCACCTGTTGTTGCTGGTTCAATCGTTGCTTCTGCCTTATCGATTGGATAAGGGAAATGGTTCGATAACGTAATAAACTTCGTATAGAAAGGCTGTTTCAACGTTTGTAATAACGGAATAGATTCATTAAAGAACGGTTTATCTTTTAATCCGTAGTTTACTACATCTTTTTCATTCATATCGTAGTATGACGCATCAAAGAATTTATTAAAACCAAATGATTTATAAATATCGTCACGGTTCCAGAATGTTTTGTAGTTACCGTGGAATACTGCTGATGTGTATCCTTGTTGTCCTAAAATAGCTGGTGCTGATTGATACGTATTATGAGATTTCGTTGTAAAGACAGAACCTTGCGGTAAACCAAACATTGAATTCTCTAACATAAACTCCGCATCAGATGTTTTCCCTTGTCCTGTTTGATGGAAGAAGTTATCAAAGTATAGTGTATTCGCATCTTTTGTAAATGAGTTTAAGAACGGTGTAACTTCTTGACCATTTAATTTGTAATCAATTAAGAAGTTTTGGAATGACTCTAAATGAATATAAATTACGTTCATTCCCTTTCCTTTACCGAAATACTCAGGATTTGGACTTGCATAAGTTGAGGTTAAATAATTTCGTACTTCTGTCATATTATCGCCATCAGCTAATGCTCGTTCTGTCGATGCTTTCGCACTTTGAATTCCATCATAAATTGTGTAGTTGTATGCCCCTAAATATTTTACAATATAATTACGGTCAAACGTTCTTGTTAATAATTCAGGACGGTCAGACTCTGCAAGACCTAAGTTAACACTGAATAATAAAATACCTGCTACAAATACTAGAGATAATTTATGCTTCGCAACACGAATTGGTTTTGGATTTGCAAATTTTGTTGCGACTAACACAATTAATATAATCGTGTCTAAAAAGTATAGTGGATCATAAAGATGTAGCAACGCAAGAATACTACCACCTAAATCTCCAAAGTTATTCGTTTGTGTTAATGTCGGGAACGTAATAAAGTCACTGAAAAAGCGATAGTATACTACGTTTGCGTATAAAAGAATCGACAATAACAAGTTGATAACGATTAACCAAATATAAGATCGTTTCCCTTTTGCAAATAATGCAAGTCCTAAAAATAGAACTGCTGAACTAAGCGGGTTGAAAAACAGCAAGAATTTTTGGATTGTGTTTGAAATTCCTAAATTAAATTCCGTTACATACGCGGCATATGTTTTGAGCCAAAATAAAATAACGGCAAACAGAAAGAATCCAAAATGATTGCTTAACACACTTTTGCTCTTTAATAAGAACTGTTTCATTTCTCCACCTCTTTTAATCATCCAAGGCTTATTTTTTATAAGTCTGTCTCTCTATTCAAATTTTCTTCTTCAAATAGATTATCTTTATTTAACTATATGAAGAATATTAGTAATTATAATTTGAAGCTAGTATTTATTCAACTATTTCTTTTTAAACATTTTGACCTTGGTTTCTATTTAACAAAATAAATTTGTAACATTTCCTGTTTTCTCCCAAGATTAATCCACTAATTATGACATCCCATACTATATACCTTTATAAACTCATTCGCAAACTATTCTATCTCCAATTTTGGTACATATTTCACATGACAAAATAATGTTATTTAATTATATTGCTCACCTTACATTCCCCTGCTTCAACTAAATCTTAAAGTCATTACATCTCTTCCGTACATGAAAAATCCTCATGTTCACTAATATTATATTTGAATAATTATTCATTTGCCCCACCAGTGGTGTTATGTTTTCTCGACAAAAAAACTCGCTCTAAAAAGAGCGAGTTTTTTCATGATATATTATTGACCTTTGTACATTGCATCTACTTGTTTTTGAAGTTCTTCATTTTCTAAGTACTCATCGTAAGTTGCCTCTTTATCGATTACACCGTTTGGTGTTACTTCGATAATGCGGTTTGCAATTGTTTGTACGAACTGATGGTCATGAGATGTGAATAACATTGTACCTTTGAAAGCAATTAAACCGTTGTTTAATGCAGTGATAGACTCAAGGTCTAAGTGGTTCGTTGGATCGTCAAGTGTGATTACGTTCGCACCACTTAACATCATTTTAGATAACATACAACGAACTTTTTCGCCTCCAGATAATACAGAAACGTTCTTCTTAACTTCTTCACCTGAGAATAACATACGGCCTAAGAAACCACGTAAGAAGCTTTCTGACTCATCTTGTGGAGAGAATTGGCGTAACCAATCAACTAAGTTATAGTCACTGTTCTCAAAGTATTTAGAGTTATCTCTTGGGAAGTAAGATTGAGATGTTGTAACACCCCATTTGAATGAACCGCTATCTGGCTCCATTTCACCCATAAGGATTTTAAATAATGTTGTCATCGCGATATCGTTACGACCGATAAATGCAACTTTATCACCTTTATTTAAAGTGAAGTACACATTATCTAACACTTTTTCGCCATCAATTGTTTTAGAAAGGCCTTCAACAGTTAATAAGTCATTTCCTATTTCACGCTCAGGTGTGAAGCCAACGAATGGGTAACGACGTGATGATGGTCTAATATCATCTAATGTAATTTTATCTAATAATTTTTTACGAGAAGTTGCTTGTTTCGCTTTAGATGCGTTTGAGCTAAAGCGTGCAATGAAGTTTTGTAACTCTTTTACTTTCTCTTCTTTTTTCTTATTAGCATCTTGTGTTAATTTTAAAGCTAATTGGCTTGACTCATACCAGAAGTCATAGTTACCAACATAAAGTTGAATTTTACCGAAATCAAGATCAGCCATGTGCGTACATACTTTATTTAAGAAGTGACGGTCATGGGATACAACGATTACTGTATTTTCAAAGTTCATTAAGAAGTTTTCTAACCATTGAATCGCTTTTAAGTCCAAGTGGTTGGTAGGCTCATCTAGTAATAGAATATCAGGTTTACCGAATAATGCTTGAGCAAGTAATACTTTTACTTTCTCTGCACCAGTCAATTCTGATAATTTTTTGTCATGAAGATCTTCACCAATACCAAGACCTTTTAGAAGGATTGCAGCTTCTGACTCAGCTTCCCAACCGTTAAGCTCAGCGAACTCACCTTCAAGTTCTGCAGCACGCATTCCATCTTCATCACTAAAGTCTTCTTTCATGTAAATAGCATTTTTCTCTTGCATTACTTTGTAAAGTTGCGTGTGACCCATAATTACTGTTTCTAATACTGGGAACTCTTCATATTCGAAGTGGTTCTGTTTTAATACTGCTAGACGCTCACCTGGCGTAATATGTATATCACCTGTTGATGGTTCAATTTCTCCAGATAAAATCTTTAGAAATGTTGATTTACCAGCACCGTTTGCTCCGATTAAACCGTAGCAGTTACCTGGCGTGAATTTTATGTTAACATCTTCAAATAATTTGCGATCCGCGAAACGCAAACTAACGTTACTTACTGTAATCATTTGTGTCCTCCTACTAATACCGCTTATTTCAGCGTTTTCTCACCGATTGTCTTAAAAAATCGCATATTACGACTCAATTATTGTAGACTATAGCTATTATATAGTAGAAGCTGGATGAATAGCAACGGTTGATTACTATTCATCCCTTTTCTATCTTGAATAAAATGTACGTTTTTAACGAAATAATATTATATAGAAGCATATTTCATAATGAACAGAGATATGAAAGATGAAAAATTCGCAAAATATAAAGATGTGATGGACAAATTTATTAAATAAGAAGAATCCCCTTTTAAAAGGGGATTCTTTACTTTCTTTTACTTAATTTTTTCGTATAATTCTTCATTTTATTCGTTAACCCTATTAACGCAGGTATCAATATTGGCATCACAATAATAGCTAATAATAACAGTGCAACACCAACAACAGATGCTACTTGTATAAGCGTCAATACACCTGAAGGGATTAATGCAGCAAATGTACCACCTAAAATAAGTGCCGCTGATAATACGACTCCTCCTATGTGACGAGATGCATTTACAATTTTCGTTGCTGGGTCCCCCTCTAGCTCATTGTATCTCATCATTACGAAAATGCTATAATCCACACCTAAAGCGACTATCATTATAAAACTAAAGAATGGTACATTCCAGCTCAATGACTCTACGTTTAGTATGTGTGTACTAATTTGTTCACTTATACCAAGTGATGCAAAATAAGCTAATATTAAAGATCCAATAATGAAGATTGTATTTAAAAATGACCGTGTAATAACGAGTAATACAACCGCAATTCCAATTAACATAATTGTAGCTGTACGTAAGAAATCTTGGCCCGTTACTTCTTTTAAATCAACGTTTCTTGCTGTTGTACCGCCGATCGCTTTTTTTGTTGATTTTAATTCTGTACCATTTAATGTACCGTCTATCGTTTTATTAATTTCTTCAATGATTGGCATCGCTTCTTTTGAATACGGATTTACGTCTAAAATGATTGTCATTTTAGCAGTCTTTCTATCATGTGACATGTACGTATTCAATGCTTTTTGGAAATCTTCTCCCTCTAAAACTTCTTTTGGAATATAAAATTTCTCAGAGCTTTTTGATTCATTCAATTCTCCTAAATATTTCTGAGCATCCCCTAGTCCGTTACTTATCTTTTCGAGCCCTTCTGTACTTTTAGATAATCCTGATTGTAATTGCCCCATCTGTTCTTGCAAGTCTTTCAGCCCGGTTAATAACTGGCCTTGCCCATCATTTATTTTTGTTAATCCGGTTTGTAACTCAGATGACTTGTTCGCAATTTGTTTAGAACCTGAAGCACCTTCATCTAATCCATTTTTAAGATCAGCTGCTCCTTTTTGTAATTTAGTAACTCCATTGTTCATTTCTTTTAAACCGTTATCCACTTTCAATAACGATTGATTCGCTTCTTTAAATGAGCCCATCGCCGCTTTATGATGCGTTGCTAATTGATTTAATTCATTTGAAAGCACACCTAATTGCTTCTGAGCCTCTTTAGCAATTCCTATCGTTTGTAGTATGTTCGGATCATTTGCTAATTCTGGTTTCGTTTGAATAAAATTGGTCATTAACACTTCAATTTGTTCATAACCTTTTTTCGCACCATCAATTGCTTGAGAAATACTTCCAAAGTATTGATCGTAAGAGCTTAAACCTTTTTCTAACTGTGCATAACCAGCATGAAGTTGTGAAGTTGCATTAGATAAAACATTTATATTTTCATTTACTGAAGTTAATCCACCCTCAATTTGTTGCGCACCTTGTGCTCCGTCATTTATACCACTTGATAGTTGATGTAAAGCTGTTCCTAATGCCGTTACACCGTTTTTCGCTTCGTTTGTTCCATCAATTAACTTTTGAACGTTTGCAAGACTATTTGAGTCTTTACTACCCATTTTATCTTTCGCAGCAGTTAACCCATCATTAATGTCCTTTATACCACCATTGGCATCTCCTAACCCCGTATTTAGTTCTCCAGCTTGTTTATTTATATATAGTTCTTTTATCCTTTCCCCAGTTGGACGCGTCGGTGAATATACTTCTGACACACCTTTCACTTTCAAAATCTTATCAGTTAGTTCATCTAAAGTTTGAAGAGAACTCGCCTCGTCTAACTTGTTATCCGATTGAATGACTAACGTACTTGGTGAAGAAAAACCAGGTGGAAAATGTTCTTCTATTACGTTAATCCCCTTTTTCGATTCATATTTATTATCTACTTCAAATAAATCATTGTAATTTAGTGTGTTAGAATATTTCATTAGGAAAGGAATCGATATCACAAATACAATGATTAAAGCTGCGAATGGTCTTACTACTGAGTTTTTCGCAAGAAATCCCCATAAACGACTATCCTCATGACCTTTAAATGTTTTTACTGGATAAAACATTCCTTTTCCTAAAAGCACCATAAAAAATGTATTTAACGTAGTTAATACGAGTAATAATACTGCGACACCAATTGCTACGGCTGAAGTAGATTGATATAATTTAAAACTCGCTAAAGCAAGAGATGCAAAACCAATTAGTACTGCTATCCCACTATATAAAACGGTTTTCCCTGCCGATTTAAACGTTTCTTTCGTAGCTAAAAATGAATTTTCTTGTTTACTTAATTCTTCCTTAAACCTTGTATATAATAAAATGTTATAGTCTGTTCCAACCCCAAACAGGACAACAACTACAAACACTTGTGTAAAGTTAGAAAACGGAAAATTAAATTGATCTACTAGATGGGCAATAATCCCCATTGAAACTAAATATGATACACCCACTGTAAGCAGAGAAACGATTGGAACAATTGGTGAACGAAATACAATGATTAATACAACTAAAATGAAAATGATAGAAATAACTTCTGTCTTTTTCACTCCCTCTTGAGAGGATGTAAGAAAATCACCCGCTATTAAATCACTTCCTGTTAAGTACGTTTTAACTCCCTTCGGTTTAATTTTATTATGAAGCCCATTTGCAATTTTTGATATTTCACCATGTTTTTTATCTACAGAAATTTGCGTTAAAATGGTCGTATTGTCTTTAGATATCAATTGTTTTTCCAAGTCTTTATTATCTAAATGTGAAACAACTTCCTTAATTCCTAATTGCTCTTTTTCATTTTGTAAAGCGTTGATTGTTTTTATTATTTCATCTTTTTGCTCAGTTGTTAAAGCTGCTTTACTTCCACTATTAAAAACAGCTATAACATCATATTTTTCTGTCCCGTCTTTATCCATCTCTCTTATCATTTTGTCAGCGATACTACTTTGCTCTGTATTCGGAATCGTAATATGCCCTTTTTCTTTCACTAATTTATCCATATTAGGCATCGTTACGATCATTGTAATAGTAATAACTATCCATAATAGAAAAGATAAACTTCTCCAATTTTTTAGCTTACTCATTTTAATCATCTCCCGTTTTGAAAGTATAATGTTAGTTCCGGAATGAATATTCATTCCTATTATTTTGAAACTATTTTTAGGAATGAACGTTCATTCCTATCATTCTATTGATTTATTCTATAGACCCTATTAAACTAATCTTTTCCGGAATGAATGTTCATTCCTTTGGTTGCACAAATACCCTCTCCTACTTTCATTTTTTAAATCTATTTAGGAATGAATATTCATTCCTGTCCTTATAAAGCTATAGAATCAAATGATTCTAATAGCATTCCAAGAGCTTTCTTCCAATTCTTTTACTAACTCTTTCGAGTATTCTAATTGCCCTGTTGCAATTACTTTCGTTAATGCTTCTAGCGGCTGATATACAATAATAATTAAAGCAACTGGAGGCAATGGACGAAGAAAACCTTTTGCGATTCCATCTTCAATAATATTCATAAAGAAGCCTATAAAATCGTCAAATATTTTCTTACTTTGTTCATCAAGAAAATAACTGTCACAGTGAGAATTTGTAAATAAAAAAGCGTCCACATTGTTTCTCGCAAATTCAAATAAACGGTTGTACGTATGACTAAACTGTTCACGAATATTTGCTTCAACAGGAAAATCTGTTTTTATCATTTCAGAAAGCTCTAACATACTTTTTGAAAATAATGAGTTAACTAGTGCCTCTTTATTTTCAAAATAGCGATAAATAGTACCCGCACCGACTTTTGCCTTTTCAGCGATCATTGGAATTGTCGTACCATCGTAACCACGCTCTGCAAAAAGTTGCATCGCAGCATCAAAAATATCCTCTTGTTTGTTTTTAGCCATTTTTTCCACCTCTATTTTTAGGAATGAAAATTCATTCCGTTTTTAATTATAAATTACAAGGACTAAAAGTCAAGTGCGTAACTACGTATAGTTGCAATTTTAATCCCTTGTTTGTGAATCAATTTATATCAGCGGTTTTTAGAATACATCCACTTACCGACAAAAACGAGAACCAAAGAGAAAACCGTCCCAAATTTTGTTTGGGACAGCCCCATTTCCTATTTAAAGCTTAAAAGAAATCATAAATAAAAGCTTTACGTACTGGAACTATATTCTCAAATGCTTGTATTTCCTCTTCGCTTCCGCTAATGAATTCTAGTTCATTAAGTTCTAACGGACGCTTGTAGCCAAACATTATTGTAGATAATGCGTTAATATCCAGCTTAATTCCTTTATCTATTGTTTCCTCTTTCATAATTGTTATTTCATGATTCGCAAGCCTCACTGATACGTTGTTCCACGGAGCAAATGCGTCTGTAATGTGTAGAATCACTTCTTGCTGTACATTGTTCCAGCTCAACTCATATTGTTTTAAGAACTGCTCTACATCTACAATTCTTCCCATAAAATATGGTTTTATTTCTGTCTTCACGCGTGGCTCTTGCAATGAATATAGCAACGGTTCGTTTTCACTTACTGTCATTTCAAGTTCTTTAATCATAGAATCATGCTGGCAAATAAAGTTCCACAGACCATTTCGTGCTTCATTATGCAGTGGTACAAATTCTTCTACTGTCATTTTATAGTTTTCTATTTTGTATAACATGTAACCGGCTGCCTTTTTATTTTCATCATAGTAAATCGCTAATGTTAAATCATCATAAACCGCTTGAAACCACCAGTTCTTCTCTCGAACTAACATACCTGAAAAACGTTCTGCAAATGCTTCATAGAGCTTCTCGACTTCTTCTGGATGATTTTCTTTATTGAAACGTTTCACAGTGCCATTTACTTGTTTTTTCATCACTAAATCGCTCTTAGTCATATGACATGTGACTAAATTCGCACAAAGTTCCCAGCCGTATTTACGGTAAAATGAAACCGCAAATGGATGTAACATAGAGACTGTATAGCCATCTTTTTTCATCGTTTGAAGTGAATATTGAAGTAGCTCTTTTACATACCCACTTCTTCTATACTCAGGATACGTCGCTACCCCTGCAACGCCACCCATTTTAAATTTTTCTTTACCTATGTAAATATGAAACGGAATAAGATGTAGTTTTGCTGCTAAGTCTTCCCCTTCCATAATGCCGTATATTTCATGACTTTCCTTCATCTTTGTAAGTTGCTGCTGTAATCGTTCCTCATCTACTTTATATTGAAAAGCGTATTCTGATAAACATAATGCTTCTCTGAACTTATCTTCTTTTAATTGTATGACATTCATATAATTCTCCTCCATTCCCTGTTTGAATTGTATCACAATTCTTTCTATTGTAGTTCGGTAAGTGAAATTAGAAAGACGTTTTAACAAAAAAAGCAGATACATCACGTATCTGCTTTCCATCCTTATTATTTAGCTAACTTTTGAAGTTCATCAAAGAATGTAGGATATGATACACCTACTGCTTCTGCATCTTCAATAATTGTTTTTCCTTCTGCCAGGCAGCCAGCAATCGCAAGCATCATTCCGATGCGATGATCACCATAACTATTTACTGTATTGCCTTTTAGAGCTGATTTTCCGTAAATGATCATGCCGTCATCAGTTGCTTCTATGCGAGCTCCTAGTTTCGTTAACTCAGCAACGACTGTATCAATACGATTTGTTTCTTTTACTTTTAATTCGTGTGCATCTTTAATTACTGTAATTCCTTCCGCTTGCGTTGCCGCTAATGCGATTACAGGAATCTCATCGATTAATCTAGGGATAATATCTCCGCCAATTTCAATTCCTTTTAATGAAGATGTTTCAATTGTAATATTTGCAGCTGGTTCTGATGCCCCTTCGTTAATTAGATCTACAGTGAACGTAGCACCCATTTTCTCTAAAACATCAATAATACCTGTACGAGTTGGATTCATTCCTACATTTTGTAATACTAGTTTACTATTTGGGATGATTGCACCTGCTACTAAGAAAAATGCTGCTGATGATACGTCACCTGGCACTTGAATGTCTGTTGCTGTTAATTTTTGTCCACCTGACAGCTTCACTGTTTTCCCTTCGCGAGTTACTTTAACACCAAATGCTTCAAGCATTCTTTCCGTATGGTCGCGTGAAATATGTGGTTCTGTAACAGCTGTTACACCTTCTGCACGAAGACCTGCAAGTAAAATAGCTGACTTTACTTGTGCACTTGCAACAGGAGAAATATATTCAATTGCTTTTAAATCTCCGCCACGTATTGTTAGCGGTGTAAATGTTCCTTCTTCTCTGCCGTCAATGTTTGCACCCATTTGTTTTAATGGGTTTGTTACACGCTTCATCGGTCTTTTTGCGATTGACTCATCACCTTGTACGCAAGAGAAAAATGGTGTGTTAGCTAATATACCTGACATTAATCGAATTGTTGTACCAGAATTACCAACATCTAATACAGCTTTCGGTTCCTGTAAACCTTCTAATCCTTTACCAACTACAGTAACTTCATCACCGTTTTGCGTAATTTCTACTCCCATTTCTTTAAAACATGAAATCGTACTTAAACAGTCTGCACCGGGCAAGAAACCTTTAATTGTTGTTTTCCCTTCTGCAATCGAACCGAACATAACAGCACGGTGTGAAATGGATTTATCACCTGGGATTGTAATATTGCCATTCAATCCGTTATTAACAGGTTGTATTGTTCTTTCTTTCACGTTTTTCACCTTCTCATTTAAATTGTTTCATAAGTTTGGTATTCTTCTTCTCCAAGCGCTAGCTTTGCTTTCATACGATCTTCTTCCCTTTGGAAACTAATACGTAATACCCCAAGCAGTCCTTCACGCGCTTCTAATATTTGCAAGTTCGTAATACTAATTTCCTCGCGCGCTAAAATACTCGTAATATGAGCCAATGCCCCCACCTTATCTAATACATCAACGTATAAGTCGTGATAGGCAGGAATTGCACCACTCTTTCTTACTGGTAAAGAATCACGGTATTCTTTCGCATCTGCAAAATAGTTTTGAATCTCGCCTGCATCTCCGGTAGAAACTGTCTTATATAAACCTTCCATTTCAGAGATCCACTCTTTTAATAATACCATTAAATGCTCTCGATTTTGCTTTACAATATCACTCCACATTTTAGGACTACTAGATGCGATACGTGTAATGTCTTTGAAACCTCCAGCAGCGAGTTGATGAATGAGCGGATTATCTCCTGCATGTTTCTCAACTTGCTTTACTAAACCTGCTGCGATAAGATGCGGGAAATGACTAACAATCCCTGTTACATAATCATGTTCTTCTGTATTTAAAACAAGAAAATGAGATCCTGTTCCTTTTAACCATACTTTAAGGTCTTCCACTTGTTCATTTGGTATATGATTCATCGGTGTTAAAATGTAAAATGCATTTTCAAATACATGCGCCTTTGCGCTTTCAACTCCCGTTTTATGAGAACCCGCCATCGGATGTCCCCCAATGAAAGAAACTTCCTTTGAAAATAAAGTTTCCGCTTCGTTCATAATAGACCCTTTTGTACTACCAACATCAGTCACTATAACATCTTCTCGTAAACGGAATGACGCAAGTTTGTGTAATAGCTTCTTCGTTTCTTCAACTGGAGAAGCAAAAACAATTAAATGTGCCTCTTCACATGCACGCTGTAAATCAACTGCTATTTCATCTACTACGTGTAATTCTTTTGCACGCTCTACTTGCTCTTGAAATATATCGTACCCTGTTATCGTTACATCGTGCTCTTTCTTAATTGCTAAGGCGAGAGAGCCTCCTATTAAACCTGTTCCAATTAATACTACCTTTTTACGCATTTGTCTCATCTCGAGACTTACTTTTTTTGTTTTCAAAGTGTTGTTTTAACACTGAAATCACTCCTTCATTTTGCTCCCTTGTTCCAACTGTAATACGGACACCATTTGGGAATGGACGAATAATAAACCCTGCATGTGCACAAGCTTCATAAATCTCTCCAGCATTCTCTACCGGTAAGAAGATGAAATTAGTTTGTGACGAATAAAATGGTATTTCGTTTTCCTTACAGAAACTCTCGTATTGCTGTAATCCTTCTGTATTCACGTGAACTATTTCTTCAATAAACTCGTTATCACCAAAAGCAATCGTCGCTGCTTTTTGCGCTAATGAAGATACGTTAAATGGTAAACGTACGACATTTAATTTCTCAATTAGCTCTTCCTGTCCGATCGTATATCCAACGCGGAAAGAAGCTAATCCGTATGCTTTAGAAAACGTTCTAAGTACAAGAATGTTTTTATGTTTTTCTAAAAGCGGTAATGTCTCAGGGAAATCTTTTGCTGTTACGTATTCATAGTACGCTTCATCAATGACAATTAACGTATTTTCACTAATGCCTTCAATAAATTGAGTTAATTTTTGCTCATTCACATATGTGCCCGTCGGGTTGTTCGGATTACAAATCCATACGATTTTCGTATTATTATTTACCGCTGACAAAATTTCGTCTAAATCGTATACACCATTATTTAAAGGAATTTCTTTCACTTCACAGCCTTCAATAATCGCATGATGACGGTATTGCGGGAATGTTGCACCTGCTGTTACAATGTTATCTCCCGCTCGTAATACGGCGCGACTTATTATTTGAATGATTTCATCTAAACCACTACCACAAAGTACTTGTTCCATTTGCACATGCAACTTATCCGCGATTGTTTGACGGAGCGTCGTAGCACCTCCGTCAGGATATAAAGCATGTTCCAACCAAGATTTTTGCAACTCTTCTAAAACTTTCGGTGAACAACCGAATGGATTTTCATTCGATGCTAATTTCACAAACGAATGATCTCCGTACACTTCTTTCATTTGTTCTGGTGATTTACCTGGTTTATATGGTTGTAATGATGATAGTTGATCTTTTACTTGCACGTTAAACCCACCTTTTTATTAAAATTCTTTTGCGTAGTTATTGTGTTGCATAATGTTTTGTTTTAATAATTCCATACGATCTTTTCCGAATTGTTCGACTAGTGCATCTGCAAGTTCCCATGCTACAACAGATTCAGCTACTACACCCGCTGCTGGTACTGCGCAACTATCAGATCTTTCAATACTCGCTTGGAATGCTTCCTTCGTATCAATATCAACGCTTGCTAACGGTTTGTATAATGTAGGAATTGGCTTCATAACGCCTCTTACGACAATTGGCATACCTGTTGTCATACCGCCTTCTAAACCGCCGGCATTATTCGTTTTTCTCGTGTATCCTTTTTCTTCATCCCACAGAATTTCATCATGCACTTTACTTCCTGGTTGTCTTGCCGCTTCAAAACCTACGCCAATTTCAGCACCTTTAAATGCATTTATACTCATAATTGCACCAGCAAGTTTTGCATCTAATTTACGATCGTAATGAACGTAACTACCAACGCCAATTGGCATACCTTCTGCAATAACTTCCACAATACCACCGATTGAATCTCCGCTACTTTTTGCGTTGTCAATCGCATCCATCATTTCTTGCTCTACTTCTTTATCTAAACATCGAACTGGTGAGTTTTCAGTTATCGTTTGAATTTCTTCAATCGGTAAGTTTGAAATATGTTTTGCTTTTACTCCACCAATTTCAAGAACATGTCCTGCAATTTTTACGCCTAATTCGCTTAAAATTTGTTTTGCAACTGCACCAGCAGCTACACGAACTGTCGTTTCTCTTGCAGATGAGCGCTCTAATACGTTTCTTATATCACGATGACCATATTTAATTGCTCCATTTAAATCCGCATGTCCTGGACGTGGTTTTGTAATTGTACGTTTCATGTCTTTACTTTCTTTTTCAGAAATTGGCTCAGCACCCATTACTTTCGTCCAATGTTTGAAATCATCATTTTTTACGATTAACGTAATCGGTGATCCAAGTGTCATCCCGTGACGAACACCACTTACAATTTCAACTGTATCTGTTTCAATTTGCATGCGTCTTCCGCGTCCATGACCTTTTTGTCTTCTTAATAATTCTTTATTAATATGTTCCGCCGTAAGTGTCAAACCTGCTGGTACACCTTCTAAAATAACTGTTAACTGCGGTCCATGTGATTCTCCAGCTGTAATGTATCTCATTTCTCTTGCCCCTTTACTATTTTTTTGTACAAAAAAGTCCCTACTGAGCGCTCAGTAGGGACGATGTTTATCGCGGTACCACCCTAGTTGTAGACAACTGTCGTCTACCTCTCTTCTTCTTTAACGATCGTTTGACCGTCTTCCCCTCCATAAGTTGTCGAGAAAGATGCTCCAAGGCTGTAATTCATGCTTACCTTTGTACTGATTCACACCAGCCATCAGCTCTCTTTAACAGTGAGATAAGCACTACTGTTTCCTCTTCAACGCATATATAATATGGAATTAAGATAATTTATTTTTGAAACCTTTTAACTCATCCATGAATCTATGGAATTCTGGAATGTCCATTTGTTGTGCAGAATCTGACAATGCAACTGCTGGATCTGGATGAACTTCAGCCATTACTGCATCTGCGCCAATTGCAAGTGCCGCTTTCGCTGTTGGTAATAATAAATCTCTGCGTCCAGTTGAATGTGTTACATCAACGATAACTGGTAAATGTGTTTCTTTCTTTAAAATTGGTACTGCAGAAATGTCTAATGTGTTACGTGTTGCTCTTTCGTATGTGCGGATACCACGCTCACAAAGAATAATTTGATCGTTACCTTGCGCAATGATGTATTCCGCTGCATTAATGAACTCATCAATTGTTGCTGCTAATCCACGTTTTAATAATACTGGTTTGTTAACTTTACCTACAGCTCGTAATAAATCGAAGTTTTGCATGTTACGTGCGCCAACTTGAATTACATCAACGTAGTCTAATGCCATTTCAACATCGTTCGGATTTAAAATTTCACTAATAATTGCTAAGTCGAACTCGTCTGCTACTTGGCGTAAAATTTGTAGTCCTTCTACTCCTAAACCTTGGAAATCGTATGGAGATGTTCTCGGTTTGAATGCACCACCGCGCATTAATTTTAAGCCTTGGTCTTTCATCGCTTGCCCTACTTGACGAACTTGCTCTAAGCTTTCTACTGCACAAGGTCCCATGATGAACGTTTGTGTTCCGTTTCCAATCAATTCACCTTTTACATCAACGATTGTATTTTCTTGTTTCTTTTTACGTGATACTAGTAACGCTTTACGGTTATCATCTTCTTGTAACTCTAAGCTTGCTTTGAAAATCGTTTTGAAAATATGTTGAACTGTTGATGTTTCGAATGGTCCTTCGTTATGCTCTGCGATCATATCAAGTACTTCACGCTCACGTACTGGATCAAAGCGTTTCGTACCTTGTACTTGCTTTTGTTCTCCAATTTTTTGAACGATTTCACCACGTTTGTTTAAAAGGTGTAATAGTTGTAAGTTAATTTCATCTACCTGTTTACGTAATTGATCTAATTCATGATTTGCCATTTGGAAATCCTCCTCTAATGTTTTAAAAGTATAGTAAGAGAATAAAAGATTCTCTATTTTCTGAACTGGTTAATTATACAAATTTATAGTGGAATCGATACCTCTTCTTATTTTAAACTAATAATTCGTACAAAGACATGAACTACTAGTTAAAAAGCCACTTTTTTGTACAAAAAAGCCCTACTGATCCAATCAGTAGGGACGATATTTATCGCGGTACCACCCTAGTTGTAGACTTCTTTCGTCTACCTCTCTTCATTGTTAACGATCATCTGACCGTCTTTCCCTTCATAAAGACAATACTATCTTTACTACGAAAAAGATGCTCCAGGACTGTAATTCGCTCTTGTTTTTGTACTGGTTCGCACCAACCACCAGCTCTCTGTTACAGGGAAACAACAACTACTGCTTTTCCTTTCAATGCATGACTATTTTATTTTCAAGTTGGACCACTAAAATACAAAAAGTCCCTACTGAATAAATCAGTAGGGACGATATTTATCGCGGTACCACCCTAGTTGTAGACTAACTTTCTGTCTACCTCTCTTCACTGTTAACGATCAATTGACCGCTTTTTCCTCATAAAGACAAACTATCTTTATTACGAAAAAGATGCTCCAAGACTGTAATTCATGATTATCCCTGTACTGGTTCACACCAACCACCAGCTCTCTGTTACAGTAAGACTAACCACTACTGTGATCTCTTCATTGCACTTTGTTTATTCAAATGTTTTTGAAATTGAATAAGTATGATTCGTATTATAGAACGCTTTTCAAAACACTGTCAACAACTTTTTATATATTTTTTAAAATTCCACTTTCGTCCTATAATTCTTCTTGTAAATCACCCATTACAATTCCTATGCGAATTATTTCATTTTCTAGTAAATGTAAAACATATTCCTCTACTCCATACTGAACTAATAATTCTTTTATTTTTATGATTTCTTTTTCAAATAAAACGGCTTCTTGACATGTTTGTAGTAAAATAAAAAACACATTTGCAAACATTTCTTTATGCGCTTTCATACTTTCTTTCTTATGAAGCATTTCAATCAATAACTGCTTCATTTCCTCACCTGTACATTTACCATTTACACTTGAAAATGCACGAGACATAATACATAATCCTTTTTCTAATATTTCATCCATGTATAAAATAATACGTAAAAGCATTACATATTCTCTCGCTGTTATCTCACCCATTTTTGGTCGTTCTCGCAAAAATACACTGAGCCAAGCTGTCCAAAATTTTTGTTGTTCTTTTACACTTAATGTTTTGACGTAATAGCATAAAAACTGCATAAATTTAATTTTATTTTCTTCATTTTCTAATACGAGTAAAGGGTATAACCAATCTGTTTTTTGCTCCCAATATAGTACACATTTAATAAATACAAAGCTAAGCCACTTCAAGAAAGCTTCCCTCGTATGCGGATGTAATACTTCCAAATGTTCTATCGCATACTTAATAAAACGCTTCATTTCTGTAAATAAAGGTAAATTTATTTGCGTGTAACATAAACCAGCCCATGCATATTCCGTAATTTCATTTTGTTTTTTTAAATCTAAGTATGGTAACAAATATTTTCGGCACCATTGCTTTTCAATATGATATAGAAATGTAATATCTGCTATTAAACGAGCAAACATAAAGTTTGTTCGTACTGAATTAACTCTTACTTGTTCTTCAAATAAAAATAAATATTCATATACATTACGATCGTATAAATGATCATATGATAACAACTTTAATAATACAGCCGTCATTTTTCCAACAGGATGCTGAATTGATTCATTGTAAAAATCTTGTTTTCCAAGCTTAAAATCCGTATCACTCTTCATAACTTGAGGAAACACTGAAAAAGCAAAGCGTTTTACAACACGTATACTATTCTCTTCTAACTCTTCTAGTCGATTACTAATTTCATATAGAAAACTACTAATTAACCAATGAAAAGCAGTATTTCTAACAAATTTCTGCAATAACGGAATAATTTTTTGGATTTGATCATTTGTCAATCCTCTGTTATTTCGCCATTCTCTAATACAAACAAACCATACTTCATTACTTATTTCTTGCACTCCTACTAATTGATATGCGAATGAAATACTCCACTCCGTATTCAATTTACATGCTTTTGATAACATCTCTAAAAAATGGCGTTGTTCAAAAACACCATCTTGCGAAAATTGCCGAACTTGCTTCATAATTTCAACATCTTTCAGCTGCAATAATCCGTCAGCTGTTACATTACAAGTAATGCTTTGCGCTGTATCCTCTTTCTTTTGTACACTGTATTGTTCAGAATGAAAATGAGGATGCTTTTGCTTCATTAACTCATACCCATTTGCCGTAGATGGACTATTTGAATCACACTTGAATAATAAGTCTAATACGAGACATGCATCAAATACTCTCTCTTCTGTAAGACGCTTTATTACAGTTCGAGTGACTTCTTCTTTTGTTTTTTCCAAACAATTTGCATAATAACTTTTTAAAAGTTGGAAAACTTCGTGTTTATAAGTGAAATCTAAAAGAAGTCCTTCATGTAACAACCATTTCATTTTGTCATCTACACGAACAAAAATATTTTTATTCATCGCATCAATTGCAATTCGCTTTTGAAGTACACTATTCGCTTCTATCATTTCTGTAATATAATAATCCGCTTTTTTCTCATTGTTTTCACATAAATAAGTTAGACACTCTTTTACAATTTGTATTAAAAATGCAAGATCATTTTGATGAAACTCTTTTTCTACATCTTCCGTATTTCTTTTTTTCAGTGCCGTTTGTCTTAATGACAACATTCTCAATTTTTCTAATCCAATCATCATAATTGGAACAGCATAATAGGCGATATATGGCCTCATCTTTTCATTCCAAATTTGCTCCACATGAGAAAATGTTGATACTGGTAAGCGACTCGATTCCTCGAGTTCTATTGCTTCTTGCGTATCATTTCCCCATTTTCTTACACGTTTCAACTTCAGCTTTCCGTCTAAAATAAAAGTTAGTAACAATAACGCAATTTCCTTATGCTCAGGAAAAGAACATTTTTGCAGTAACTTAGAAATCTTTTCTATAGAGCTACTATCTTTTTCAGCAGTTTCTAATAAAAGGAGTGTCCACCTGGCAAACAACAATGGGTCCATCTTACTCTTCGTTTCGTTTAAGTAGTTACAAATTGTTCTCCATAATAACGGTGATATTTTAGAATAGTTTTTATAAATTAATTGAAATAATTCTATCTGATGACTAAAAAGAAATTGTTCCACTAACCATTCTGCAAGTAATTCATCTACTTCATTATAGTTTGGCGTAAGCATAAACAAATTTTGTAATTTACCTTCTGCTTCTAACCATTCGACCCATTCATAATCGTGAGCAAATTCCACAAAGTAACGAACTGTTTCAATTTTTTTAATTGATTGCTTTATGTATGATAATTGTTCCTGTTCTACTGACGGGGGAACCGTTACAATATCCCGAATACGCATTCTTTTCGTAATATAATTATCACCCATTAATTCCGCCCAGCGTTTTACCGCTTTTACGAGGGATTGATGATTATTCACTTTATTCGGATACACAATCGGTCTTATCCCCAAATGTTCCCAGTGGTACGTATTTTCTCCTTGTGCGACGAAAGCAAATCGTCTTGTACTTGGTGGTAAACCAGTTGCTAAATATTTCATTACTGGGTCATTATGACTATATCCAACGAATAAAACGGTGTAATTTGAGAATAGATCGACTAAAAATCTTCTCGCCCACCCTTCCGTTAAGTAAGCCCTTCCAAAATCACCGTCTGTTAAAATTAAAGCCTCTTTCTCCTGTTCTACATTACCATGTATATAAGCAAGACCTTTAAAAGCTCTCCCAGTCGGTAAAGCTGGAGCGTAATAAACATTGATATCTCTATTTATTTCTTTAATTGCAGTTGTAAAATGTTGATCAAAATTTGTTGTTACAATGCGGATATCTGTATCTAAAGGAAATAACCTTGGAATTGCATAATGTAATGGATTCGGTTTTGATTTCTCTATATGAACAAGATCTCTTGCGACTTGATGTACATCTTTTGTTTTCGCAATTTTACCAAGATAATAATCATGTGGTTCTGTTATTTCACGCTTTTCGACATATAACGTTTTTGCAATTTCATCAACTAAATCATCAAAATTTGGTAAGTTTGATTTCCCTTTCATAGAAACTCCCGCTCCAACAAATAACACTAACTTTCCTTGCTCAATGTGATCAATTAACTCATCTGGAATTTCTACTTCTGAAGTAATCCACATCCTGGATTCCCCCTTACCTAAAAATGTCATACACTCTCATTTTACTATAACATTTTTTCGTTATTTTTATAATATTTAGACTAAATTCCGAACATGAAAAAGTTTTATGTAAATAAATCCGTTACAATGTATGAACTCCAGAATTTATTGCAAAACTATGTATAAATCGGAGGTGTAAATTTTGAATGATTTCACAGTAGTGCTTATCAAGTTTATATCGTGCATTATCGCATTTAGCATTGGGCTTGCTTTATTTTTCCCTGCAACGTTTGTTCAAATTATTTCATTCAGTCTCTTTGTTACAATCGTATCCTACATGTTCGTTGATAAAATTATTTTAAATCGAATTGGCAATACTGGTGCCATTATGTCGGATTTCTTATTAACATATTTAAGCGTATGGATTTTCGGTAATATTTTATTAGACAACTATATGCAAATTGCATGGGGCAGTATCCTTTCTGCCATCGTCTTCACTTTATCTGAAGTAATCGTTCATCGCTTCTCTAACTCTCATACAAGGCACAACAATGATAACATTCGTATTAATCGCCGCTTTGCATATGGTACGGAGTTTGCTGAAGAACAAAATATATTGGATAAAGACAAGAAGAAGTAACATTTTAATGCAGGAGCGCCCTTTTTAATTATGTGGTGCTCCTTTTTTGTATATTTTTATTATGGTACGTGAAATTATATAAACGATTATTTCAAAATATCGACTTACCAACAATATTTGACGCTATTTTTCTAATAAAAAAACTGCCTCTTATTTAGAGGCAGCCACTTTCAAGTCTTTTAATGCAACAACATCCGCAAACGCTCCCAATACTGCGTTATGATGTTTCACAATATCTTCAGCACGTAACACTTCTGCATCAAATGTACTATGCGCATCACTAACTAACGTTACTTTATATCCTTCACTACATGCTCTGCGCGTTGTCGTATCTACACAATACTCTGTTTGCATTCCCGAAAGAATAACGTGTTCAATTCCTTTCTCTTGTAACACTTCGCTTAAGTTTGTCTTATGGAATGAATCTGGCGTCGTCTTTTCAACAATATCATCCCCTTCTTGCGGAGCGATTGTTGCATGGATTCGCCATCCATCCGTACCTTTTTCTAACGGATGGTCTTTAGGACCGTTATGTTGGACATAAATAACTGGAATATCATTTGAACGACATTCCCCAATAAGCTCTTGCAATGTTTGTAAAAATTTTTCCCCATTATGTACTGGCATTCCAGCTGTATACATACCGGCTTGCACATCAATTACGATTAATGCTTTTTTCATTTCACACAGCTCCCTTCGTTTATATAAGCCATTGCATATTCATTATAATTGTTTGTATTCCATCATCCAACAATCTTCTAGTTCCCCCTCATGCAGCTCATGTTCCTTTAAAATCTTTACTTTTTTAAATCCGCATTTTTCATAACACTTTATCGCTCGTTCATTATTTACTTTCGGATCCATTGCGATTGCTTCTGCTCCCATTTCACCCATAATGTATGTAATTGCTGCCTGAACGAGTTTTTGTCCAATTCCTTTTCCCCAATAGACTGGTTCACCGATAAATTGATCCATTCCCCATACATTTTGTGATTCTTTATAGCCATATATCGCTTTCCACTCTGAATCAACTGGGTACATTTGTATGTAACCAATCGGAACGGTATCAAATTCTATTAAACATCTATTTTCATTACTGTTTGGATTATGCATAAAATGATCAAGCACCTTTTCTACAGATTGCGGATTATCTCGCCCTTCGTAATACCGCAGGACTGCTGGGTCCGTTAACCATTTAGAAATGATAGCTGCATCATTTTCCATTACGTATCTAATCAATAAACCTTCTTTTTGAAAAAGCATATTATACCTCTATTATTCCTTTATATTTTTTCTTGATGTTACATCTTTCATTGCACCTACTAATGCATATGGTAGTAATGTAATCGCAAAAAATGCTGTAAATACGTTAAATTGCGGGATTGTATAGAGTGTGAACCATTCAGTGAAAAATTGAGAATTTAATATTCTATTAAAAAACTCTCCGCCTGGCCTAAAGTTTGGTGCCCACGCAGTTATTTCACACAAAATAAACAGTAACTGAACAATAAAAAATGCCCCTAGATAACGAAACCAAGTCCGTTTCCATATAGGTTGTGCATTTTTTAATATATCCCCCATCTAATCCCCTCCTTAAATATCCATCATATTAATTATACACTTTCCTCACTTTATTTGTTAAAATTTTCTATATAATTAATACCGTTGGGGGAATACATTATGTCTAAACCTATACTTACATCCACTTTAATCATTCTTAGAGGAAACTCCGCAAGTGGTAAAACAACGATTGCAAAGCAACTACAAGAACATTTCGGACAAGGTACACTTTTAGTATCACAGGATGTTGTGCGTAGAGATATGCTTAGAGTACACGACACAATGGGTAATTTATCACATGATTTACTATTTGAAATTACAAAGTACGGAAAAGGAAAATGTGAATTTGTTATTTTAGAAGGTATATTGGACAGTCGCAGGTATGGTGAGATGTTAAAAGAATTAATTCGTTATTTTGATGAAAATGCATTTACATATTATTTTGATTTATCATTAGAGGAAACTATTAGACGACATAACACAAGGGACAAACGATATGAATTTGGTGAAGATTCCCTCCAAAAATGGTATAATCCGCACGATACAATTGAGGTTGCCAGAGAAACTATTTTTACAGATAACTTTACGCAAAAAGATATATTTGATGCGATTCTTAATGATGTTGCGATACAAAAACAAGACTAATATAATATGTTAGTCTTGTTATGTACTTTGTGTTTCCGTTTTTATAATTGAACAATCTTTACATAAATAATAGTATATATTCATTTCCCCAAACTGGAAATCAACTACTGAAATAAGTTCACGTTCCTCGATATCTTGTGTAATTGTAGCAACATACTTCATCTCTTTAGAACAAGTTGGACACGCCAAATGCTCTGGAAGATCCGCATATAATGGTGCCCCTAATAATCTACATACATATTCAGAACCGAACAAGTCAAAAGCTTCCCAGTAACTATCTTCATCTGTAGGTATATCTTCATTTTTCATATTTATAAGCTTTACCGTTGTTTTTGGTAATGAAACTGGTAACTTATCTTCCTCTTCCATTATCCATTCTTCTGTATTTTGCTGCTTTATGATTTGAACTGTTTTACCTCCATCACTTAACTGAAAATATTGCGGTTCCCACACCATCGCGCAGTTCAAGCATGAAACGAATGGTAAAATATTTAGTTCATTACTTTTAAGTTCAGCAAGTCTCCCATCTTTTAAATCAAAACAGAGAATTTGATGCATCTTCTCACCGCATAACTTACATACTGGCAAATTACAATCTTGACCGCCAAAGTAATGATTATATGAACCTCTTCCTTCAATTACTCTATACCCTTTCCGCTCATTACAATGTGCGCCATATAATTCTATTGTCATATTCTATCCTCGCCTTTATAAGAATGATTCACAAAATGATAATAATTAAGACTAAAAAACATCGTCTTCCTGAATAGTTTCCATAATAAATTCTTTTAAACTCGGAGATATTTCTTCCATTTCGTCATCCGCGTGATACCAAATATATATTTTATCATCCATTTTTCCATTATTTATTTTAAAGCACAATTTATCCCCTGAACCATCGTCACCAATTATGATAAGATTTTCTGGTATAGACTCATCTCTCATGTCAATGTTTTGTCTAACAATATCATCCCAAGTTTTCGTTACATTTCTATTATCTTTAATCGGATATAGTATCCATTCCCCTATTTCAGCATTATTAACTAATTTAATAAGATCCCTATATTGATTTGGGAAAGCAGCACCTAGCTTTTCTTCCGTTTCTTTTATTTGCAACTCCAATACACCTTGTTTCTTTGTTTCAATATATTCTCTTACTTCTTTCATGAAATACACCTATCCTTTGAACTTAATTACACTATTATGAGTGAAAGTGTTTAGTAAACGATTTGATCCGATTTATATATTTCATTATACGTTAACCCTTCGTTTTCAACATACTATTCTTCTCTACTTCTCAATAACCTTCTGTTCTACTTCCTTACCTCATTCTTAATAGTTTTTCTAAACATGAGACAATTTTTATGTTTTATTACAGGTTTATTAATAAGTCATTTAAAAATCCTATTATACTTCCACTAAAAAAATAAAAGCCAGCCTCAATAAAGAGAACTGACTTCTATTTGGATCATTATAGTTACTATAAAATTTTTACTTTAACAGTTTTTCTTCCCCAATTCATAGCTTTACTTTTTGACCCCATTAATACATCAATACGATTACCTTTAATTGCGCTTCCAGTATCACCAGCGATAGCTTCTCCATAACCTTCTACCCATACTTTAGATCCTAATGGGATTACTTTCGGATCAACTGCGATAATTCTCATATTCGGATTTGCCGTTAAATCATGCCCCATCGCAGTTAAAACGCGTCCACCATATGTACCATTTTCACTTGGATCAGCAGTATACGCTGTCGCTACTACCGTTAATTCACGTTTAGCAGACTGTATATTGTTTTGTGATACTTCTTTCGCTCTCTCTTCTTCTTTAGCCTTTGCTATTTCTCTTGCTTTTTCTTCTTCCTTAGCTTTTGCTATTTCTCTTGCTTTTTCTTCTTCTTTAGCTTTTGCTTTTGCTATTTCTCTTGCTCTCTCTTCTTCTTTAGCTTTTGCTATTTCTTTTGCTTTTGCTATTTCTTTTGCTTTTGCTATTTCTTTTGCTTTCTCTTCTTCTTTAGCTCTTGCTATTTCTCTTGCTTTCTCTTCTTCTTTAGCTTTTGCTATTTCTTGCGCTTTTTCTTCTTCTTTAGCTTTTACTTCTTCTTTAGGCTTTACCATTTCTTGCGCTTTCGGTTCTTCTTTAACTTTTACTTCTTCTTTGACTTTTGCCTCTTCTTTAGGCTTTACTATTTCTTG
>NZ_FOST01000003.1:0-194783 GCF_900114335.1 Bacillus sp. 5mfcol3.1 | reverse complement strand
TTTTGCCTCTTCTTTAGGCTTTACTATTTCTTGTGCTTTCGGTTCTTCTTTAACTTTTACTTCTTCTTTAGGCTTTACTATTTCTTGTGCTTTCGTTGTTTCTTTCGCTTTTGCTACTTTCTGCGTCTTTACTTCTTTCTTTTCTTTAACTGATTTTTGTACTTTCGCTACTTGCTTCGTTTTCTCTTCAGTTTTCTTTTCAGTTGGTGCTGTACTTGATAGGAAAGAAACGTTTGCATAAGCAATTTTTCCTTTATACTCAAATTCCAACCATCCGTCTTTTACTTGATGCGTTGATTCAATTACATCATCTTTTTTTAGTCTGCCAAGAATTTCTGAATCTGTGTTTGCTTCGGTACGTACATTTAACAAATTCGCCGTTACATGATACACATCTTTTGTAAACTCCGAACTTACAAACACTTCTTTACCGTTCAATTCAATTTTTGACCAGCCATCTTCGGTATTGATGACTTTTAACTCTTGCCCATTCTTTACTTTTTCGACCACTTTTGATTCTGTAGTCGGTTTTTCACGTACGTTAAGTACATCTGCTGTTACGATTGTTTCTGCGGTAGCAGTTGTGGTAAACGCCCCCAATCCAAAAATAGTTGCTGTTGCTGCGCCAATTACTTTTTTCATATTAGCCTCCATTATATTTTTTTGAATTTTATCAAATGTCTCCATAAAATTGTATAATTTTACATAATATCAAAACATTTGCAACAGTATATTAATACGGCTTAATATACTGTTATTAAAACTCCTCACTTCAATACTAACAAATTCTTATTTCTAATTCTATATATTATAAATCTCCTTATCTTTTATAAAAGCTTCATGCCCTTCTTCACACTAAATAGTTGTTGCAATTCCCGCCAAAAATAAACTTACGATTGCTAAAATTTGAGTAGCGACTATAGCCCCTCTTAAATGAAACTTATAATCTTTATATCCTTTCATACCTGCCGTACTAGGAATCACAACAAACCTTGGAGTAATCCAGCAAAAAATTAGCCAATCAATTATAAGTAAATCTACTAAATTGAAAATCATTAAAATACCAAAAGTGTGTAAATAAGCATCAATATACAATAATTTTTCATGCTTTTGTAATATATATGTAGAAACGAAAGGACAACCGAAAAGAATAGCATTGTATACAATATTAAAGTAAATGGTTTGCTTTTTTTCATGAATCGATTTTGGAAAAACTACTTTTTGAATATCTTTTGGATAATCAGTTAATGAAAGTCGAGGATTATAATATAAGGACCCTAAAATCATTACGGATAGTACAATAGACATGATGATACCAACGTACATCATTTGCTCAAATTGATTCATATGCTTCATTCACCCTTTTCTGTAATTACTATGTTAATCATTCACTTAATTACACATTGTATGTACGTACATAATCAAAAATTAACATCTAGCTTTAATAGTGAAGCAAACAGATGTAAACCTACTAAAAGCAATGATCGATCCAAATAATATCCCTTCTCGCAAAATTTTACTAAGCGTAGGTTTTACATCGGAGAAAGTTTGTGAGATTGATGGATTACCTGGGGAAATTTTGAGCACATACATATAATTACAAAAAGGCAGTGCTACTTAAGTAGCACTGCCTTTTTCTTTATTGGAATAATCCTTTTCCTTTATTCATTTACTTATAAAGTATTGTCAGTTCTTCTTTATGTTCTGTATTTCCACATTATAAATATTTCACGTCAAGGAGAGATGACTGAAATGAATAATCAAAAAATTGAACTTACTGGTCGTATCGTTACACCTAATGATCCTGATTATAATTCAGCGCGTGAAGAATTCAATACATTCTTCAACAAATTTCCGTTAATCATTATTTTTGCTCAAAATACGCAGGATGTAGTAAACGCTGTTCGCTGGTCAAGGCTACATAACGTTCCTATACGCATGCGCTCTGGACGTCATAATTATGAGGCATTATCCGTCAGTAATGCTGGTCTTGTAATTGATGTAAGTGAAATGAAGCAATTAGAAATAGATCACAATAATGGAACTGTAACTATCGGGACTGGATGGAGAAATATTTCTTTAATTGAAACACTTGCAGCTGAAGGATTAGTTGTGCCGAGTGGTGTTTGTCCTACTCCCGGGATTGCAGGTGTTACTTTAGGTGGCGGACATAGTATTCTCTCTCGTCCGTTTGGATTAACTCTCGATCATTTACTTGAATTAGAAATGGTAGACGCGAATGGTTGTATAATACGCGCTAACGCCAAGTGTAACTCCGATCTCTATTGGGCTTCGCGCGGTGCTGGTGGTGGTAACTTTGGAATATGTACTTCGTTTAAGTTTCGAACACATAAAATTAATACGGTAGGATTTGCAGAAATAAGCTGGGGGATATCAGATTTAAAACCTGTATTAACCTCTTGGCAAGAATATACGCTACCTTGCGCTAATAAACGACTTACAACTACTCTTTTTATGTCTGCAGGATTAGAACCATCATTATTAATGCAAGGTGTATTTCTCGGTTCTGTACAAGAATTGCAGTCGCTACTACAGCCATTACTAGAAGCCGGTTCACCACTGCAAGTAACTATCGAAGAAATACCATGGGCAGAAGCAGCAGCGAAAATAGCTGAGAAGCAACCTGCAACACCTTTACCATTTAAAAGTGTTGGTCCATATGTATATGAACTATTACCAGAAGAAGGACTATCCATTATCGATCACTTTATTAATAATGCACCTCCCTTTTCCACCACCTCCGTATTTTTCCACGGATTAGGCGGTGCTGTTGCTGAGGTGCCAAATGAGGCGACTGCTTACTTTTACCGAAAAGCACTATCAAACATGTCAATATTCGCTACTTGGGAGCAACCAGAAGGTGCTGGCGGAAGTATTCGATGGGTTGAAGACTTCCGTTTGGCAATGCTTCCATTTACAAAAGGTGTCTATGTTAATACTCCTGACCTATCCATTAAAAATTGGCCAGATGCATACTTCAGTTGCAACTTTGACCGATTAATGGAAGTAAAAGCAAAATATGATCCGAAAAATGTCTTTAACTTTCCGCAAAGTATTCCGCTTTTTTAAACTATATATTCCACCTAGTATATCAAAATATAAAACATCCATTTTTTAAATGGGTGTTTTATAAACTAAGTTTACATAATATAATTATTAGTTACTTTTTTTGCTAAATATCTATTCAACAATCCAAAGTAACACTTTCTCAAACTCTTTTTTGGGCAACATACTTTCTTTTATATAGCCATTCTTTTAATTGTACTTCATCCAAAGTTTCGTTCCCCTCTCGTAATCTTTCACACTATATTCGCTCGTTTTTCACAAAAGGTTCATTTTACATGAAAATTTATTTATTACAATAAAAATATAAGGTATATTTTTAAGAAAAGGAGGATTTCAAGAATGAATCAAGAGGATAAAATTTACGCTGAAAAAGTGTTGGAAAATCTATTCATCGGATCACAAGTTGATGGATTACAATTTGGTATTTCTCCAGCCGCTATAAAGATTCATTTCACAAACTTTCACGACTCAGTTGATTATGACGGACAATTATATATCAATATCGAATCCAAATGGTGTTTATTTAATAAACCTCAAAAAAGATACCCATTAAATGAAGATGAATTTGAAGTTTATTCTGAGGAAGAAGAATATGAAAGAATATTTAAGATAAGAAGACAAAAAGTTACCGATATACGACTCGGCTTAGAAAGCCCTCATTTAATTATTACATTAGAGAGTGGACAAATTATTTTTGTAAATGGTTTTCATGATTATTATGAATGTTGGCAATCTGGTGTTCTATGTGAGCAATGGCTTGTAGTCGCTGCACCTGGGAATGAAATCGCCACTTGGGCTCCCGATGAGTTTATCGATAAATAAACTGTCTTCACGAAGAAGAACCGAAGATATTTTATGAACTACATAACTATTTCTATTACACTTAAACGAATGACCATTTTACTTTAATAGAACTCACTTTATTAAAGCTGAAAGGATGATAATGATGGCATGTGTCCATGATTTTGGAATAATTGACGATTTTACTTCTCAAAAAAATTACGAAGATTATACACCAGAGAAATATCATTGTATTTCTGTTGATGATGATATTATCAGTAGCTTAAATCGAAATTTATCAATTATGAAAACCTACTTTCATACAGTCAAAAATCAAGAACACGGTTTAGCTCATTACGGTATTACAATTATCCCGCCTGAATCATTAGCAATTTTCTATGAAACAGTTACATCTTCAAAGTTCTTCAGAAAATATGATGAGCTGAATGAGTTAGCTTCAAAAATTGTACAAGCCGCAGCAGAACAGAAGTACATGATCCATTATGGGGTTTAAATGTAATTCAAAAAATGCTTAGGATTTCTCCGAAGCATTTTTTGTATGTTACTAATAAATTTATTTCCTTAACCATTTAGTCCATGATTGAGCCTATGGCCCCACCTTTTACAAGTGAGGGCGCCCCTATTAATCTAAATAGGCGTCTCATTTCCAATCTTCCAGCTAAACCATTTCCCATGCCCTTCTGTTTCTCCAACCGTTTCACGATATTCGTTTCCGTTAATATAATAATCAATATGAAGGTCACGATCCCACATGTTGTTATAAAGGTGGAATACATCACGTTTTGCGCCAATTTCTTGTATTTGTTTTTCTAACTTATGTTTTACTTGTTCTGGTATTTGATTTGCGACGTGTGTATGGAAAATACAAATAACAGCTTCTTCACTTATTTGTTCAATAATAGATGATAATAGCTCTACACCGTCTCCTTCTATGAATTGGACAGATTCATTTTTTACTAAAGATGCAGCTTGATCAAACATCTCAAGCCTTTCTTTATGTTCTGGCCAAATTAAAGCACGTAACCATAAATAATCTTCCTCATTATGTAAATCATTCACATGTAAGTCCAGTCCGATTCTTTCTACGACAGATGGGCCTTCTTTTAGAAAATGCGGTACATTCTCCCCTCTTATTTCAGAAGTTACATGCACATTTGAATTTATATTTCCGTACATTTCATCCGTCCCGTACGAATAACTATATTGGTCCCAGAACAGTTGCAACCCAGAACTTGTCCCAATTTCAATTAACGCTAACGGCTTCTTCACTTTGTTAAATATGTAGCAGAAACTTGGGTATAAGTATGCACACCGTCTTACTTCATTCGTTTGAACGAGTTTCGTTTGTAACAATGTAATGATTTCTTCTCGGTACTCTTTACAGAAATCTTTAAAATGATCAAAAGCTTTATTTAAATTTGTATCGGCATTTTCAACTAAACTACTATAATACGTTTTTAAATGATGTTCTTTCCCTGCTAACAATAAATAATGTACTGCACCTAATAGTAAGTTTGGGACTGGTTGACCTACCTGAGCACAGGACGATAGTGTAAGTACTTCCTCATCTTCAGCAATTTTCATTGATAAATATTCATATAAATCACTTGACCCTTTACATTCCTTTATTGAAAAGTTTCGAAATAAGTTTGAAATTTGTTCTTTTGTACACATTAGAGTCCCTCCTTTTTATTTTTCAGAATAATCTTACCATTATAGAAAGAATAATCCCATAAAAAGGTACTCGATTTAGTCACTTAAGGATACGTAAGCTTTTTCGAGATAATTTCAAACTGTAATTTTTTTCTATTTATCACCTTAAAAGAGCTTGTTAAATAAGATTTTTAGCGAATAAAACGTTAAATAGTTTAAAATTATCAGATAACACTAGATATTTTAGTCTATTAATTATTATAATAGAGTATGAGATGGTTATATAATTGAGACAAAAAAGGTATACACCTAGGTGGGGCCTAGGCGGTGTTTCTCTTTTACGGCTTAGACATAGAAAACACCTACACTTTTTTGCCAATATAGGGGATGGAGAGATTATCATGAGCAACATGCAGCAAAAAACAGACGTTATCTTAATTGGTGCAGGAATTATGAGTGCAACGTTAGGCTCATTACTAAAAGAATTAGCACCAGAATGGGAAATTAAAGTTTTTGAAAAACTCGCAAGTGCCGGGGAAGAAAGCTCTAACGAATGGAATAATGCAGGTACAGGGCATTCTGCGCTATGCGAACTGAACTATACTTCCGAAAAACCTGACGGATCTATAGATATTAGTAAGGCTGTAAAAGTGAATGAGCAATTCCAGCTTTCAAGACAATTTTGGGCATATCTTGTAAAGAGCAAATTAATTCGTAATCCACAAGATTTTATTATGCCACTACCTCATATGAGTTTAGTACAAGGGGAAAAAAATGTTGAGTTTCTAAAAAACCGTTTTGAAGCGCTTTCAAAAAATCCACTGTTTCAAGGTATGGAATTTTCCGATGCTCCTGAAACATTAAAAAAATGGCTTCCACTCATTATGGAAGGCCGCACATCTAATGAATCGATGGCGGCAACGAAGATTGACTCTGGAACAGATGTTAACTTCGGTGCATTAACACGTATGTTGTTTGATTACTTAAAAACAAAAAATGTCGAGCTAAACTACAAGCATAGTGTTGAAAATATTAAGCGCACGAAAAATGGTTTGTGGGACGTGAAAGTACACGATATGAATAGTGGTAAAATTGAGCATCATACTGCTAAATTCGTCTTTATTGGCGGCGGTGGCGGTAGTCTACCTCTACTTCAAAAGACTGGTATCCCTGAATCAAAGCATATCGGTGGATTCCCGGTAAGTGGACTATTTATGGTATGTAAAAACCAAAAAGTTGTAGAGCAGCATCATGCGAAAGTGTACGGTAAAGCTAAAGTTGGCGCTCCGCCAATGTCTGTACCTCATCTAGATACGAGATATATAGACAATAAAAAAGCTTTACTGTTTGGACCATTCGCAGGCTTTTCACCTAAATTCTTAAAAACTGGTTCAAATCTTGACTTAATCGGTTCTGTAAAACCGAATAACGTCTTAACGATGTTAGCTGCTGGTGTAAAAGAAATGGGACTTACAAAATACTTAATTCAGCAAGTTATGTTATCGCACGAAAAACGTATGGAAGAATTACGCGAATTCATTCCGAACGCGAAAAGTGAAGATTGGGATATTGTAGTTGCTGGACAACGTGTACAAGTAATTAAAGATACTGATGCTGGCGGTAAAGGAACACTTCAATTTGGTACAGAAGTAGTAAGTGCAGCTGACGGCTCAATCGCCGCATTACTAGGTGCATCACCAGGTGCTTCTACTGCTGTTCACGTCATGCTTGAAGTATTAGAAAAATGTTTCCCAAGCCGCATGGTAGAATGGGAAGAAAAAATAAAAGAAATGATTCCTTCATATGGCATTTCACTAACTGAAAATCCAAGATTGTTCCAAGATCTTCACACTTCGACTGGTCGTACACTTGGATTAAACGAAAAAGAAACTGTTCATAATTAATGAAGAAATAAAAAAAACGTCCGATATATTCGGACGTTTTTTTTGTCTACTAAAAATTATACTTATCAATATTATCTTTCGTAAATACAACTCGTTCTGGCAATACGATAATTCCGTTTCCTTCTGCCTCATAATCATATCCTTGAATGGAGTTTGGCTCTACTTTCACTTTTCCGATTCCTTTTACTTCAAAGCTATCCCCTACTTTTAACTTCTTTCCTTTTACAACAATCTCATTTGCTACATAAGTTGCCAACGCACCTTGCTGTTTGACATCCCATAATCCGAATTGTTGTACTGTTCCTCGTTTTACATAATCACGCATAACGTTCGGTGTAGAAAATCCAGTTACCACTACTTTTTTATCCATTTTTAAGTTTTCAGCTGCTTGCGCCATGGCTGGGAGTGCTGTTGCATCTGGACAAATAACTGCGTTAATATCTGGATACGTTTTTAATATGTTCTCCCCTACGGATAAAGATTTTTGTGCATTATTTTCACCGTACTGCGTCGTTACAATTTCCCAGTTCGGATATTTCTTTTTAATAATTTCTTTCGCTTTCGTTACCCATTGGTTTTGATCCGTTACTGTTGGACTAGAATAAAAGAACGCTACTTTCCCTTTATCTCCAATTTGCTTGGAAGTCATTTCAATTAATAAGTTAGCAAGTTGGTCTGGTGTCCCTTGACTTATATAAAAAGAACGGTCTTTGGGATTCACATCAGAATCCCACGTTAAGACAGTCATTCCTTTTTTCTTAGCACGTTGCAATGATTGCGATAAACCATCAACTGATGTAGAGGAAACCATAAGTGCATCATAATTTTGGTTAATAAAATTATTTATATACTTTACTTGCCCTGATACACTCGCTTCAGACGGCCCATCATATTTCACTTGTACGCCTAGCTTATCTCCCATCTCCTTTGCTCCTTCACCGCCCGATGTAAAGAAGCCAACTCCAGTTAATTTCGGGATAAATGCAAATTTCACATCATCCGCTTTTTTCTTATCTGCCGTTTGACTAGAACAAGCGATTAAACCTATTAAACAAATACATACAATCAATACAATCCCTAGTTTTCTCTTCATGACATTTCCCCCTTATGCCAACTCTGTCTTTTCCCCGCTAAAAATTGATGTAATTTGAAATGTCTCATAATAACTGAAAGAATAAGGATAATACCTATTACGACATTTGATTGTTCATTTGTTAAGCCTGTCATTTGTAGGCCATATTGCATAAGGCCTATAAAAATACTTGCAAGTACAGTACCGAAAATACTTCCTTTTCCACCTGTAATAAGTGTCCCGCCTAATACGACTGCTGTAATGATTGGTAATATTGTTTCACTTCCTATATCAGCACGTGCAGAACCGAAATATGCAGTTAAGAAAACTCCCCCTAATCCACCTCCTAACCCAGAAAGTATGTAAGCAATGATTACTACTTTCTTCGTCTTAATCCCGGTGTATTTTGCTGTATTTTCATTCGCACCTGTTAATTTTACGTAGCGTCCATATATCGTTCGGTGAAACAAAATTGTGTATACAATTGTTAATGAAATAAGTAACCATAATAAATTGGGTATTCCTATAAAACTACCATTTGCTAGTTTTACATAAGTATCAGGTAAACCGCTTATCCCTTCATATCCAGAAGCACCCGCCCCTCCTGAAATGACAAGCGCAATTCCTCCGTATAAAAACATCGTTCCGAGTGTAACGACTAGTGGTTCTACATCTGTCATTTTTATAATGAGTCCATTTAAAGCTCCTGCTAAACAACTAATTATTAGGGCGATTATGACAGCAAACAAAATAGGTATTCCGTTCATCCAAAGTACACCAATCAAGATCGAAGTGAGCCCCATTATTGATCCGACCGATACATCAATTCCTCCTGTTACAATAACGAAAGTCATTGGTATCGCCGCAATTGCGATAAATAGGAAATCATTTGTACTAAAAAGGAGATTACTAATATTTAAGAAATCACTATTTATAAAACTAAAAAGGATGAATTCTATAAGAAGTAATACAATTAGAACCCCTTCCCATCTATATAAATACTTCATAGATTCATCCTCCTTTTTGCCTTCCACTTTTTCATAACACTATCTAATATGATGATGAGTAATAATAAAAAGCCTGAAATGGCATTATTCCAAAATGCTGGTATTTTTAAAAAGACGAGTGAGCTGCTTATTGTTTCTAAAAATAACGCTCCTAATGCAGCTCCAAATATAGAACCTGTTCCTCCTTTTAAATGAATTCCTCCTAGTACAGCGGCTGCGATTACTTGTAATTCTAATCCTGTACCTGTTTGATTTGGGACGAACCCGATATTCATAACAAATATGCAACCAGCGAGCGCAGCGCTTATGCCTGAAATCATAAACGCATATATCTTCACTTTATTAACAGGTATACCAATAAGCCTCGCGCCATCTTCATTATCACCTACTGCATAAAAGTATCTTCCCAATGGCACTTTTCTTAAAAAGAAGTATAGTAGTAGTAAAATAATAAAAACGAACCATACAGTTATAGGTAAACCAAGAATGATGATAGATGACAGCTGCTTAAAATCGTTTGGAATATCTTCAATCCACTTCCCGCCTGTGAAAATTAACATTGCACCTCTAACAATTCCTAACATGCCTAATGTCATAATAATGGCTGGTACCCGAAACTTCGCAACTCCAATACCATTTACGAAACCGATAATGGCCCCAAGTATAATAGCTACAAATATCGACAAGAATGCACTATCCCCATTCGTTAACATCATTCCGCAAACTGCTGCACTTAACCCCATGCTTGAACCAACTGATACATCTATATTTTTCGTAAATAAGACGAACGATTGGCCAATTGCTAGCACGACTAAAATAACGCTAGATTTCATCATTAAAGATAATGAATTAAATTGAATAAAACTAGGGTTTATCATTCCTACAATAGCTATATACATTAGTAGTAACAGTATGATAGACGTTTCATGCATTTTTAACATACGTTTCATTTCGCTACACCTCCGTTTGCAAGGCGTGTAACTTCATTCACACTCAGTTGTTCTTTTTCCATATGAGAAACAAATCGTCCATTTCTCATTACATATACACGGTTTACTAATTGAACAATTTCTTCAACATCTGAAGAGATTAATAAAATTGCAAGTCCTTCCTTTTTCATTTTTTCTATCGTCTCATACACTTCAAGCCTTGCTTTCACATCAATTCCGCGAGTCGGTTCATCAAGAATAATAATTTTCGGATTACATGCGAGATACTTCGCAAGTACGACTTTTTGCTGATTTCCTCCCGATAAAGATGCGAGTTCTTCATTCATATTCTGTACAACAATTCGGAATTGTTCTATAAACAAATTAACTAAAGCGCTTTCTTTTTCTTGATTTATAAAAAAGCGATTATTTTGCTGTAAACTTGCTGCTGCAATATTTTCTTTAACAGAAGCAATTGAGAAAATTCCATTCCTCGCCCTATCCTCTGGCACATAAACTAGTCCTTCGTCTAGCCTTTTATGCAAAGAACACGTATCAATTGATTTTCCATCTAATAAGATAGACCCTGATTTTATAGTTTTCAATCCAAATATCGCTTCTGCTAATTCCGTTCTGCCAGATCCTATAATGCCAGCAACACCTACAACCTCTCCCGCATGTACAGTGAATGATATATTTTCGAATGCGTGACCATTTATATCAACCACTTCTAATATTTTTTTCGTCTTTGCTGTCTCTTGAACTACTTCTATTTTCTCTTTCTGTTTATATCCTTTTGGCAATAGTCCTTCCATCAGCATGTCATATGTATAGTCACATACATCACCTTGGCTTACAACCATTCCATCACGTAGTATTGCTACTTTGTTTGCAATTTCAAAGATTTCTGGAAAACGATGCGTAATATAAATCATCCCAATTCCTTTTTCTTGCAAGCTTTTCATCAGCACAAAAAGACTCTTAATTTCATGAGTTGTTAATGTCGATGTTGGCTCATCTAAAATAAGAATCTCAGCGTCTCGTATTAATCCTCTAATGATTTCTACTAACTGTTGCTGCGCAATGGATAACGATCCTCCCTGTTCATTAAGATCAATATCCCAACTTAAACTGTTAATTAATTGCTGAACTTTTACTTTTAGTTTCTTTCTATTCCCCTCTAATCCAATACATATATTTTCTTCAATGGTCATATGAGGAAAAATGAGCGGTTCTTGTGGTATTAAATAAATCCCTTCTTGGTGTGCTTCTTTTGGATTTGCAAACTGCTGTCTCTTTCCTTTCACATACATTTCTCCACTATCATACGAATATAACCCCGTTAATATTTTCATTAATGTCGATTTCCCGGCGCCATTTCCACCAACTAAAGCGTATATATCACCATGCTCTACTTGTAAGTTCACTTCCTTTAGCACAAGTTGATTCGAAAACGCCTTACTCATTTTCTTCACTTGTAATAAGGGCACATTCTCCACATGATGTCACCTGCCTTTACCCAGAACATTTTTTGAGAAAATGATTATTTGTTCTACTTGTTTTGTAGCATTGTATATTCCTTTTTTCATATCTAGAACACTTTTTTCAATGTACTATTAATCGTTTCAACTGGAATAAACAAAATATGTGACACATATGTTTAAGCATTGGTCAATTGTTGAAAGGGATGAAGAGTATGTCACAGCTGAACTTTGAAGAAAATTTATTAACTAAAGTAGCCTGGTACTATTATAAAGATCAATTAACACAACAAGAGATTGCTTCACTTCTTCATATTTCAAGAAATAAAGTCGTCCGGTTATTAGATAAGGCACGCAGTGAAGGTATCGTTACATTTCACGTAAAAGGAACCGGTTTGCATTGCTTGAGCATTGAACGTGACTTAATGAAAAAGTTCCACTTGAAAGATGCCTTTATTATCCCTACTCCAATAGACAATTATGCTACTTCTCTCGGAAAAGCCGCTGCACAATATTTAGAGACTCATCTCCAACAAGGTGATTTACTCGGCATCGGCTGGGGTGAAACAATAAGTAAAATGCTAGAAAACATTCATTTTGAAAGTTCTATTAATCTTTCATTCGTAACGCTAACAGGCGGAGTAAACCACTATCTTCCAAGAAAACAAAACTATTTACACTACATGCAAGGTGATCTTCATATTATTCCTACTCCTTTTCTAGCATCTTCTACTGAAATGGCACAAAGTATTTTATCAGAACCAAGTGTGAAAGATATGCTTCATGTCGCTTCACTTGCACATACGGCAGTTGTCGGTATTGGCGGGTTATCTCAAGACGCTACGATTGTAAAAGAAGAAAAATTAACGCTACGTGAAATGACATATATTCGAAGTCAAAACGGAGCGGGCGATATTTTAGGACAGTTTTATAATACGAATGGTGAGTTATTAGAGCTCTCGCATCATAATCGTCTAATTGGCACACCACTTACGATTCTTCGCAGCATGAAGCATGTCATTGGTGTGGCTGGAGGTACTCAAAAGATAGATGCCATTTATGGGGCTTTAAAAGGGAAATTTATTCATACATTAATTACTGATGAAGAAACTGCGCTCTCCTTATTAAGAAAGGAAGGTGATTCTTAATGTCTACTTTATTAGCTTTCGATGCTGGTACAGGAAGCATTCGAGCTGTTCTTTTTGATTTACATGGCAATCAAATTGCAGTAAGTCAAAAAGAATGGGTTCATAAAACTGATCCTCGTTACCCCGGTTCTATGAATTTTGATGTAGAAGAAAACTGGCAACTTGTACAACAGTGTACGAAAGAAGTTCTGCAAAAAAGTAATATACTTCCCTCTTCTATTCAAGCTATTAGCGCTACAAGTATGCGAGAAGGTTTTGTTTTATATGATAAAAATGGGCAAGAAATATGGGCATGTGCAAATGTTGATGGCCGTGCATCCGCTGAAGTTAGTGAGCTAAAAGAAATCCGCTCACATCTTGAAGAAGATTTATACAGAAAATCTGGGCAAACTTTTTCATTAGGTGCTTTACCACGTCTACTCTGGATAAAAAAACATGAACCCGACGTCTATAATAATATTTACTCTTTTACAATGTTAAACGATTGGATTTTATATAAACTAAGCGGCGTACTACAAATTGATCCCTCAAACGGATGCACGTCAGGTATTTTTGACTTACAAAATAGAGTGTGGGATAACGATGTCGCTAAGGAGTGCGGTCTATCTTTGCCATTTTCACCAACAGTAAATGAAGCTGGTACAGTAATTGGCAACGTTACAAAAGAGTGTGCAGCACTAACTGGTTTACTTGAAGGGATTCCTGTCGTCGCTGGTGGCGGTGATGCTCAAATGGCAGCACTCGGGACTGGAGTCGTAAAGCCAAATCAAACTTTAATATGCGGCGGCAGCTTTTGGCAACAGGAAGTGAATATTACAGAGTCAACAACGGATCCAAATGCTGCAATTCGAGTAAATTGTCACGTCGTTCCGAACCTTTGGCAATATGAAACGATTGCCTTTTTCCCTGGCCTCGTTATGCGTTGGTTTCGAGACGCTTTTTGCCAAGAAGAAAAAAAGTTCGCTGAAAAACTCGGTGTAGACGCTTATGAATTATTAGAAGAACAAGCGAAAGACGTACCTGTCGGTTCATATGGTATTATCCCTACTTTTTCAAACGTTATGAACTACATTTCTTGGCGTCATGCCGCACCTTCATTCTTAAATTTAAGTTTAGACGCTGACAAATGCGGAAAAAAGGAAATGTTCCGTGCTATTGAAGAAAATGCGGCCTTCGTTACACTTGGAAACTTAAAACTAATTGAAAATCTTACTGGTACATTCCCTTCTGAAGTTGTTTTTGCTGGCGGTGCCGCTAAAGGGAAACTATGGCCACAAATTCTATCAGACGTACTCGGCATTCCTGTAAAAGTACCCGTTGTGAAAGAAGCAGCTGCTTTAGGAACTGCAATTGCTGCTGGAGTTGGCGCTGGCATATATTCATCTATGGAAGAGACTGCCGAACAATTTGTACAGTGGGAAAATACATTTGAACCAATCACTGAAAATCACGAACTATATAAAGAGTTCTATGAAACATGGAAAACTGTATATGACAGTCAGCTCGCTTTAGCTGATAAAGGGCTCACCTCACATATGTGGATTGCGCCTGGTGCACTGTAACACATTACATAAAGGAGTGAACTGTATGTTAAAAGCGAATGAAAATGACTTCTCCTATCGCTTCGGTGATAACGGGCCGAAATATTTAATACAAGGTCCAAATATTGATCTTGGCCTTGTTGTCATTCAACCGGGCCAGGAGTTTCAAAACCATTATCATATGACGTGCGAAGAGGTCTTTTATGCATTAGAAGGTGAAATAGATTTCTATGTGAATAATGAAAGAGTTCCAATTAAACAAGGTGATGTCCTGCAAGTTCGTCCTCATGAATCTCACTATCTTATTAACCATTCTGACAAACCTTTTAAAGCTGTTTTTATTAAGTCACCACATTTACCAAATAAAGATACTGTACAAACGGAAAATCCAACATTAACGAAGGAGTGATTTTGAATGACTTGGGGATTTAAAAATCGATTAAATACAATTTTACCTGATGGTAGAGCGGTTATGTTAGCAATAGATCACGGCTACTTTTTAGGGCCAATTCACGGGCTAGAACAACCACTTGAAACAGTTAAAAACTTACTTCCTTATACAGACTCCCTCTTTTTAACACGCGGTGTACTTAGCTCCTGTATTCCTGAAAACTGCAGCACACCGATGGTTATGCGTGTATCCGGTGGCGCTACTGTCGTCGGTAAAGATTTAGCGAATGAAACAATTGTTACACCTGTGAAGGAAGCAGTGAAGCAAAACGCAATTGGCGTTGGCGTTTCTGTTTTTGTCGGATCAGACTATGAAACACAAACTGTTACAAATCTCGCAAATGTAGTTTCTGAAGCTCATGATTACGGCCTACCAGTACTCGGCATTACCGCAGTCGCAAAGGAATTACAAAAACGTGAAGCTCGCTTTCTAGCACTTGCTTCCCGCGTATGTGTTGAAATGGGTGCTGATATTATTAAAACGTATTACTGCGAAGGATTCGAAAAAATAACGAGCACATGCCCTGCCCCAGTCGTCATCGCGGGTGGCCCAAAACTAGATTCAATTGAAGACGCATTAAACATTACGTACAATGCATTGCAAGAAGGCGCTATCGGAGTAGACATGGGCCGAAACATATGGCAATCCGAGCACCCAGCTGCGATGATTCAAGCAATACATGGTATTGTGAAAAATGGATTGAATGTGAAAGAGGCACTTGAACTTTATGATGATGTGAAGAATTAATGTGAAAAGACAGACTATTTATTAGTCTGTCTTTTTTGTTAAAATAAAGTAAAGGAGGAATGATTATGCGAAGAATGACTTTCGAACGTCCTACCGATCATTACGATGAACGCTTATACTCTATTGATGAAAAAATTTGCGCCCTATTAAAAGAACGAAAAGAACTTTCAGGTGATGACCCAGGTTTTCCACATGATGAAGCGATTTATAAATGGGCTAAGCAATACGAATTCTATCCAGACTATCTAAACTCATTATTCTCTTCCATGATGGATGAAGAAGAATTTAAACCTCGCGTTGAACCAACTGGCTTCAAAAAACATGTACCTGTTTTTAAAACTTATGAACATAATGGCTTCATGTATACTGTAACTTTTATTCGGCAATATGCAAATGCTAGTATAGTTTATTTATATAGCGATTGGGATTCCACGGATGAAGATTTTATTGAAAATAAGCCTCATAGTTTCTTCCAATTATTAATAGATGATACATACGATTGCTGGTCAGAAGGTGGTGGCGGCACCGATGGACATATGAATCATCAATTCGTTATATCTCCTGTCCTTCCTGATAATTTGTCTGGAATAAGCTTACGATTTAAAGAACTCAGTATACCGTTTAGGAAAGATCAAGCTGTGCTTGAATTTGAAATTCAGATAGACAAATAAAGTGAGACTTTACTCAATCCACAAATAGTAAGATAAATAAGGTAATAAAATAAACAAGCCCCTTTCCAAACTGGATAAGGGGCTAAATATGCACCTTCAAATGATTACTCTTGGTGATTACTATTAAGCTTTGAAACTTTCTTACCTTCTCTATAATCAAGACAAGACACTTCAATTAATAAGCCATTAAATACTGTAAAATAAAAACCATAACTACTACCTCGCATCGAATAAGGTTCCTTATCTATTTCAATGCCGCCTGCTACTAAACGATTATACGCTTGATCAACTTCATTTGAAGTATCCACTAAAAAACCAATATGAAAAGCTTCCGGATACGTAACTTCCTTATTCCCTTTAAATGCTTTTGGATCACTTAGCACAAGTATAAATCCACTCTCATCACTCATAACTACAAGTGCTTTCCCTTTTTGTTCCAAAAATTGAAAATCAAAAAATGTTTCAAAGAAATGTCTCGCTTCTGATAAATCATCAACACATAAATTTAAATGATTCAGCTTCATGTACTCATCTCCTTTTAAACAGAAGGGATATAGACTCATTTTCATAACCCTTAAATATGTAAGGTAAGATATTCAAGCGTTCCATCTAAGACTATGCTTTATAAGTCTAATATTTTTTTCTATATCCTAGAACATTTTTTTAATGAATGAAAGATTTCCTATCATTTACATCCCCCCAGTAATAAAAAAGAGGATACATGTTTGCTTCTACAACATGTATCCTCTACTTATATATTACGACTGCTGATAAGCCGCTTTCGATGATTTTACATAATAAACTGCATGATCCACATTAATAATATGATCTGGTTTTGGTTTACCACGGCCTGCTCTATGTCCAGCTAAATGTTCTTCACTTGTTTCCCAGTTTTTCCATGCTTCTTCAGATTCCCAGCGAATCATTACGACAACTTCTTCGTCGCCGCGTCTTACTTTTTTCACAAGAACACTTAAATTGATGAAGCCTTCAAATTTTTCAATAATACCTTCTCCAGTGAAACGTTCTACAACTATATTTGATGTACCTTCTTTTACTGTAAATGTTTTCGTTTCGATAAACATATATCCCACTCCCTCTTTGTTATACGAATACTAGTATTCTTCTATTATAATTGATTATGATAATTATTTTCAATTGTAAAGTTTTAATTTTTTGAATTATGCTGATTTCTTTTCTATCGCCTCATCTAAAAATTTGAAATATGGAAGTAACATCCCTATTAAAGATGTAACACATATAATTGCACCGATGATTACATATAGCGCTCTTACTCCCCACATTTCACTCAATATTCCCCCTACTAACACACCTAATGGCATAGCGGATCGTATAAAAAATAAACGCACTGAAAATACTTGCCCTATCATATTATTTGGGACGGTTTGTTGGCATATTGTCGTGTTATGAACATTGAAAAATGCAATACAAATCCCTGCTATTACTTCAATTATTATTGCAATGATAATACTATGATTGAATCCTAATGAAATGTATGTGAGTCCCCCTATAAACAATCCTCCGAGCATAAGTATACGCCGGCTTTTATATGTTACTTTTCCGACTAGTATAGATCCAACTACATAGCCAAGTGGGAATCCGGCCATAAAATAACCATATTCCGCATATCCCGCTGATAGCTCGTCTTTTATATAAGGAAGATTTGTGACCATCGTTACCCCAACTCCAAATTGCACGAAAGTAAGAAATATACCGAGCCAAACGATGATTGGTTTTGTGAAAAAATATGTAAAACCGTGAAGAAATTGTTCTAGCCACGTTTTCCGAATAGGTTGCGACGTTCTATTTTCTTTTATATAAAATAAGAAAGCACCACTAACAAATAGACAAATACATACGAAAGATAATGTAAGTTCTGTTCCAATCAAATGAATGACTACTCCGCCTAATACTGGCGCAAGAAACATCATAAGGCGATTCATTCCATCAATGTACGCATTTGCATCTTGAAGTTGTTCTTTCCCTACAATGCTCGGTGTAATTGCTTGACTTGCAGGTGTATAAAGTGGTGTAATAAGTCCTACTACAATTTGAACAACATAAATGTGCCAAACTTCTATACTACCTGTAACTAGCATCACCAAAGGTAATAAGAATACGGACGCTCGTATCCATTGTGAACAAATCATAATCCACTTCCGGCTCCATTTATCAATAAATGGGCCACTTATTAATTGCAATATGAGTGATGGGATGAAATATAATAGCCACATACTACTTAAAGCCATTTCCGATCCTGTTAATTCATATACTAGAATTGAATTACATAACGTTCCGAAAGCCCCTCCTAATTCTGAGATTGCACTACCAATCCACATAAAAAAGAAAGAACGATTTTTCAATACACTCTTCACTATAGCTCACCAACTTTTCTCTTAAATTCCTCCCTTTATGTACATTCTTGTTGCATATTATCTATTCAAAAACGCTTCTAATTCTTTTGCTAACGACTGTACTGCTTTCTTCCTTAATACATATTTTCCGTCATGTATATCAACTAACTTCGCTGCACGTAACAATTTCAAATGATGGTGTACTGTCGATTTACCAAGCTGCAATCTTTCCGTTATTTCCTGTAAAGTACGTTCTTTTTCAAACAACATTTTTACAATTCGCAATCTCGCTTCATCCCCAAGAGCCTTATGTTTTTGAACTAAAAAATAATTCGGTTCATACGAATCTTCAGGATGAATGCTTTCATTCGCAACTGGATAATGAAATACTTTCGTATCTTCAATATCTGCTTCAATATTCCACGGTCTGTACGTCATTTGCGGAATAAGAAGTACGTGATGAACACTTGGCTCTGGCATATAGTTCACTCCGCCAGTCGCCCATTCGACAAACTCTTCCGGCTTCATCTTTTTATTCATTTCATTTTTTGCTTCATAATCTCGTTTTAATATAGAAAGTATTTCTTCTTCCTCTTTCTTAATTACACTCTCATACCAACCTGTCATAACAGCAATTAAATGAGATTTCAGCACTTGGACATCAACATCACATATAAAACGAATATACGTAGAGAAAAACTGATGTTCTTGTGTCAGTTCCATTAGTTCATGTATTGCAGTTACGTTTCCACTTGCCGCTAAAGTTCTTTTTTCTTGGTACTTCTCTCCTAAAAACGGTAAACATATATACTTCAAACCTTCTTCTGAAAGTAAATCAATTTTAAAATTAAACTGCGATAAATCTTGAAAATCCTCTTCATACAATAACTGAAGCAATGCTTTCCACGTATTATGTTCTTCTACAAACTGTAAGTGTTCTTCCATCTCATCTGTTAATGATTGTCTAATTCCTTTCCATTCACTTTCAGTCTTTTCAAGAGTATCAATTAACCTTTTATGAGTAATTGCTGCAATGCCAAGTGCACATTCGAAAAGTATCGAATATTTCACCTGAACGTTGTATGTTTCCCTCTTTTTACTCTTTATGTGATAGACCTCCATTTTTATCCCCTCCTTGTTTGCTATGTATTAAATTCTATCTTTATCGAATTTTACCTTCTATTCTTTTAGAATTTACAAAAATATAAATTAAACCACATTCATTCTAAATTAAGAAGAATAAGAGCTTTTTTATATACAAATAATAAAGCTCAAGGAGTGGTTGACATGCATTTCATATTAAATATGTTAGGGATTTTCGTTGTCATATTAATCGTTTTCTTATGTTCGCCTAATAAAAAACATATAAAATGGAGACCAATTGTAATCCTCATCATATTGGAGCTTTTTATTACGTGGTTTATGTTGGGCACAAAGCTAGGCAGTATTATCATTAATAAAATTGCGTCATTTTTCAGTTGGCTACTGGCATGTGCGAATGAAGGAATTCGATTTGCATTTCCTTCCGCTATGGACAGTCCACACATTGATTTCTTCTTTAGCGCGTTACTTCCTATCATTTTTGTTATCACGTTCTTTGATATTCTTTCTTATTTTGGAATCTTAACTTGGATTATTGATAAAGTAGGTGCAGTTATTTCAAAGATTTCTCGTTTACCAAAGTTAGAAAGTTTCTTTTCGATTCAAATGATGTTTTTAGGAAACACCGAAGCACTTGCGGTTGTTCGTGATCAATTATCTGTTTTAAAAGAAAATCGATTATTAACTTTTGGAATTATGAGTATGAGTAGCGTTAGCGGATCCATTCTTGGTGCTTATTTATCAATGGTTCCAGCAACATATATTTTCAGCGCAATCCCATTAAACTGTATTAACGCATTAATTTTAGCCAATGTATTAAATCCTGTGGAAGTTTCGAAAGAAGAAGACGTTGTTTACACACCTTCAAAACATGAAAAAAAGGATTTCTTTTCTACTATTTCAAACAGTATGTTAGTTGGGATGAATATGGTTATCGTTATTTTAGCTATGGTAATTGGTTATGTAGCTTTAACAGCATGTTTAAATGGGATTTTAGGATTTTTTGTAACGGGGTTAACAATTCAAAAAATCTTCTCCATTATCTTTAGTCCTTTTGCATTTTTACTCGGTTTATCAGGCAGTGATGCTATGTACGTAGCTGAATTAATGGGGATCAAAATAACGACGAATGAATTTGTTGCAATGATGGATTTAAAATCAAACTTAAAGTCGCTACAACCGCATACGGTTGCGGTTGCAACGACATTTCTAGCTTCTTTTGCTAACTTTAGTACAGTAGGTATGATTTACGGAACTTACAATTCATTATTTGGCGGAGAAAAATCATCAATCATCGGTAAAAATGTTTGGAAGCTTCTTGTTAGCGGGATGGCTGTTTCTTTATTAAGCGCTATGCTCGTTGGGCTATTTGTATGGTAAATAATTTTTATAATAAAAGACACCCAAGCCAATTGAGTGTCTTTTATTATTATTTTCGAATTTGTCCATTTCCACGAATCACATATTTTGTAGAAGTTAATGCTGGAAGCCCCATTGGGCCTCTTACGTGTAACTTTTGTGTACTGATACCAATTTCCGCTCCGAATCCAAATTCGGATCCATCTGTAAAACGAGTCGATGCATTATGATAAAGTGCCGCGGCATCTACAGAAGTAAAAAACTTGCTGACGTTTTCCTCGTTTTCAGTAATAATTGCTTCAGAATGCATAGATCCATACGTATTTATATGATGAATCGCTTCTTCAACAGTGGAAACCACTTTCACTGCTAGTGTAAGAGATAAAAATTCTGTCCCCCAGTCTTCTTCTGAAGCAAGTACAATTGAAGAATCCATTGCAAATGCTTTTTGATCACCACGTAGCTCCACACCTCTATCCTTCAAAGAAGAAAACAACTCGCTACCATATTTCTCTGCCCACTTCTCATGAAGAACAATCGTTTCAATCGCATTACATACAGATGGACGCTGCGTTTTTGCATTTATAATAATATCCAATGCCATTTGTTTATCCGCTGTTTCATCAATGAATATATGACAATTTCCCGCACCTGTTTCAAGTACTGGAACAGACGCTTCTCTCACAACAGTATCGATTAATTGTTTGCCACCTCTTGGAATAAGAACGTCTAGATAATCCTTCATTGTAAACAACTGCTTTGCGCTATCTCGCGTTGTATCTTCTATAAGCTGGACGCTTTCTTGAGGTAAGCTTGTTTGTTTGAGCGCCCTGTGAATAACGGCAACGATCGCTTTATTAGAATGAATAGCAGAAGAACTACCACGTAATATGACTGCGTTTCCTGTTTTCAAACAAATTGTAGCAGCATCCACTGTTACATTCGGTCTTGCCTCATAAATCATCCCAACAACACCAAGTGGTACGCGCATTTCCTGAATAGATAGTCCATTTGGCCTTTCCCATGCACTTACACATTCTCCTACAGGATCACGTAATTCAATTAGCTGCTTAATCCCTTCTGTCATATCAACAATACGCTGTTCATTCAGCATAAGGCGATCAAGGAGAGAATCAGAAAACCCTTTTGCCTTACCTTCTTCTATATCCCGTTTGTTTTCCTCTAAAATATAAGCTGTTTCACTTATTAATTGATTTGCAATTGCAGCAAGTGCTTCGTTTTTTTGATTTGTAGATTTTAGTACAAGTTCCCTAACAACCTCTTTTGCTTTTATCCCCTTTGCCAACACTTCATTCATTTTTATTTCCTCCTTTTTAAAGTGAAACCCAATGATCCCTATGGATGACTTCATAACTATGTCTCTCGCCTCTTACTTGAATATCTTGGCTTTGCATACCTTTTACATCTCTTAGTTCCTCTGCACTATATGTGCATTGTCCTTTTCCTATTACGCGCCCTTGTTGCGTTACAACCTCTACAACTTCACCCACTTGGAAAAATCCTGATACATTCGTAACACCAGCTGGAAGTAAACTCTTACCATGCTGAATGATGGCAGTAGCTGCCCCAGCATCTACTTCAATTTGTCCGCTAACAAGCGAATGCAAGGCAATCCATTGCTTGTTCATCTTCATTTCTTTTTGAGGAGCATTACCGACATACGTTCCATCACCCTTACCCTTCAAAACATCTACAAACTTTTCCTGTCCACGTCCTGTTCCGATAAATACACTCACACCAAGAGAGAGTGCTGTCTTTGCAGCATCGATTTTTGATTTCATACCGCCAGTCCCAAGTTTTGAGCCAGCATCTCCTGCAAGAGAAGAAATTTCTTCCGTAACTTCAGGAAGAAAATAATATTTTTTTGCATCCGCATTTTTCTGAGGATTTTTGTCATATAACCCGTTCACATCTGTAAAGATCATAAGCATATCCGCCGAAACAAGCCCGCTTACTAAAGCTGACAGCATATCATTATCACCGAACGTCAGCTCCTCTAAAGAGATGGAATCATTTTCATTAATAATTGGAAGAGCGGAACGGTTTAATAATTCTCCTAACGTAGCGTAAGCATTACTATACTGTTCTTTTCTAGAAAAATCACTTCTCGTCAACAAAAGTTGCGCAGTAACGATGCCATATTTACGGAATTCCTCCGTGTACGCCTGCATTAACAAACTTTGTCCGACAGCTGCTGCAGCCTGTTTCCCTTTAATCGTTACAGGTCTGCTAGGATATCCTAGCGCTGAAAAACCTGCAGCGACGGCTCCAGATGTAATTAACACAACCTCGTGCCCATCAGCTTTCAACCGAGCCAATGCGGCAACGTGATCTGAAAGCTGTTCTGTAGAGATGCCTCCGTGACTATCTGCCAAGGAACTACTCCCAATCTTTACAACAACTCGTTGTTTTTTCACTTTTTTATCCCCCAAGTCTAAAATCAAAGTTTTTTATAAATTACACTTCATTCACTTTGTAACTATATCTATTCTCATCAATGCTGCACTGAAGTATTTAAGAGCAAAATAAAAATGACCGCTTCGCCCTTAATAAAATAAAAAGGACGAAACGGTCATTGTTCCGCGGTACCACCTTAATTGATATACATAGATATCCACTTGGTGCCTATAACGCAGGCGAACGCCTAAACTTTCATTTAAGACTCAGGGATAGGTTCGATATATTCTATACGAGGAATCTTTCAGCCGGTGAATTCCACTCTCTTTCGCAAGAAGACATATGTACTAATTCCCTTCAACGATTTTCAATCTAATTTTTTTATATTATGCGATATAGTTCGATTCGGTGTCAAGAGGTATTTTTAAAAATAAATAGAGCCACAAGTTATTTGTATGAAATTATCGCCCTACTGAATGAAAATACAAAATGATATAAGTTTAACTCATATTCATAAACATAAAATCTTAAATTATAGTGTATATATTTACATAATGTCGAATATAATTAATTTTTATCTTTTAGTGTTGCAAAAAGGAATATATTCTCTTAGAATGTTTCTTTATATTGCACAGGGATGTTATTCTTATTCTAAGAAAATAATATCAAACCGATATAATTGATTATAAAAGGAGCAAGATTGAGTTATTATGGATAAACAAATTGGATTCATCGGTTGCGGAAATATGGGAATGGCTATGATTGGCGGAATGATAAACAAAAATATAGTGTCTTCAAATCATATTATTTGTTCAGATTTAAACACTGCTAATTTAAAAAATGCTAGTGAAAAATATGGGCTAACTACAACTACCGACAACAATAAAGTAGCTAAAAATGCTGATATTTTAATTTTATCAATCAAACCAGACCTATACGCATCAATAATTAATGAAATAAAAGAAGTAATCAAAAACGATGCTATCATCATTACGATCGCTGCTGGGAAAAGTATTGAAAGTACTGAAAATGCCTTTAATAAAAAATTAAAGGTTGTAAGAGTAATGCCTAATACTCCTGCTCTTGTTGGAGAAGGAATGTCTGCATTATGCCCTAATGAAATGGTGACAGAAAAAGATTTAGAAGATGTACTAAACATTTTCAATAGTTTTGGTCAAACAGAGATCGTAAGTGAAAAATTAATGGATGTTGTAACATCTGTAAGTGGTTCTTCACCAGCTTATGTATATATGATTATAGAAGCGATGGCAGATGCTGCTGTACTAGATGGTATGCCAAGAAATCAAGCATATAAATTCGCTGCTCAAGCTGTGTTAGGCTCTGCAAAAATGGTACTAGAAACAGGAATACATCCAGGTGAATTGAAAGATATGGTTTGTTCTCCTGGTGGAACGACAATAGAAGCTGTAGCAACATTAGAGGAAAAAGGATTACGAACAGCGATTATTTCAGCTATGCAACGTTGTACGCAAAAGTCTGTTGAACTATCTGGTCAAACTAAAAAATAAAACTATAAAAGAGATTACGTTAGCTATGAATTCACATAATTTTAATTAAAAATTCACTACATGATAAACGGCCAAACTCATATAAAATTGAGCTTGGCCGTTCCGCTTTTTAATTATATTAAAATAATTTCATTCGAATCTTCTTTAAAGGTTCTGTTTTATCCCTTACCTATTCCCTACTATGATTGTGTAATTTTATTAGAAACTAATAATTTTTCAATGCATTTCGGTAACATATCTATTAGTGTTTCAAATGCGTAGTTTACATCTAGACGTTCTGTCCATTGATGTGCATCTTTTCCTACCGGCCCCATATTTAATACTGGAACATCAAACTCTTCTAATTCCTGAAGTGGAATTGAATAACCTTTATCCCATAATGGCATATTGTCTACAAGAGAACTCATTGAATCCAGTGGATACTGCAAGCCTACATAGCTTAAATCTGAAATCCCCCCAAAATAATTTTGGTTTTCAAATGTAATCTTATGATTGTAGTGTGCATACTTTTCCATTTCTACAACTACCTCTTTTATTAAAGGATTGTTGCGCGAACTCACAGCTGGATAGTACGGCGGAGCGAAGAAAAGTACAATCATCGGTGCCTTTTCTTTACATAAAATCGCTAATTTATCTACTAAATCAATCGTTACCGCACGATCATCTTTATCTTCTCTATTTTTTATAATATTAGATTGAATATGATTTATTTTTTCTTGTCCATGTTGCTCAATTGCATATGTGATAAGCTCTTCATAAGTTAATACATTTACTTTAAGATTAGGTGGTATAAATGGATTATATTTAGAAAAACGATATGCATGTTTTTCATACGACTCTTCTATTTTCTCTGCTACTTTCGTTACTTTTTGACGTAACAATGAAACTACATCTGTCATTGATTTTTCTAATAAAAACAAATTAAATAATGTAACTGCACGATGCGGAATTTGTACAGAATAATCCTCTTTTAAGTCCCTTTGAAGTAAGTTAGTTGGCGGAGGACTCGCTTCCCCTTCTACAATGTCACAAAGGTCTGTGTTTAACTCTAATTCTGCTGTTATTAATGAGGCCATATAACTCCCATTTAAGCCTGCAAAAGGTTCACCTACATGTGTCTCTTTTCCATAGCAAAGAAAACCAGGTAACACTTTACCAATAGAGCCAGTGTAAATATACTTATTTTGGTCACCAGGATGTCTTGAAAACATAGGCTCTGAGTTTAAGACCGTTTTATAATCTAAGTTATGCTCTCTTGCTAAATCTAACAATCTCGGAACAGCCGCCCTCATCCCTATAGAATTCACTTCTTCATCTGGTACAGCCAATAAAAGAACATTCCCATCGAATCTTCCTTCACATGCTTGTTCAATCATTGCCATTTGTAATGCGAGGCCGCATTTCATATCCATTGTTCCTCTACCAAACAGCCATTCTCCATGTTCTATATCTTCACGTACATGGTCTGGAAGTTCATCTTTATGAGAATAAAACATAGATGTTAACTTTTTAGGATTAAATGCATCTTCTTTCCACACTCCGTAATCTTGTACATCTACAACATCAAAGTGACTTACTAGAATTACAGTATTTTTTGTACTATCGCTTTTCTTTACTAGTGCTGTAACAAAATATCGTCCGTCCCCTGTCGGATTTTTTTGTAAATGATGCGGGTTTTCTTTGAAGTACTGTAAATCAGATAACTGTTCCACAACAAAGTCTGGCAATATTACTTCAGCTTCTGAACCGGTAATACTAGGAATTTCAACAAGACCGCTTAATAATTGAATCAATTGTTCTTTTGATTGCCACTTTGACATATAAATCCCCCTATTTTTCCGCATTATGAAAACTAATTCCAGTATATGAATAAAAAAAATGACGACAGCTATCAAAATTATAGTTCTGATGTACTGCCGATTTTTATTGATATTTCATGAGCCGCTTGTTTTACCTTGCTAATAAGAAAAGATAGTCGATCATCATTAATACGATGACTAATTAACCCAACACTTAATGCTCCTACTACTTTATGATTAAATCCGATAATAGGTGCAGCTACTGAAGCTGTCCCTTCTGTTTTTTCACCATAACTGACAGCATATCCTTCATTTTTTATTTGCTTTATTTGATTAAGAAGAATTTGCTTTTGTTCTGGTAATGAAGAAAGTAAATTTTCTACAATATGTTCCATTTCATTCGTTTTCATATTGGCAAGCATCGTTTTATTTGCAGCACCAATTGAAAGTGGAATTTGTTCCCCTAGATTATCGATAACTCGAATTTTTAAAGGACTATCAATTCTTTCAATGATAATAGAATGTGTTCCGTTTGGAATATTTAAATAGACACTTTCCTCCACTTCAGCAGCTAAACGTTTCATCACTTCTCTTGCAACAGATCTGTAGTCTACCTTCTCCAATTGACGTAACCCTATTTCCATCCACATTGGTCCAATTTTGTACTGTTTTGTCTCTGAAATTTGTGTAACTAACCCATGCTCCATTAAAGAGTTAAGTAATCTATGTACTGTACTAACCGGGAGATGTGTTCCATCAGCTATATCAGAAATAGCCCAATACTCTTTTTCATTTGTAGAATTCAATAATTTAATAATACTTATCGCTCGATCAATGGACTGTACCATAACTCGCCTCAACTTTACTCGTAATATGTTAGTATGCTTAATTAACTATCAATTTAGCAAACATTCAAAATGAAATCAATCTATTTATTTAATTTTCTAACAATAAAAAACGTATCACTAACAAAGAATTGAAAACGCAAACAAAAAATTATTGACTTTTCTTTTTAATTATCTGAAAATTATAACAAGATTTCACATCACGGAATACATTCCATAATACGGAAAAACATCAAACTTTATTCTATCAACTATGAAAGTGAGGAAAACAATGGCGCAAGTAAGCAATACAAACAATGAATTAAAACGGACGATGAAAAGTAGACACTTATTCATGATTGCACTCGGTGGTGTGATTGGAACGGGGTTATTTAACGGATCTGGCTTTATTATAAGTCAAGCTGGACCTGGCGGATCCGTACTTGCCTTTATGGCGGGTGGATTATTAATGTATTTCGTTATGCTATGTCTTGGTGAACTTGCTGTAGCCATGCCTGTTTCAGGTTCTTTCCAAGAATATGCCACTAAGTTCATCAATCCTGCAACTGGCTTTACAATCGGATGGTTGTATTGGTTAAGCTGGGCGAATACGACCGGTCTTGAATTTACAACTGCCGGCATTACAATGCAGCGCTGGTTTCCTGATATTCCTGTTTGGGTTTGGTGTTTAATATTTGGCGTTACAATCTTCACTATTAACGCATTATCTGCTCGTAGTTATGCAGAAACAGAATTTTGGTTTTCAAGTATAAAAGTATCTGCCATTATCGCTTTCATTATTCTTGGCGGCGCCGCTATGTTCGGTTTTATTGATTTAAAAGGTGACGAACCCGCTCCGCTATTATCAAATTTCGTAAATCATGGTGGTTTATTCCCAAATGGACTTGCCGCTATTCTTTTAACAATGGTTACAGTCAACTATTCCTTCCAAGGTACAGAACTTGTTGGAATCGCAGCAGGTGAAAGTGAAGATCCAGCAAAAACTTTACCTCGTTCTATTAGAAATATTATATGGCGCACGATGTTTTTCTTCGTCTTAGCAATCTTTGTTCTTGTTGCTTTAATTCCTTGGGAAGAAGCTGGATTAACAAAGAGCCCATTCGTTGCTGTTTTTGATAATATCGGTATTCCATATGCAGCTGATATTATGAACTTTGTTATTCTTACTGCTGTTCTTTCTGTTGCAAACTCAGGACTATACGCTGCTACTCGAATGCTTTGGTCTTTATCAAAAAACGAAATGGCTCCAGCCTTTTTAAAGAAATTATCATCACGTGGGATTCCTCTCAACGCTTTAATCATGACGATAGCTATTTCTGCTTTTTCTCTTTTGACAAGCGTAGTAGCTGCTGAAACTGTTTACTTGTGGCTCATTTCAATTTCCGGAGTCATTACCATTATTGTTTGGATGTCAATTTGTGTTTCTCAATTCTTTTTCCGCAAACATTATTTAGCAGACGGCGGAAAATTAGAAGACTTAAAATTTAAAACGCCACTTTATCCACTCGTACCAATTCTTGGTTTTGGATTGTATGGCATTATATTAATCAGTCTTATTTTTATCCCAGAACAACGACTTGGAATCTATTGCACTGTCCCATTTATCATCTTTTGCTACACTTACTATCACTTTAAAGTTAAGAAAAGAAATTCTACTAACACTCATAGTGAAACTAAAATTAGCGAGACTTCGTAATATTTGACGATACATAAAAGACCACACATGGCGTTTCACTTCATGTGTGGTCTTTTATCGTTCCTTCTCTCATTTCCCCCTACTATTGAAAGAATTATTTATAACACTTTAAGTTCTGGATTGCTCAGGTGAACTTTGGGTTGAAAAATGAGCATTTCTATACCTTTCCCGAAATTTCAAGTTCTGCTAATGATGTTGTAGAAAGTGTTAATGTAGTAAATACTATAATACTAACAATTACTATTTTTACTATTCATAAGTTGATGATTCTGCTTACTATTACTGTTTTGTTTTGATATATTTAATATATATTTAAAGACAGACAGGAGTTAGATACGATGATAAAAGGTTTTGGAGGAATATTTTGGAGAACTAAGAATCTTGAAGTTATAAAAAAATGGTACAGTGAAGTGTTGAAACTTGATATAGAAGATTGGAATGGAACTGTGATTAAACCCCAGTTAGGAAATGAGACCATCTTTTCTTTCTTTACAGAGAATGACAATTATTTTCCAAAAGAACAACAAGTGATGTTAAATTTCGAAGTACATAATCTAAACGAGACTATAAAGCATCTTGAGAATATTGGTGTACCTCTTGAGAAGAAAGAAGAAATCAGTGAATTTGGACAGTTTATTTGGATTAAGGATCCTGAAGGTCGATTGATCGAACTTTGGGAGAAATAGTGGATTCTACTTATTTACTATTAAGTTAACAGCTGCGTTAATACATCAAGGTAAATAAAAAAGTCGATTCCTTTAACTCCACAGGAAATCGATTTTTTTTTGGAGTTAAACTTCTTAGCTTTGTAAATCCTCATTTTTCAAATTCTACCCTATGGCCACCAACTTAAAAACATAAAAAAACGCTATTCTTACGAAAAGAATAGCGTTTTTCATTATTTAAATATGATTTCATCTGAATTTAATAGATATATCCCCTCTCCTACAAAAGTAGTAGAGTGTTCATTTAAACACTTACTACCTCAGTGGGATTTATCACATTCCAATTTCAATATAATAGTAAATAGGTATATCGGATATAGATGTACATTACTAGGCTTATACATATTTCAACTTTAGAATTACATTCACTATTTAATTGGTAGTTACCAATAAAGAAAGGAATGATCATAATAATACAGAACATATACGAAACTCATTTACATGTAAGAAATTTAGAAAACGCAATAAATTTCTATCAAAACAAGCTAGGATTAACGTTAGCAAGAAAATTCTCCAAAAGAAGAGTGGCTTTCTTTTGGGTCGGAGAAAATAAACAACAAATGCTTGGACTATGGGAAGTACATAACATTGAAGACTTTGAGCCGAGACATTTTGCTTTTGGTGTAAATTTAGAGTTTTTAATGACTTCTAAAGCGTGGTTAGAGGAACGTGGAATAGCAGTGATAGGAAGTCAAGGAAAAGGAAATCAAAAGCCAATTGTCCAAAGGTGGATGCCTGCTGCAAGTGTATACTTTCTAGATTGTGATGGAAATAAATTAGAATTCATTTCTATGTTACATAAGAATCCAGATGAATTAGAATATGCGTCCTATTTAAGTGTATGGAATGAGGAACACCAAGAAAAATGAATGGAATTTCCGTTCAAGTTTTTTCTTATTTTTGGATATAATGTTGTACGATTCCCCATTTACTATAAATTTGTTAACATAATGCATTTACTGTCATCTTATATTTGTACTTACGTACGAGCTATTCCTAATCTGCTTCAATTACAATTTGAATTATGTAAATTTTCTTCTTATCTGGCATCTACTCTTTAAACACAAACTCCCCTTAAATCGAAAATGATTAAGGGGAGTATTATATACGATGCAATTATAGTTCAGATTTCACTCGAACAGAAACATTATTTTTAATTATATTTTTGACATCTTTAAAGCTAACAAAATTGTTACTTTTCTCATCCCAAAGGCGGAAACGTAGTGATTGTAAGCTTGTAGCAAGCGTAATCGTTGGTACATTTTTTAACGGAAGCGTATTATTGTGTGCCTCTTCTAGTTTATAGTTAGGTACTCTTGGGCTTAAATGGTGAACATGATGGAATCCAATATTACCCGTTAGAAATTGCAAAATTTTAGGAAGCTTATAAAAAGAACTTCCTTCCACTGCCGCTTTCACATATTCCCAATCTTTATCCTCTTCAAAATAAGAATCCTCAAATGTGTGCTGTACGTAAAACAACCAAATCCCTACTGAACCTGCTATTAAAAATATAGAACCATGTACTAAAAGAAACGATTGCCATCCAATTTCCCAGCAAAGCATTCCTATAATAGCAACGATTAAAATATTCGTTAAATAAGTGTTCATACGTTCTTTTTTTCTAGCACCTTTTCGGTTAAATCTATTTTTAAGCAGGAAAACATAAATCGGGCCTAACCCAAACATAACGAATGGATTGCGATATAAACGATATGCTAAACGGAGTCTAAATGGTGCAGCTACATATTCATCAACTGTAAGCGTCCAAATATCCCCTGTACCCCTCTTATCCAAATTACCACTTGTAGCGTGGTGAATAGAATGTTCATGCCCCCACTGATCAAATGGGAATAATGTTAAAACACCCATACACGTTCCAACTATTCTATTTGCACGTCGACTTTTAAAGAACGAATAATGGGTGCAATCATGAAAAATAATGAAAATCCTTGTCATAAATCCAGCGGCTAACAGTGCTGGAACTAATGTTAACCAATAAGAAACTGACAAACTTTTATAAGCAAGGTACCATAAAATAATAAATGGCACGATTGTGTTGATCAGTTGCCAAACACTTTTTTTAATCGTTGATTTTTCAAAAGGAGCAACTTGTTTTTTTAAATTTTTAGTATTTTCTAAGGTCATTGTTCTAATTCCTTTCCTTTTTGTTGCTAATTCATATTATAGCACACTATTAGTATCAGGTGTTAAAAGTAGCTATAATAAATATTTTATACTATGAAAATCTCTTTTTTCTTACTCATTACTTACAAATTTCTTACGTCCAAAATAGCTTCTATAATTGGACAGACGGAGCATTTTATGTATCAAAGAAACTTCGAATTTTTCCAATAAGTACATAAAAAAACAGAGAGTTTTTTCACAAGAAGAAAAGAGCTGTCATAAGTCAGTTTCACCGACTTGTGGCAGCTCCTCTTCGTTTTACCTTATTTTATCGATGAAGCCAAACCGCACCTGCAGACTTGTCTTCAGCTTGGCCTACTACTTCAAACTTCAGTCCTAGTTTCGGCAACTTACGTCCTGCATCAGGAATGATGCTGTTGATATATTGCTTAGAATCATCAAATTTTGCCACTCCTGGTAATCCTTTATAATCAAAGATACCGCGAGTTGGTGAATTTACTTTCCATGCTGGTGTTTGATCAAATGAGAATGCCGCATCGGCAATTTGATAACGCGTACTGCTCTTCACAGTAGGTTGTCCGTTTAATGTCCCTACAATTGCCTCTGGATGGGAATCTACTACTCCTAAGAACCCTTCACCTGGATGAACGCCTACCCAGTTATCTGTAAAGCTTTGATCCGCATACCATACAACCATTCCTGTATTAAATACTGGGCCACGTGCATGTTGTAACGCAGTGTCAGAACCAGCGTAATTTCTCCACTCTACATAGTAATTATGTTTTTTCTGTTCAAATCCGTTAGACACAGTAAAGCCTTTTAACGTCATTGCTGGCTGACCTTCTGCATCATCAGAGAAAACAACTTTTCCATCTACAGTTAATGCTGCATTATCTAACGCAAATCCTTTATAAGCTACTGCAATATCTGTTAAGTACTCAAATTGCAGTTTTACTTTTTTTCCTTTGAATTGGCTTAAATCGTATGATTTATCAACCCACTTACCATCAGTTGTATCCGCGCCGCCTTTTACATCTTTTTCGCCCATTCTATCAATGCGTGTCTTCGTTCCATCTTCTGCAATCGCATATACGTCAAGGAAATCATACTTCGCTTCAAGTTCGTAAAATGCCTTATAATCGAACTTAGCATCCTTTGCATTTGTTAAGTCAAATACTGGTGTCTCAAGTGTTGTATGAATGTCATTTCCTTTTGTACTATAATAGAACTTCTTACCAAACGCCGATTCGATATTTTTTATATCTTTGTCCGGCAAGTTAACACGAACGATTCCAGGTCGTTTAGATTTTGTAGTACTTTGATCTACATATGTCGCAACACCGATGCCTTTGCTAAGTTTGTCATAATCTACTTCAAGGATATTCGCCCAATTCCCCTTCATATTCTTTTGGAAAAACTCTTTATTTTGTGGTGAGAAACTCGTTGGCTCTGTTCCTGCAATTTTTCCAGCCCAGCTACCACCACTCATAATAGACCATGACTCAACAGGTTCACCTTGTCCTGAGTACTTTGTATCATATTCATCTGGTAAGCCTAAATCATGGCCATACTCATGTGCAAACACACCAACCGCTCCGTCTTCAGGCTCGATTGTATAATCGTATGCAGCCATCTTTCCGCCCCAGTTCGAAACAGAAGATTTCGTGCCATCAATTGCATATGGTTTTGAACCTAGTTTTGAACGATGTGACCAAATCGCATCATCTTTCAATTTACCGCCGCCAGCTTCTTGACCAACGCCAGCATGTACAACCATTAAATGATCAATAATTCCATCTGGCTCATTTTTATTTCCATCACCATCTTGATCGTATTGATCAAATTGGTCATAGTTTGCTAAATTGATTCCTTTTGCTACCGCTGCTTTTAATGCTTCTTTCACAAAATCTTTTGGTCCTAAAGGCCCCTTGTTATCATGCCCAGTACCCGCATCAGCACCATAATCTGATGCTTTTCCTGGAACAGTAAGCCATTCTGTTACAGTCCCATCAACTGTATAGCTACCACCAGATTGTTCTTCATAATATTGCTTAAATGTGTTAATCTTCGATCCATCAAATAAAGTGAATGGTTCATCACCAAATAACATTTTTTGATAATGTTCACGATTAAAGTCCTTAGAATACATGTATCCTGGCTCTTGATCAATATTGTTATGCTTAAAATCGCTAAATTCTACAAGTAAAACAAGTACTTTATCTTTTCGAACAGCTCCATTGTATTCTTCTTGCTTCGCTGATGTAGTAGGTACTTTTCCATTTAATTTCCCTGGATTTAATGCTGCACCTTGTCCAGCTACTGGGCCTACTTCAGGCTGCTGTGCCTGTTCATTTTCCTTCATTTTTGCATCTTTTACTTTTTTCATAAAATCAGAAGCTTCTTGTGTAAGACTATCTCCTGTTAAGATTTCTTTCCCAGGGTTTTCCCCTTTCTTTTTCTCAACATATTTTTCGACAGCTTTTGACGTCTCAGCTTGTGATGCAGATTGATCAATTACCCCCCGCTGTTTTAGCGCTTCTGCCAAACGCTCCTCCGGTATTAAGTGCTCATCTATTGGTAGAGATGATGTTGGTGTCTCAGCATACGCTGCGTGACCTCCAAAAGCAAACGTACTACTTAGTACCGCTGCTGTTGTTAATACCGCTAATGGTTTTAATTTCTTTTTCTTTTTCAATGTATTTCCTCCCCAGTGTCTGCAAATTATCGTTTTTTGCCGATAACAACATAATATTCGTTATAATACGAATATTCAATCTTTTTCAACAAATAAAATGTTGAGAAATATTTTTTTATGCAGAGTGAAATACAAAAGATAGAAAAACAAACAGGCTCTCCTATAAATAACAGTGAACTTTTATATGTTCTTAGTTACAATCAAAATCCAGTAAATCTGAGATTTATATTTTTTTAATAAAAATAAGAATTAAATATTTTCTATACTATTTAATCTATGGATTACCACATTACTCACTATTCTCATTATTACAAGCTAATAGTGGTTCGTACATCATTATAGCGTGATTCTCCGTTACATATTGATCTTCTATTAACTGTTTCTGTTGATTATATACTTTACGTTGAATCACATTATGTCGTATATAACCGCCCCAGTATGCAGGTTGAATTGAGTGTTCTTTCTCATACACTTCATATTGATAAAGTTGCGGATAGACTGTTCTCCATTCACCAACTAAATATTCATCTGTCATATAAAGGTGAAGTTGATACGGTTGGTCCGTTTCATTTTTAATTTGTAAATCCAAATAGTTATAGGAACAAGTCGCTCCACTCCCAAACGGTTGAGTTCGCCTAGAATCAGGAAAGACATCAAAGCTATGACGATATCGTTCTGTTACTGTCAGTGGTGTATGTAAAGTCATCCAATATATTAAATTCGAAAGCTGACAAAGACCTCCTCCAATACCTGTTTGAAAAGATCCGTAGTGTAATACCATACCTTCTACATACCCTTTTTTCCTCGTAGGCTTACCTATTAAACGCCAGTAAGAAAATGTTTCTCCTGGTCTAATGACGATACCATTTAGTTTTTTAACAGCAATTTTCAAATTAACAACCTTATTCTGTTGATACCACATATCTACATCTTTGAGCTTACGAAGTAATATCGTTCGGTGCTGAATTGCTGTACAAGGTAGCTTTTCTTGTTGGAGCCTTTTTGCATATGTTTTTCCGTCTACTAACCACTGAATGTATCTCTTTGTAGAGTAATACCACGTCCCTAGCATAATGCGATACTTAGACCGCTGTTTAGGACGTAAGTGCACTATATTCATTTTATTCCCTCTCTCTTTCTTCAACTAAATTCTAATATACCTCTAATTCAATGAACTACAGTTTTCTTAGCTGCATAATAATTTTCGTAAATAAAGTGAAACTTTAATTAGCCCTCACCAATCGGGCTTTTACAGGCAGCCCGATCCCCACCTAACTTCTTTGCTTTCGCTGAATTTTGAGGTGGGGGTCTTACTGCCCAGCAAATAGCGGGATAAAAAAGACGCAAAAAAATAATAAATTTACTCTAGTGGAGATTTTATTTTGATGCTTGCTTTATAATTATATGAAACTGCGCTACAATACGATAAATTGAAATAAACATATTATAAATATAACGAATAATATTAAATAAGAAATAATGAAAATTAAAGAAACTCTAAAGTATTAATATATTTTTCATAAATATTAATTGATAATACATTAGACTTTACTATATGTATAAATTCTCTATTCTACAAAACGAAATTTTTTAATGTAAGAAAAAAATATAATTCCCCTTTAACATTTATACAAGTCTCATCTGGAAAACTTTCCAAAACAATCCGAACCCTTATATTTAGAATAAACGCAAAAAATTGCCACCAGTTAGCTTAACTGGTTAGCAATTTTTTAACGAGAATGCTTTACAAATAGTTGAATTGCTTCTTCTGGTACATAGCACTTTCCATTACTCTCTACAATAATACTTCCTAATTCATACCCTTTACCATTGATACGAATTATATTTTTGTTACCAAATAGTTGTGCTTCTACTTTATTATGTTTTACCACGAGTAACGAGTTTGCTCCTTCGGTTTTGTCAGCTGTTACAGTTGCACCGACTTTCTTAAAGGCTTGTTCACTCTCTAAAAATATTTTATTCGTTACTTCTTCTAAGTTAAAGCCCATCGCTTTCGCCATCGTCTTCGCAATGTCTGTATTTTGGATTAAGCCTTCTGGTTTTTGAGGTCCATAAGAATGTAAAAATACATCCTCACCTGTATGTCCTCCTGTCGTAAAGCCGATATTTGCACGATTAGCCAATAATATAGTAAGAATTCGTCCTACATCCATTTTCTTTTTTGCCGCTTTTAATTTTTCTTTTTCATCATGAGTTAGATTATCCAAACCGTATAGTTTAGCTACATCTTCTACATTTGATAAATCAGATTTCAGTTTATTTATAGTTCCTTCAAGTGTCATTTTCGCCTTTTTCAATGAATCAATGTATGCAGAAACCGGTGTAGTATTGTATCCTTTTGTCGTATTTCTATTCCCTATAGAGATACCGCTGTTACCATGATCAGTTAAAGCTATGAGCATCGTATCCCCATCTTTCTTCGCAAATTGTAATGCCTTTGCTACCGCTTCATCAAATGCCAATACATCACTAATCATCCCAATTGGATCATTAGCATGCGCTGCCCAATCAGGCTTACTACCTTCTACGAATAAAAAGAAACCATCTTTGTCTTTTGATAATGTTTGAATTGCTTTTTCTGTCATTTGAGAAAGTGTTGGTTGTTCTGGATTTGTTGCTATACGATCTATATCAAACGCAAGAGCATGATTTGAGAAAGAGCCCCAAATTTTATTAGATTTGGAGTTCAATAACGCATCTTTCGTTTCAACAAAATCGTATCCTTTGTCTTGAATCACCTTTACTAAATTTTCACCATCTTTTCGGATTCCATTACTTTTCATAGGTAGCAGCGCCGCTTTTCCCCCGCCTAATACGACATCTATATTTTGATATACTTGCTGCTTCGCAATTACGTCAAATTGCTTGCGATTGACATGGTGAGCCGAGAATCCCGCCGGAGTAGCATGCTGAATTTCAGATGTAGCAACAATTCCAGTTGCACGGCCAGTACGTTTTGCACCTTCCAATACGTTTGCGACCGGTCGTAACTTGTCCTCTTCTTTTATTGGCTTTAAGTTAGGTGAATTTACAATAGAAGGTAGTACGCCTACATATCCTGAATTCGATTTATTTCCAGTTGCTAATGCTGTTGCTGCTGGCGCTGAGTCTGTAATAGCTGATTCCGCCGAAAACGTACGAACACCTCCTGTTACAATTTGATCTAACGTAAGCGGTGCCCCTTTATACCAGCGAGCCAATGTTGTCGCCGTTGAACTCGTTCCATCCATAACCATCATAATTATATTTTTAGGCTGGTGTTCTACTTTTTTCACCTTAGCTTTGGCCGCATGATAATTCATCATACTTTCCGTACTTAATACGCTTACTATTATAGCTCCCACTAATAGTAATTTTTTCATCTTCACACCATAATTAACCATGATTGTTCCTCCATAAACTTTGCATTCATTTCAATACACCTTATTTCCTTTTTCATTCCACAACCTACATATGTTTTATTAGTTCCCAATTCTTATAAAGCTAACAATAGTTACTTTCTCTTTCTTTCCTTAATTAAATACCGGTATGTGTCATCTATCTTATAAAAAAGATTTAGCATCCTTTTCATTAATTACTTGCGTAACAATAAATCCTCGATTAAAAGGAATAAAAATTTATTGTTAAACAATAAATTTTATGTTAAATTAATAAGATAATAAATAAATGAGGTGCTTTTTATGAAACAAGGATCCACACTCTTTTTAAAGACCGTTGTGATTCTGATCGGAATCCCCGTTCTTGCTATGTGCATTTTTTTAGTCCCTAAAATAGGAAATTTCGCCGCAGAATTATATCCAGATATTTCATATATTAAATATCTTGTATTTATCAATTTATACGCAACAGCAATACCTTATTACTTCGCACTGTACCAAACATTTAAGCTTTTAAACTATATTGATAAAAACAACGCATTCTCAGAGTTATCTGTTCAAGCTTTAAAAAATATTAAGTACAGCGCATTGGCAATTAGTGTATTATATGTATTAGGTATGCCACTTTTCTATCTCGTGGCAGAGAGAGATGATGCCCCTGGCATTATTATTATCGGAATGATTATGATTTTTGCTTCAATGGTAATCGCGGTCTTTGCTGCCGTTCTCCAAAGACTATTAAAAGATGCTATAGATATAAAATCAGAAAATGATTTAACGGTCTGAGGTGAATAATATGGCAATTATTATTAATATTGATGTAATGTTAGCAAAAAGAAAAATGAGTGTAACAGAACTTTCGGAGAAGGTTGGAATTACAATGGCTAACCTTTCTATCTTGAAAAATGGAAAAGCAAAAGCAGTCCGTTTTTCAACTTTAGAAGCAATATGTAAAGCATTAGAATGCCAACCGGGGGATATTTTAGAATATCAACCTAAAGATACCGAATAAAAAGAGTCCTTCATACGAGTAATGGGTTCAGTTTAGGAAGAGAAAAATGCTAATAAACATTAGAAATAACAAACTAAAACGCTCAGAAAATATTCTGAGCGTTTTTTATTTCCTTCTTCAACTAAAGCACCAGTTAGTGTAAAAAGCTATTTCACCATTTGTATGGCTAACTTATCTTTTAACATTGACCTATATGAGTCAATTTCATATTTTGTATTATTGATTGTTTCTTTTTTCATTTTTAACATATCGAATATTTCTAATTCTAAATTCCTTCTAGCTTCAAGAACTTTTATCGCTCCTTCTACACCTGAATGGTGATGTTCTTTCCCATAGCCTTGGTTAGTGTAATAGTCGATAATTCCTGTGGACCATTCTGGAGTTCTTTCTTTTAACGCCTTCCTAAATGAAAATTCAAGATTATCTTGTTCTACATACAATAACATTGGGTTTAAATTCTCTATGATTTTTGCAACTTTCATTACATAATTTATTATTTTTTCTTTTTGTTCACCATATTTAATCATCCCAATAGTTAATGGATTTTGTATGAAACAACATTCAAAGATATAAACCTTATTGTCTTCTAGAGCGATTTCAGTAAAGTCATTCCATTTGTCAGCAATTAATTCAACATTTTTATCGAATGGTAATTCGTATATATCATTTTTTAAAATAATGTTAAATAATTCGTCCGAAAACTGGTCACCAAACTCATTTTTCATCTTTCTGTATGGTAATAAATAATTGCTTCCTTTTTTTAGAACTTTCTTAAGGAGCACTTCTTTAAAATCTCCACTGTTAGATAATAATCTATTGAACTCAAATTTATTAAAACAAGATACACCATCATAGTCGGCTGGGTGGTTCAAATTTCCCTCTAAAAATAGTTCAACTTCAATTTTATTTTGGCTTAGAATTTCATTTATTAGCTTTGCAGTGGTTGATTTTCCAAATCCAGGTAACCCTTCTACTATTATTAGTTTTGTATTCATAGTTATAAACCCCTATCTTCAAAGTATTTAACCAAGATTAAAAAAATCACTTAATCCACTACAATCACCCCTTCAAAATATGATATTTACCATTACCTTTGAAAAAACCTTCTTAAAGTAATCTGAACGCTAGTTTAAGAACATTTTTTCACAATCTCTATAATTATTTTAACATAAATTTTCCATTTATCTTATTATTTAGAACGCTATTTAACTATATAAAAGCGCTTAAACACTGAAATAACAATAAAAAAAGGGATGCTAAATCATAAGTGATTTACATCCCTAATTTGTATGTTATTTTATATTTTCACTCCCGTAACTATACCCGTTATCATACGAAAAGGACTCTTTTTATTTCACATTACGGCGCAAAACTAATTTGACCAGTAAACAATAGGATAATCGCTATGATCCAAAATATAAAAAATGATGAGGACAGTATTAATGAAAGGATAGCAATCCCCTTCTTCTCTGTTTTTTTCGTCATTGTGATTATTGAAAGCATGATACCTACACCTGTCAGGGCAATTGTAATATAATCTCCAACTATATTACCTGCATTCGCTATCCTTGTGGCGTTATAAAAACGAATAGAAAACACAAAATGCCGATGAGTAAAGATATATAGCTTATTATACTGTACTTCTTTTTAGGAACTATTTCTGTTTTCATACTAATCCCACCCCTTCTATATAGCTATGAGTTTATATTAGCATGAATAACCATAATTTGGTTATGATAAAAAGCAGATAAAACGGACACTATCACTTTATCTGTCAGTTTATTTCTATCTAACAACTAACCTGACTATTTCTTTACTAAAGATATACAATCATTCTTTAATCCACGGCAATTGGTATATAATAGCTCTAAAAAATAAAGACTGTACCTTTAAAATGAAAGATACAGTCTTTATTAATAACTTTTTTTATAAAGAAAACTCTCTATCACTCACTACCTTAAAAAACTCCGAGTAATGTGATAAAGAATAATCCGCTACATCACAATTACCTTGAAACATACATGTTGAAATACCTAATTCTTTTGCAGGTAATAAATCTAATTCTCTATCTCCAATAGCTAAATCAATATTGTATTTTTTATGCAGATGATTATAAGCTAAAGAGTTTGGCTTTCGAGGAAAGCCATCGTCAATTGTAACCATATCTACGAAGTATTTTTCCCAGCCGTAATATTTTAAAATGCCCATAACCCCTTCCCTATGTTTATGGGTCATAATCACATTTTTATTTGCAAATTTCAAAACCTCTTCGACACCTGCAAAAGGTTTCATATCTTTTGACGTGAATTTTCCCTTCAAAACTTTAATCTTTTCTTCCTGCTCGCATGAAATATTATAATACTGAATTGCATGAGAGTATGATATTTTTAAGTTTTTGTATATTTCTTGTTTTTCTACTGAATCACCTAATATTTCAGAAAGCATCATTGTATATGCAGGATACGTATCAAATAACGTCCCATCAAAATCCCATAAAATATTCATTCTATTCACCTTCTATGTTCAAATCATTTAATGACTAAATCCGCCCTATCCCTCGGCGATTCCATTTCTAAGTAATAATCCTCTGCTTTCCAATACCTATTTTCAAACTTTGAAAGGTTTTTCTGTGTCTCCTCACTCTCACGTAGAAACCTTGTCTCTCTTGGACAGTCCAAATAGACCATATAATGAAAGAAATCTCTCCATTCTTTTCGCTGCAGAAAAACTCCTTCAATAACAATTACGCCTACAATAGGAATCTGTACTTTTTTCATTTCACATGAGTCTGTTTCCTCTTGATAAAAAGGCAAAATTAATTTTGTCTCATGTTGTAACTTCTGAAAAAACTTCTGCCTCAAGTATGTAATATCCCACTGTAAACAATAATACTCATACCATTCTTCATGGTTTGTATAATAGCGTCGATTACGCTCCACTATATGATCATCAATATGGAAAATATGAAACGGAATGCCTTCTTGTTTCATATTTTCTTTTAAATTTGCTACGAATGTTGTTTTTCCTGAACGACTTAAACCATCTATACCTAAAATGAATCTATTTTCCCTATGATTCTTCATAATCGTTATAAGTTCGTTTGTACTCATTACTTCATCCACTCTTCTTTTAATAAAGAATATAAAATGGTATCATGAGCAACTCCATTTTGAATCATATGTTTTCGAAGTAATCCTTCTTCTTGAAATCCTGCTTTTATTAACAACTTTTGAGAAGCTTTATTTTCTACATATACAACCGCTGCGATTCTTATCAGTTGCAGCATTTCAAATCCGTAAGCTAAAATCGCTTGTAATGCTTCCGATGCATATCCTTGTCCCCAATATGTATCATCTAATTCATAACCAATTTCAGCTCGTTTATGATTATTATTAATTAAATGAAATCCGCACGTTCCGATTAATTGGCCCGTCCCTTTTTTCTCGATTCCCCAGCGAAATACACTGCCCTCTTCATAACGATTTTTAAACGTTTGAATCGTTGTTTTCGCTTGCTCAATATTTTCAAAAGAATCCATTCCGAAATAACGTATAACTGATTCTTTCGAAAAATATTGGAACATCGTTTCTGCATCTAATAGTGTAAGTTCTCTTAAGAGTAAACGTTCTGTTTCTAGTTTTGGAAATCCCATCTCTCTTTCTCCCTCTATTCTAATGAACTGCAAATTTCAATATAATTTCCATCTGGATCAGCAATGTAGGCAATTGTTTGTCCCCACGGTTTTACAATAGGTTCAACTAAAATCTTGATTCCTTGTTCTCTAAATTGCTCAATCGTTTCTTGTACATTCTCAACAACGAATCCTAATTCGAAATGAGAAGACTTTAATTCACCTTCTGTAAGCGGTAGTCCTGTTAATTCTTTCACATCTTGCCGCGTATTCATCGCTAAAATGGTAGTTCCAGTATTAAATTCAATATATGTACCATGCTCTGCTTTTATAGGTAACTGTAAAATATCTTTATAGAATTTTAAACATTCCTCAAACTTTTCTACATATAAAATGATGTACTTCATTTTCAAATCCATTTTACATCCCCCTTTATATCTATCCCTAAAATTTCGACAAAAGTCTCACAAAAACCTTGTTCCTTGTAGTAATGAGCAAAAAAAATGAGGCCGATTTCTCGGCCCCCCAGCTTATTGGCATAAAACAGGAGATTTGGTTTGGACATAACCAGTTCGTGCTTTTATTATATTTTATTTTTTCTGAATTTTAAATACATTAAACACCTATTTATATTGAGAAAGTTTTTTGCTTGCATAAAATTAAAGATTTTAAGAAATGATACAAATGGAGGTGTATACATATGGAACCAATGCTATGTCCAAGCTGTAAAACGAACCGTACTCGCTTTAATATTCTTGAACAACAAGTAAAACCAGTCAAATTAAATCCACAAACTGGTCAAGTAGAAGAAGAATACACAAATGAAACGATGAATGCTTTTCATATGGCCTATCAAGGACCTACATACCGTGTCCAGTGTGCTGTATGCGGACTTGTTGAAAACCCAGAACAATTTATTAAACCTGCGCAAAATCAGTCTTTCTAATAAAAACATTATTATCCCTTGTAGAAATAGATTTTTCTATAAGGGATTTTTCCATTTAATAAGTTAATTAAAGATGTATTTCTTCCTTATTATATATTAAAACCCATACCCTTTTGGTAATATTTACATAAGGGAGGTAAAACAAATGATTTTAAATAAAAAGATAATGCTTCCATCAACATTTATACTAGTAACTTGCCACATAGTCATCTTTTACTTTTGGATCTTCGATTTTGAAAAAATAACGACTCCTTACGGTCTAACAATATGGATTGTTTCTACTATTTGTGGTCTTTTACTTTATTACCATTTTAAAAATCAAAAATCTAATAAAGTGATATTTATTGCTAATTCTTTATTATTAATTATTTCTTCTTCATTTATGATTTTTTTAGGTATTGTTACTGGTATTATCTTTGTAACTGTTAATTCTATGAATTAAAAAGGTAGTCTTTTATTATGTAAAAAAGAATGAACAAAATAAATATATATAAAGATTAGAGAAGATGATTTCCCAATATATCTTCTCTAAGAATATCACTCTTTGTTAAAATATTTCCTTTTTCATTTTTTTAAGCTTTCTAAATAAATTAATAAACGCATATGAATATATACAAACTAAAAACCCTACCATACCTCTATATAATCCTGATTCTGATACTCCAAGAAAACATAAGTAAAGCACTGGAATTAACGTTACAAACATAATTGCAACGAACTGTATCAATTCAACAAGTTTTTGTATCTTCGTTTCTTTGTCTGAATAAATATCAGGTAACTCATTTTCCTCGTCTACTTCTTTACAGAAATAATTCCATTTCGCAAAACTCGTTACATGTTTCCAGCCACACATTTCATATATATCAATATATTCTAGTTGTTTTTCTTTCGAATCTATATAATCCAGTCTAAAATCCGCTTTATATATTACATCTTTCGGTTCAGTTTTCTTAAACGTATACATTACATTATACTTTTGTAAAGCCCATCCTTTTTGATGCATTCTTCTTAAAAAAGCTTCTTCTTTTTCCAAGCTCCATATCGCGAAAGGTTTGAATAACTTCTTTGTCTCCATATTCCATTCACTCCCCTAATATACTATTCCCATTCCTTACAGATCTCTGTAACCTGTTATACTCGAGCTCTAACACTTCTCTCCCAAACGTTGTTAACTCATAGCACTTCTTTCTATCTGTAGAGGCAACTTCAACAATTAATTTTTCTTTTAGTAATTTCGTCGTATTCCCGTATAACGTACCAGGACCGAGTTTTACTTCTCCATTTGTCATCTCTTCTACCATTTGCATAATTCCATAACCATGCATTGGCTTTACAAGTGACAATAATATGTAGTATGTCGCCTCAGTTAACGGAATATATTTTTGCGCCTTCGCATTCATTATAACTACCTCCGATACATCGCCTTATGATATATCGACTAACGATACATCATATACCGATATTGTATAATCATATTCCAAAATATGCAAGCTTAATTTAATAATTAAATATCTATTTCTTTGAATTAAAAAATCATACTAATTTTCTGAATAATTTGTTAAAATATAGAAATATTAGCTCTTTTATACTGAAAGGAATGGTACATATGATAAATAAATTGAAAGAAAACATAGGATCTGTGTTTGTTGGTAAAGAAAATGTTATTGATCTACTGCTTGTTTCACTGCTTGCTGATGGACATGTACTACTCGAAGACGTGCCTGGTACTGGGAAAACGTTACTGGCGAAAACCATGTCAAAAAGTATTGGCGGTAGTTTTTCTCGTGTTCAATTTACCCCTGATGTACTTCCAAGTGATGTAACAGGTATTGAATACTTTAACCCAAAAACAAGTGAATTTGAGTTAAGAATTGGACCCGTTATGACAAACATTTTGCTAGCAGATGAAATTAACCGTGCAATGCCGAGAACACAATCTAGTTTGTTAGAAGCGATGGAAGAGCGACAAGTGACGCTTGAAAAACTGTCTACTCCTCTCCCAAAACCGTTCTTTGTTATTGCAACGCAAAACCCAATTGAATCACAAGGGACTTTCTCTCTTCCAGATGCACAGCTTGATCGCTTTTTAATGACGATTTCAATCGGTTATCCAACTCCTGAAGATGAGTTACAAATGATGCGACGTTTTCGTAACGATATACCGCTAGAACGTGTCACACCTGTTATCTCTTTAGAAGATATATTAGAATCACAGAAACGAATAAAAGAAATTTTCATATCAGAACCGTTAGAACATTACATAATTAAACTTGCACAAGCTACTCGAAATCACGATTACATCGCTAACGGTGTAAGCCCACGTGCCACACTTTCTTTAGTGCGCGCAGTTCAAGCATTAGCCTTCTTACGCGGGAGAGAATATTGCACCCCTGAAGATATACAATTTTTAACTCCTTCTGTTTGGAATCACCGTATTGTCTTATCAATGGAAGGTGCCCTGCGCACGACTAAAAATGATATAATGCAAAGTATTTTAAAAGAAGTTGACGTACCTGTGGAGATTGAGCAAGCATGAATGGACAGCGTGTTGTAACTGTACCTTTATTTTTTCAACTCCATATTATTCAACTAACTGTGCCAGGCGCTATACTATTTACCTTTTTTATGCCGCAACGAATTATAATGTTTCTCTTTTTCTCCTATTATTTATTTGCGATTTTCATTTATAAATATGTCGCTTACATAGAGAAAAAATTTGAAGTTATAAACGAGAGACAAACAACTCGGCTTTTCCCTGATGAATCTGGAAAGTTTTTTATTCATTTGAAAAACGGTGCACATATCCCTCTCGTTAATGGTGTTTGTTATTTTCATTTAGATTCGTCTCTTATACAGCATAAAGATCAAGGAATTGAACGAATATCAAAAACGTTATTCTCTTTTCCATTTTCACAACCTGCACATTCGGCGCAAAAATGGGATTTAACATTAACCGCAACGAAACGTGGTGTGTTTCAAATTGAACAGTTCGAATGCGTTTTAAAAGATCCTTTTCATTTATTAAATGTACACTTACCTGTTTTCGATAAGTTAAAAACTGAAATTATTGTGTATCCTTCTCCTAAAGAAGTAGCAGGTTTGCAAGAACTTCAGCAACTTCTAACTGGTTCTTATCGAACTAATTTTTCTTTTTACAATGATGAAACATCTATTATCGGTGTAAAGCGATATGAGCGTGAGTCTTTCCGCTCTATTCATTGGAAGGCATCTGCTAAAATGCAAGAATTACAAGCGAAGCAATTTGAACCTGTAAAAAATTATAGTTGGACGATTTGTCTTTCTTTAGCTGCCGATCGTGGATTTGGTTGGAAAGATAATGTTGAAGATTTAATTTCATTCACAACATACATTTGCCAATATGCAACGAAGCATCACATACCGTTTGAATTATTTATTAGTGTATTAGCAGAAGGTGGTGCATTACATTTATCGTTACATGAAGGGCAAACACAATATGCAAAAGCTTTAGAAGAATTAGCACGTATTTCAGATGATAGTACGTTACTTCCGAAACAAGGATTCCTTCATTATGTAACGAGAAAGAGAGAACGTTCGTCTACAATGATATACATTGGTTTACAGAAAAATGAACTCCCTCTTCTCTCGCAGCCAACGTTCCTCATTAATAGCGAAGGGATGGTGGAATTGGTTGAAAACTTGGCTCTATCACGTTAATGACTTTATTTTGCTTCTCCTCCTTTCATTATTAACAGAAAGGGATGACCTTGTTGCTATTGCCATATTTTTAGCGACAGGCTATGTAGGCGTATTTCTTATTCATAAATTTATGAATAAAAAAACAACAGGATTTGTCATACTGTTCATTACTCAAATAATTGGTTGTTCTTTCCTTCTCCCATTCTCTCTATTCGGCACAATTATGTTACCGCTTTTCTTCTTTATCGTACATGTAGTCGGACCAGGATATCCAGTTCAAAAATCGTTAGGCGGTATTGTTTGTTTTAGTATTTCAGCCATATTTTATGCGCCCTTTCCACCTTTGTGGAAGCTGTTACTATTAGTTATACACATTATGATTACATTTTGGTTAACTGGGGCAAATCGGAATCAACAGTTATTACGTTTCATTTCTATCATTACGATTGGTGTAATGAGTATAGTACTTGTTTTAGTTTTTCCTTTTATTCGTCTTATTTTTAGCTTTATCACAGAAGTAGTCGCGTTAGGAGTCGGTTATGTTATAAATCCATTTCTCGTAGCAGCTGAATTGAAAGATACTGAAGGGGTTTGGGCAAGTAAAGGGCATCTCTTAAAACCTAAAATTGAAGACAATGGGGAAAAACTTCCTGATTTTGACCCCACACTCATAAATAGCATTACCATAATAGCATGTACAGCTATCGCTATTTACGTCGTTTGGAAAATAGTAAAAAAACGAAAACAATTCAGTTTACCAAATATGCCCGCCTTCGAATCTACTATTATTACTAATAAAGAAGGAACGAACCAAAATCGTTTTAAACGAAATAAACCGCCGCATAACGAAATTCGGAAGGAAATTTTCAAGCTAGAGAGTAAGTTAACCCCTCCTTTAAATAGAAAACGGGGAGAAACTGTTGAGGCTTGGCTAGAAAGAATAAATGATGAAGAAGATGTAAATATTCAAAGTGATATTATTATAGATGCTTATAATACGGTGCGTTATTCAAATGGTAAAAGCATTGTACTTCTGCATGAATTTAAGGAAGAGATTCATAAGCTTTATGCCTATCAGAAAAGTTTGAAGAAACGAAAGAAATAACGTAACAAAAAGACTCCTATATTCATAGGAGTCTTTTTATACTTCTACGTTGCTTTTTAAATGGAAGCATTCTTCCCTGCTTCAATTTCTAATGACTCTTCATGCCACCAAAGTGTTTCTTCAGGGTCTTCTTTAGCGATTAGGTGTGCTTCTTTTTTCGTTTCTACTGTAGGATATGAACCTTTTAGCGCACGCCCTGAAGTCGTAACAAATAATACACTAAATACAACTAATCCAATAATACTTACACCCGTCAAATAAAATGCTGGCGCAAGCGGGTTACCAGTTGCATGAACTAAGTATGAACATACAAGCGGTGTTGTTCCACCGAATATCGATACAGAAATATTAAATGAGATCGAAAGTGCTCGATAACGTACATCAGTGAAAAAGAGTGATGGTAATAATGAAGGTAATGTTCCTTCATATACACTTAAGAAGAAACCTAGTACGAAAATACCTGCAAATATAGCTGCAATATGTCCGTTACCTATTAGTAAAAATGCTGGAATTGCAAATACAGTTAAACCAAGTAAACCAATTTGCACGACGCGTTTATTACCAATTTTATCACTTAATTTACCAAAATATAGTGCTAGTGGAATCATAAGTGCCATCGTAATAGAAATAATTAATAAGCCCGTTGTTTCTTTGACTTTAAGTACTTGAGTTAGATAAGAAGGAATATACGAAAGAATCATATAATTCGTAATATTAAAGAAGGCGACAATTACTGTGCTTAATAAGAAGTCTTTTTTGTGATATTTAATAATATCCATAAATGAAAATTGTTCATTGTCTTCAGATTCCTCTTGTGCTTTTTCCATCTCTTCAAAGATTGGAGATTCATCTAGATGACGGCGTAAGTATAAACCGACCAAACCAATTGGTGCAGCTACTAAGAACGGAATACGCCATCCCCAGCTGAGCATTTGCTCATCTGTTAACAATAACGTCAAAATGGTAACAATTACCGATGCAGCAATGTAACCTGAGAGTGTTCCAATTTCAAGACCACTACCGAGTATACCACGCTTTTTATCTGGAGAAGATTCTGCGATATAAACCATTGCTCCTGAATATTCGCCGCCTGTAGAGAAGCCTTGAATCATTCGGGCAACTAAAAGTAGTATTGGTGCCCATACACCAATTTGTTCATAGGTTGGTAGTAATGCGATGAATAATGTAGAAAGTGCCATTAAAATAATAGTAGTACTTAACACGATTTTTCGGCCGTACTTATCTCCTATTCTACCAAAGAATACACCTCCGATTGGTCGAACGAGAAAGGCTGCTGCAAATGTACCGAATGTAAGTACAAGTTGCAATCCACTATTATCAACACCTGAGAAGAATAATTGACTTAAGATAACCGCTAAATACGCGTATAATCCGAAGTCAAACCACTCCATTGCGTTCCCTATACCAGTAGCAATTACTGCTTTCCTGGCTTGTTTAGGATTGACAATATTAACGTCTTGAGGTTCAAAATTTAAATCATTATTTTGTTGCATATAATAAAACAGCTCCTTATTTAATTTAACTTCTTTAAGCACACCTTCTCTTATTGAATAAAATTAATTCGAAGCACTTAAGGAAAATTAACGTCTCCTTATCTGTTATTATTGTTTCACATAATTAATTATTTGTCCAATGAGATGCTCTCTATGTTAAGTAATTTACTATTTTAAAAAGCTGAAGAAGCCGCTAAAATAGCGGCTTCTTCAGCTTTTTATATTTTTTTATATTTTTTTAAATACTTGCTGTAGCAGCTATGTTATGAACACAGGAAATAAACTCATAAGTGAATGCGTCAATTTCCTCTTTCGTAATAATATACGGCGGAAGTAATCGAATAATATTCCCTTGTGTTACATCGACTAACATCCCTTTATTCATTAACTCAATCTGTAATTTCTTTACATTTTCATTCGTGTCATTCACACTTATCCCAAACATCATCCCCGCATGACGTACTTCCTGAATATAATAAGCATTTTCTTTCTGAATATCTTGCAGTTTGTCATTCAAATATAGTGACGTTTCATAAGCTTCTTGCATTAACCCATCATCAAGTAATGTATTTAATACAGTTAAACCTAAAGCTGTTCCCATTGATGAATGAGCAAATGTTGTCCCGTGATCTCCTGGTGAAAATACATCACATAACCTTTCACCTACAATAATTCCTCCTAGCGGTATCCCGCCTCCTGCTCCTTTACCAATTTGAATAATATCTGGTGTAATATTAAAATTTTGATAAGCAAATAATTTTCCCGTTCGCCCCATACCACTTTGAACTTCATCAACGACAAGAAGTACATTATATTTTTCACATAAATTTTGAACACCATGTAAATATTCACTTGATAAAGGATAAATCCCCCCGCTACCTAAAACAGGCTCTAGCATAATCGCAATTGGATTTTCTTTAATAATGGTTTCTTCTAATTGGTCTATATTCTCGCGCTCTACTTCATATACAGGAATAGATGTTTTAGGGAAATTTTGATATACCTTTTCTTGTCTCGTAAAATGCAGTGCCCCTAACGTCCTCCCGTGAAAACTATCTTTTAACACAACTACTCCATCACGCTCTTCATTCGCAATAAATCTATATTTATCAATTAATTTTAATGTTGTTTCTGTCGCTTCCGTACCAGAGTTTGTAAAAAAGACTTTTCCGCTTTTTAAAGTACAATCTACTAATTTCTTTGCATACTCAATTGCAACTGGGTTTAAAAAATGAAACGGTAAATGCAACGATTTCGCAACTTGCTCCATTGTCATTTGTACAATTTTAGGATGATTGTATCCTAATACATTTACTCCTACGCCAGAAAATAAATCTAAATACTCTTTACCATTTACATCATACAGTTTACACCCTTCTCCTCTTTCCATTGCAACCTCTGTACGACAATATGTAGACATCATATATTCTTTATCTAATTGAAACCAATCCGACATGTTAAATTCCTCCTAGTTATTTTTCCTTTTTTAACGTTCATTCTCTATATAATCGTTTATAAATTAAGTTTTAAGATTGAAATTTTAATAGTGGTTTTCTTCCACCTTTTTAGTAAAACGCGTGCTTTCTCTTCCCGATATTCATTTTTCCATAATTTCTTCTATTTCAACAGGTCCACTACATATGTGTTTTTTGTATCTAGCGGTATGTTACTGCTTTGAACTTTGCATGTCATACATAATTAGGGCTATAGAATCATATTTAGTAACATTGGACAAAAAAGATTTGGAGGCTATATCGATGGATGAAAACTATGATAAACAGGGGCAATCTATACTAGGGAAAGACTTTAATGAAAATGACGAACGTAATGAACAAGCTAAACTTCACTCTCAAACAGTTGGTTCACGTGGACCCGTACTAGAGCAAGATAGTGTACTGCATGAGTCATTACAAGAATTTATTCATGAAAAAATTTTAGAAAGACCTGTTCATGTAAAAGGATTTGGTGCGTTCGGTTATTTTCAAACGATATATTCGATGTCTGAACATACTAAATTAAGTTTTTTACAAAATTCTAATGAGAAAGTTCCTGTTATGGTGCGATTTTCGTTAGCTGTTAGTACGAAAGGAACACCGGATACTGCTAGAAATGTACGCGGTTTTTCTACAAAATTTTATACAAAAGAAGGCATTTTTGACCTTTTATGTAATCACATTCCTGTTTTTTCTGTTCGTGACCCAATGCGTTTCCCTGAAACGATTCAAGCATTATTGCCTTCACCTAAAAATAACTTAATAGATCCTAATAGATTTTGGAGTTTTGTCGCTAAAGCACCTGAATCTATTCATTTTGTTGTCCGTTTATACTCTAATAATGGTACGGCCAAAAGTCTTCGCCACATTCCAGGACATAGTGTTAATACATATGTATGGAGAAATGCGGAAGGTAATCGAAAGTATGTAAAGTATCATTGGTACCCATTTGAAGGTGTACAGTACATTACTAGTAAAGAAGCAATTAAACTAGCTGCTGAAAACCCTGATTATAGCGGGAAAGATTTATATGATGCTATTGAAAATGGTAAACCAGTGGAGTATGGTTTATACGTCCAGCTCATGGATCCGAAATATGAAGCTTACCTATCTTATGATCCTTTAGATGACACAAAAGTATGGGATGAACAGACGTATCCTCTCATACCAGTCGGGAAAATGGTATTAAATAAAAATCCTGAAAATTTTATGGAACAAGTAGAGAAAGTCGCATTCTCCCCTTCTAATTTACTGGATGGTGCAGAACTATCAGATGATAAAATGTTGCAAGGGCGCGCTAACATTTACAGTGATTCACAAAGAAGAAGAATTGGTCCCGAATTTCGCAAATTAACGATTAACCAACAGCAAGATTGGACACCCGCTAATCAAATTACAAGCGGTGACGGAAGGTACGTTGAAGGTAAACTTGAAAGAACTTCTATAGCAAAACAGAATGACTTTACGCAGGCTGGTGAATTTTATACGAAGTTAAAACCGATAGAAAAAGAACATCTCGCTGAGAACTTAGCTAGTGATTTGAAAGTTATATCCGATGATATTAGGGAGATCGTTTTGGGGTATTTCAATCAAGTATCAACTGATTTGAAAACAAGCATTGAGACAAAAATGAAAGAGCATTAAGAAGATTAAAGTATTCTTTACGAATGAGAATTCAAATCTATATTAATTATTTTCTTGTCAAAATCCAATGAGATTATTTAATTTAAAAATATAAAGCCAATATATCCCTGTTCTATAATTAGAACAGGGATATATTGATATAGTTTAATTTTTAACATTACATACTTTATTTTGCTAAAAAATGCAATAAGTTTCCTTTCAAAATAAATTATAGTAAACTATTTTACTTGTACCGTATAATTCCCTGTTCCACCACCATACTTATATACACTTAAGTAATATTTCCCTGGCTTTGCATTATAATTTCCAAGCAATTTGTTTCCATCACGTTTTGTTGCATAAGCTACATAATTATTTAGATCTGATTCAGAATATAATACCCAGTTCAGTCCAAGATTTTGTTCGTTCGTAACAGAAATTTGTAAATCTTTTTGATCCTTTACATCAATAACAAATTTATCCCCCTGATCTTGATCGCTCAAGGTTCCTCTTAACAAAATATTCAAAGATAGTGGGTTTGCTGTTTCAAATGAATTATTTGGTTCTTTTTCTACAGCCGTACCTTCTTCCGTATTCACTCCGCTAAACACAACATCATATTCATATTGCCCAGCATTATTTACACGGTAATTTACAAAATAAGCAGTCAATGTTTTATATCCAGTCCACTCTTTTCCTGAAAGACGTTTCAACATATCATTTGTTGCTTCATTCATCACTTTCCAGTCCTCAACTTCTCCTTTAGCCGCACTTCCTGTATATGTCCCCTGTAGTGTAAATGTATTAAAGAATTGTGATTTATTCTTTGTTACTTTCACATCTTTTAATTTCGCTTCATTCGTAATATCTGAAGTAATGTCCGAAAGCGATTTTGGATCATGCTGAGTTAAATACTCATCTGATACTTGTGGAATTGTATACTTATCGCGATTATCAATAAGCATTTGCATATAAGATTGATATTCTTCATTTAACTTATTATCTTTGCTTAATGTAGCACGGTATGCATCGTAACTTGAAACATCATTTGCGCGAATCAAATCATGCACTTTATCGAACATTTCAGGGCGCTTATTATACATATATGATTGCAGCGCAAACGAATAATTATAAAAATCCCACGTTCCATATTTCGCATTTAATGTTTGTGATGCTGTATAACGTTTTGTAGGATCATTAGATAACCCACCAATTATACTTTTTCGCGGTACTACACTATCTAATCGCGTTGCACCTGCAAAGAACTCTGCGTTTCCTTCTTCAAACCATGTTAAACGTTCATTTTGATACATTTCTCCTTGTCCCCATAATCCCTGAACTTCGTACCTTCCCTGTAAGTAGTGCGTAAATTCATGGCGGAATAATTCTTCCAAACTATAAATACTTTGCTCTGGTGTACGTTCATATGTAAAGAAAGTCCCTGTCCCTTCAATATAAATCCCACCATTATTCGTTTCATATCCGTACAGTTGACGATTAAATTGATACTCATCTGGGCTATTATAAATAACCATCGTTAACACATCATCAGCATGTCCACTTTCAAGTGGTTTATCGCTACCAACTGTACGATAAAATTGAGAACGCACTTCTTTTGCCGCCCAGTATAGACGTTTAATTTTCTCTTCGCTAACTTTATCCCCAGCTTTAAAGACAATTGCTCCATCATCAAACGTATACGTTTTCGGTAAATATTTCTTTTTACCCTCTTCTCGAATTTGATCTAAATTTACAGTTTTTCCGTTCGCATCTATTCCTCCATAATTTGTAGTAATTTGTTCTGCCGCAACAAAGTATTGCTCTCCTAAATATGGATAAATTCGCATTGCATCTGTAACAACTTGTTGTCCTTTTGTCGGCGTGCTATGAAGCTTGCCCAATCGTCCAGCATAGTAAATTCCATTATTAATTAACCATCCGTTTTTATTTGTTACTGTACCAAGTAGTGCAAAACGATTTACTTCATTAATAAAGTTATCAATATTTCGAAACCACATCGTATCTTTTGGCTCTTTTCCAGTCGTGTACATATCCGTCTGAATATCAAAGTCAATTCCCTTCATCAACTCATATATAGCGTCTCCTTTTGTTCGGTCTTCAATGAAAGTTGCAAGATTATCATTATATTGTTTAAAAATTTCACCTGCATATAAAACCGTTTCAACATCTGCTGATGCATTTCCAATTAATTTTCCATATGATGCAATTACTTTATTTTGTTCTGATGTACCAAGTTTGAAATTTGGATTTTTTGCAATTGTTTTTAAAGCTGGTAAACATTTATCATGGTAGCTACGCTCATTTAGTTTGCTTAATTCATCATGGTAAAAACCTAAATAAAATGCTGCACGTAGAGCTTCTACTAATGTTTCAATCCCTTTTGAATCATCTTTCGTATAAGCTTGTCCTTGTTCTGCTAGTTTATTAATAATTGCTTGCATTCGACTATCATCTTGATAGAATTTAAGACTATCACTATTAAACTGAAATAATTCTGGAATTTGATACCATTTAATTGTCACAAGAAGATCAGTTAATTGTTTATTATTTAATTGATTTAACTCAGCCATTGAATACTTTTTTTCTTCAGCTAACGGTTTAATATTATCGTTTGGTGCTAGTGGACGCTGCGATAAATCCGCTAATTTTAACCGTTTTGTAAAAGATGCATTTTCTTGTACTTTTGAAGGGTGCGCCAATTCATCAACAGATTTCTGTATTCCTACCGGCTCCATTTGTAATACGTTCTTCACATTTTTCTCTTTTGTCTCTGCTTGAATTTGCAAACCATTACATGTTATTGTCACTAGTCCAACACCAAGAATCCACTTAGAAATTTTCGAATATTTAACCATACCATTGCCCCCTAATAATTTAAAAGAAAATTCAGAATTTTTAAACCGAAAACCTACTTATTTGTATGTATTTACAGTTCCGCTATAAATACAACTATGATTAATAATGCAATAGTAGCTTGTTTTATACTATTACGAGTACAGATTCCTTACATACAATCTCCCTTCCTTACATTTAATACAAGCAAAAACTGTGCCAATCATATTTCTTATGCATGGCCAATATTCTTTTATAAATACTGTAGAATAAAATATACATAGGTGGTTCGGCAATGTATAAATCATTTGACACAAAATCTAATGTTTATGAAGAACAAATTCATTGAATGTTATAAGTTCATTAGCCAGTACATAATTTCCAACTAAAAACATCCCCAATTTTTAAATCTCTCAAAAAAAGGTAAACAAACATATTCCATAAAGCTAATATGTTCGTTTACCTTTTTCTATTTCAAATCAACAGCAAAATATCATTGAATAAAAACAGCATGAATAAGTATTTTGTTATTCATTTCTCTTTTTCATATAATCTTTTTCACATTGCAAAGGCTTGAATTTCACTTTTTTCCCTTTCTTCTTTTTCGTTTTTATAACGAGCCATTCCCCTTTTTCAACGTCTAGTTTTAGGCGTTTCATTACATTGATATTATCTTTTTCTTTATAAAGTAAAAATGCTTCTTGCGCCCTCACAAATAAGCTGGGCTGTTCGCTAAATCCACCACTATCATAAATTTTAGTTAGCGAATTATAATAAGAATCATTTTCCTTTCCACCATACATCAAATGGGCAGCCTCCAGATCTCTTTTACTTACTTCCCAAAAACTATGTTCATCAATATTTAAATTAAATGTGGATTTAATGTCCTGTATTATATTCTTCACATACTTTTCATCTCGAACTTTTCTTTCTTCGAAACAATCCGAAGATAACCTTGGTGCATCTGATTGGGAATGTACAACGTGTTGTATCGATACACACAGAATAAATATGCTTAAAATGTAAAATATTTTTTTCATATTTACATATCACCTCAAATGATTTAGATACTATATCATTTGAGGCTTACAATATTCTTATACTAATAATGTAAAAGGCCCTATAATTTAGACTATTATAGGGCCTTTCCTTTTAATATTGCTTTATTAAATTCACCGGCGAAGCCAGTACCTTACTACTTTTCACATCATATAATCCTATAGGTGTTACTCGTATAAAAGGCAAGTGCGTCGCAGAAAAGAATAAAATTGTAAATGCTGGATCATCATACGCGTAGCCACGCTCTTGTAGTAATTTCACCATCTGTTTCTCTTCCTGTATTAATTCACTCATTTTTAAATTAGACATAATCCCGAGCAATGGTAATGCTATTTCGTGTAACATTTCATTGTTTTCTGCTACGACCATTCCACCACCGAGCTCTTTTACTCTACGAAAAGCTGTAAGCATATCTTCTTTACTTTTTCCAATGAGAATCATATCACCTGTGCCGGAATAAGAACTAGCAAGACCACCTAATTCTTTCGCAAAACCTTTTACAACTGTATTTACTCGCCAAGTACCATCACGAGCAATCATCATGAGGAAGCATTCATCATGATCTGTGGATAATTCATCACAGTCTATATTGATTTCACTAGTATATGGTTTTGTAATAACGTTATTTAATAAGTGTATCCCCGTTTTATTAGAGAAAATCATATCCTCTTTTTCTATTGACCAATCTAATGATAATGGAGTTACTTTATATTTACTCCAGTCTATATGTAATGCTTCATGCGTATTTACACCGTCACGCTTCACCCATTTCCCCTTTGCAAGAACACTAATTGGTACTGGGTTTTCTTTACTTTCTAAAATATTGATATTAGCAATTCTACCTGTCGCAATCGAACCATGTACATGTTCCATATTATAATAGCGAGCAATATTATAACTTGCCATATGGTATGCATCTATTACTGGCACTCCTTGTTTTATCGCGGTAGAAATCATTACGTTTGTCATTCCATTTTCATAAAACGAAGGATGTGAGCCGTCTGTAGTAAGTATAAATCTATCAAACTGTTTCACGCCTAATTCCAACAATTCTTTTAATAAAACTTCTAAATCCGGTCTAATGGAAGAATTTCTAAGAGAAACGGTGTAACCTTGCATAAGACGAGTGAAAGCTTCCTGCCCTGTCATCGCTTCATGATCACAATCTGTACCTAACAGTTTTAACTTCGCTAAAGTCGTTTCAGATGCACCCGGAAAATGGCCTTCTACTTTCTTCTGCAATCGCTTCGTTTCCTGCACCCAAGTTAACATTTCATCATCACCATGTAATAATTTTGGCCATGCTGTTAACTCCCCACCCTGAAGAACAGCTTCTTGTTTCAGCCATTCTATTATTTCTTTACTATTAAACAAAGATTCCCCGTTTTGCAATTCAGTCTGTCCATCAAAACGGCACCACCAATACATAGTAGCTGGAATCTTTTTAAATTCCTCTACTAAACGAAATGATTCTTCACGTTTTAATGTGAAAAATAGAGTTAAATTATCATTAATAAAAGTCGTTGTCCCAAATTGCATCGCATGATTTGCTAGCGTCTCTGGGTTATACAACTGATATGGATGTGCATGCGGTTCTATGTAACTGGGAACGACATACTTTCCATCACAATCAATGACTTCACATTTATATAGTTGCTCTGGCAACTTTTCTCCTACATATATAATACGGTCATCATAAATCCAAATATTTGCTTGCATCCATTCACGTATATAGGAATTTAAGTATGTTGCATTCTTTAATAATTTGTGTGGACTTCGTGTACCGTCTATTATTTCAACATGTTCTCGTAATTGCTTGTTACTCCATCTAAACTGATTTTCTCCCAATGAATTTCACTCCAAATCAATTTACTTTTATTTATTAAAATAAAAACAATTAACTAACTAAAGTATTCTCCATTCATAACTCCCCTGTATAACCCCTCTACCCTTCATTATATGGAACAATTGCAAAAATAACAATTTTCAAAATTCAAAACATACTTCTTTGATTCTCAATAAAAAAGGATGTCGTGTAACTGACATCCTTTTTTATTGTTGAATTACTCTTGATGTTCTACTATGAATGTTAATACTGTCCTTTAAAGCAGGATTCCATTCACATTCTTTCCATCTATTTCTGAAATTCAACTTGCATCATTTTATCAAACTGTGTAAGAATATCAACCGGACCTAAAGAATTAACATTGACAGCAAATGTATGCTTGCCTCCCATTACTCCGCCTGCAAAAGTCATAAACCCAGGAATTGATCCTCCGTGACCCCATACTGAGACACCATTTGGAAGTTTAGTCTCATAGATTCCAAGACCATATCCATCACCAACCCCTTTTCCTTCTACAGGAACTGTAGTAAGCATTTCTTTTAGCTCGCGTTCCTTCAATAACTTACCACCGAGTAAAGATGAAAAGAACTTATTTAAATCGTCTGCATCTGAAATCATATCTCCCGCTGAATTAGCTAAACTCGGATTATAATACGTCATGTCTTTCAATTCACTTGTTTCGTCAATTTTCATATACCCTCGAGCATGATTCTTACCTGGAATAACGGGTGAATTCCCTGGTAAAAACGTATTTGATAGATCCAAAGGTTCAATAATGCGCTTTTCGATTTCTTCTGCGTAACTATTACCCGTTATTTTTTCAATAAGCATTCCTAGTATTACGTATCCTGTGTTTGAATACGACCAACCTTTACCTGGCGAAAAATCTGGGGGTAGAGCAAGTCCTATCTTTACTATTTCTTCTGCTGTATACGTTTTTTTCGAATTCATAATATCAGCGTCTTTTGACTTTAAATAATTAGCTATACCACTCGTATGATTCAAAAGTTGACGTATCGTAATTTGATTGCCATCATAACCATTTCCTTGAATGAGGCCGGGCAGCCACTTTTCAATCGAATCGTCAAGCTGCACACGATTTTCTCCTACTAATTGAAGAACAGTCGTAGCAGTAAAAGTCTTCGTCACACTTCCAATCCGAAAACGATAATCCGATTTCATTGGTTTCTTACTATTTAAATCCGCCAAACCAGCATTATAACTACTAATTTTACCGTTATTATACGTCTTAGCTAATACCCCTGGCGCTCCAATTTGGATTGTTTCCTGCATGACTTGTTTCCAACCATTCCGATTCTTTTGGTCATGTGCTTCTGATGAATTAGAAATATTTTGAATAGACTCTGCTTTCACAGTAAAACCGGGTGTGAATAAAGTAGTACCCGCTAATAAAACTGCCAAACTCGCTAACTTAATGGAATAACATTTTTTCATAAGGCTTTCTCTCCTCTATTCATATCGTATTGATTCAAGCTATACTTTCATCCTAAATGATAAAACTCTCTTTTTTCTTATCCATTCCTTACGAAATACTTACTTTCAAAATTAGACGCCCAGATGAGAAAAAGTAATGTATGAAAATAAAAAAAGAACGTGTTTTCAATTTTTGAAAACTCGTTCTTTTACATATTTAAAACCCTATATCAACTTTTTAGTTCATTTACTTTTACCATCCTGCACTAGCGTTCATGCCATTCCCGATAATAGTAAGTATTAATGGCCACAGCACTGGTGCTAACGTAAGAAATAGATTAAGCAGTATAAGTATTCTATATCTCCCAGGAATATTATAATTTTTACGATTAACAAATAATACAAAAACTAATAATATTATGGTCGTTACAAATAAAAGTAACACTAACAACCAATACCAAACCATTAAACTGAGACTCCATGGCTGTAATAGCTCGTGTACAATACCAAAGGTGATTCCCAATACTGCAAAACTAAAGGTAGTAACTGTTGCTTTGATAAACAATTTACTCCATTTTTTATCGTATGTATACTTACAATATAAATCTATTAACGTGTATAAAGATAAAAAGGCCATGAATACACCTACCCAAGACAATAACCAGTCTCCGCCTCCTCTAACTAACATAAACAGAAACCAACACATCCCTGCTGCAGAAAAAATAAAGGAAAGGAGTATGTTTTTCAATACAGGTTTCATTCTATTTTCACACCCTTATAAAAATTTAAAAATAAATTATAATTTTTTATTTACATGCTACCCGTAATCAATTCATCTCTTTTTCATTCTATACTGATGAAGCGAAGATAAACTCATAAAAAATGTAACGAGCAATACTCTACTAAGGCAACTTTTTTCCATTGGTAGAGATATAAAAAAGTAAGTATACATTACCATGTAATTAAATATAAGTAAATGAAATTAATTTACAGTTAATTTCATTTACTTATATTAATGTCACGCTTTCCCGTCTCGCTCTATCCATCGTACAGTCTTCTCTACATCTAACTCCGTATACGTCTTTTCTCCATAACGGACAGACTCATATATCGGAATAATATCTCGCGTTCTACAAATTCTACTTAACCATTGTTGCATCGTTTCATATGACCTTCTCTGTTCGTGAAATGGTAAAGTTCTTTCCCATTCCACTAACGTTTGCCTTATCTTATCTTTAGGTAACGGCTGTTCAAACTGATGCTTCACTTTCTTGTTCTTTTCGGTTCTATCCGTATTTTCTTTTGTTATCGATTGTTTATCCTGTTCTATTTCTGAATTCATTACCTTTTTCCTCATTAATTTATAAAAAGCATATAGAATGACCACTGCAATAATTACATAAAAAACGACACTAATCCATGAATTTGAAAGAACAGAAAACACATCAGTCCATGAATTTTTTCGTACAAAAAGTGGAATTTTCCTATCTATTTTTGTTCTTGTATCTACAACTCCTGTTTCTTCATCTATAATTCTTTCAGGTTCATCAAACTGTTCGTCTAAACTAGTAAAATCATAATTTCTTTCCGATATTGTCTCCGTCTTACTAGAAAAAAGCCCTTTTACTATGTCTTGTACATGCACAACACCTTGTGATAACGTTATCGCACTAACCGTAAAGAAAAGTATCATGAAAACTCTAATACTCCAAATCTTCACCTTCATATGTCGCTCTTTATTAGCCATAACATAAACCCCTTCTTATTCTTTAATTACGACCCATTTATTCGTTCTACTGTATTTCTTTGGGGAAGTACCAAGAATTAAAGGAACTGCATCCAATTCTTTTCGCCGAAAGCCTGCTGTGTAAAAATAAGTAGACGATACAGGAGTATCTTGGTCCGATATTGAGGCAAGTACTTTTAATACATTTTGCAAATGTTTTCGGTTATGACCGTTCTTTATATGTAGCAAACCGTTATCTTTTACGCTATTGATCCATACTTCAAATGAACAGTTTTGCATAAGCAGTTGTTTACATATGCCTGCCGTTAATTCAATGAGTTCCTCTGTATCATTTCGCAAAGAAATACCGCTTTTATTTTGCAAGTTGAGATATATCGCATATTTATCTGATTGTGTTCGCTCGTACTTTTTCGCGGTTATCGTCCCTGTTTTCGCTGTTGCACTCCAGTGGATAGAACGAAAATCTTCATTTTCATACGACTTCACTCCCATTACTTTCGTTTCATCATATAAGGGGGATGACATCGCTTTTCGAAACCCTCGTGACCATTCTTGCAATTCAGGAACTTGGATTTTCGGAACAGCTGGTAAAACTAAATAAGACGGCGTTTCAACTTGTTTATACGTTATATGGTTCGTTATGAATCCAAAGGGATCCGTAATGACAATTTCAACTTCTTCCCATTTCGCAATTCCTCTTTTTACAGCTACAGCTTGCAAATCAAATGAAACTGATTCTCTTCCTTTTATATTAAAATTTATATAATAATTTGAACCTGTACTATGATTTTTGTTTATTTCATCATGATTCCAAGTTAACTTATTTTCACATTTAAATCGAAATACGATATTGAAAATAGGGAATAACGACTTGTTTGAAATTTTCATTTTGCACACATTCGCTTCACCTATAAAAACGTTTGAATTCCCTTGACTGTATTCCCATTCAACACGAGATACTTTACGTATGTATACATGCATCGCACCTATTAAAATTACATACAAAAATACGAGAGATAAAAACAATAGATTACTTGAAAATACACATAAAATAACGGCTACACCTGACATAACTCCCATTACTAAAGGCTCCGCTAAAGGTGTATACACAAGTTGTTGATTCATTGTACATTCTCCACTGGCACATTAATCGTATGAAGAATTTCTTTCATGATTTGTTCTCTCGTTGTTTTCATCTCCCCCTCAATCGTTAACGTTAAACGATGAGCGCAAACAGATGCTGCGAGCGTCTTAATATCATCTGGCGTACAATAATCTCTTTCATTTAATATTGCCCTTGCTTGAATCGCTCTCATAAATGCCAACGTCCCCCGCGGGCTTACTCCAATTTCAATTAACTCATGTTTACGCGTTGCCTCAATAATCTCAAGTAGATAATCTTGCACATCATTCCCTACTAACACTTCTCTTGCTCGTTTTTGCACTGTAATAATTTCTTCAGTTGAAATAATTGAATGTAACGTTTCTAACGGATCATTCATTTGAAAACGATTCATCATCTCCTTTTCTGCTTCTCTCGTAGGATAGCCTTGACGTATAGTTAGTAAAAAACGGTCTAGTTGTGCATCAGGTAAAGGAAATGTACCGGCCGATTCAAGAGGATTTTGCGTTGCAATAACTAAAAAAGGTTCTGGTAATGAATGTGTCTGTTTCGCAATCGTAACAGTACGTTCTTCCATCACTTCCAATAACGAAGATTGCGTTCTTGGTACAGCTCGATTAATTTCATCCACTACTACTATATTTGCAAAAATAGGACCTAACCTCGTTTTAAATTCCGATTCCTTCACATCAAAATATTCGAGACCAATAACATCTCCAGGCAAAGTATCCGCTGTGAATTGAATTCTTTGAAATTTAGCATCTATACTTTTAGCCAAACTTTTCGCTAATGTTGTTTTCCCCGTCCCAGGTACATCCTCCAATAAAATATGCCCTCTTGCTATAAGTGCTATAGCTGCAAGTTCAATCGCTTCATCTTTTCCTATAATAACCTTCGAAATATTGTCCGTAATTTTCTTTAATGTACTCATGTATATATCTCCTAACTTTATTTATTCTGAAAATTAAGAATTATTCATTTCCAAATTATAACACATCACAGTAGAAGTAAATATATTCCTATCAAAATAAAAAAAGATACCCATAGCAAACGCTAAGGATATCCTTTTCACCATATTATTTTACTAACGCTCCATTATAAGCTTTTATATCAAGAGGAGCAGTTAAAAACGATTTTACTTTGCTAACGAAAGATGTGAAGTGTTCACTCTTATTATGACTTGCAACTGCTGCTTCATCTTTCCATACTTCTACCATCGTATACACATTTTCTTTTTCCGTATCTTTATAAAGATCATAAGATACATTTCCACTTTCTTCTCTTGAACTATGAATTAGCGGACGAATTTCTTCTAAAAATGATTGTTGTTTTGCTGGATCTACTTGAAATATTGCGTGAATTATAATCATGATGTTTCCCCTCTCATATCTCACTTATTTCTGTATTTATAAAATTACTTCCATTCAGCAACTTTTTCAACTGGAAGGCGTACTGATTGGTAACCACTGTCAGCAGCTTTTCCGATTGAAATTAACATAACTGGTACGTGACGTTCTTTATCTAATCCGAATGCTTCTGCGATTTGGTCTTTTTCAAATCCACCAATTGGACAAGTATCATAACCGTGAGCACGAGCCGCTAACATAAATTGCATTGCTACAAGACCACCGTCAATTAGTACTGTATCTTTCATAACTTCTGGTGTAACCATTGAGAAGTAAGCTGAAAGTTTTTTCATTTGATCTTCTTTTACTTCTGCTGGCATTAAACCGCGCTCTACAGCTGTACCGTAAATTTCTTCCGCGTTATCAAAGTTGTTTAAATCACCAAATACAGCAATCATTGCTGAAGATGTTTCTACTTGAGATTGATTGAATTTCGCAAGTGGTGCAAGTGTCGCTTTCGCTTCGTCACTTTCAATCACTAAAAATCTCCATGGTTGCATGTTTACAGAAGATGGTGCAAGTGTTGCTTCTGTAAGAATTTCTGTCATTTCTTCTTTACTAATTTTCACTGAAGAATCGTATTTACGAATTGAACGGCGTCCTGTTAAAATTTCGTTAAAATTATTTGTTTTTACTGAGTTAGTCATAGTTGAATTCTCCCTTTTTATAGTTCTTTTATATTTTCTTGAATGTGATTTAACATAGTTAAAAGATTATCGCGCTGTTCTTCACTTAACCCTTTAAATGCTGAAGCTGCAAAACGTTCTTTTTCCTCTTGAAACGCCTGAATTTTATTTCGTCCCTCTTCAGTAAGAGAAACTAACGTAATTCTATTATCATCTGGATTTTTACGTCTTGTAATCATTTCATTTGCCTCAAGCTGCTTTAAATGCCTCGTTATCGCAGCATTATCAATATTCACTTCTTGTTGAAGTGCTTTTTGACTAATTTCACCTACTTCATATAACTGAAGTATAAGCTCTAATCGGGACTGGCTCATACCCGTACAACCTTCAAACTTCGAACTTACTTCTTTATTTAGAAAGTGTAATTTATATAAAATAATCGCTTCTTTTGAGCATGAACTTGTCAAACTATCCCTCCTTTATACACAAAATAAAAACGTTTGATGTATCAATAGTTGATATGTCAATTAATATAATCTATATCTATTTAGAATGCAAGCATTTTGTTTTCATTTATATTTTTCCAAATTAAGGCGCTTTGTCGCGTTACAAATAATGTTAATTGCACTATAATAGTACTAATTTAAATGACTGGAGAGTGATTGTAATGCGGCAATACACAAATAGAAATGAGGAATTAAAAATGGAAAATGAAATGAGGATATTCACATATGACAACAATAAATATAGGGATTGTCGCGCACGTAGACGCTGGCAAGACGAGTTTGACTGAGCGTATTCTTTATGAAACAAATGTGATTAAAGAAATTGGCCGAGTAGATAGTGGTAATACGCAAACTGACTCAATGGAATTAGAAAGACAACGCGGAATTACGATTAAAGCATCTGTCGTCTCTTTCTGTATCAATGACATAAAAGTAAATGTCATTGATACACCTGGACACGCTGATTTTATCGCTGAAGTGGAGCGATCATTTCGTGTTCTAGACGGTGCAATTTTAGTTATTTCTGCTGCTGAAGGTGTGCAAGCGCAAACAAAAATTTTAATGCGAACATTACAGAAACTAAACATACCGACTATTTTATTCGTTAATAAAATTGATCGTAGCGGTGCAAATACTGAAAAAGTTATGAAACAAATAAAAGAGGTTCTTTCAAATGAAGCATTCCCTTTCTACTCTGTAGAAAACGAAGGAACGAAAGAAGCCCGAATCATTGAATACAAATCATATGAAAATTGTATGGAACTGTTAGCACCATATAATGAATCATTACTTGAGTCATATGTAAATAATGAAATCGTACCGGGCGCACTATTAAGAGAGGAACTCATTAAACAGATAGCGCAAGCAAATGTGTTCCCTATCTTTTTCGGTTCAGCCATGACAGGTACAGGTGTAACTGAACTGCTCGAAAATATTTCAGACTTAATTCCCGCTAATAAGTCGGCAGAAAATGAAGTATTATCCGGTGTTGTTTTTAAAATTGAACGTGAACCTTCTGGGGAAAAGATTGCATATGTAAGAGTTTTTTCTGGTCGTTTACACGTTAGAAAATATGTTCATATACTGCGTGATGATGCTCTAGCTCATAAAGAAAAGATTAAGAAAATATGTATGTTTCATAACGGAAATGCAGTTCAAGCTTCAATCGTTCCTAGCGGAGAATTTTGCAAAGTGTGGGGACTTAGTGATATTAAAATTGGTGATATTATCGGTGAACGGACTGATTATATAAAAGATATTCACTTTGCCGAACCACAAATGGAAGCTGCTATTGAAGCATTACCAAAAGAACGTATTCATGATCTATACGCTGCACTTATGGAGCTATGTGAAGAAGATCCGCTTATTAAAGTGTGGAAAGATGATATTCATAATGAACTATATATTCGCCTTTTCGGTGAAGTTCAAAAAGAAGTAATTGAAACAACTCTTTATGAGAAATATAATTTGCAAGTTACTTTCTCAAATACGCGTGTCGTATGTATTGAAAAACCCATTGGCATAGGGAAAAGTGTTGAAGTAATGGGCGAAAAAGCGAATCCATTTTACGCAACAATTGGTTTTAAAATCGAACGTGATGAACTTAATTCTGGCGTAACATATAAGTTAGGTGTTGAACTGGGATCACTTCCATTAGCATTTCATAAAGCAATTGAAGATACTGTATTTCAAACGTTAAAACAAGGTTTATACGGATGGGAAGTTACGGACATTATCGTCACGTTAACACATACAGGTTATGCTAGTCCTGTTACAACAGCGAGTGACTTTAGGAACTTAACACCACTCGTTTTAATGGATGCTTTAATTCAAGCTGAAACATATGTATATGAACCAGTAAACGAGTTTGAATTGAATGTACCGGAGTACGCAATTAGTACCGCGATGTATAAATTAGCTGCTATTCCAGCAACTTTTAGCGAGCCTAAATTATACAATGATTCTTACCAGTTAACAGGCTCATTACCTGTTGCGAAAACAGAGAATTTTAAGCGAATACTCCATTCATTCACTGAAGGAGAAGGAATATTTACAATGAAGCCATCTGGTTACAAAGAACTGAAGGCTCCCTTCCCTACTCGAAAACGTGTTGATTATAATCCGCTGAATCGTAAGGATTATTTACTTCATGTTTTGAGGGCTTATTAAGTAAAAAAGAGGTGCAAATTGCACCTCTTTTTGCATGTATTGATAGGTTAGTTTGTCCTAATAACTTCTTTAAGTTTTTCTATTATATTTGCTATCGCCTCAATTGAATTCTCTGTTTCATATTCCCCAACATTTACAGAATGATTTGCATTTTTAACAACATCGATCGTTAGATTCGTTTTATTCAACTGATCAATTTGATCTGCATTATATTGGTGATCTTTATCTCCAATTACTAATATCCCTTCATGATGACTATGTAAAATCGCCTCAAAAATAGAATCAAAAGTTAGTAAAGGTGTAAGTAGTATCATTTTTGACTGTAAAAACTCTTCTCTCTTCATTAAATCATTTGCAATCGGAATTGTTCCAAGTGACTTCCCTAAAAACATAGTATCGTTATATTGCTTACCCTTTAATACTTCCTTCATTATAGGATTAATATCATCCATCATTACTTTCGTTATTTCTTCCATTGATTTATTCATTACTTGTTCGTCATAAGAATAATGAATATGTACTACATCTATTTTATGTTCAAGCATTAACATCGTTGCGTAATAAAATAACGGCTTATCATAATTGTATCCTGAACCTGAAAACATAAAGCAAACCGTACTAGAACCTTTTTCGATATGTGTGTAACGAATTAGTTTGTCATTTATATGTACCTCTTTTTTAGTTCCCTTCACCATTTTCCCCTCCGAATACATTTACTTTTGTAATACGATATGTTCTGTGTGAACTGATACATCCTTTACTTTCTCTTTTATAAATGCAGGCTGTAAGTTATATGTATGCAGTTCTTCTACTGGCACCCATCTAAACAAATACGTTCTACCCTCTTCTTCCAAAATATATTGATCCGCTCCACTCGCAGGTAACTCATGTAGCTCTACTTCATAATAAAAACTAATTTCATGAAACTTTCGCTCAGAAAGTGTAAAGAAATTTTCTACTGACCATATTAACCTTTTCCTTTTAATAGGAACACCTATCTCTTCCGCAAGCTCTCGTTTTAATGCATCTTCACTATTCTCTAGCATTTTTACTCTACCGCCGGGTACATACCAAAAATCTTCACCGTCACCTTGCAGAATGAGTATTTTATTATCATGTTTACAAATTGCTCCAACGCGGTAATTAAAACATGTTTCCTCAACTTTAAACGTAAGATCCATCCGTAATGCCCCCTCATATAAATATCGAATTATTACAAAAATATTATGTAATTACTGTACAAATAAGGTTACTAAATTTATTCACTTCATTCAATGATTTTTGAATTTTCTAAACTATTATTTTTCATCATTACAAGTGTATATACATATGTTACAATCATATTGCACACTAGAAAACATTATGGGGGTACGGATGGAAACGTTATTAATCCAGCAAACTGAGAAATCAAATAAGTTTTGGAAAATCGTTGTGAAAGAAAAAGACTATGTTGTGTTTTACGGAAAAATTGGCACAGCTGGCAGTGTGAAAGCTAAAGAGTTTGAAACAGAAGAAGAATGTATGAAAGAAGCTAATAAACTAGTTGCTTCCAAACGTAAAAAAGGATATACAGACCCGTTGCCTGGGGAAGATTACATAAAAGAAAAAACGATAACCGAAGAAGAATTTTGGGAACTACTTCATCGTGCAAAAACGAAAGGTGAGGACCAAGAAGAACAAATAGAATGGCTTACTTCTCACCTTGCTAAACGTACAGTACATGAAATTGTAGCTTTTGATACGCATATGCATCGCCTTTTGAAAGACTCCTATACCTCCCGTTTATGGACAGCAGCCTATATTATTATGGGTGGCTGTTCAGATGATACTTTCGATTACTTCCGCGGATGGTTATTATATCAAGGAAAAGAGACATACGAAGCTTGTATTGAAGATCCAGAACGATTAATTCCTGTATTAGAAAACTTGAGTGAGTATGACGTCCCAGAGATTGAAGAACTTACTCTATATTTCGGGCAAGAAGTTTACATGGAGAAGACTGGGGATGAAGATGATACTTACTTTACACTATACCATGTCTTAACAAATGAAGAGTTTGAGGAAGTTGATATCGAGTTAGATTGGGATGAAGACGATGAGGAAGGTTTAAAAAAGATGTTTCCTACACTATGGGAGATGTACGGGGAAGAACCGATTGAGTGGTAGATTCATATTAGGACTCTGTTTAACCAATAAACAGAGTCCTTTTTTCACAAGATTCTTATTTAAACTCTCTTTATTCCATACCACTTATCCAATAACATCTTTTCTCTTTCCCTTGAAATCCCTGCTTTTAATTCCCATTCGTCCACACTCTTCATCCACTCATACACATCTGTAACTGTATGTTCTAACCTTCTAAAAGTAAGTCCTTCTTTAACAGCACTTTCAATACTAATTGAAAATCCACCTTTCCACGGCTTCGTTTCACCTTCTAATGAAAAAGTTTCTGGAAGCCATAAAGGCATCTCTGTCCAAGGCTGCACTTTATGTTCATTCATAAACGATTCCTCTATCCAAACGAATTCAGCATCACTATTCGTAACTTTTTTACACGTATTTAATAGCTCTTCCATCGTCAAATCATAATTCGGACCTGTTACATTGAATGTACCTGCATTTTTGTTTTCTGCCATGTTTAGTCCCCAGTTTGCGACGTCTTTTATATCAACTATCTGTACTGGATGGTCTTTTCTTCCTGGAACTAACACTTTACTTCCTTTTGCTACACGCCCGATCCAGTATGGAAGTCGATCTGTATAATCGAACATTCCTGAAAGAAGTCCTGCTCTTACGTGTAAAACACGCCCCGGCCAATACTTCTCTGCTTCTTTTTCGCATAATACTTTCAGCGCACCATAATGCTCATAAGGAGATATTTCACCATTTTCTACAGCCTTTATTTGCTCTTCCGTCGGTTCAGGTTGTAATATATAGTCTTCTTTTATGTCATGCGGAATCCAATCTTTATATACGGAAAGGCTTGAGATGAATATATAATGTTTTAAATTATCTTTTAAGACATCTCCAATATTCCGAATGTGATGCGGAGAAAACCCACACGTATCTACGATAACATCCCATTTTCGATTTTCTAAACTTGATACATCACCATTTCTGTCACCGATTAAATGTTCCACTTCTGGAAAAATTTCATTGTTTGTTCCACGATTGAATATTGTAACTTCATGCCCTCTTTTCAACGCCTCTTCTACGAAAGCTCTTCCTAAAAATCGTGTACCGCCTAGTATTAGAATTTTCATGGTTCTCCCCCATTCGTGATAAAAAATCTATTCTTTTGTTTAACGATTTTTTGTTGTGAAAAGTTACGGGGATAATTAAATTTTTTCTACAAGTTCAATATATGCAATTTCGACACTTTTTCTATCTTAAAAACAATAATATGGAAATATTCATTCTGTCGATTTCCATTTCATATATAATTAAAATATCGGATATTCGATTAACCACTTATACATACTTAGGCAGGTGAAAAATATTAATAAACACATAGTTTATCATTCAACATTATGTATTTATTTTCTTACATCACTTGTATATGTCATCTTGCTGAACATAGAAAATGGTCGTAATTATTTGGGGTTTACGATGGTTGTTCCGTTTTTAGCTGTTATTTTATATCAAAAATTATATAAGAAGCAAAAAATAGTTCACACATTTGGAATTACACGTCCAAAAATAAAAACACTAATCTTCTCCATATTATTCCCACTACTTCTAGGACTATGTCTCCATTTTTATTTTTATATTTATGATATTAAGTTCTTATATAATCATTGGAATGAATTAGGATTTCTCTTACTCGTTGGTCTTACAGTTGGATTTTTATCTGCATTATTAGAAGAGATTATATGGCGCGGAAATTTTCATTACTATTTACGAAAAAAATATTCATTCATGCAAACAGCTATTATTACAGCTTCGTTTTGGTCTTTATGGCATTTACCAGTAGCAATCTTTTATAAAAATTATGAGTTTTGGTTTGTAGGAATATTAAGTTATCTCGCTTTATTATTTATATTATCTATAATTTTGACATACGCGAGAGAATACGGTGGTTCTGTAATATCACCCGCAATTTTACATGGTATGTTTAATGTATTTTATTTAACAGATGTAGTGCAAAACAAGTGGGATGCCAGCCTAATAGAATTAATTAAATTTATCTTACTAGCAATTGTGCTCGGCATAATGTATCTTATACATCACAAAGTTAAAGAATAATTAAAACTAAAGAAAAAAGGTGTTTCCACTTTTAGTTGAAAGTACCTTTAATTGCTCATAAAGTACTTCAACACCTTGCAATTATTCAATAATCGTATAGGTGTTGAAGTTTTATAATCTTAGTTGAACAATTTTGTTCTCACAACACTTATTTATATTATGGAAAACAAAACAAGTATAACTAGACCTTTTATTCTTATTTTCATAATATAAACATATTAATCTTTTAAATAAGGAAGTATACACTCTTTAATTAACTTCCATCTATCCCCTGCATTCGGTATACTTTCAGACGCAATCGCCACCACCAATTCCCTCTCCGTAATACAGCAAATCATATTCCCACCATCACCCATTGCACAATACGAATAGACACCCTCTTCTTCTCGTAACCACCATAAGTAACCATATTGATTTGAATTCATCGCTATTGATTCTTTTATCCATGATTTTGATAGTATTTGTTTTCCATTATGAATACCTTCATTCAAATACAGCTGTCCAAACTTAGCCATATCTCTAACCGTTAACGTTAGTCCCCAGCCACCCGTCGAAATACCGTTTGGATCGTGAACCCATCCCTTTACAGCTTTTCCGAATAAGTCATCAAATCCAAATGCTTTCATATTGTAGTTTGGAATTTCGCTCATGCCGAGTGGTTGAAATAAGTATTCATTCGCAAACTCACGGGCACTTTTTCCTGTTACACTCGTAATAATCGCTGATAGTACATGTGCTCCTGCAGATGAATATTTAAAAGATCCAATTTCTCCGCCTTGTCCTATCCTATTTAACGTATACTGTACCCAATCTCGTTGCATACATAGTTCTTCTAACGGCTCCTGCCAGTCTATGAAAGGATGTGGAGCTGTCATTGTCAACAGATGTCGTACTGTTATTTCAGATGAATTAACGTTATATTCCGAGAAAAATTCTATTACTTTTTGATCAACGCTTTTTATATAGCCCTTATCTATACATATCCCAATTAGGGCAGAGATTACCGTTTTTGTAACTGACGCTATATGAAATGCATCATTTGGACCATGACCGTTATAATAGTTTTCAAAAATATAATCCCCTTTTTGCACTACTAACATCCCATTCATATTTTCATATTCTTCTTTTATAATCAGATTTAACTTTTCAGCATTTTTCATCATTCATTCCCCTTTAACCTATAATTAAAAAGGTTCGATAGGTACATATATATCAACTATATGTTTCTTTTCCGGGTGCCGTCTTGGATCATTTTTATACATTTCAAAAGGATACGAATCTCTCGGTTTATATCCGCTATTTTGCAGCCACTCACCGTATATAAAGTCCCATGCCCCTTTATATTCATCTTGGAATATTTCAAAATGTCCTACTGCATACTTTCCAGAAGGTATTATCATTATTCCTATGTCGTTCGTTTCTACTGCGGACGCATCCGGAATTGTTATACATAAACTTGTTCTTAAATGATAGTCCTCAGTAAATTCATGATGATCGTGGTAAATGGTTAATACTTTCGTATCATCAAATACATGATAGTTTTGTTTAGCTGCGTAATGAAATACTTTCTCTATCATTTTCGGAAAAGCTATCGTTAACTCTCCATATGTACCGATATGTCTTATGTATGCAACATTTATATCATCCGCTGTTACAATTTCAACATTTCCTCGAACCTGCTTACATTCATTGTATTGAGGAATTCCCCTTACGTCTTTGCAATTCTTGCTATTGTCATTTCGATATTGAGACGGACTTACACCGTAATAATTTTTAAATGTTCGGGAGAAAACTGCTGAATCTGTGAAACCAAAATGGTAAGCGATATCCGTAATCGTCATATCCAATCGATATGTAAGAAGATTTGTTGCCCTTTCTAACTTCAATCGATTTACATATCGTGATAACGGCTCGTCTACTATTCCTTTAAAAATTCTATGAAAATGAAACTTCGAAAATCCTGCTATATCCGCTAGCTTTTCAATGGATAGTGAACTGTCTATGTTTGATTCTATATAATCTTGAACCTTATGTATGCGTCTTAAATACTCATTTCTACTTTGTTTACTCTCCATATTTCTAGCTCCTCACAACAAAAAGGCTAACTTTGTGCTAGCCTACTTTTACACATTTTTCAAAAATAATACTCTACTACCACCATTCCCATCATAATTTGTATGTACCGATACACCCTCTATTTCATCATCCCCAGCCTCAATTCGAAAGCCAATCTCCCTATGAAACTGTATTGATTTTTTATTTACTGGTGACGTGATTGCTTTTACAACTTTACGGTTATTTGCACGAGCGATATCAAAGAAATAAGAATACAATGTCGATGCAATTCCTCTTCTTCTATACTTCGGATTCACACCGATAAAATGAACGTATGCTTCATCTTTATATGTTTGTGAAAAAAAACCGCATAAGAAACCTAACGTTTCTCCCTCTTCTTCAATAATAAAACTCGTTTCTTGAAAGTGAATGAAGAACAATTTTGGCAACATGGTAGCCATGTCTCTCCCGCCCCACCAATCATTTAAAACAGAATGAATCTTTACATAATCTTCCCCTTGGATGTTTCTTACTCGCATATGTTTCTCCCTCTCACTCACTTCATTTTTTCATAAATTTTAATGACTGTTTCTACTAATAGGATAAATACCCATATCCCGCAAAATACGAGAACTGACTGAAATATAGAACCTAGCATAACAATACTTATTAAACCTAATTCTGATCCTGAAATGGACATTTCATCAAACCCCAGATTATGTATAAATGGACCAGTTGAAAAAGCCATTAAAATAGATCCTATTAAATAAATCACACTCATTATTTTTAATATTTTTATAGAAAGATACGAAGTTTGTTTTTCTTCCACTTGTGATAATTCGATTTCTCCACTCGCAATTCCTTTTTGCAAACAGTCCTCACATAGAAATTCTTCCTTAATTTTTTTACCACCGTGCAATGTACCTGTAATTTCTTTACAGCGCGAACACTTTCGATTTATCATTTTGTTATCACTCCAATCTCGTAAGATTATACTTATACAATTCTATTTTTACCTTATTATTCCTTTTGTGTATTTTATAGAGAGGTGACGTGTTTTATGATATCTAAACTTATTTTTGGTTATAAAAAGCCTACTGAGCATATGTATTACGGCCTAGTTGTTATGCAATTATTTTTAACTCAACTTCTTCAAACATTGCTATTATCCAAAAAGGAGACCGTTATTTTTTACCTGGTGGCGGTATGGAAGGTACCGAAACAAAAGATGAATGCTTACATCGTGAACTACTAGAGGAATTAGGATGGGTAATTGAAATTAATCAATATATCGGTAATGCAATGCGATATTTTTATGCGGAAAAAGAAGATACTTATTATTTAAACGATGGGTTCTTTTATATTGCGCACATGGTGCAGACACAAACTGAAAACTGTGAGGAAGATCATGTTTTGCGGTGGATGTCTCCTTTACTTGCTGTAGAGCTTCTCATTCATGATCATCAAAAATGGGCTGTTGAACAAGCGCTTTTATTACAAAAACCAAAAGGATCTCCTTCTATATGAAAGAGATCCTTTTTATTGTTAACTTACTTTTTTCAAATTGAGAGCTGGCTTTTGAATTCCACCCTTTTTTACAACATATAAACCGATAAAGATTATAAGTCCGCCAACGAGTTGCATCATGTTGATTTGCTCTCCGATAGTTACTGCCGCGAAGATAACTGCGAACAATGGTACAAGATACATATAAACCATTACTTTCGTTGAGCCTATTTTACTAATACCGACATACCACATTGCAAGTCCGAAGATTGTCGCGAAGACGATTGAATATGCTAGAGACCCCCAGCTTGGCATGTCTACTGGCCACGTTAATGTATTTACGTTGAATAAACAATATACAACGAGAGGTACAATTCCAATTAAAGTTGACCAAGATGTGACTCTCATTGCGGAATATTTTGTTATAAGAGGTTGCGCTAATATTGGGTACCATCCCCACGCAATCGCTGCGACTAATCCAATTATGTTTCCGAGCCACGCATATTCGTAAGTAGCTCCTCCTGTATGCCCTGTTAATAAAACGAATGCTGCACCAACAAAGGCCACTATTGAACCAATTTGTACTTTCATCGAAAAACGTTCTTGTTTGTGCAATACTGCTAATATCCCTGTAAAAATAGGTGACATTGCAATTAATAATGAGGCGTTTGTTGCTGAAGTATATTTCACAGATAGCATAAACATCGTTTGATACATTGTTGTACCAACGATACCGACTGCTACTAATCGTAACCAATCTTTTCTTTCAATACGTAATGAGCGTTCCATCATAAAAGTGATAAGTAATAATACCGGTGATGCTACTAAAAATCGTAAACTATTAAATTGAATGGATGACATAAATGCCACTCCATACTTTCCTATTGTATAATTTGCTCCCCATACTAATGCAACTGATACTAGGAGCCATTCCATTTGCCATCGTTTCATCCGAATCTCCCCTTCCCTATTTAGCATAGTAAAATTGGCTGGATATAACACCGTCCAATTGGCTGTTTTTTTACCCAGCCAATTTGCTATACTTGATGTATATAAGAGATACGGAGGCGTTTTTTATGGAATGGAAACTAGATAGTGACAGTAAAATCCCTATTTATCAGCAAGTTGTTGACTTTATTGAAAAACGTATTACATATGGAGAACTTCCTCCAGGAAGCTTCCTCCCTTCAGAACGGAAATTAGCTACGCAGTTAAATGTAAACAGAAGTACAGTAACGACTGCTTATAATGAACTACGTGCTATGGGAATTGTAGAGAGTACGACTGGTAAAGGAACACGAGTGAGTACACATATGTGGGGTGTTTCTCCAACATTAACGCCGAACTGGAGAAATTTCGTAGAAGGTGGTACTTTTTTACCAAACTTACCACTACTTCGCCATATTCGGGCAGAAGTACAACAAAATGAAAATATTATTGATTTTGCAAACGGAGAGCTCGGTTGTAATCTTTATCCCCACGATCAACTACAAGCGATTTTACGTGAACAACCGTTAACGCATTCATTAAGTTACGATCATCCGCAAGGCTATCTCCCGCTAAGACAAGCGGTCGTAAAATATATGAAGGAATATTTAAAAGTTGAGGCGACTGAACAATCCATTATGATTACATCTGGCGCACAGCAAGCACTTCACCTTATCGTGCAATGTTTATTAAATCCAGGTGATGCTGTTGCTTTCGAAAGTCCTTCACACTGTTATTCCTTGCCGTTATTCCAATCAGCAGGTATTCGTATTTTCCCGTTACCTGTCGATGAACATGGTATTAATCCAAATGATGTACAGGAGTTATATAGAAAACACCGTATTAAAATGATCTTTTTAAATCCAAACTTCCAAAATCCTACGGGGACGATGCTTCATCCAAACCGTAGAAAAAAACTATTATCACTTTGCGCAGATTTACGAATTGCAATCGTTGAAGATGATCCCTCTAGTTTGCTGACGCTAGAAAAGAAACAACCTTGTCCTACTTTGAAATCAATAGATGAAAACGGAACTGTCATTTATGTACATTCTTTATCAAAAATGATTGCGCCAGGATTACGAGTCGGTTGGCTTGTCGCCCCACAGTCTGTCGTAGAGCGATTGTCAGACGCACGGCACCAAATGGAATTAGGAATGAGTATTTTCCCGCAGTGGCTTATGCAGCAATTTTTCGAAACCGTACCATTTCAGTCTCATATCGTACCGTTACGAAAACAATTAGCAGAAAAAAGAGACGTTATCGTTCGTGCCCTAAACGAGCAACTTCATGATAAAATCTCTTTTTCAAACCCTACTGGTGGTATATACATTTGGGGGAAATTAAAAGAACCTATAAACGAAAAACAACTCATTATGCAAAGTTTAAAACAAGAAATTGCTTTTATGCCAGGTAGTATTTTCGGTGCGAAAGATGGTTATATACGTTTATCTTATGGAAAAGTGGATATTGATCAAATTGCGGAAGGTATTTCTCGTTTACGCCAGGCTATTTTGGTATGTGAAAATAACTTTAAATAAAGCTTTCTCGTTTGACAAAACCTAAATCTACCATTATTATCAACTCGAACCTATTTATAGGAGTGATAAAATGAAGATTTACGTTGATGCAGATGCTTGTCCTGTAAAAGATGTGATTATTTTTGAGGCTACGAATGTGGAAATTCCTGTTACCCTCGTTACTAGTTTTTCACATTATTCTAATGCAGAGCAGCCAAAAGGTGTCGAAACAATTTATGTTGATTCTGGAGCAGATGCTGCAGATTACCGAATTATGCAGTTAGCAAAAAAAGAAGATTTAATCGTAACACAAGATTACGGTCTTGCTTCGCTCGCTTTAGCAAAAGGCTGTATCGTTCTACACCATAAAGGCTATAAGTATACGAATGATAACATTGAACAATTGTTACAAACACGATATTTAAGTGCAATGGTTCGAAAAAGTGGTAAACGTACAAAGGGACCGAAACCATTTACAGCAGAAGATAAAGAGAAATTTAGAGCACTCTTTAAAAGTATGATCTCACTTTAAAAATGAATCGTCTATTTGCTAGGAAAACTTCGCAAAACAAAGAAGAGAATATCGTAATGTACATTCTCTTCTTGAGGTTTACCCGTTTAAAATGAAGGTAAATTATCTAAGTTATTTTCTTTTATTCCATCCGGTTCACTACGTATAATATCTCTGCCATACTTATGAAATACGTCCACATGAGCTAACTTCCCTGATTTTGCTTCATTAAGAGCAGTCATATAATCTAACTCTCTCCCGCTACTTGTTTTAAACGCTATTAAATCTCCATCATCATTTTTACGAACGGCAACAATTTGTTCTGCTCCTGAAGTAACTTCCTGAGCTATTTCAAATTGAGCTTGCTCTTCTCCTTGATGTAAATAATCATTATACACTTTTTCAAAGTCTTTTTTGTCCATAAAACTCACCTCCAACACATTTTATTAGTATGGTTGGGAGGTAGTGGTTTTATGTACTTTTCTCTTAGAAAAACGTATTTTTAATACCTACGCAACCCTTTCAAAGTCTCCAATATATCATCTGTAAAGGATGTGCTACCCTCTGTCTCTAAAACTCTAAAATATAAACTTCTTAAGAAAGCTCTAATATTTTGTACTAAAATAGCATGCTGCGGATGTCGGATGTCTTCAACAGTTGCTATACTATGTAACCAATTGCTCCACTCTTCTTCAGTTAAAAGCTTTTGGTTATGTAACGACATAATTGGCTTTACTAATCTCTCATCCTCAAAGTGTACATATACGTAATCACTCAATCGAACCTTCTGACGAACAGCCGCAAGAATCGCATATGAAAACTCACGATTTTGAATTGTACGTGCTAACGCATCGAGCGCATCTGCTGCATGTGCAGTAGAGTGTGCCCAGCCTTTTCCTTCTACGTAGCCCCTTACATCTTCTTCTAAATATACATATTCCAACACTTGTTCTGCCACACTGTACAATTGTTCTTCCGATAACAACGGTTCTCTTTCATGAACAGATAAAATAAGTGGTGGAATTAATACGGAGAATGCACGTTTAAATACAGAGTCTGTTCCCTTTTCACCAATTTTATAAAATAAATAATCAGGACTAATTGCTTGTAACATTAATCCTCTTAACTCTTTTTGTCTAAATACATCATTTGTAATCCATTTGTGAAGCGTACTATATATCAAATCATCACGCAGTTCAGCATCAGGTGATCCGATATAATCTAGCATCCACTGCGCATATGGATATGCATCTACGTCTTTTGGTACAGCATAATTGTTATTTTTAATTTGTAGTAGTTCTTCTTTTAGTTCTAGTACTTCATTCATTATATTTCTTGTCCCCTTTTTGCGTTTTTTAACATATTTTCGCCTTATCCCCTGTAATTGCCTATCCTTATATGAACTTGATTCAATTATATATAATTTATCCTAATAAATAAAAGGAAATACATTAAAATATCGCAGTCTATCACTTTGTTTACATGCCTTTCATGTAAGTTTAAGTTATAAAATAAAGTTTGTTTTTTCTTTTGTATTCAAACATAGTTACAATCCAAGGTTGTATCATTTTAGAACTTGTTTAATAAATTCTGTTTTAGCTTTTGTGTATGCTTCTCTATCTTGTTTAAATTTTTTAGCTAAATCTTGTTTAAGATTTGAATACTCATAAACTAATTGTGGATTTTCTCGTAAGTGGTTGCGAAATAAAAGTTGTTGCTCCCATCGCTCAGTTCCTTTAACCATCAAATGCAGGTGAGCTACACGCCTATTATTCTTAACTTTCACAAAGAACCTTCTCCAAGGTCTTTCATCTAATTCTGGGCTTACATAATGCCAATTATATATGGCCAATGTAGCTGAAATATCTAGTACTCTTTCAAATGAGTCTATTTCAGCCATTAGATCAATGATAGGTTTTGCAGGTAAATCAGGTATGGATGTACTTCCTATATGTATTACTTTGCTTATACCGAGAGGAGCAAGCAGTTCATATAGTTGCTGTTCTTCACATCGGCCTTTATCTTGCCAATCAGGATTTGCACTAACTATCTCTACTGACTCATTCGCCCATACAGGCCAATCGTTCGGATTCTCTTTTTTATCCATCTAATATCTCCCCTGTAATTAGTCTACATAACATAATTATAAACAACAAATATTGATTTATATTTCTCCTTATTTCCCCTTAAATCCTCGATACAGTGCAGTCCGTAATTCTTGTTTGTATTCTGCAATTTCTGGCATTTCGAGTTCTTCTGCTAGTCTGATAGCTAATTCAATATCATACGGTACTCGTACGAGTTGGATAGAAAAACTTGCTGCTTCTTTTTCATTGTAAGTCCCTTCAAATATTAAATAGGAAGCTTGTGTTATTTCAAGTGGGTTTCCTACGCTACCAGCATTACATAACGTTTTCCCTCTGAAATTTTGAACGAACGCTTGGTGAACATCACCGTAACAAACGACATCTGGTTTTCTTTCCCCTTCTATATTTTCAGTCAAATCACTATTTTCGAACATACTAATACGCTCTTCTCTTGAAGCGTGTGGTTGAATTCTTTCATACAAACTTCTCGGTGAAGCGTGGAACATACGAATGAGTTTTCCACTCATATAAAACTCGATTGAAAATGGTAAGCTTCTTAAATAGTCATTTTGTTCTTCTGATAATTGTTTTTGATGCCATTTTAATGCTTCAAATTCAGTCGGCTTTGTAATAAAATCATCCCAGTTTCCCATTACGACTACTTCACATTCTTTACGAATGATTTCAATTGCTTCACTGGAATGAGGTCCTTTTCCTACTAAATCTCCAAGACAAATAATGCGCTCGATTCCTCTTAATTTAATATCATTCAACACGGATTCTAATGCTTGAATATTACCGTGAATATCTGAAATTACTGCTATTTTATCCATATAAATTACTCCTTTATTTATTAAATTCGCTTGATTGATACCATTTTGGAATATAGGATGAAAAATCATTATGATCTTCTAAAATTCCATTTAATCTTTCCTTCATATCATCTAATAAATATGGTGTGCTTCGGTTTGTCCATACGATATCAGCCGGGAATATCATTGCTGCATATAATGAGTACAGTTTCCAAAAATGTAGATCAGGTTCTCCTCCGCAATAACCGTGAACTTGTCCAACCGCAAATGGTTTGCTTATATTCGTTGTAAATAGTGCTACTTTATAAAAATCATGAATAGGATCACCAATATCGAATCTAGCAAAATCAATGACAGCCCGAAACTCATTTTGGTCAATCATTATATTAGCCGGATGAAAATCGTCATGTAAAAATACGATGGGACGATTTTTTAATAAATCTTTATGATTTCCTACAAAATCTATCACTGTATTTAAACGAAAAAAGTCTACTTCATATTCTTTCAACGCTTCTAAGTATCTCTCATATTTACTCCATATAGACATTTCCCATGAATTACTTTTATCTTCTTTTTCAACTAAATGAATCTTTTTTAGTACTTCTCCAGCCTTTTTTCCAGCCCTATACTGCTCTTCTGTAGACAACGTTCTTAATATATCTTCACCATCTAATCCATCAATCCATTCAAAAACTTGTACACATTTATTGAATTTAGTAAGACTAATAAAATGAATTAATTTTGGCATAGGAATATGTAAAGAATCTAGCTGCTGCATATATTCATATTCTTCCTGCTTCCGTTCAAAATATGATGAATCGCATACTTTAATAAAATACGAGGCCCCACTCTCTAATTCAATTTTATATTTCTCATCGAATGAAAAGCCTTTTGAAATAACAGTCGCTTTTAACATACGAGGCCATTCTAGTATTCTCTCTATCTCTCTGAGGATTTCTTCCACAACATTCACCTCTATTAATATATGTACAAACTACCTAGCACTTCATGCTCTCTTTTATTTCCACCTGTAAACTCTACTGCAAATGGATTTTCACCATTCTTATTCAAATGTTCTAGTACTAGCCCTTCTCCAATCGGTTCACAAAACTGCACATGAATATCTCCAAATACTACACTTTGACACTCAGCATTCCAGTTTTCATTTTTCACAACTGAGCTTGTAGATAGTCCCATTACTTCTTTCCATTTCCGCACTGTTTCTCGAACGTTTTTCACTGCGTAATGAATCGTTTCAATTTGTTGTACTTTGTTTTTATGTTCAGTAATCGTCTCACTGTTACGTAAATCGTTTCTTCTTTCTTCATCCGTTTCATTCCACTGTATAAAGAAAGGTAATTTCGGTCCGTTCTCTTCTTGCTTAACAAATAACATTTTCCATTCTAAAAGCCGGCCATCTTTTCTCATGCGTTTCCCTTCAAATGACCCTATCGTATGTAAGCCGTGCTTCTTAAAGTTAACTACTAGCTCCTCAATTGCATCTGTTCGGATTGCGATTTGTAGCATTCCTTCTCCATTTTGTAGTTTCATCACTGTTTCTTGTACTAATGGATTTTCTGCTTCTTTCGCTTTTTCTTCATGTTGAACTGCTAAAAATTCTATATATGATAAATCAAAATAACTTAAACTATTCCAAGTACCCCAATTCGTATGCTCTCCGCCTAGTGCGGTATGAAATCCAAGTTCCTGCATTTGTTTTGCCGCTTCCTCCGGTGTACCATGAACTGCATGAACGAGATGATCAAATCGTAACATGTCTTTCTCCCCTTTCTCTTCATCCTTTTATTGTATATTTTATTTTTCTTTCATTCAATTCAAAAACTTTAAAACCCAGTTGATTTATACGATTAATATGTATTATAATGAAACAAATTTAATTATTGCTGATTGGAAAAACCAAAGGCACTTTTCTCATACGGGAAAAGTGTCTTTTTCATTTATTATTACAGGGGGATTATTTATGCAGAAATTAATTGTCTTTGCTATTATCGGATTTTTCGCTCAATTGATCGATGGAGCACTTGGAATGGCGTATGGGGTAACGTCTACTTCACTATTATTAATGTTTGGTATTGCACCGGCTGTAGCTTCCGCGTCCGTTCATTTAGCTGAAGTGGTTACAACTGCAGCTTCTGGCGCATCTCATATCAAATTTGGAAACGTTGATAAATATACCGTTTCTAGACTTACATTACCTGGGGCAATCGGCGCATTTGTTGGGGCATGTTTTTTAAGTAATTTGCCTGGCGATGTAATCAAACCGTACATTTCCGTATTTTTATTTACTTTAGGGGTTTATATTTTATTACGATTCATCATTCAAAAACAAATTGTCACTTCAAATAAGCGTATGTCTGCAAAACAACTTGTGCCGCTTGGTTTATTCGCTGGATTCGTTGATTCAACTGGTGGCGGTGGTTGGGGGCCGATTACGACGCCTGTTCTTCTAGCAAGAGGAAATGAAGCTAGAAAAGTTATTGGATCTGTAGATACGAGTGAATTTCCTGTTTCACTCGCTGCAACAATTGGCTTCTTCATCTCACTTGGCTGGGAACAAGTAAGCTGGGTTTGGGTATTTGCCTTAATGCTTGGCGGTATTGTCGCAGCTCCAATTGCTGCATGGTTAGTTCGTATCGTTCCAGCACATTTACTTGGGGTATTAGTTGGCGGTCTTATTATCTTTACGAATATACGTACACTGCTTACTACATTTAAAGTGGATCCAACTATTATTTCACTTTCTTACGTTGCAGTTGGTCTTGTCGTTATTATTTCTATTTTCATTGCTGTTCGAAATCATTCCAATCGTCCTAACGCATCAACGGCTGAGTATCCAAATGATCAGAAGCAAATGCTACCATAACTATAAGAAATACCGCCCAATTTAGAGCGGTATTTTTTATTTTTCTATTTTCCAATTAATCATCGTTTCTGTAGCATTTACTCTCTTCATATGTAACTTTTCTAAAACACGAATCGAACTATAATTATCTAGAAGTGTCTCTGCAATTATTGTTTCTACCTCTCCTGTTTTGAAAGCCCAATCGATTAGTTCTCTTACAGCTTCTGTTGCATAGCCCTTATTCCAATATTTCTCAATAAATCCATAGCCAATTTCCACTGTTTGATTCTCGTTTGGTTTCCCTTTAAACCCAATATCACCTATAACGCTATCATCTTCTTTCCGAAGAACATACCACGCGCCCCATGGTAATATAGCTGCATCTTGTTTTACATTCTTTACATGCCCTACAATATGCGGACCGCTATTGTATCCTTGCTCGTTAGCAATTTGAATTCTCTCTTCTGTACACGGCACTATATAGAGCCTTTCTGTTTCTAATTTCATATTGATTTCCCCTTTTCAATTAAACAATACCCCAATTTTACTAAAAATAAAAAGAATATTCATCCTATTCGTTAAATTTATACTTATTCTTTGAAACGAATTTAAGGAATAATCCTCTTTTGATAGTTATGTCGAATTATATTTTTCTGAATTTTCTTTTAATTTAGAGGATTTTTCAATATTTTTTGCGAAACATTTGTATAACAATTTTTTCTTTGCTTATTGCTACATAATAGTAGGTTCGGGTGGAGTTTTGCAAGCGTTTCCTATACAATAACCGATATTTTTTGACTTTTCCTAACAAAATATCTTGCAATATATTCAGAAAGTCATTACAATTGCCATATATTAAAAATCTTAGCAATATATAAATCCTCATCAATCCGATGAGGTAGAGGTTGCGACTTTTAATAGTAAAACGGACGAGACACAGAGAATGTCAGCTGACTCCGTTTGAAAGGAAAAGTTGCCGAAGTTTATATTTCTTCTCTGGAAATATGAGCTGGGGCTGTCTCCGAAAGGAACAGAACTGTCACGTTTACAAAATTACCGTGTAAACGTGGGGTGCTATCTTAACGGAAGGGTATGATGGGGTGGTTATTTGTGAAACGTTCCGCCAAATTCCTTTGGCGGTTTTTTGTATTTTTCTCCCCCGCTCCTTCCTAACCTACAAGAAAAGGAGTGTTGAACATGAATAGCGCAACAAATCAATCTACCTCTAAAACGCAAACTACACAAGGACAAGGTGAATTAAAACGCGGATTAAAATCTCGTCACCTTACGATGATTTCTCTCGGTGGTACAATTGGTACCGGACTATTTCTTGCCAGCGGTGGTGTCATCCATACAGCTGGACCTGGTGGCGCATTAATTGCATACGCCGCAATTGGAATTATGGTTTATTTTTTAATGACAAGCTTAGCTGAACTTGCAGCTTACATGCCTGTTACTGGATCTTTTAGCACGTATGCAACAAAATTTGTTGATCCATCACTTGGCTTTGCACTTGGATGGAACTATTGGTATAACTGGGCAATTACGATTGCTGCTGAACTTGCAGCCGTAACATTAATTATGAAATTTTGGTTCCCAGATACCCCTTCTCTTATTTGGAGCGGATTATGTTTAGCTATTATTTTCCTTTTAAACTATTTATCTGTTAAAGGGTTTGGTGAATCTGAATATTGGTTCGCACTTATTAAAGTAGTTACGATTATTATCTTTTTAATTGTTGGTTTCATGATGATTTTTGGAATTATGGGCGGTGAAACGGTTGGATTTAAAAACTTCACTGTTGCAGATGCACCATTTAACGGCGGTATCATGGCAATTATCGGTGTGTTTATGGCAGCTGGTTTCTCATTCCAAGGAACTGAACTATTAGGAGTAGCTGCTGGTGAAACGTCTGATCCAGAACGTAATATCCCAAAAGCAATTCGTTCAATCTTTTGGCGTATTCTTTTATTCTATATCCTTGCGATTCTCGTTATCGGTTTATTAATTCCTTATACAACTGAAAGCCTTGCTGCAAGTGATGTTACAGTAAGTCCGTTTACACTTATTTTTGAAAAAGCGGGCGTTGCCTTTGCTGCTTCTGTTATGAACGCTGTTATTTTAACTGCTGTACTATCTGCTGGTAACTCTGGTATGTATGCATCAACTCGTATGCTTTGGGATTTAGCTCGCCAAGGAAAAGCACCAAAGTTTCTTGGTAAATTAGATAGCCGCGGTGTACCTGTTAACGCGTTAATCGTAACGTCAATTGTTGGGAGTATTGCTTTCATTGCTTCTTTATTCGGTGATGGTGTTGTATACATTTGGTTATTAAACGCATCCGGAATGTCTGGTTTTATCGCATGGGTTGGAATTGCAATTAGTCATTACCGTTTCCGTAAAGCATATATCGCACAAGGAAAAGATTTAAATGACTTACCATATAGAGCAAAATGGTTCCCATTCGGTCCAATCTTCGCATTTACACTTTGTATCATCGTAATTTTAGGACAAAACTACGGCGCATTTATGGGTGAAGCAATTGATTGGAACGGTGTACTCGTTTCTTACATCGGTTTACCACTCTTTTTAGTACTATGGTTAGGTTATAAATTTACGAAAAAAACAAAAGTGATTCCACTTGATAAATGTGAACTAAAATAAAGTGAAACGAGCAAACAAATTTGTTTGCTCGTTTTTTGTTGCAAACCTCTTTACTTCCCTATTGCTCCTGTTTTTGCAATAATAAAGGAAATATAAATAAAGGTTGGGATACAATGAACATTCGCATTACTGATGAAGCGAAAGCAGCTATACATAGATTAGAACTTGAAGATAAAAAGATCGTTCGCATTAGAGGAACAATGACGAACTCTTGTAGTATTTTCGTTGATGTCGATTTAATTTGGGATACATATAACGCAGATGATGTTGTATATGAAGATGCAGAGCTTATCGTACAAATGGATTCATTCACGAAAGACTACACTGGTGATACGGTGAAACTTGATTATAAGACGACAGGTTTTAGTATTACGACTCCGAGTGAGACTTTGGTTTATGGATTGTCGATTAAAAAATAAAAATTGTTTTCATTTGACCACCGAGGTGAAAAAATGGGTAAATATATTCCGTTAAAATTTTTATTTAATGAAGAATTAGCAGAAAAAATAGCTGATTCTATTTGTAAACACGATCCTTGTTTCTCTAAAAGCATCTTTGTAGATTCTGTAGCTTGTAAAGTTGAAAATTTAGAGTTAAAACAGCGTATTGAAGTAATTGCAGATGAATTACACAATGCTTTACAAAAAGATTTTAATGCCGCAATACATATATTACTGAAAACATTAGGACCAGAAAATACAACAGAAGTAGGCACATTTACAAATGGATATATGTACATGCCTGTTGCAAAATACGTTGAAAAATATGGGCTTAACGATTTTAAAATCTCGTTTAATGCAATGTATGAAATAACGAAAAGGAATACTGCTGAATATGCCATTCGGCCCTTTCTTGAAACATACCATGAAGATACACTAAACATATTACAACAGTGGATTCATGATGAAAACAGCCACATTAGGAGATTAGTTTCTGAAGGTACAAGACCAAGGCTTCCTTGGGCTAAAAAAATAGGAGCTCTAAAAGGTGATTTTAAGTACAATTTACAACTTCTTGAACCATTAATGAATGACCCTTCTAAATATGTTCAAAAATCTGTAGCCAATCATATTAACGATATTACGAAAGAAGATAAAGAACTCGTTTTTCAGTGGTTACAGCAATTACGTGATAAACAGCATCCTATTAATCCTTGGATTATAAAACATGGGTTAAGAACAGTTATTAAAAATGGTACTTTACCAAAAGATTTTTGTTTTTGAGTATATTAAACAAAAACGCTATCTTTTCCTATGATTCTAGAAAAAGAATAGCGTTTTTTTACTCGTCCAGTATTTAGTAGGTATAACTTTTTATATTTCAAAAGACTTTTCTCTCTAAAAATATTTTTCATACAAATTTTCACATTCTAAAAAATCTATAAATTTCTTATAATGTGTCACTGTTCTTTCTAAAGCAATCATTAAAACAAAAATAAAATAAATTGCTTGGATTCCATTCATATAATTAAAGAGTGATTCAAATATATATACAATACTTGCAATCATAGAACAAAACCATAAATAAAACTTCATTTTCAGCTTTTTAATTTTTTGCTTAGTTGTCTTACAATACTGGCCATGAACTCTTATAAACAAATAAATTGCTGTATGTAAAATAATAATTGAAAATTGAAAACTTCGATTGTCCTCCGAACTAAATTCAGAAAAATCTATTTCTAATGAATGTAATACTATCCAAATAGAAAATAAAGATAGCAGAAATACATATAAAAAACCAATTAATAATTCAAAAATAAAGAGCCAAGGTTTATTTATGATTGAGTAAAATGGATTTAGATATTTTATGGTTAATAAAAATTTTCTCACTAAATCAGTAATAATAATTGATGTATTAGTTATATTCATATAGAAAAGTAATGTTATTGGAACTAATAACATTATAGTGATGCCCCAAACAGTAATCTTAATGCCTGATAAAAAGAAAACAGCTCCATAAATTATAACTGAAAAAATAAAAGTTGATACTGGAACAAACATTAAAAATGTAAAAGTTCTTATTAAGATTAAATCCCCTAAAAAATCTTTTATTATGGAAACGTGTATTTTTTCCTCCTTGTATTTTTTCACAGTATCAACTATTTCTTTCTCAGATAAAAGAAAACACTTCAATCTATTAAACATAAAAAAACCCCTTTATATTAAAAAGATTAAAATATATACCACACTGTTATTAAAATTTCATAAAAATAATTGTAAATTTTGTATAAGCATTTTTTTCACTTTCAACTGTAATTAAGGCGTGATGTGCCTCTATAATAGCTTTGACAAGTGCCAATCCAATTCCGGTCGATCCGTGCTTTTTAGAACTACTTGATTTATAGAATCGTTCAAAAATATGAGGTAATTCTTCAGCTGAAATTCCCTCTCCAAAGTCTTGGATTACTAGTTCTGTATAGATTGGAGAATTTTTGGCCTGAATCATTATTTTACCACCGGGTTTAGAATGTTCGATTGCATTCTTCAACAGGTTTAACAAAGCTTCCTGCATCCATAATTTGTCATGAATAACGACTATTTCTCTTGGGGCATTCCAATCAATCAAAATATTTTTATCACTTATCATGCTTTGCAAGCGATTTAGTACTTCCTCAGTCGTATCTACTAAATTCCCTGGCTCTTTATCAAACGAAATCGCTTTTGCATCAATTTTTGCTACTTTTAACAAATTCTGAATTAAGACATTCATTCTAGAAATCTGAATATCATTATTTTGTAGTAATTGAGCTTGTTGCTCTCGGGATAGTTTCTCATTTAACAACATTTCATTATAGATAGAAATAGTTGAAAGCGGCGTTTTTAACTGATGAGATATATCCTGCAACATTTCTCCTAAAAACCGTTTCTCTTCAAGCAAATCATGCATATTTTTTCTAATGATATCCCTCATTGAACGAAATGAAATCGCCAGTTTCGCGAAATCCCCCTCTTTATTTTCATTGATGACAACCGAGTAATCTCCCTCGATTATCTTTTTTGCAGCTCTAGTAAGCTGGCTAATCTTATTGAAAATAATTTTTTGTTGCATGTAGTTTGCAACAAAAAGTAAAAATCCAAAAGCAATCAATCCCCACATCATAAATTGATTGTGATTAATAATTAGATTATTTAAGTGAGGAAAAAATTTTGAATCCAAGTCTTCATATAATCCATATTGCTTTAGGATCTCTGTCCCTTTTTCCTGATATTTACTTGAGTGAGACGAATGACTTGATAAGACTTTCATAATTTCCGCTTCATTTTCTGGATTCTGCTCTACCAACCTAGCTGTAATTCCCCCCCATGTTGCAATAGAGTCTCTTTTCAAATGATCATAAAATAATTGTTGAATAATAAATTGGTAAATCACAAATATAGATAAAAGGACGGCTAGTATCGTCATATAGCTTTTTAACTCGGTATTTTTCATTATCTTGCTCACCCAATCACGTCCTTGCTCCAACGATAACCATATCCTCTTTCGGTAACGATAAACTGTGGTTTTTGAGGATTGTCTTCAACTTTAGCTCTTAAACGCTTTATGTATACAGATAACGTGTTTTCATCAAAAAAAACATTTTCTCCTTCTGTTATTTGTTGTAGGAGTTCATCTCTTTTTAATGCTTTGTGAGAATTCTTCATGAAATTCAATAGCAGCTTGTATTCTAAATTCGTCAATGTAATACTTTCACAATTTTTATAAACCTTGACTAGGTTCGTATCGATTCTTATATTCTCAGATCTTAAAATTTGAGATGGCGTTTCTAGCGACGCTTGTTTACGCAATTGTACTTTCACTCTGGCCATGAGTTCCCTAACCCGAAAAGGTTTGGTTATATAATCATCACCGCCTATATCCAGCCCCATTACCACATTTGCTTCTTCATCTAGTGCAGTTAAGAAAATAATAATCGAATTCTCGTTTTTCTTTTTAAAATACAAACATAAGTCATAACCATTACCATCTGGTAGGCCGATATCAAGGATGGACAAATCAAATGTATTGTGAACAAACTGGTGTTTAGCTTCTTTTACACTGGACGCTCTAATCACCTCATAACCTTCATTTCTCAATGAAAATTCGATGGCTATGCCAAGAGCTTCATCATCTTCAACTAGTAATATTTTTTTATTCAAGTATGCCCTCTCCTTTTTCCCCTAGCTTATACTCCAATTACAATAGCCTGGCTATAATCTAGCCAGGCTTATAATATTATTGTTCTCTAATATTATCAATAATATTATCTTGTTGAATTTTTTTCAATGGATTTAAGACTGATAAATAACTAATTATTAAAGCTGAAACAAACGTAATGATACAAGCCTCATAGGGAATCGTCCATGTCATTTTCAACATATCAGATATAGCTAAATATATAATATAAGACAATATACAGCCAAAAAAGATTCCTTGTAAACTTCCCGAAAAACCGTAAATCAAAGCTTCATAGGTAATCATTTTTTTCAAATCCTTTTGTGACATACCAATGGATTTCAAAGCGGCCAATTCTTTTCGTCTAGTCATGATACTTATAGTTATAGTATTGAGGATATTAACGCTACTAATTAAAGAAATGACTGTGATGAAACCATATGCAAGCACTTGTAAAGTAAGTTTTTCTTCTTTTTTTGTTTTATTTTCTTGATAATTATTTACGATTGTAATGGTATAACTTTTTCCAATCGTGTTTTCTATTTCCTTTACTGTCGCGGAAGATTGAGTTACATCCTTTAATTTAGTTTCAAAGCTATTCTCCTTTTTTTCGTATACTTTAGATATATTTTCAAGTGATTTCAATTGATGCAAAACTTGTTCACTTTCAGCTAAATGATCTGGATTATTACCCACTATTTTAATTGTAATATCCGATTTAACAGATAACTTATCAAAAGATTTAGATGCAAATGCAACACTCATTAAATACGAGAAAGTAATAAATAACACACTACTTATAATAATTGATAAGATTGTAATGGTATAGCGATTTTTATTTCGCTTAACATTTTTCATAGCCATGCTCAAAGGAATAGATAAAGGTTTTTTCACCATGGAATTCTTTTGTTTTTTGATTTGTTCCTTTTTAATTGACAACCTGCTACTAATTGCCAACAAAGGGGAGATTTTCCCTGCAAAATAGGCTGGGTACAAACTTGACGCTATTACAGAAAGCAAGGTAATAATCGAACTGATTAGTAAAATATTCCAATCAACATGAAATATCGAGACCGCTTTACTATTTTCCATTAAAAGTGAAAAAGTGAACTGCAGAGAGGCAAGTGCTATTAGGCTACATATAATTCCAATTGGTATAGCGATAACAGCCAGAAAAGTAGCTTCTCTCAGAACGATTTGTCTAATTTGCTTTCGTGTTGCACCAATGCTTCTCAACAAGCCAAACTGCCTCGTTCGTTCTACGACACTGATTTGAAAAGCGTTGTAAATCACAACAATTGTCGCTATCACAACAATGCTGATTGTAATAATTAGCGTAGCCATAATCGAATTATTGTAACCTGGTTTCTCTAATTGAATTAATTCATTACTTATATTAATATTATTTTCTCCGGAAATGGTCTTGAGTCCCTCTAAAACCTCATTAAAGTTTGCTTTTGAGCTAATTCCAACTAATATTTTTCCTTCACCAGCGCTAAACTTACTCTTATAGGTTAGTAACCGTCCCACCTTATTTTCCTGTGTATATGTACTATCACTTAGAAAACCAACCAATTTGTATTTTTTTTCATTTAATTCGAATGAATCACCTATTTGAATATTTTCTTTTATATAAGGTAATACCCAGGGATCAACAGCAACTTCTTGATCATTAGATGGCAATCTGCCCTTAATAATACTGTATTTTAAAAATTCCAAGGCGTTATCATCAGCAAAATTCATTTGTACAGCAGCCTCTCCAACTTGGACTGTTTCTCCCTGTGACATTAAACCAAATGATTCAATTTGCGGGTTATATTTAATTTTTTTCAATATCGATTCATCGTAATTTAATACAACGGCATGAAAAGAATACCCTTGCCTCTTTTTCGTATTCTCGATTTGAGAAATCTGAGTACCGTTCATAAATAGGCCGATTGTAGAAATTAACGATACAGAGAGTACGATTCCTATCAAAGTTAAAATTGTTCGTTTCTTATTTCCCTTTAAGTATCTCCTGCTTAATTGTTTATAATTACCAATCAAGATTAGTTTCCTCCCGTCTTAGGCTTATTCGTGGATAGCCACTGATCGGAAATGATTTGGCCATCTTCAATTGTAATAATACGGTCAGAAGTTGATGCAATTTTTAAATCGTGAGTAATCAATACAATAGTTTGATTATATTTTTTTGCTGTCAATCTTAATAAATCCATGACTTCTTTTGTATTTTGAGTATCCAGATTTCCTGTAGGTTCATCAGCTAAGATTAAATGTGGGCGATTTATAAGTGCCCTCCCAATCGAAACCCGTTGTTGCTGACCTCCTGATAATTCAGATGGTAAATGATTTCGTCTTTCATGAAGTCCCAGAATTTCAATAATTTCGTCCATATAAGGATTATCTACAGGTTCATTATCTAGTAAAGTGGGCAAAGCTATATTCTCTTGCACATTCAATACAGGAATTAAATTAAAGAACTGAAATATAAAACCAACTTTTCTTCTTCTAAATATCGAAAGTTCATTATCTGAATAATTATAAATATTGTTCTCTCCAATAAATACTTGTCCTGAACTCGGACGGTCCAACCCTCCCAAAATATGTAACAATGTACTTTTACCTGAGCCAGAAGCTCCTACGATTGATACAAATTCCCCTTGCTGTATAGAAAGATTTATGCCCTTCAAAGCATCTACCCTACTATTTCCTTCACCATAACTTTTGACTACATTTTCTATTCTTACGATTTCCATTTATATCACCTTATTTTCATTTTAATTTAGTCTTGTACCTCTACAAAGTTTATTTTATTCTGATTATTCGAAGAGAGCTTATCAATCTGTTGTAAAACTTTGTCTACTTCTTGTTTGTTTTTATAATCAAAATTACGTTTTTGAAATTGAATCAATTTCATTATTGACTCTGATTCAGAAATTGTATTATATTCTTGGTCGTTTAGAATAACAAGGTTCATTGGAACATACCCAATCCAAATTTGCTGTTTAACATACTGAGCAGGTACTATCTTACCGTTCAAATTCAACTGGTTATTTTCAAAATTATCACCCGCATAAGAAAATAATAGATTCTGATCACTAGATACTTTATTTTTATCTTTCACCCTCTCAGAAATAATAGATGCTGAATTTGGATCTTTTCTAGCTCTTAGAAGTCCCTTATTAAATAATTTTACCGCGGTAGAACTATTAATAACTGCATATTCTGTAGTGTTGATTTCAAATTCTTCATTTGTATCATTTTGTTTCTTATCTTCTTCTGATAATGGAATCCTTTTTGTTATTGTGACGTACTTTACCTTATAGTCTATTGATTGTTTAGTGTCATCTTTAAACTCTTGTTTAACTTTTTCTACGTCAGTTGCAGTACCACTAACTAGAATCCCATCGACTGGTTGTCCTGGACCTTGCACATAACGTTTTACTCCTAATCCTATTCCTATAAAAATAGCAATAACAACCGTATAACTTATAATTTTTTTCATTAGAATACTCCTTTAGTAAATGATTTATATTTGGATTATAGATGAGTTTTTTTCATAAGTTAATGACTTCTATCTAACTATGTGACTTCTAATCTTACAATTTTGTAAGATTAGTATTCCCCATGCTCAACAAGCTAAATTTATATAATAATAATCTTATACGTTATTATTCTCTTTTTTATTGAAACGGATCGAATCACAGGCAATAACCCGACCTATAATGATTAATGTTACAGATAATAACTTAAGGCCCGTCTTATATATAATCTAAATCTTTAAAATAAACAAAGGATATTACTCCTAATACAGCACCAACTATCCCTAGCATCAAATCCTTATACTTTTGTATAAACATCTTATTCCTCTTTTCGTACAAATAAATTATTCCATATATAACAATACTAAATTATGGAATGTTTCCAAAGAATTAAAACGTTTTTATATTCAGTTTATATGTCTACTTATTTACTTATCCCATAGATAAGTAAATCCAAAGGGATACAAAAACGTCACTTCTTTTATAAACAGTACGACTTTATTGTTACATAATAGTAGTGAGAAATATCACATATCTCATAAAAGGGCTGGGCGGAAATTTAAGTTTACTAAATACCTTTTCTAAAGTTTGAGTGCAACCTTTTTCTGTACACTCCATCCAATCTTTCATCAAACAACTACCTTCTCCCATAATTTTAAAGGATTCCCACTCGATTATCCCGAATATATAAATTACTATTCTCACAAGGAGCGAATTTATATGAATCTATTCGAACACGAAACGTAAAACCGTTCCCCTTTCATAAGAGGTCCTCCTTTTTTCTTTTCTCACCATATCATTTACTTACAAAATAGGAGGATACAATTATGAAACGTGATCCATTATTTTTAACTTTATTAGAAAGTGCTAATACAAATTTTAGCGGTTGGGATTTTTCTTTTATTTCAGAAACGGGTCGAATGAAGAGCGAGCCTTTATCGTGGTCATATGGCAGTACAGCTTTCCAGCTTATGCAGCATGCAGAATCAATGCTCGATATGGGGACTGGCGGCGGAGAGTTTTTATCTATGTTACAACCGTTCCCGTCAACTATTTATGCTACTGAGGGCTACGCTCCAAACGTGCCAATTGCTCGAAAGAAATTAGAGCCTTTGGGGGTTACTGTTGTAGAGGTGAACGATGATACTGCATTGCCATTTCAAGATGGTCAGTTTAATCTAATCCTAAACCAACATGAATCATATGCTGCTTCTGAAGTAAAAAGAATCCTTTCTCCAAATGGAACATTTCTTACACAACAAGTTGGCGGTCTCGATTGCGCGGAACTTAATGACCAATTTGACACACCACTAAATAGTGAATTTGCAAGTTGGTCGCTTGAAGCGGCATGTAATGAACTACAGGAAAACGGATTTACTATCTTAGAAGCAAAAGAAGAATTCCCTTTCCAACGCTTTTATGATATTGGCGCTATCGTCTATTATTTAAAAGCAATTCCGTGGCAAATTCCTGATTTCACTGTCGAAAGGTATTATGAGGAGTTATATCGTATACATGAGATTATCTTGCAAAAAGGATATTTTGATGTGAAGCAACATCGATTTATGATTAAGGCGATTCGTGACTAACGGAAAAGAGGTGGCAAAGCCACCTCCTTTTTTGTTCCTTTTACGTATGTTCTCTACTCTTTCACCATAAGAAAAGTTATATCATACATATTACAATTATGACCAATGAATTGTATTTCTGAAACTTATAATCACCTCGCATATATAACAAGAGCAAAAACGTGATTTTTCACTTTCCTCTTCTATTGAGAAACAAGTTGTTTTTCATATCGCTTGTTCGCATCATCTTCTTTCAAACATGCAGTTGTGTAATTAATAATATTCCGGTTATCGTACGTGAATATATGTTTTAACTTATTTTCTTCTTGTTAATACTGTCGGTAAGTATTTTGGTAAATTGCTAACTACTCCTCTATTATCACCATCTAATATCCAATCAATTTCTTTCCATTCTAATAAGCCTTCAGCCGTACGTAATGGTGTATTCATTTGCATTCCATCTGGCAAATCAGCAACGAACACATACATTCCTTCACTAGCCTGGGGCTCACCTTTACCTTTAAAACCAACAGTCCCTTTATACGTTACACTTGAAAGTTCTATGCCCGTTTCCTCAAACGTTTCTCTAATTATTCCTTCGTATGGCGTTTCATTCTCTTCTATTTTTCCTCCAACACCATTCCACATCCCCATATTCGGCTTTTTATTTCTATGTTAATAGCAGTATTTTATCGCTTTTTCTAATAAAGCAAATTGTGTATTTGTACATACGATCATTTCCTTTCATTTTCCACATGAGTTATTTGGCTTATTTTCAAGTAAAAACACTCGCCTTACAATTCCTTACTACATAATATATAGTACAACTTTCATGCGTAAACACTTTACGTCAAACGAGAGAATCCTTTTTAGAAAGGAGAATTTAAAATCGATACTATAAGCAATGAATTTCTAAAACAATATTACGACAGCCTTGTGTGGTTAAAAGATACACATTGGTTTGGAGTTCCAATCTGTAAACTTCCCTCTGATCTCTTTTTGTATCAAGAAATCATTTATGAATTAAAGCCCGATTTAATTATTGAATGCGGGACTTTTCACGGTGGTAGTGCACTGTATTTAGCTTCTATGTTAGATTTAATTGGAAAAGGTCACGTACTTACTATCGATATAACTCCGCAGCCAAATCGGCCATCACATAATCGGATTACGTATTTAACAGCATCTTCTGTTTCTGTGCAGGCCATCCAAACAATAGTAAGTATGCGCAAACCTGATGATGTGATTTTAGTTATTTTAGATTCTGATCATAGTAAAGAGCATGTTTCAAAAGAACTCTTGCTATATAAATCTATCGTCACTACTGGCAGTTATATAATTGTAGAAGATACCTCCATTAACGGAAATCCGCTTCTTCCCGATTGGGGTCCTGGCCCAATGGAAGCTGTGGAAGAGTTTTTAACAAAAAACAATAACTTCATAATCGACGAGTCTAAACATAAATTTTTCATATCATTTAATCCAAAAGGTTTTTTAAAGAAAATAAAGTGAAACTTTAATAAGTGGGGTTTTGCTCATCCCCCACTTATTCTATCATTTTCATTTTTGAAAAAGGATAATATACGAATTCCACCTTGCCAATTATGTTATCTTCTTCAATATATCCTAAGCCATTTCGACTATCTCTACTTACTTCGCGGTTATCTCCCATTACAAATAACTTATTTGGTGGAATTTTTGTCTTTTGAAAGTTATAAAACACTTGTGTGTTGTTAAATAAATCTTTGTTCGTATATGGTTCTTCTTGCTTTTTATCGTTCACATATACCTTTCCGTTCGTTATGTTAATTACATCACCAGGAAGCCCTATTACACGTTTCACATAATATTTCGATTCATCCTCTTCTTTTATAATGACAATTTCTCCGTGTTGTAAATTAGAAAGACGTACTACCGCTTTATTTACAAATACGTAGTCTTCTTCATATAAAGTCGGCTGCATCGATTCCCCTTCCACCTTACATAAAGTAAAAGAATGGTAGCCTATGACTATCACCAATATAAATAGTATGTACTTTCCCCAGCCTCTCTTAATCTCCTTTTTCATATCCATTCCCACCTTATAAAGCGCTTTTTAACTCAAAAAATATATCACTGCACAATATGTTTCCATGCAGTGATACTATTTTTACTGTGCCTTGTTCGGTTGTTCTACTGGAATTGAATTTGTATTTGATCTATTTGTTTTTAATTCAAAATACGCATCCAAAATCTCTTTACCAATCGCAGAATTAATTCCTGATTTATCATCATTCACCCATGGTACAACAACTGAAAAAGCTACTTCCGGATCCGCATCATATGGTGCATAACCGGCAAGAGTTAAATTATAACATTTTTTTCGGTTGTTGTTCTCATCTCTTCCAATATCACTTTCTCCACCATATACTGTCTCAGCTGTTCCTGTTTTTCCCGCTGGTTTATATGGTAGACCTTTAAATGTTCCGGTTCCGGTTCCGTCAGCTTCTTGAAAAACTCTTCTAAATCCTTCTTTTACATGATTAATGTACGAAGTTTCCATATCCACTCTATTTAATACAACTGGTTCAATCGACCGAACGACTTTTCCTGCATCCTCTGGTCTATTCGGTTGCTCTCTAACTTCTTGTACAATTTGTGGTTTCATTCGGTAACCGCCATTTGCAATGGTTGAAATATATTGCGCAAGCTGAAGCGGTGTATATGTATCATACTGTCCAATCGCGTAATCAAGTAAAAATCCGGGTATGTTATCAGTTCTACCTATTTGACCGATCGATTCATTTGGCAGGTCAATACCAGTCGACACACCTAGGCCAAATTGTCTAAAATAGTAGCGCATTTTATTAAATGTTTCTTGTTTAATATCTAATGGATTGTTTGGAACATAATTAATGCCTGCCATTTTTAAAGCTGTATTAAACATATAAACGTTCGATGACACTTGCAAAGCTCTTAAATCATCAATATCCCCAAATTCTTTCCACGATTTCTTCGGCTTAGAACTTCCTTTAAAATACATTGGCGCATCAAAGAAGTGTGTATACGGCTTAATCGCTTCTGTTTGATATCCAGTTAATAAAGTAGCCCCTTTTACAGTTGACCCTAACTCATAAGAACTTGTCATCGTTCCTAATGCATAATCTTCTATTTGCATACCGCCATCTTTATTTACAATTTTCTTTCCTGCCATTGATAAAATTTGACCGTTTTTCGGATTCATCATTACTACGAACGCACGATCCATCATCGGCTCTGCAGCATGAAAGGCTCGTAAATTCTTTTCAAGGCTTCCCTCTACTCTTTTCTGTAAATCCATATCGACTGTTAACATCAAGTTATTTCCACTTTTTCCTTCAGTCACTTTTTCTGTTCGAACAATCTTCCCTGCTTTATCCATAATATTTTTAGACTGTTCTTTCGTTCCATGTAGTGCATCTTCGTATTGTTTTTCGATGTAACTTTTACCAATACGGTCGTTTCGATTATAATCACGAACTAAATAATAATCTAATTGTTCTCTTGGCAACCCTTCATTTTCATTAGAAACGCTACCTAGTATAGAGCGCAGTATTTTATCATTTGGGTATTCACGTTCCCAATCTACTGTTGTATCTACCCCCGGTAAACTTGCCAACCTTTCACTAACGACAGCATATTCATTTTCACTTACGTCTTTTTTAACGATTTGCGGCGTCATTTTATATCCCGCATTCATTTTGCTTTTAATTACTAATACTTCTATATCTTCCTTTGAAAGCTCATTTAATTCTTCTTGTGTAATTCTTTCCCGGCGCAGTTCTTCTACTTTTTTATCTAACTCTTTTCCTTCTATTTCTTGCTTTCTAAATTTACTCTCATCTTCTTTCGTTACTTTCGCTGCTGCCCGCTTTTCATTTAACTGCATCCAAAAATCTTTTTTATCTGTCTCTGTTAACTTATCCATGTCCTCTTGCGACATTTCAATTAGCTTAGCTAAATCTCTTGCTACTTGTAAAACTTCTTTCGAGTCCACTCCTCTCATTTTCGTATATGTAACGGTTCGTAATGGTTTATTATTTACAATAACGTGACCTTGTCGATCAAACATTTTCCCTCTAGGAACGGGAGTACTTACCGTTACATCTTCCTTTTTGTTTACTTCATTTCTATACGTTTCTCCATCAATGATTTGTACTTTACCTAATTGAATTATAATAGCTGAAAATAAAAGAAAGACAATAAAAAATAGTACATTTAACCGAAATGGAATATGAGTCTTTTTCTTTTTCGATTGTCTTTTCTGCTCCTTTTTCTGTCTCATTTCGCTCCCTCGCTTCATTCTATTAACATTTCTACGCAAAATCATTATGTATCAAATTTATTTATATGATATATATAGAATTTTATATTAATTACTAAAGAAATAAAAGATTTAATTTTCAGTTTTTTAATTTTATAACCTATTTATTACCATTCCCCTTCATACGTCATAACATGAATTTTATTCAAACAAAAAACTGAGGTGTTCTCTATACACCTCAGTTTTTCATAAAAATAATAACTTATTTAACCGACGATAACCCTTCAACAAACTCACCAATCTTATTTTGAAAAACAAAATCAAAGTTATATTCCTGTCCTGTTAACTCTTCATTTACTAAAATAGTTGTTGCTCCTACTTCCCTCTTTGCAATTTGCGGGAATGAAGCGACAGGCTGTACTTTTAGTGACGTTCCCATAACGATAAGCACATCTGTTTCATATAAACGTTTGATTGCATTTTGATATTGCGGCAATGTATCTCCGTATAAAACAACGTCTGGATTTAAAATGAAATTACACTTCTGACAGCGCGGCACTTCATGATTAATCATATACTGTAAATCATAGCCTGATTTACATTTTGGACAATGTGCTGTTTGAAGTGTTCCATGTAAATCGATGACATGCTTACTGCCACCTAATTGATGTAAACCGTCAATATTTTGCGTTAAAATCGTAATATCTTTCCCTTGTTCTTCTAGCTCAGCTAAAAAGCGATGGCCACGATTTGGTTTATATTGATGGAACGTATTAATTTGAAAGATTTCTTTATAATGCTTCCAAAATTCTTTCGGACTTCGGTTATAGTACCCTCTTGATAAGTACATCTCCACATTCGCATCAGCATACAATCCATTTGCTGAACGAAAATCTGGAATACCACTTTCCGTACTTGCACCAGCGCCTGTTAATACTGTAATTTTCTTCGCTTTTTCTAAAATTGAACGTACTTCTTCAAATTGTTGCACAAAAATCACCTCTATGTATTTTCCTATTCTTATTATACCAGTTGTTTACAGGAGGTGTTGTACAATTCATTTTACTTAATGCGTTGCGCCCCCAACCTCTACAATATCTACTTCAACTGTCGTCGTTACTTCGATTGCCAATTCTATCCCCTTACGAATAGTAGAAAGTGACATACTCGATTGCCCTGGATAATTAATCGCTTGTTCTGGTAAGAACGGAATGTGAATGAATCCGCCTTTTATTTTCTTATCATGTTTCTCTAGTTCATGCATAAGTCCATAGAATAAGTGATTACAAACGAATGTACCTGCCGTCTGTGAAACAGATGACGGTATGCCCTCTTCGCGAAGTTTTTTTACAATTGCTTTCATCGGGAGTGTGGACCAATACGCAATCGCTCCTTCTTCTACAACCGGTACATCTACCGGCTGATTCCCTTCATTATCAGCAATTCTTGCATCATCAATATTAATGGCGACACGTTCTATCGTGATATCTGGTCTGCCCCCAGCTTGTCCAATGCATATAATAATTTCCGGCGCTAGTTCTTCTATATACTCTTTTAATACGCTTATTGATTTATGAAATACAGTTGGTACTTGTTTGCTTATTATCTTGTATTCTCCAATTGTTTTTTCATGCAAACCTTTTGCTACTTCCCAAGCTGGATTGATATTTTCTCCGCCAAACGGATCAAACCCTGTTAATAATACTGTTTTCATAGTTTTATCCTCCTAATTAGAAACGATATACAAGGCCGTACATAATAAACATATTTATGATAAAAATTGAAAGAGCAATTGGTACTTGCGCTTTAATAACCGCATTTTTATCCTTTAGCTCTAAAAGCATCGCAGGTACGATATTAAAGTTTGCTGCCATTGGTGTAAGCAGCGTTCCGCAATATCCAGCAAACATACCGAGTGCTGCCATAATTGCTGGGTTTCCGCCGTGCATTTGAACTATTAAAGGTAAGCCAATTCCGCCAGTAATAACAGCAAACGCTGCGAATGCATTTCCCATTACGACTGTAAATAGCATCATGCCTAAACAGTACGCCATAACAGCAACGAACGGATACTCTGTCGGCAGCACTTGTCCGACTAAATCTGAAACAACTTGCCCAACGCCAGACTTCGCGAATATACCGCCAAGTGCTGCTAACATTTGTGGTAAAATTACAGCCCAGCCGACAGCTTGTAATAGTCTGCTTCCTTCTTGTACAGGCGTTGTTATTTTTGATTTTGTAATACGCATCGCCGCAACGAATGCAAGTAATGCACCAAGCGCTAATGCAACTAACGTTACTTTATCTGGATCAACAAGAGAGACATTTCCCCATTTGATTTTCCCTAACGTCAACGTACCGATAATTGTAAAAATAGGAATTAAAAGTGCAGGCATAAAAATTTTATTTTTTAATTTCTCAGCATGTTTCACACGTTCTTGTACTGGAACTTCTTTTTCCTCTGATTTTGTTACTTTATTTAGTGAAGCTAAAACGACCATAGCGAGCACTATACAGCCAACGTAAAACGAAGGAATTACATTTCCGAATAAAAATGTAACTGCAAACAATGCCCAAAATAAACTAGAACCTAATCTGTTTGGATGTTCACGATCGAATGCGATACGAACAGCAATAAAAGTAACGATTATCCCTAATACATAATAGATTGTATCCATTGTTATGATGTTCATATTAGATTGCCTCCTTCTCTTTTTTTCCTTCTGCCTTCATTGTTTTCTCTATATATTTATCAAACCTTCTAAATCTAATCCAGCTTACAATAAGTGCAGATATTGCTGTCGGAATGCCCCAAAGTGCCATATCCCATACTCCGACATGCATACCTACTGAATCGAAGAATCCTTTCATTAATAAAATAGCTCCAGTTGCGATGAAAATATCTTCTCCGAAAAACCAAGCTGTATTTTCAGCAGCTGCTGCGTTTGCTTTAATCTTTTCTCTTAATTTTTCAGGAAGTTTACCGTATTTACCTTGCGCGGCCCCTTCTGCCATCGGTGCAACGAGCGGCCTTACTGTTTGCGCATGCCCACCAATATTAAGCCCTAGTGCTGCTGATGATTCTCTTATCGTAAAATATGACATTAATACTCTTCCAGTTGTTGCTCCTTTTGATTTCGTTATAAGTGCTTCTGCTCTTTCTTTTAAACCGTAACGCTCTAAAATTCCGATTACCGGTAAAGTTAATATAATTGGCATAGACATATATCTATTTTCTATGAAAAATTTACCGAACATGCTGATCACATCATAAAAACTTAACCCTGAAACCATACCAGTAACAATACCTGCAACCATAACTACTAAAAGTGTATTTAATCTAAATAAAAAGCCCACTGCAACAAGTAGTATCCCAATTAATTTAATCATTTCTAGCACTTCCTCTCATTTTTTATTTCGGTGCACAAATAGAAATTTCATTAAGTTCGAATGTTCTGTATATTCTTCTCGCAAATTGCACTGCTTTTTCCCCATCGCCGTGTAAACAAATCGTTTGCGCCTGAACTGCTACTTTCTCTCCATTGACCGCATTTACATGGCCTTCTTTCACCATTTGAAGTACTTGCTTTATCGCTTCGTCTTCATCTTTTATAAGCGCATTTTCTTCTGTACGGCTCGTTAATGTACCATCTTGCTTATATGTACGATCCGCAAAAGCCTCTTGTACAAGAGTTACTTTGTATTTTTCTGCAGCCTGTATAAACGCCTCGCTATTTGCTAAACCATAAAGTAATAGACTTGGATTTATATAATAAATTGCCTTTGCAATTGCATCTGCAATTTCCGGATTAGTTGCCGCCATATTATATAAGGCACCGTGCGGCTTTACATGCTGCATTTTCCCGCCTGCCGCTTTCACAAATGCGTCTAATGCGCCTGTTTGATATAAAACATAATCGTATACTTCACTTGCTGAAACATTCATGTTTCTCCTACCAAATCCAATTAAATCAGGAAATCCAGGATGCGCCCCTATTGCTACGTTATGCTCCAAAGCTTTTTCAACAGTTTGACGCATAATAGACGGATCACCCGCATGAAAACCGCAAGCAACGTTTATAGAGGAAACGAACGGAAGAATCTCATCATCATTCCCCATTTTATAAGCGCCAAAACTTTCTCCTAAATCACAGTTTAAATCGATTGTAGTCATAATGTATTCCTCCTAATTTCAGCTTCGTAAAGCGATGAATTTCTTTAATAGATTCATATTTACTTCTTGTTCTATGTACAATTGTTCCGCTTCTTCAAGCGTAATTTTCTCAAAAGAAACATAGTCCCCCGGCTTTAGCTGGGCAAGAAGAGGTAAATCTACTGAAATGATATTTCCCATTCTCGGATAGCCACCTGTCGTTTGCCTATCTGCCATTAATATAATCGGCTGTCCACCATTAGGAACTTGAATGGTTCCAAATGTAACAGGACTCGATAAAATCTCTTTTTCTTCATTCCTATTTAAAACTTCTCCCTCAACCCTATAGCCCATACGGTCAGCATAATTAGATACCTTATACTCTTTCGTAAAAAATGCCTTTCTACTTTCTTCTGTAAATTGATCATATTCAAAGTCAGTTATGACACGAAGCTTTGGATGTTTCTTATACTTTGGTAGTACTCTGTTGCTAATTGCCCATTTCGTTTTTATTCTCGCATCTTTTTGTAAATCTTGAATGAAACGACTCGCCATTTCTGGTTGTGCACCAATTTGGAAGTAGTTACCCTTTTCCAACATTCTTCCTTCTATACCACCAATCGCAGCACGTATGTACGTACTTTTGCTTCCCATTGTACGCTCAATATGTATACCACCCGCAAAAGTTACATACGCTCTGCAACCACTTTTCACTTTTCCAAAACAAAGCATACTACCTTCTTCCGCTAAAATGGGACGCCATAACGGGATACGTTCTCCATTCAATAACGGTTCCATATCTGCTCCGCCAATCGCAAGTAAAGTCGTTTTCTTTATTAACAATTTAGGTCCCATAATCGTCATTTCGAGTCCCGCTTCATTCTCCTTATTACCAACTAACATATTGATCATCCGAAGTGCACTTTGATCCATAGTCCCGCCAACTGGTACACCGTATTGTTGATAATGAGATCGCCCTAAATCTTGGACTGTTGTAAACATTCCCGCATGCAAAACTTCTACATCCATTCTTTAGCCCCCTCAAGTGATACGTACTCTTCCTTCGTTATTGGGATAAATCGTAAATACATACCACTTTGAATATATGTTGGTATTTCTTCTTCCGGATTAAATAATGAAATAGGAGTTCGGCCGATAATATTCCATCCTCCTGGTGTTTCAAGCGGATATATACCTGTTTGATTTCCGCCAATACCTACTGAACCAGGAGAGATTTGTAACCGTGGTGTTTCTTTTCTAGGTGTTTCTAATTCTTTTGATAGTCCTCCTAAATACGGGAACCCTGGTGTAAAACCTAACATATATACAAAATATGTAGTTTCACTATGTATTCGAATCACATCTTCTACTTGTATATCTTTATAATGTGCAACCTCTTCTAAATCAGGTCCATATTCTCCCCCGTAGCACACTGGTATAGAAATATGTTTCACATCCTGTTTTACTTCTTCTTTATAAGAATCACACAGCTCCTTTATATACTGGCGAACGTAATCATATGGCCTTTCACTTCTCTCATTTCTCTTCCATACTTCGTATACATTGTAGTAAACAGCTAATGAAGTAAACGACGGAACGCACTCAATCATTCCTGCAAACGGATGTTGCTGCAGTGCTTGAAATAACCGCTGTACTTTCTCATATATATCCATCTTAATTTCTTCACCAAATGTAACAATAATTGCTTGATCCCCTAACGCAGAAAATTTCATCCTACTCCCTCTTTCTATGCCAAAAAGCCGAGTTCTTTCGAAATGCGATGTGCTGTTTCTTTCACCTTAGCGATAAAATATGAAATGTTACTTTCGCTGTACTCAATTGCTAATCCCGAAATACTCATACCTGCTACAACCGTTCCATCACTTGCGAAAATGGGCGCTGCTATTGCGGCTGTATGATTTTCTAACTCAGAATAACTAATTGTGTAGCCTTCCTTTTTTGCCATTTGCAACACTTCTAGCAATTGTTCCTTATCCACAATTGTTCCATCTGCAAACTGTTTTAAATCCACTTCCTCTATGTATCTCCGTTTCTCTTCCTCAGAAAAATACGATAGTAAAATTCTCGGACATGCACCAGCATAAAGCGGTGCTCTTCTTCCAACCGCCGTATACACGCGTACTGGCTGAACACCTTCCATCTTTTCAACATAAATTGCGTCATTACCATCTTGAATTATTAAATTAACTGCCTGTCCTAAACTATCTCTAAGTTCTTTCATATAAGGAATTGCTATATTTCTTACTGATAATCGGTGTGAAACAAGTTGACCGAACCGTAAAAATACGACCCCTAAACGATATTTCCCCTTTTCGTTTTTTTGTAAAAACTCCATCTCTTCCAACGAACCAATTAAACGATAAACAGATGTTTTCGGCATATTTGTAAGCTGAACCATCTCAGTTAAACTTAGCTCTTCATGCTCATAAAACAACTCTAAAATATCCATTGTCTTAACTGCCGTTTTATTTATACTCATTCTATCTCCCTTTCGTTCCGAATTACGGAACTTAAATTCCGTTTTTCGAAACAAACATATAATTTAAAATTATAAAATATTCTTTCAATTCATTCAATAGATTTTAAGCAAATAAAAAAGTATGGAAGAATATCTCTCCCATACTTCACCACACTTTATAACGCTCTTACTTGTTCCAACGGCCAGAAAACAGCTTGTCCTTTTCCGACAATTTCATCTTCTGAAATAAAGCCAAACATGCGACCATCCTTAGAAACTTCACGATTATCCCCTAAAACAAATACTTGGCCTTCTGGCACTTTCGTTTTCCCAGTGATTTGTTCTAACGTAAAGTCTGGAGTTAATACACGGCCTACTGCTTTTTCTTTAAACTTTTTTAAATATGGTTCTTCCATCGCTTTTCCGTTTACATATAAAACATCATTTTTATACTCAACTGTGTCGCCTGGCAAACCAATTACTCGTTTTACTAAATCGTATCCTTCTTTTCCGTGGAAGACGATAATATCAAAGCGATCTAATCCACTTATACTATAACCAATCTTATTCACGAGAACTCGTTCGTTATTTTTTAAAGTGGGCATCATTGATTCACCTTGCACTAAAGAAGGTGTAAATAAAACACCGCGAATAATAGCAATTAATACAAGGGTAAAACCTATCGTTTTAGCCCAAGAGAATAATTCTTTCTTCGTATTTTCCTTCATCGTTTCTCCTCTTTCTTAAGCACTTATTTTATGATTTCAACTAATTCTTGTACTAAATTAGGGTCTATTTCAGAAAAACATGATTTTCCTTCTCTTACCGCTGTACCGACATGAGCTTGCGAAATTCCAGTTTCATCTAGCAATCGCTTTATATTTTCTTTCGTCACCCCAGCTCCAGCTACAAGCTGAATTTGACCATCGCTTACCTTTTGCATTTCTGTAAGCACCGGAATATTCTCTACTATATTTCCCTGTCCACCTGAAGTTAAAACGTGAGTCACTTTATGAAACTTCTTTAAAGTGTTCATTGCTTCTACTGGATTTTCTATATCATCTATCGCACGGTGGTACGTTACATTTATTCCATCTACAACAGATAGTAAGTTCGCTAATTTCCCTTCATCCACTTCATTTCGTTCATTTAATACACCTAATACAACACCAGCTACTCCTAATTTCTGAGCAACTACAATATCTTCTTTCATCATTTCAATTTCTTCTTCCGTATATGTAAAAGACTTCGCATGCGGACGAATCATAACATGAATTGGTATACTTACCGCTTCTACCGCTTTCTTTATAAAAGCATAACTCGGTGTTAAACCACCTTCTGTATAAGATGAAATTAATTCAATCCGCTTCCCGCCAGCACTTTCAATTCGTTTTACATCTTCTAAACATGTTGCAATAACCTCTAGCATGAGATGACCTCTTTTCGTGCTTTTTTCTTATTATAACATTAGTAAAAATAAGAAGCCTAGCTTTCTCCTTTAAAACTTAAAAAAGAAGAATGAAAAGAAAGATTTTTTATTAGCAACGATTATTGATAACATCCTATTATTCATGTACACTCCTACCATAATGAAAAAGCCCGTCATTTTGACGGACTTTTCTAATTTCAAGCTTTTCTTTCCTCAGTTTTCATATCAATGCCTAATTGATCTTCTAATAACTTTACACCTTTCTTTGTAAGATGGACAGCTCGGTTCTTATCCGTTTTCGTAATCCATCCCTGTTCAAAAAGCAGTTTTGCAATTGCAGACCCTAACCAACCAGAAATATGGTAGCGTCGTTCACTCCAATCAAGACAAGGTTTTGCAAATACCCTCCTTTTTATATCTGCCTTATCAATATTTATTCCAAAATTCAGAAACCATTTCTTACCTTGTTCCGTTACAATGTATTCTCCATCCTCTAAAATTATAAATTTCCTATCAAGTAATTTTTCAGTTATCTCTACACCGAGTTTGCCTGCAAGATGATCATAACAAGTTCGAGCATAACGAATTTGTTTTAGTTGGCTTGATTGTTTTAAAGAGCGAACTTGAACTGTTGGTGCAATTGTCCCTAACTTTTCAAGCACTTCTGCAACTTCTTGATTAGCAAGTCGATAGTAACGATGTCTACCATGTTGTTCAACTGTAAGTAAATTCCCTTCTACTAATTTAGAAAGATGCGAACTAATTGTTGGATGTGACACTTTTGCCATATAAGCCAATTCACTAGCAGGTAGTGCCTGATTATTCATTAGACACTCTAAGATGATTGCTCTTGTAGGTTCAGCAATTAGTTTAGCTATATATGAGATATTCGGATATACATTCATATTTCGATGATACCCTAACTATTAAATTGATACAATTATTTTAAGTTTAATAGTAAAGGAGAATGTATTATGAATGCAATTGATCTTAGTATATTAAATTTAAAAGAAACGAGAAGGCGCTCAGAAAAATTATGGAATTCTCTTCCCGATAATTTTCTTAATTGGAAGCCTGATCCTGAGGCTATGTCCTTTGGTGAAATGATTCGTCACGTATGGAGCTCAACTTTTTACTATCATATGATTATAAAAAACAACGGTTCAATAAACGACATACGTACCCCGTATGATGACGAGCCAATTACTTGTGTAAAAAAAGAAATTGAATTGGCACAATCATACTTTACTGACTTCATAGAATATGTTCAATCAATAAGCATAGCCGAGCTAGATTCAAGACTTATTGATAGAAGTGATGTTGGCTATCAACGATATTTAGGTGATATGCTATTAAGAATTGCCTATCATGATGCGGTCCATGCAGGTCAATTTTTACAATATTTACGAATGGTAAACTTAGAAAGACCATTAATTTGGGATTAAATACGAAAAATGTTTATACAGCCTCCAAACTGGCATTACAATAAGAATTTTCAACAAGAAACAATCAAAAAACCATGATAATCATTTATATTAAAAACCTACATCTCAACCAAGTACTTCATACACATAAAAAGCACGGGTTTGATTACTAATCAAACCCGTGCTTTCAAAACAACTATAATATCCATAAACAATAAAATGTAAGCTTTAAATACTACGACCGAAACGCCGCATCCGCCAGCATAGACAATGTTGCATCATCCATCGGTGGATTGTGTAATCCTGCTCTGACGTTTAAATAGTAACGATGGAGCGGATTTTTTTCTGATAAACTTTTTGCTCCTACGATGCGCATTGATTTATCCACTATGGATATCGCCGCATTTGTTACGGCGTATTTCACTGCCGCTAATTCTGCTTGCAGTGACAGTTTATCTTCTGCCTCATCGTATTTTTTCGCAATTTGATATAAAAAGACGCGAGCTTGCATAAGCTCGAGTTCTAATTCTCCAACTAATTTTCTAACATTCGGTAATAAACTAATAGAATGGTTTAAACTATTTGGCTTGTATGATCCCGCAAATTGAACTGCATAATTTCTTGCTGATTGTGCAATTCCTAAATAACATGCTGGTATATGTAGCAACCAGCCAATACCCTTTTGTTTCACTTTCCCGCTTTTTACATCCGTAAAAAAGCGGCTTTCTATCTCTACATTTTGTAAGACAAGGTCGTGGCTAGCAGTCCCTCTCATTGCAACGCTATCCCACGTTTCTTCAATAGATACACCGAGTGTATTTCTTGGAATGACAAACTCACCAACTTCTTCTTGGCCTTCCATACTTGCTGAAATAATAAAATAATCAAGTACTGGCGCCATCGTTGTAAAAGTTTTTCTTCCATTTATAACCCACTTCTCGCCTTGTTGAACCGCTATTGTTTCTGGTTTGCCGCCACGCGTCGGACTCCCTGTTTTCGGTTCTGTTGCTGCCCTGTTAAAGAGCGCACCATTACCTACTTCTTCGCAAAACCATTTGAACATCTCATCATTCCAAGAGCGATTTTCCGCTAGCTCCTTCACAATGCCAAGATGCCAGCCAATCGATAATGCAGTAGCTCCACAGCCTTCCGCGATTTTCTCTTGAAATAAAACGAAGTCATATAAAGAAATCGCACTATCACCAAATTCCTTCGGTAACGTTAATTTCGTATATCCAATATCTTTCAAATCATTTATATTTTCATACGGAAATGATCCTAATTCACTTAGCTGATGCTCCCTTTCCATGAACTTCGGAATCAATTTATTTATTTTCTCAATAATTAAAGACTGTTCTTCTGTTTCAACAAATGAGAGTGCCATACTATAATCTCCTTTATGCTCGATTCATAAACCGTTCATTTTGTCATTATGATTATATGAAGCTACCTCTCTATTGTTTCACTATTCCGATAAAAATACAATGTTTTTGACTAATAAGAAAAGTTCCTATTTAAGGATAGATTCTTTTCTTATATTAGTCCCCCTTCAATGCTTTTAACGGCAAAGAGGTTACATATCCAATATACGAGAATAATTCTTTAAAGAAGAATGGTATTTCTGTATCTAACGTTTTATATGCTGATGTCGGCGTTGGTGAAGCATACGCTTCAATATTAATATGTTTTGCGATTCTCATTGCGCGTTTCATATGAAGTGGATCACTTACAATCGTGTATGTTTGTATACCGTTCTCTATTCCAACTTGCTTCGCATTTTTTAAATTTTCTTCAGTGAAAAGGGATTTAGTTTCAATTAAAATATCTTCCTCTTTTACACCTTGTTTCATTGCATATACTCTTGCAGTACGTGCTTCCTCAAGTTCTGCCTCGAACTTTGTACCACCTGTAAAAATAATCTTTTTAATATTTCCGTTCCTATATAAAGAAATCGCATGATTAATTCTTTCTTTAAATACAGGAGATGGTTTTCCATTCCATGAAGCTGCGCCTAGTACGATACCAGCATCCGTTTTCACGTCATCATTTGCTTTAAAACGATAACTCCAAATATCGTAAGCTGCATAACTTACATATAAAATAGCAGAACAAATCATTAGTAAAAATACTTGAAAGATTCGTCTTTTCTTACTTTTCTTATTTTCTTTCATTTGTAATTGCCTCCGTACATCATCCATACTTCTATAAAAAACATTTATATCAAATCGTTTTGTTTGAGTTTATTTAAAAGAAGGAACTTTACTTGTTATTTATGTATAAAAGGGTTTTCATTTAAAATTGAGGATTATCAATTCATTTTCATTTGCGGTTTTCATTACATTTTTTAAATTCATAAGTTTATTACCATACAACTACATTGTAACGAATTTTTTCTCAGAAGGGAACGATGAAACAAAAGGAATTAAAATAAAGTAGCATTTTGTAAGAAAAAAGGTATATTTTTCATATCTCACGAACAATATACCTTTCAAAACACGAATTATAACTTTTCTTTATACAACTCTAATTTTTCTAACAATTGTTCTTTTACGCCTGGCCATTCACTCGAGATAATACTGTACACCACCGCATCTCTCACATAACCATTCGGTAATTTTCTTTCATTTCTAAGCACACCTTCTTTTACTGCGCCTAATCTTTCAATTGCTCGTTGTGCTTTTTCATTTCTTGTATCCGTCTTAATTTGCACTCTCAGCATATGCAATTTTTCAAAAGCATACTGAAGAAGCATATACTTACACTCTGTATTTATACTCGTACGTTGCACACTCGGATGATACCACGTTTGCCCTAACTCAACTGTCTTATCTTCTACTGAAATATTATATAAACGTGTACTTCCTACAATCTTATTCGACTGTTGATCTACGACTATGAAAGGTATTTGAGTACCTCTTCCGTAACCCTTTATCGCTTTTTGAACGTATTGTTGCATATCTTGCACACTATCCATTTTAGAAATTAAATACGCCCAAATATCCCGATTTCCTTCTACAATCGAAAACAAAGTTTCGACATCAGTATTATCCATTAACCGCAACTTTGCTCTTTCGTGAATAATTTCCATTTTTAAGCCCCCTTTGTTGTTACTATATCATAAGAATCAAAAACGTATTATAAGAATAAAGAAATATAAAGAAAAGAATTCTTTTCAAATATATTCTTCTCGTATAAGGTAGGAAGACTCATCAGTAACCCTTAAAAAAGAATTTTTTTGATAATTTCCAATAAATTCTATATAATGATAAACGGGAGGGGATAATAAATGCTAGATCAAATTACTTGGGGAACGCCAGGCAGCTTATTATGCTTAGGATTCTTTTTTGCGGGACTAGGAATCTTCTTAAGAAGCGTTACCTCATATACGAAAAATAAATAAGAATATCCCGCTTTTAAACAAAAGAAGCCCTCTTTTTTACAGACGGCTTCTTTTGTTTAACTTTATCTTATTAAAACTTCAAAGCAACAAATAAGCAATCGGCGTAATGATAAGCAACGTTAAAATCGTTCTCTGCACATACAGAATAATAAGTTCAGATACTTTTAACGGAATATCTGTTGATAATATACAAGGAATGGAAGCGGAGAAAAACAGTATAGATGATACGGAAACAACTGCAATGACAAACTTTGTCACAAGTGGTGCACTTACTACTAATAATGACGGTAAAAACATTTCTGCAATACCAACTGATGCAGCTTTAGCAGCTAAGTCTGCTTCCGGTAATTGTAATAGCCATGTAAACGGATAGAAAATATAACTGATCCAATCAAATATTGGCGTGAACTTCGCTAAGACGATACCAATTAATCCTACTGACATAATAGATGGTAAAATTCCCATTGTCATAATAAATCCGTCTTTTAAATTCACTGTAATATTTTTCATAATGCTCGGTGCAGACTTTGATACTTCTAACGCATCCTCCCAAGCACGTTCTAGCATTTTTTCTTTATAAACAGGCTCTGGAAATCCTTCTTCTGTTACATATGTATCTGGTTTTCTACTAAGGGGCGGGATTCTTACGGTGATAGCAGTCACGATGAATGTTACAACAAGCGTAGTCCAAAAATAAACATTCCATAAATGCATAATATCTAATGTTTTTGCGATGATGATCATAAATGTAGCGGATACTGTAGAAAATCCTGTAGCGATAATTGCTGCTTCTTTTGTCGTATACTTTCCTTCTTTATACACACGATTCGTAATAAGAAGGGCAAGCGAATAACTTCCAACGAAGGAAGCAACTGCATCAATCGCCGATCTCCCTGGCGTATTCCATAATGGCCTCATAATTGGACGGCAAAATGTACCGATAAATTCAAGCAATCCATATCCAACTAATAACGCTAAAAATGCCGAACCAATTGGAACGAGCAAACTTACTGATATGACTAGCTTCTCATACAAAAACGGCCCAACATCTGGTGCAAAGAACCAAGCTGGCCCTATTTTCAAACAATATAATACTCCAAAAACGACACCAACTACTTTTAAAATAGAAAAACAAACGTCTACGATAGATGCATTCCATTTCTTCGTATAAAATGGATAAATCGCACCAATTGCCATAACAAATAATGCATAATAAGGTACTACACCTGGAACGGAAGCCCTGATCCACGATACGATATGATCAATCATAATAGACGATGCACCGTTTATCGTAACAGGAACGAAAAACATAAACACTCCAACGAGACTAGTAAGTATAAACCGAAGAATAATCCCCTTCTCTCGCCCTGTCTTAATTACATTACTCTTTAATTCAATTTCACTCAAAATTCGACACCTCCTATTATCTAAATATTCTGTATAATTATGTTATATTCCTTCTTTCTATTTCTACTATTTAATCATATGAAAAAGCCTATTTTAAAATAGGCTTTTCTATTACCTCTCATAATCATCCACAATCACTTGCATGATACGATACGATTCTTCTGCTACTTTTTCATTACTACCCCTATTCGCATCATATGTAATTAACGCCTTCCAAAGTGCCCATCCTCTCGCTCTATTCCACGTTTCTTCATCCATGCGTAATACTTCTTTAAATACATTTCTACTATTTTCATCAAAAAACGTCCACGCCATCGCTGCATCACAAGCAGGATCTCCTACTCCTAAAATACCAAAATCAATTACAGCACAAAGCTTTCCACCTTTAACGAGTAAATTACCCGGCGCTACATCTCCATGCACCCAAACTGGTTTACGATCCCACGTTGAGCTAAGTGCTAAATTCCAAAGATGCTTTAATAATGCATCTTCAAAAATATCCTTATTATTTTCGATAGCAACTCTCGCCTCTTCATCATATACCGATATAAGTCCGCCCCGGTAAAAATTATGCGGTCCAGCTAAAGGGCCGTTACTCGCATTAATAGATTGCAATTCTACTAAAAAAGATCCTAAGTCCGCTGCAAATTCATTTAAATCACGAACGTTTTGTTTCGTAACTGTTTCTCCCTCTATCCACTTATTAATAGACCAAGGCAATGGATACGCTTCAGACGGATTTCCTTTCGCAATTGGTGTAGAAATTGGTAAAGAAAGTCCCTTACTTAATATAGGAAGCCAACTATTTTCTTTCTCTACTTGCGGTGCATATGCCACATCACTTGGCAATCTTACACTCATCTCATCCCCTAAGTGAAACGTCCTATTATCATGCCCACTAAACTTTACAGGTTTCACTTCTAAAGGGGCCCATTCGGGAAACTGTTCCTGTATTAACTTTTCAACTAAACTTACGTTAATTGGATGCATTCACATTCTCCTTTTCTTTTGAAACTTACTAAGCCCATCCGTACTTCCAACATATTCAAAACCATTTTTCTTATAAAAATCATTCAACGTACGATTATGCCCCACGCAATCTAACTTCAAATACTCTTTATCACATTGTACATTCTCGTCTATCCACTGTAAAACCCTCTCTCCTATTCCATTCCCCTTATATTTTCGTTTCACCGCAAATCTATGAATATATAATGAATTAGAAACTTCCTCTTTACCAAAAATATGTTCATCCCATTCATTTTGTTTAGGAGAAACTGTAATCGTACCAACTATTTCATCTTCTTTCAGAACAACATACGTATATTTCTCTCTTATACGTTCTAGTATTTCAGCCGTAGCTTCCTCTCCTAAAAGATACTGCCACTGATCCACTTCTTTATGTTGTAGCCATTGTGCTACTTCTTTTAATAGAGTTTTAATACTATCACTCTCATTTTCGGTAGCAATTCGAATTGCATATTCTTTACTTATATTTCTCTCCATATTGCCTTTCCCCTTTCAAATTGCTACCATACTGACAAACGAGTCCTTCCATCATTTTCATCTGTAATATATTCTACATACAATCCTTGATTCCGTGCGTTTTCATACATCATTTCAATCTCTTCTTGGTTTTTCACATAAATTTGTATGTAATCACCATCCGCTACTAATACGACTACTTCACACTTACTCTCCTTAAATTCTTCATATGTTTCAATTTCTCCTAGTACTTCCCCTTTTGGATATGCTTTTAAGTCTACAAATAAAAGATAATATATGTTGTCTTTTATTAGCTTTTTTAAAGCTGAACCTACCATGATCTCGTTATCTTCTGAAAATAATTCTGGACCTAATTCATCCTCTATTATTATATAAGCTTCCTCCCTTCCCATGGCTTGCCAATCAAATGCAGTAATATCAATTGGCTTTAACACTTTCCAAAGTAAATTATCATATCCATCTAGAATATCTACTGTAATCCCTCTTTTCATATGTCTGCTCCTAGCTTATTTATTTTTGTTCCATACATTATATATCAAATTTAATTACTATATTTTGTCGATACCTATGTGCATCATAAAAAACCGCTCCACTACTAGCGAAACGGTTTCCTTCTACTTACATTTACATATCTTATTCAATCGTTGCACTGCGTTTTAAAATAACTTCTAATATATTCACCACATCAGTCATTCTTAATGCTCACTTCGACTTCACAAAATAATATAAAAACCATACTGCATGATTTTGTTCATCCGCAGCTATTCTCCGTAACAAATCTTTCAGATGTGCATCCGATGTCTCATCTGAAATTTCCAAATAAAAATCTACTGTCTTTTGCTCATCCTGTATAGCGAACTCTAATCCTTGTAAGTAGGTATTCGGACAGTCTTCGGTAATCTGTGGTTTCGGCTGCCTGCCAGTTAAATTCGTATAAATTTGTACAAAGTGATGAAAATGTTTTATTTCATCATTACGAATTTCAAGAATTTGTTTTTTCTCTGCTTGACTTGGAGCCATATTCGCTAATTTTGCATAGCAGCTTATAGCGCTATACTCTCCATTTATAGCTTTCTCAATATCACTTATCAACTTATCATTCTGCCTATACCAATCATAATAATTCGAATTATACATTGTATCCCCTCCATACTTTCGCATAACATTTTATGCATTTTGAAATAGTAGGAGCATGTGTATATAACGGGACAGCTTTAGATTGAAAGTAAAGTTTGAGAAAATGGTCTATTTTGCAAAAGAATTGCTTATGCATAAAAATAACACTATTGTATACTGTTGCTATAAACTCTCGCGGGAGTGGGAAAATACATTCGCGAATCAACGAGAAGTTCAACATGATGCGGTGCGAAGCTATTATGAATTCAGTGACATAACTAGGAGGTTCCGCTATGCCATCTTTATTTAAAACTATGGAGTTCCAGCTAAAAACCGAACGACTTGACCTGAGTATGTGGGAGGAATCCGATTCAGTTTGGATGAGAAAATTAATTGGCGAACGTGGTGTGGACATGCCAGCCCTTGATTCCGTTCGTAGCCGGCTTATTGAGATGCGCAAGAAAGCAGACGAAAATGGCATTTCCCTTCTCACTATTCGTAGGCGAGACGAAGGCGATTTTATTGGATACTGTGGCTTGATTATCGGTCGTTCCACACTTGAAGAGCCGGAGATTGCATACGAATTGTTCCGTAGCGCTCATGGAAAAGGTTATGCGACTGAGGCAGCAGCCGTTGTACTGGACGCTGCAATTGCTACTGGGCGCCACAGGCTTTGGTCGACTGTAGGCGCTTGGAATATCGCTTCCCTCCGGGTGCTAGAAAAGATAGGGTTTAAGAGGCATCACAGTACGTGGGATGACGAGCGCGGTGAGATTGTTTGGAACGTACGCGATCTTTAGAAATTCCGGCTTAATTACATACAACACTTTTTAACAATCAGGCATTTACGTTAAGAAAAAGTCATCAAAACTTATTCCAAGGCGACAACAGCAAATACTAATTTTTCAACTTATAGATTTCATCAAAAAAAGCCGTTTCACTAATTTAGTGAAACGGCTTTTTTTAAGCGTTCAATTCTGTTTTATGCCCTTTTACTGCACTACGTTTGAATGCAGTTGCTAATATAATAACCGCACTTACTATACCAATCCAAACGAGTACAGTAACAGGTGTATTCCAGCTTACCCCTTTTCCGAAGAAGAAGATTTCTCTTAAGCCTTCGATCATAAATTTCATTGGTAACCATGGGTAAACCCAGTCTTGATAAAACGGAGACAACATCTCAGGTGCTAATGATAATAACGGCGCCCCGAAAAATAGTAATAAAGCGAATAAACCGATTCCTTTTAGCCCAACTAATGAAAGTACCACAGATATCATTAAGAAGAAACTAAAAGAAGTAATGGATAAGAATAGAGCTGTATCCGTGAAGTTCGAAATATTTAATCCTACCATCCCATCTGCAATCCATGTAAGACCAAATCCAATTACAAGTGCCGCAATAGCTCCTGTTACGATTTGTTTTACTTTCAATATAAAGTTTTCTTTTCGTGAACTTACCGGTATTTTACTAATCGCAATAAAAATAATCGCTGCGCTCGCTAAACTTGCAATCCATAACGGCTGGAACAATGATATTGGTGAGTTACCGTTCGCACTATTTTTGCCGACCTCATTCATATTTTTCACGTTCTTTACAATAGGTGTTACTAATTTCACAGCTTGATCTGTTGTTACAGTATCTCCTTTTGCTTTTAACCCTTCTAATATTTGCGTACGAACATTATTGTTCATATTATCAACGGTCGCCTGTAATATTTGTCCTGCCATAGTTGATGCAGCCGTATTCATTCCTTGATTAATATATATTTCTATCTCAGGTGAAGATGGCTGTGGTGTTCGTAACGACGCTTGTTTTGCGCTAAATTCTTTCGGGATGACTAATGCCGCGTAATACTCTTTATTGTTTAATCCCTTTTGAACGGCTTCTTTATTTTTTACTTCTACCCACTTCACTGCGGGTTCTTCCTCTGATTTCGATGATTTTTTCACCGTATCAACAATTGTTTGCCCCATATTCATTTTCGGTTGATTTGGAATTTCTACACCTTGATCCTCATTTACAATTGCAATTGGCAAGTTTTTCGGCTGCGGTTGAACAGTTGGAAATAACGTTAATGAAAAAATAAAAACAACAAGTAGTGCAATAACTGGTGATAACAATAAAAGTTTATTTTTAAACATCTTCTTTTCTCCTCCTTTAATTTGATTTATAATAATCAACAACGTGTTGTTTATTTATATTTTGAATTATATGTTCGAGTTGAACCTTATACAATAATCAAAAATCGTGAATGTGTCGGTTATAAGACACATTTTCTAAATGTGTTCAGTAAAATTAAGGAGGGACATGCTTTGCGCGATAGTAATTTAGATTTGCGTGTTGTTCGTACGAAAACTGCCATACGGAACGCATTGGTGGAGCTAATTGAAGAAAAGGGTTTTGACGCCATTACAGTGAAAGATATTACAACGAAAGCAAACATAAATCGCGGTACTTTCTATGCGCACTATCAAGATAAATTTGATTTAATGACAAAATGCCAAGAAGACATTATGTACGAGTTTTCTAACATTGCTAAACAGAAATTCCCGGAAGTTATTGCTGACCTTGGAACAAATCCTTCTCCAACAATGCCATTTATACTTATCACTTCTATTCTTGAATTTCTAAATGAAAATAGTGATTTTATGAGAGCTGTACTAAGTCCGAAAGGAGATTTATCTTTCCAAACAAAACTGAAAGACTTTATGTGGAAAACATTATTTGAAGATACGAATGGTCCTCTCATTAATAAGGAGAATTTACTTGTTCCAAGCGAATACTTAACTTCTTATATGGCATCTGCACATATAGGTGTCATCCAGCAATGGTTAAATAATGGACAAAAAGAAACACCTGAGGAGATTGCTCGCTTTTTATCAACTATTGCAGTTCATGGACCTTTTTATGCAGCTGGTTTAAAGAAATAAGTCCGCTATATAATAAAAGATCATCCACTTTAATAGCGGATGATCTTTTATTTCATTACAACACTTCAATATATCCTTCTGTTCCATGTACCCGAATTCGTTGTCCGTCTTTTATTATTTTCGTAGCATTCTCCACACCGACAACTGCCGGTAATCCATATTCACGTGCAATCACTGCTCCATGTGTCATAAGTCCACCAACCTCAGTGACTAACCCTTTTATAGACACAAATAACGGTGTCCAGCCCGGATCAGTAAAAGCAGTAACTAATATATCGCCCTCTTCTAAATTCGCTTCTTCCATGTTTAAAATAACGCGTGCCCTTCCCTCTATAACTCCTGATGAAACAGGCAAACCTACAATCGCATCAGCTGGGAGGTTCTCTCGTTTATATTTACCTGTAATGATTTCTCCATCAGACGTCATTATACGAGGAGGCGTTAGTTTTTCATATAATTTGTAATCATTTTTTTGTTTTTGTATCAGCTCGTAATCTAGTTTATTCGTGCGAACAACTTCGTGAAGCTCTTCAAAAGTTAAATAGTATATATCATCAACTTCATGAATGACACCGCTCTGCACAAGTTGCTCAGCTTCTTTCAGTAACGCCTGCTTATATATGAAATAACGATTAACCATGCCGTATTTTGGATATTCACGATACCCGATACAATTACGGATGTTGCGAATCATACGCTTCGTTTCTTCTACTTTTTGTTTACTATCCGGTAAGTGTTGTAATCGATTTACTAACTCTTCTTCTTTTTTCACAGCTTCCTGCAGCCCTTCTTCAAACTTCCGTTTACTAGCACCATATTCAAAGTCCCTTATATGATTTAAAATCATCGGTATAATTGTAGCTGGCTGTTCACTCCAGCGCGTTTTCGTAATGTCGATTTCTCCGCTGCATCTCATTCCATATTTATTTAGAAAGGCATCGATTGCATCCCGAACTTTTTCCCCGCCTTTAAACTGAATTAATTCATCTAAAAAGCTGTCATCTTCTACATGTTGTAAATACGCAATGACTTCTGGATACGGCCGAATCACATCTGCAACATCTAATAATGCTAAACCCATTTCTGAAGTAATATTATTTTGTACAGATTGTGAAAGTACATCTGCTGCATTCTTTTCCCCTAGCCATTGTTCCATCTTTTCATTAATCCATGATGAAGCATTCATACCTGCCATAATAATAGCTATACTTTGCGAGTTAAATAATACTTTCTTTAATTGCTGAATGTCTTCTAAAATAAAATCAAGTACATCCACCCCTGATTTCGTTTGCATGTTTCGTTTTAACTCTTCTATTGATGTTTGACTATTCTTTATTAAATTCGTAACGATTTCCGGATCATTCTCAGGTTGTTGTTGCGAACTTGCAGATGGCACATTTTTACTAAGATCCTTTTCTTTTTCATCATCCGGTAACAATTGAATAAAATCATCTCGCTCGATTATAGTCGTTAATGCATCTCTTACAAGTGGATCCGATTTTCCTAAAGTGTTTATTAAGTAATCTCTGCTAGCAGGTAAAGCTAATTGTTGCGTAGCATCAACAAATAACCTGCCTCCCGCTTTACGCATAGGGGCACTAGTCGTTAACAGGAAAAAAGATAAACCTAATGGTTTCATCGCATCGGTCATCATTTGTTGGTGACCAACTGATATATACACGTGATTTTCCCCATCATTTACTTCTGGAATTGGATATAAAGTCGTAATCGGTCTGCTTTGGACTATATAAATTGTATCATGGGCTAAGCACCATTCAATATCTTGCGGACAACCAAAATAAGCTTCGATTTGTCTTCCGATCTGTGCTAGTTGTAAAATTTGTTGTTCAGACAATGTTTGAAGTTTTTGCTGAACCGGATCAATCTGTTTCGTCTCTGTTCCGCCCTCTTTTAAAGCATAAATAGCTATTTTTTTAGTCGCTATCATCGTTTCTGAAATTTCGCCTTCTTTTACTTTATAATTATCGGCAGAGACCAGTCCCGATACTAATGCCTCACCAAGTCCAAAACTGGCATCAATTGATAACACCTTTCGGTTAGAAGTAATCGGATCAGCCGTAAATAAAATGCCCGAAGCCTCAGGGAAAACCATTTTTTGAACGACAACACATATAGAAACTTGATTATGTTTAAAACCATTTTGTATGCGGTACGTAACTGCTCGCTCTGTAAATAAAGACGCCCAGCACTTTCTTACATGCTGTAAAATCGCTTCTTCTCCGATAATATTTAAATACGTATCTTGTTGACCTGCAAATGAAGCATACGGTAAATCTTCAGCCGTCGCACTAGAACGCACGGCATACGCATGTTCATTTCCAAAACGTGAGAGATAATGAGCTACTGCTTCCACTACATCAGTAGGGATTTCTACTGCCATAATGACTTCTCTAATCTTCTTACTCATTTCACCAATTTGAGCACGCTCTTCCATTTTCAACTTTGTTAGCTGCTGCAACAAAGTTTGAAGCTCTTCATTTTGCTCGATAGCCTTTTCATATCCTACCGTTGTAACACAAAAACCTTCGGGTACTTGTATACCTTGAATGTTTGTTAACTCCCCTAAATTCAAACCTTTTCCACCGACGAGCGAAAGCTGCGTGTTTTCTATTTCCTGAAAATCGAGAACAAAAGAACTCATGTAACATCTCTCCTTACTATGCATGTGTTCTTGATTGTAGCAGGAGTCAATACGAATAAATAGTCTATTTCGAACTTGATTTACATGATATAATTAACTTAGGAAGAGATATGCCTCCTCTAATTCACTTCAACTACATCACCAAACTTAAACATCCTTTGATTATGAAAAGCATCCTCCGTCCTCCGTACAAGTAATTGTCTTATTTACTGGATTTATACCAGCTTCTGTTATGTAATTTTTATATAGATAGCTATTTTTATAATATGTAAATAAAACCTCTTCTTCACCTAAATATGAAGTTAACAGCTTATTTTCAATCCTTTCTTTTGCATCTTGCGTTAAGATTGGGCGCGGAATCTTTGTTTGCTCCTGTATCATTTTTTTAATACAGACGAACTGCTCTGGCATACTAGCAAGCAGTTAAATATACTACAGTGTTTTTCCTATCATTTGGTTAGCTGTTATTGAAGTATATACGTTCGTATTTTAATGATGATATGTAATGATTGGTTGAATGTTTCTTACACTGATAAAAAAGGCCAATTCCCTTAGCGTACAGGGAATCGGCCTTTTCTATGTTGAAAATTGCTTAGCGTACGAAATTCACGTTTTGTTGATGCTTTCCCTCCAAGTAAAAATGGACAGTTTTGTTTGAAGGCGTTATATAATTCTTAAATTGATGGACATATAAATTTAAACTAAATTATATACTCGACACTCTTCACTAAATAAATTTGTATCATATGTATGTTCTATATAAATTTGATGCCATACCATAAAGGTTAGTACTGTCCAAATTTTACGACTATGATCACCTTTATCTGTGCGATGTGCCTCCAGTAAGTTTAATACATATTTTTTATCAATTAAATGTTCGGTTTTACTTTCTTTAATAATATTCAGAGCCCAGTCATACATTTCATCTTTTAACCAATGACGGATTGGCACTGGAAAACCGAGTTTCTTACGATCTAGTACATGATCTGGAACAATACCACGTACGGCTTCACGTAAAATAGCCTTTGTAGTTCTATTGGCAATTTTTAATTCTGTTGGAATTTTAGAAGCGACATCAAAGACTTCTTTATCTAGAAATGGAACACGTAATTCTAGTGAGTGAGCTGTAGACATTTTATCCGCTTTTAATAAAATATCTCCACGTAACCATGTGTACATATCAATGTATTGCATTTTACTTACATCATCATAATCCTTAATTTCATTGTACAATGCTTTGGTAACATCCTTATAGTTAACACTTTCATTGTAAGACTTTATTAACTTAATCTTCTCTTCTTCACGAAAGATCTTTGCATTACCATAATAACGTTCTTCAATTGGTGTACATCCACGCTCTAGAAAACTTTTCCCTTTAAACCCTTCTTTAAGTGCTCCACTTAAAGCTTTTAAAACCGTTCTCCCGGAAGTGGGAATGTATGAGAACATTTTTAAAGAGTTTGGCTCACGATAAATATTATATCCGCCAAATAGCTCGTCTGAACCTTCACCAGACAGAACAACTGTTACATGTTTACGTGCTTCTTTTGCAACAAAGTACAATGGTACTGCTGCTGGATCTGCTAATGGGTCATCCATGTGCCACATGATTTTTGGGAATTCATTCATAAATTCTTGTGGTGTTACCAATACACTATAGTTTTTTACTCCTAATTTCTCAGCAGTTTCTTTCGCTACATCTATTTCACTAAATCCACGGTGCTCAAAACCAACAGAGAATGTTAGGAGATTTGGATTTATTTCTTTTGCAATAGAAGCAATAATAGATGAATCAATCCCGCCAGATAAGAATGCACCCACTGGAACATCGCTACGCATATGTACTTTTACTGAGTCATATAATACATCACGAATTGCTCGAATGTGTTCCTCTTTTTTGTTATCTGAAGCATTGAAATATGGTTTCCAGTAGCGATAAACCTCTATCTCTTTTCCAATTTCTTTTATGAAATAATGACCAGGTTCAATTTTATTAATATCATTTGTTAATGTTTCTGGTTCTGGTCCGTATTGGTATGTAAAATAATGTTGGAGAGCAGTTGGATTTACACCCTTATCTTGCATTACATGTAGGATACTTTTCTTTTCAGATGCGAAGAAAGTTATATCGTTCTGTTGTGCAATGTAAAGTGGTTTAATTCCAAAATGATCGCGAGCACCAAATAATTTTTTCTCTTGACGGTCCCAAATTACAAAAGTATACATTCCACGAAGATAATTTACACATTCTTCTTTTACTTGGGCATATAATGCAACAATAACTTCCGTATCTGACTGAGTTGAAAAACATGCTCCCTGTTTAATTAACATTTCACGTAATTCTATATAATTATAAATTTCACCATTGAACATAAGTATATAGCGTTCATTATCATATGCTAGCGGTTGATGTCCCGCATCCAAATCAATAATACTTAACCGTCTAAACCCAAATTGAACATGCTCGTCACGAAAATATCCCTGGTCATCTGGACCACGGTGGTATAACAGATTCGTCATATTTTCAAATTGTATTTTTTCTGTTTCTGAATATCTTTTTGCAGTATTATACAAACATCCTACATAGCCACACATTTTTTTACCTACTTTCAAATTATCTACTCTCTAAAATTTTTATAGTGTAATCCACTTTCAATAAAAGTCAAAAAAATACGCTCGTCAATTAAAGCTTCACAAATAAGTTCTAAGAAATTTAGATAAAAAGGACATTTTTTTGATGATCTAAACTAATTGAAACTTTAATTAAATTATATATCTATAACAAGATAGGGCAATGTTACTTTTTCTATTATAATGATAGATATGTTCTATCTCCCCTCTAATAGTTATTCGAAATTCAATCACTATTTAATTAATTTTCTAATCTGTTCTTTACTTTGTTCAGAAATAGGAAATCCTAATTTTATAATTTCATTTGTAAGCAATTCAATAAAATTTCTAGTGCCAAACCCAATAAATTTATCTCTACGTAAAATAAGGTTAACTTTCCTACTAATTCTAGGATTTACTATAGGAATTGCTAATACATCATTATCTACAGTAATATCAAGTAAAGTTTTAGAGACAATTGTCACGCCAAATCCATTTCTAACAAGATCAAATAACGATTCGATACTAGAGGTTTCAATAATTGGAGACAAGTTTATTTTTTGTGGTAAACATGTATAATTCAATAACTTTCTGCATTCATGACTGTCTGGGAACAAGATTAATGGTAATTTACTCAATTCTGAGAATTGTATTTCTTGTTCATTAACTAGTGAATGGTTATTTGATACCACTAAAAATAACTCTTCTGTGTATAATGGTATTTTTACAATTTTTTCATCTTCGAATACGTACTCGGAAGAATCAATTGTAACAGCAAAATTAACCTGATTCTGGTTTATTAATTCTAGTATTTCATCTGAACTTATAATTTTTACTGTTACCTCCGGATAATTTTTATGAAAATCTAATAATAAAGTGGAGACTAAGTCTGTTAGTTCGCCAGGCAAAGTGGCAATTGCAATGTTACCTCCTTTTATCTCCTTTAATTCACTGATTTGTTCTTTTACATTATCTAATGCATTAAAAATATTTTTACATTCGTTGGCTAAAATAGAACCAACGTCAGTGATGGCTATTTTCTTTCCCATGCGGTCAAATAACGGCATACCTATTTCGTCTTCAAGAGCTTTAATTTGATGGCTTAATGTAGGTTGCGTAATACCTAGCTTATCTGCTGCTTTTGTAAAATGAAGTTCTTTATAAAGTGTCATGAAATACTCTAACTGTCTTAATTCCATATAAAAATAATCTCCTTTTTAAAAAAATAATTATATTTTTTTGCATATCTTTATTCATATTATAAGAAATCCTTAATTTTTCAGCCTTATAAACGCTCCATACTCTCCCTTTACTGTATTATTGCCTAAATGTTCTATTCCTTCATTTATAAAAAAACGTAATTTTCTCTAATTAAATTTACTAGAGAAAATTACGCTTTTGTTATTTGAGATTCGATAATAATTTTGCTTAGTGGGTATATTTAATTTCCTATAGCCTTTCCCTTACAAAAATTTTGTTGGTTATATATGATTTATTTCACCTTTCAGCTTAAAGATTTCTATCTATTTAACAATGAGTACCCTTATTTTTCAATTTCTAAAGGGATGTTGTGACTATAAGTTTGACTAGAGCTTCTAATTTGAAATCCTTCAAAGAAATCAATAGTTAAATTATCATCAAGAAAAGCTAAAGAGGCTTTGTTTATATAAAATGATTTCCAGTTTGTTTGAATTTCTTCGAAACCTACATCTGATTTAATTAATTGTATTCTTACAACCCCATCCAATGGACGCCCGCAGCCTCCCATTTCATATTGTAGAAATCGAAAATGGTTAGGATATTTAGTCTCTAAACTTTCGAAATGTTTAATAGCTGCTTCTGTAACAGTGATATTAATTTGCATAATATTTTCCCGCCTTTTCTATTTTGGATTGAAAGTAGAATAATTCAAGAACTCCCAGTTATAAGATTCATAACAAGGTACTTCAAGTACTTCAATTATTTGAAATTGTACTAAACGTTGTGCACCAGGGAACTTTGAGAGAATATCTTGATCAATGTTCCAAATGATACTTGCTTCTCCTGTGATTTGTAATGTACCACCAGTATTAAAATCAAAAAACAGTAACCCAACATTGGGATTTTGAAAAATATTTCCTAAGGTATTGAACAACATGTTTCCTGAGTAATCCGGAAATATAATTGATTTTTCATTAATGACATGAACAAATCCTGGCATCCCACCCCTATGGGAAATGTCCATCTTTCCCTCAAAACTTGCACTTGCAATAATAAAAGTATCAGATTCACTAATCCAATTCTGTTGCTTTTTATTTAAAGTGTTAAGTGGATGAAGTTTCTTATTTACAATTTCTTCAACAGCTTTATATTCGAATCTTCTCGCCTGTATATATTTAGGACAATTACCGAATACTTGTTCAATTTTGATTTCAAAGTTTCCATCTGGATAAACTATCGAAACCTTACCATTTATTCGTATTCTTATTCTGGAAGCAAAATCAATTACTAAAATCCCTACTTCTTTATGTTGTAAAATATTTAGAAATAAAGGGTCACCTTCGTTTATTTTTGTATTGATTTTAACTATGTCGGCTTCAATAGCTTGTATGATACCAAGATTTCCTGCTAAAAATGAACTCCAAACTCTTCCTCTTTGATCCATAGAAGACATCACGAATGAATTCTGTCCATTGAGAAAATTCATGAACTTCTTTGGGAGTGTCTGTTGAATCATTGTACTTGCAGAGTTTGCAATCTTTTGTACACCTAGTAAATCGTGTACAGTACGCTCTCCAGAATGAAAAACCTCCATTTATTATTCCTCCAATCTACTTTGCAATAGCGAACTAGCTAAAACACATTCAAATACTTAAATGAAATAAAAAACATTGGCTTCCTAAAAAACATAAAGCAAACATTGATAATATAATCTTTGCCATCAACAAGCTTTCATTACTTTTATTAATATACATAGAAGAATGAAAGCCATTCACTACAAGAAAATAACTTCATTTCACACTAGTCCTCTTTTGCAAAAGCATAATGGATTCAAAGGATTACCTTTAAGTTCTAACCTAAACATATACAGATATCATTACGTTTAAAACCACGCTTTACAAGATACTTTATATACCCCTTATCGTGAAATTTTTATCTATTAAAGTTACTTATCATTTCGTATTGCTATCTTGTAAAGCAACTTCAGTTTAACTCTCAGTCAACTATTAATCAATTCTATAATTTCTATAGTTAACATAGATGACATCTATTATTTTGAGTACATAAAACATTTATATATTAAGGATAAATTTAATTCGTGAAATAGGAGGCGCCAAAATTTTTTAAGTTAAAAGTAGTTATTTGAGTTTGTTTCTTTATGATTTATTGAAACCTTAATCATAGATACTTTCTATGAAAACGATAGAAATGATTACATTGATAAATAATAGATGCTTTATATAATTAAGTTAAGCTCATGAGCTAGCAAGAAAATGGACAATATCAATTATTTATAGGAGGCAATTTATATGCAAAAAACAGTTGCAGGTATAGTAATTCCAGATAGTAAAATAGCAGTAGAGGCGCAAGAAATTCTTCGTGAATATGGTAACGATTTACTTTGGAATCATTCAAATCGTGTTTACTTATTCGGTGCTCTTCAAGGGAAAAAAGCTAATCTTAAGTATGACGAAGAGCTATTATATGTTAGCGCTCTATTCCATGATCTTGGACTTACAAAGAAATTTAGTAGTCCAGACAAACGTTTTGAAGTAGATGGTGCAAATGCTGCACGTAGTTTTCTGCAACAACATGGCATGGATAATGAGTCAATTAGACTGGTTTGGGATTCGATTGCACTTCACACAACGATTGGAATTGCTGAATATAAAGAACCCCAAGTTTCATTAATTTATTCTGGAGTAGGATACGATGTTATGGGGGATGGATATGACGAAATTTCAGAGGAAATTCGCGAGCAAGTTGTATCTGCTTTCCCTCGAGATAATTTCAAACAAAAAATCCTTCCTGCTTTCCTTGAAGGTTTCGCTCATAAACCTGAAACTACTTTTGGAAACATTAAAGCAGATGTTTGCTCGTTACTTCTTCCAGGCTTTAAACGCAAAAATTTCTGTGATTGCGTTTTACATTCACCTTGGAAAGAATAGTCATTACACTTATGACTATTAGAAAGAGGAAATATCTACAAAATACGTTAATTACGATTTTGCTTCCTTTTATATAAAAATTAGAACGAGCTAATTAATTTCTAATTTAATGTAGTTAAATATTGCTCATAGAGATAAAAAGCTTGCCATTTTCATTAATGGCAAGCTTTTTTCAGCAAATAATATCTAATAATAAAAGGATCAATTTTGGGGCACTCCATACATGCCCACCAACCTAAGGTTTTGAAGTATCCCCAAAACGAAAATTTTATCCTTTCATAGTTGTCCATAGAAATTCAGTTCATTTTTTTCGTGTTGAGAAAGAATGTATTTCTTAGCTTAATAGCGATGTAGTGCTACTCCATCTTAAACATATTATTAGATAACACAATATAAAATCATACAGTTAAAGGAACAATAATCTATGTTAAAACTTGTGCATAACGAGACCCACCCTACATTCTTTGAGCAATTTTTCTTTGAAAATCCTGTTCAAAATGATGTTTTTATCATTGAAGTTAACAAAAAAACATTTCTTTTTCGAATACGATGCTGTGATTAATATGATCAAAAAATCAAACTCAAAACAACAAGAATATGTTAAAAGACAACTGCAAATGTATCACTAGAACTTGTTTACAGTCAATCGCAACAGATTACATAAGAAGAATTTTCGAAGAGAATAAAAAAATGGAATGCAAGATCGGAGCCTCACACTCCCTCCAACACATGAACTATAGAAGAAACTTATCCAAAGTGGAAAAATGGAGAATTAACGGGAATTAAGTTCGGGGCTATTGAAACTAAAGAAAAATACTTTTTATAAAATAGTGAAAGAATATGGAGAAAACGAAGTGGCAACTAACTTATAACGAATTGAAGCCGAAAGTTTCTTAAAGTAGAAAATTTGGCTTCTTTTATATCGAAATTTGCTTAGCGTATATTTTCGTTAAAATGCGGGTAGTACCCCAGCTATCGAGCTAAGCTCATACAACATCAATTATAGTTGAGATCGTTTCTTTTTTCTAAAGGCTACGTGTAAGGAATTTAAAGACCCCTTAGGGATCAATGGATTCCTAAGGGGTTGCCTACGTGATATAACATATTTACAATTATGTTACGTTTAAAATACGTATCTTTTTCATTTACATTATAACCACCCTATTTAAGTTTATAAGAACTATGCTTTTGAGATAAAAGTCATTACTTGTTTTATAAACTCGTACCCAAAATAACCACTAAATCCGAATAGGACTATTGCGGCAAATATAGATACCCTTTTAATAAAGGTTGGATTTAGAAAACGTCTAGTAAAATGAACAAAGCTTAATAAGATCATATCATGCATTAAGATACCTAATAAAATACCTACAGCTATTAATATAAATGTAGATGTGCTTGCATTACCTAATGAAGAAACGAGAACCGGGCCAAAGACCCCTATCCAAAATACAATATTAGCCGGTGATATAGCAATCATAAAACCAGATAAATAAGCTGATAATAAAGATTTATTAGGATCTTCTCCCTCCATGTTAACTTCTGACTTTGCCTCTTTAATACTTTCTATTCCAATAAACATTAAAAATACAAAACCTAGTAGCCACATAACTGTTTCTACCCATGGGTTGGTTAATACACTAGAGAACCCTAGATAAATCAGAACTATTAAAGATAAATCTACAGTCATTCCTCCTATACCTACAAACCAACCATGTACGAAACCATTTCTCATTCCTTGTTTCGTCATTTGGACTGTCATAGCACCTGCAGGTATCGCTAAAGATAAACCTAACAATATATATGTGAAAAGTGTTATAATCATAAAAATTCTCCTATTATAAGTATTGTAATAATCAAACCCTTTTTCTTTTTCCTCGGGTTCAGCAAATAGAGCTAGAGCACGGCGACTTTTCACATTACTTCTAGCAAGCACAAAAAACTCACAAAAAGAATAAATGCCTAAAATCCCATAAGGTCCTTTACATGTTCAGCATTCTTTTTAGATGTTAATTTTTCAAGTAATAAAAACGCAACATCAAAAGCTGTGCCTGGATTTGATGATGTAATAATATTTCCATCTTGTACTATTAAATCATTTTGTACTATTGCACCAAAATTCTTTAACTGCTCTTTTCGTTTACTCGTTGGATGACTGTATGTGGTAGCTTTTTTACCTACAAGAATTCCACTTTTGCCAAGCGTTAATGATGCAACACAAATACTGGCAATAGGCTTCTGCTTGGCATAAAAATGTTGAATAACATGTAAGAATTCTCTACTGTATGCATCCCGATAAAAACCAGCCTCTTCAAATCCTCCTGGAATAGCTAGTGCATCAAATTCATCTAATTGAATATCATCAACCGTTTTTTCCGGTATGACAGTAAAATTCCAAGTACAAGTTAATTTATTCCGAAGACCAACTGTTACGACCTCGGTTGATCCATCTCCCTCCCATTTATTCCAGCCTAGTACATCTGTAAATACACTAGCTTCTACTGCTTCAAACCCGTCAGCTAATAATAATAAAATCTTTTTCATATCGTAAACCGCCTCCTTCTACCCTTATTTTATACAAGTATAGAAGGCTGATAAATAAGTTCAATAAGGATATTTGATTGTTCTGCTTTATTTTATAAAGAATTTAGGTTATTCTATTTTATAAAAAAAGGTTGGGTAATTTATGGATCAAATTGATAAAAAAATCGTGGGACTATTACAGTCAAATGCAAAAATTTCAATGAAGGATTTAGCGGAAGCGGTTCACTTATCTTCCCCGTCAGTAACTGAGCGAGTACGAAAGTTAGAGGAACAACAAATTATTGAAGGTTACCATGCACATGTTTCTCTAAAAAAAATAAATCGTCCAATTTCTGCACTTATACTGTTTAAATCAACAAATTGTAAATCATTATCTAACTTTTGCTATAATCATCCAGATGTACTCGAGTGTTATAGAGTAGCAGGAGAAATTAGCTATATTGTCAAAATAGCAACACATTCTGTAGAAAGTTTAGAACAATTTATTGATGATTCAATGCAATATGGTACTCCATCAACGAATATTGTGTTATCTTCTTATGAAAAAAAGATAATTACTCCTTTTATTAGTGAAGAGTAAAAATACTAGCATAATTAATTAACTATTGGTTATGCAGAAGGATAATTTTTGTATGTTATATAAAAAAATAAAGACGTTATATTTTTTTAAAAGGAGTGTAATTACAATGAATTTTTCTAATAAATCAGTGATCATAACAGGGGCTGGAAATGGAATCGGGAGAGGAATTGCTTTACATTATGCAGAAAAAGGGGCCAATGTTATTTTAGCAGATATAGACGAAAAAGCAGGTGCAAAAACAGTTACTAAGATGAAAGAACAGGGTAAAGAAGCACTTTTCGTACAAACAGATGTAAGGCTGGAAACAGATATTATTCGATTAATGGAAGTAGCTAATCAAACATACGGTCAGATAGATATTTTAATTAATAATGCAGGAAAAGAGTTATTCAAGTCCCCTTACGATATTTCGTTAGAAGAATGGGACGATGTGATCAATACAAACTTAAGAAGTGTTTTCTTGGGTTCGCGTGAAGCAGCAAAGTATATGCGTCATAACAAAGAAGGTGGATCTATTGTGAATATCGCCTCTACAAGGGCGATTATGTCTGAGCCAAATTCAGAATCTTATGCTGCCACAAAAGGTGGGATCGTTGCTATTACACATGCGCTCGCAGCCTCATTTAGCGAAGATAGGATTACAGTGAATGCTATTTCCCCAGGTTGGATTGAAACCGGAGATTATTCAAAATTAAGTAAAATTGATCATGAACAGCATCTATCAAAGCGTGTAGGAAAACCAGATGATATTGCACGAGCCTGTCTGTATTTAACAGCCAGTGAAAATGATTTTGTTACAGGTATAAACCTTGTCGTAGACGGTGGAATGACGAGGAAAATGATGTATGAGGAATAGGCAGTAATTAATCAAGAAATACAGATTCGCTATCAATAAAGCCTACTTTATCCAAGGTGATTTACCGAATCATCATGTGAATTTGAAATACAATTGAACTGTTTATAAAAAAGATGAACCGGAATTTCCTATCTCTAATAAAGAAGGGATTTCCGTTTTTCTTTCGGATGAAACATGTGAAAATGAATAAAAACCATGAAGTACTCAATGCAAGGACACCAACTACACTAAGAGCGTTAGTTAGATAAAAAATAGAATATATCATATAGCTAGTAAGAGATATTAGTATCACTGAAAGGGCTGTTAATAGCTATTGAAAAGCATAATTTACTCAATCTCAATTACATCACAAAACTTAAATATCCTTCGATTATAAAAAGCATCGGTACAAGTAATCGCCTCATTTAATGGATTTCTATTAGCTACTGTTCTGTATTCTTTATAAACCTACATTAAAATATTCAGATGAACCTTTTATTAACTCATAACCCCTCCTCAAAAAATAGTAAAAACTACACTTGTAAAATCAATATTTTCTGTTTGCACTTTATATAAATTGATATGTCTCCACCTTAATTTTTATTTTTTGTAATCCCCACTAATTCTTTTCTCAAATCCCCCAAAATGGATTTGAGAAATTAGGGAACTATAATGTCGTATTGAAACATATTAAGGGGGATAAAAGGTGGACAAGGAAATGAATTATGGAAGTGATTACAAGTTTATTCCAGCAACTTCAATTGAAAGTGGTCATGGCCTCGAAGTATTACCTGATTTATTTTGTTACACGATTCAAATCGTCAATATATGCTTTGTTGGAAATCCTAAGACCAATGATTTTGTTTTAGTTGATGCTGGAATGCCTAAATGTGCAAATGAAATTATCTCTGTTACCGAGGAGCGATTTGGTACAAATAGCCGTCCAAAAGCAATTATTTTAACTCATGGGCATTTTGATCATGTTGGAGGAATAATTGAACTCATTAAATATTGGGATGTTCCAGTCTATGCCCATCAAATGGAGATACCGTTTTTGACTGGACAACAAAGCTACCCTGAACCAGATCCAACAGTTGAAGGTGGTATGGTAGCGAAAATGTCTCCCCTGTTCCCTAATGAACCGATTGATTTAGGAAATAGCGTAAAAGCACTACCTATCGATGGAACTGTTCCCCATATGCCAGAGTTTAGATGGATTCATACACCAGGGCATACTCCTGGACATATTTCATTATTCCGAGAGAAAGACCGAACTTTAATTGCTGGGGACGCTTTTGTTACAGTGAAACAGGAGTATCTGTATAAAGTAATAACTCAAGAACAGGAAATAAGCGGTCCGCCTCGTTATTTAACAACAGACTGGAAAGCCGCTAAAGAATCAGTCATTAAATTAGAAGAATTAAAGCCTCTAGTCGCTATTACTGGACATGGGATACCAATGTCAGGTGAATTGCTATCAACGAGCCTCAAAACACTGGTTCAAGAATTTGATAAAATTGCTGTACCTGATTACGGAAAATATGTAGACAAAAAGATACATTAAGTATAAAAATCAAAACGGAAAAAATTATTAAGTTTAATAAAGAAACACTGTACTTAGGCAACGTCTGTATTATAAGAATGGAAATACACCTTGTGAATAAAACTCGTTATTCCGAAAATACTATCTGTAGTATAAGCCTGCTTCTTAACCAGGTTGTACTTCTTACCATTAAAGGGTGATTAAAACGGGTTACGCTATATAAAAGCATAATCCGTTTTTAATGAAATATTGTATTCCATATACGTTTAAACAATGGAGGAAAATGATGAAACATATTGTTGCCTTATTAATTAAATACACAGCGATAACTGCAGTATTGCTAATCATGCTCAGTATCTTTCAAGGCATTTCAATTCCTAGAGTATTACTAATTTCTCTTTTTCTTACGGGAGCTGCCTATTTAATCGGAGACCTCTTCATTTTACCTAAATACGGAAATATGATTGCTACAATGGCAGATTTCGGCTTAAGCTTTTTCGGAACTTGGTTACTAACATCCTTGTTTACTAATTTAGATGCTACTCGTAACATTGGACTTTCTTCATTCTTAGCCGCATTAATTATTGGCGGAATAGAGGTTTTCTTCCACATTTATATGAAGAGACTAGTACTGCGTAACGATGATGAATTAAGAAATCACAACCATATTCATCATGATAAATATGCTATGGAAATGTCAGATGAATATATGGATTCTTCTACAATAAATAAATCTAAAGTTGAGGATACATCTAAAAAATAAAAAAGTGGCCAATACCACTTTTTTATTTTTGTTTATTAAGCTTGATCAGAATTTCTTACATGTAATGGAGGTGGAACTACCCACCCTTTTTTCTTACTTAAACGCAGCAACGTTACACCTGCTTGCGCTTTTTTCATATGAAATTGTCCAAATAGCATCCCTACATCCTCTCGAAGACATTTCCCCATCACTTGACTACATGTCACAAGTCCAGCTGCTAGCCCTGCAGATACAGCAGCAGCAATTTCAACATCATTAATACGTGCCCCTGGGGGAATGTCTTCGATAGATGCAACTGGTCGTTCTGGAGGAGCAGGCGGTAAAGCTACCCCATTAATCTTTAAAAGAGTTTTTAACTCTTCTACTTCTGAATTCATATCATTTTCAATTAAGCTTTCTAAAAACTTCTTCAAATCTTCGTCACCTGTGTGGTTCATAAATACTTGATGGCTTGCAATTGCACCTTGTGCTGCTAAAAGATAACTCCAAATATCAAATACTTCTCCGTAATGTAACGGTTCATTTTGAGGATTTCCACTTAAAATACCCATTTTTAAATTCCTCCCTTTCGAAAATATCATAATAAATATTGATTTCAATATTGAAATCAAATTTTTAAGTATGCTTTTTCCTGCAAAAGATTTTCTACTATGCATGGAAAACACCTTTCCAACACTGCGTGTTTATTGTTTAGGAAAGTCGTTTACAAATAAAATACTCAAAGATTATGAAAGAAGATTATCAATAATCTTTGAGTGAGAATCTGTTTAATATAAGGTTTTTTATTTTTATGAATACACAAAAGAAATTGATTTACATATTTGCTATATTTTATGCCAATTTACTTAGCGGTTAGCTCTACCACCAAGTTGTTGTTCTGCCATTGCTACTAAACGCTTTGTAATTTCACCACCAACAGATCCGTTTGAACGAGCTGTTGTATCTGCACCAAGTTGTACACCAAACTCTTGTGCAATTTCATATTTCATTTGATCAAGAGCTTGTTCAGCGCCTCGAACTAATAATTCATTACGACTTCCACTATTATTATTTGCCATATCGTTTCACCTCCAATGTTTTTAATATGCTACAAATTATGAAATAATAATTATCCTTTTTATGGGAATTAAATTATGTATAAATATTGAGTTTCTTCTTAAAATAGGGCAAAGACATAAGAAAGAAGAGCTACTATAACGTACTTTCATAACAACAATATGTATAAATTTCTCTTTACTAAAGATTTCTGTTTTGCCAAGAGATACATATAAATTATGAAAAATAATTTATAAGGAGATATGAGATGAAAGCTGTAACCTATCAAGGACCAAACCAAGTACAAGTTAAACAAGTTGATGATGCGAAGTTAGAGAAAAAAGACGATATTATTGTAAAAATTACTTCAACCGCTATTTGCGGTTCTGATTTACATTTATATCAAGGGAACATGCCTTTACCGCAAGGGTACATTATTGGTCATGAACCAATGGGCATTGTTGAAGAAGTTGGTCCAGATGTTACTAAAGTGAAAAAAGGAGATCGTGTTGTCATCCCCTTCAACGTTTCTTGTGGACATTGTTTCTATTGCCAACATGAAATGGAAAGCCAATGTGATAACTCCAATCCTCATTATGATTCTGGTGGATACTTTGGTTATACAGAGAAATTTGGTAACCATCCAGGCGGACAAGCAGAATATTTAAAAGTTCCTTTTGGAAATTTCACTCCATTTGTTATACCGGAATCATGCGAACTTGAAGATGAATCTTTACTGTTTTTATCCGATGTTTTGCCAACAGCCTATTGGAGTGTAATAAACGCAGGTGTTAAGCCAGGTGATACTGTTATCGTCCTAGGTTGTGGACCTGTTGGATTAATGACACAAAAATTTGCTTGGATGCAAGGTGCTAAGCGCGTAATCGCAGTCGATTACTTAGATTATCGTATAAATTATGCAAAAAAGATTAACAATGTTGAGGTATTTGAGTTTACAAAATTCCCCGATATGGGAGAACATTTAAAGGAAATCACACATGGCGGTGCCGATGTAGTCATTGATTGCGTGGGCATGGATGGAAAAAAATCGCCACTAGAATTTCTAGAACAAAAGTTAAAATTACAAGGCGGAACTCTCGGTCCTATTCAAATCGCTACGAAAGCCGTAAGAAAATATGGAACGGTTCAAATGACTGGCGTTTATGGTGGCAATTATAATGCATTTCCACTCGGAGCATTTTGGGTTAGAAATATTAATCTTAAAATGGGACAAGCACCTGTTATTCATTTTATGCCGGAACTATTTGAAAAAATAACAAATAAAGAATTTGATCCAAAAGAGATTATTACACACAAAATCCCCCTTGAAGAAGCAAGCTACGGTTATCAAATTTTTAATAATCGTGAAGATGATTGTATTAAAGTTATTTTAAAACCTTGAAAATTGTTATGTGACTGAACCTTTTATTTTTCTATGCAGTAGACTGCTAAAAATAAACCTACTGCATAGAAAATTATTCTAATCAACCTCAATTACATCACAAAACTTAAACATTCTTTGATTATGAAAAGCATCCGTACAAGTAATCGTCTCTATTAATGGATTAATATCCACTACTGTTATGTAATTTTTATATAAATAACCATCTTTATAATATGTAAGTAAAACCTCTTCCTCACCTAAAAATGAAGTTAATAGCTTATTTTCAATCATTTCTTTTTCATCTTGCGTTACAATTGGACGCGAGGCTTTCGTTTGCTCCTTTATCATTTCTTTAATAACTACGAACTGCTCCGGCATACTGGCAAACGGTTGCCACTTTACCATACCTCTTCCTTTTGGCATATTAGCATTCTTCACGATTTGTGCCCTCCTAATAATGTGTTTCTATATCTTGCTGTTGCGACGCTTGTGTAGGAAATACCTCGTAAAATACTGTTCTTACCAAATCGTGTTCGAATTTCGTCCATAACTTTCGTTAATCTCATTTCTTTTTCTCTTTGTACAATGTTATCGAAAAGCGAAATTTGCTCTTCCCCTTCATTAATAAGGTTTGTTAATGAAACACTTACTGATCGAATCGTCTCTCCTGTATGGCGCTCATATAAAAAATATGTACAAACATTATAAATATCCATCGTTAAATTTGTTGCTCTATTTAACGTATGTGCCTTTTTTATTCCCCCACCGTATTCCCTGCTATATCCAACTGAAAAATGAATTGTTTGCGCGCATTTCTTTTCTCGTCTCAATCTATAACAAACCTCTTCTATATGCTCTAATAAAATAACTATGAACTCTTCTACCGAATAATCACGCAATAATATTTGGCTTTTCGCTATAGATGTTGTCACTGGAACGTATTTTTCTGCTATTCTACTAAAATCAATTCCGTTACTATGTAGATGTAATTCTTCTCCTATTACACCAAATGATTGCTTTAAATATTTCAAAGGATACTGAGCTAACTCTCCAATGGTATGTATACCTTTTCGATTCAATTTCATTTCTGTTTTATACGATATACCCCAAAATTTACTGAGTGGTCTAATACTCCATAACTTCTCGGGTATATCGTCATACGTCCACTGCGCTATTCCATCCCTATTCTTTTTCGCTTCCACATCCATCGCTACTTTACTTAATAATAAATTAGGCCCAATACCAATCGTACTTTCAATCCTTGTACGTTCATATATTTCTCGCTTGAACTTTAATGCAAAATCGCGCGGATCACTGGCAAACAAATGAATACTTGCGGTCATATCCATAAAAAATTCATCGATACTATATTGATGAAAATCTTCCGGTGCGACATACTGCAAAGCCAAACCCGTTATGAAAGTTGAACACTTCATATACGTATGCATAATTGGATTCACAATAATAATATCTGGTCGCTTCGGTATTTCGTACAAACGAGCCATCTTCTTTATTCCTAACGCTTTTAATGGCGGTGTTGCTGCTAATACAATTGATCCGCTCTGATTCACATCCCCTACGACAGCCAATTTTGTATATCTTGGATCAAGTCCTTTTTTAATACATGATACGCTTGCATAAAAGCTACGAAGGTCTACACAAAGAATAATACGATTCGGTAAAAGAGAATAATCATACAAGGTTATCACTCCTAACAAAAAGAACATTCGTTCTTATTATATACGAACTCATGTTCTTTTTAAAGGTATTTCTATGAAAATTTTGGTTAAAATGACCGGGCTTTAAAAATCTAAAAACACTTAAGATCCCTACAATATTCAAATACTGTTTTCACCATTAGGAGATGACACTGTATTTAGTTCTAAAAAATCTCACTCAATGCACACTACATATAATTAAGAATGATATTTACGCGCTATCAATCACGGTGGGAAAAACTCTGTATACAAAACAGCTAGAATTTTAAGTAACTGATGAACATAAAAACTACTAAAATTCATTTCAGCTTTCATGTCTCTAATTCATATATTCTTCTAAATTTATTTTCAGCAAAATCTCCTACATAGCACCTGTGCCAAGATTCATCTGCATAACTAGTTACATTCTCCTTTTTGCTATTATTAATAGCTTAGTAATAAAAGCTGTTAAACAGCAAAGGTGCGAAGTCCTAAATTAGACTTCGCACCTTATACAAATTTATAATCAGTGACGATACAAACACAACTACAATAATATATACATAATAATCACTCATTATATCTGTTACTTCTTTAATCGGCTGGAGAGAATACAATATATAAACCAATCCTTTTACTTAGCCATCTCTCATGATTAGTTTGATTATTCCTAGATACTTAACGCCTTCTATACTCATTTCAAGCGTTAATCCATTCCGATTGAAATTACAAATGACAAAATTTTTCTGTTTTTCCTTTTTGCCTACTTGCTAAATTCAGCAATTAAAACGTTTTTAAAAGACTCTGGATTATTAATCTTAAAACTGTTCGAATTGACGGCCAATGTATGTTTGCCTCCAAGTGTTCCACCAGCAAAAGTGGAAAACCCTAGAACGCCACCTCTGTGTCCCCATACCGAGACACCATTCGGAAGCTTAATTTCAAGGATTCCAAGACCATATCCGGTTCCCTCTCTATTTGTAGGAACTGTAGTAAGCATTTGTTTTAACTGCTGTTCCTTCAGTAATTTACCACTGAGTAAGTAAGAGAAGAATTTGTTTAAATCGTCAGCAGTAGAAATCATATCTCCATCCGAGCTACCTGGGTTAATATAAGTAACGTCTTTTAGCTCACTCGCTCCGTCTAGTTGCAAATAGCCACGGGCATGCTTGGTGCCTGGAATCACGCTTGAATTACCAGGTAGAAATGTATTTGACAAATCAAGCGGTTCAATAATTCGGTTTTCAACCTCTTCCGCATAACTGTTGCCAGTTACTTTTTCAATAAGGATCCCCAGTAATACGTAACCTGTGTTTGAATAAGACCAACCCTTTCCTGGTGCAAAATCTGGGGGAAGAGAAATCCCCATTTTGACGAATTCTTCAGCCGTATACGATTTTTTTGTATCCATAATATCGAAGTCTTTTGAATTTATATAATCAGCAATACCACTTGTATGATTCAATATTTGCCGGATAGTAATCTGGTTACCATCATATCCGTTTCCTTGAATAACACCAGGTAACCATTTTTCAATGGAGTCGTCTAGATTCAAACGGTTCTCTCCAGATAATTGAAGTAGAACTGTTGCAATGAACGTTTTCGTCACACTACCAATGCGAAAGCGAAAATCTGCTTTCATTGGTTTCTTAGTTCTCAGATCCGCTATCCCAGCGGTATAACTCCAAGTTTTACCACCCTTAGAAATTTGAGCGAGTATTCCCGGGTATCCAAGTTGCAGTTCATCTCGTATTGCTTTCTTAACGGAATTACGATCGCTTTGCGTACTTGTTTGTAACGAACTAGATACATTTTGCGTAGGTTCTGCTTTTACAACTGATGTTGGTGTTATGTATAACAGGGAACTTCCACCTATTAAAAGTGCTAGACTTGCACATGTAATTTTACTGCGTGTTTTCATAAAAAATTCCTCTCTTCTATTAAAATTGTATAGATAGTTGATAGAAGTGTCATATACGAACCACACAGCTATCCATTCTCCAAATGATGAAAAGGCAACAATGCATTTGCAATCATTGTACTCATTATTTTCACAAAACACTCTTGTTACTGATTGTTTGTTTTATATGTAGGCCGTAATTGTTCCCCCCTTCACGCCTCCTTATATTTTTATCCTACACAATGAAAATCTCTTTTTTCTTACCTATTCCTTACAAATTCCTTACATACAAAATCACTTGTACAATAGGGTTGAAGTAGCATCTGTGCCCGAAAGCGCAAAAAACACCGATGCTTTTCGCTTCAGTGTTTTTTGCGCTTTACATATTGAAGATTCGTTTTACTCTTAACAGCTTAAATTGCTGATTTTTTCTAATGCGATTATTCTTCTTGCTATATAAAACAAATTTCATAGTGTTATATGAAACACTATGAAATTTGTCATTAAGGCACATTATTCTAAATTTATTGATGTAGTTGAGATGGACTCACTTTTTGAATTTGAACAAGTATATCAAACGCTTTACCTAATGATATATCAACAGTTTTTGGTATATCAGGCCCTTCGGTAGTTATTCCAGCGAAAATTGGATGTTGTTCGTTTAACCAAGTTTTTGTCACGCCGTTCGCCTTACGTAAATCAATAAAAAATTGATCTTTTTTCACCTGTCCAAAAATGTAGTTATAACTGTTTAGATCATCTAATTTTAATGTTCCATATGGGCCGAATTCACCATTGCTATTCTTGACATTGTATTGTCCTTCATAAACTGACGTTCCAATAGATACGTACCGTTTTCCGTAATATTCTGCTAAATGCTGCCCAGCTACTTTAGGATATATAAAAGGAAGCATATTTGTTTTCGAAATGTGTCCATTATGTCCCCATACAATGGTTTTTCCTAAATGTTCTTCAGTCCACTTCGCATTTTCATACATTGCAATATCATGTTTCAAATAAAAATCCGCTGGTTTATCAGGAGGTGTCGCTAACATTGTAGTAAACTGTTCAATAATACGAGCATTTTGCTTTATCCATGCAAACTCTTTAGATTTTCCATTTAAATAGCTTTTATTTTCCTCTAATAAAGCACTAATTTGTTTAGCATCTAAAACATACTTTTCTTTTTCTTCTTTCGTAAGACTTCCAAAAGTATTCATATCCTTTGTTACAGGAATAAGACCTTTTATCTGCTCTTCTACTCTAGGCAATAGTTTTGAATTGTTCGCTTTAATATATTCTGTTATATTATTATAAACATTCTCGTTTACTGATTGAATGTCCATCCCGATGATACGTACTTTAGATTTATGTTTTGGATTAGCATTATATTGCCGAATCCAATCAAGTAAATCTAGCATTTCTTTCGTCTTAAATACAGGTGTTAGATGTTGGCTTGGGTTTCCCTTACCAGTAAGAACATATCGATCAAGTTCCAAGGCCCTGTCCCATCCCTCTTCTAAAACTAGATTGGTAAAGCCCTTTTCAGATACTAAATACTTAACAATGCGGTGTTTCATCGTAAAAACTTCATGAGCCCCATGCGTAGCTTCACCTAAACCTACAATTGAAGCTGAACCTACCATATCCTTAAGTGGTTTCAAATCATTAAGAGATGCAGTTGGATTAGTTGTTTTTAAAGGCTTTGCATGTGCTTCTAACCATTTCGCTATTTGATTTGTATTATAGGGAGCTGTAACAGAAACCTCTGTTTTCGAATCTGCATAAGTATTTCCTACAAAATGAGTCATTGTTATAGCAGAAGCAACAATTGCAATAATTATTTTCTTTTTCATAAAAAACCTCCTGAAATATTTACTTATAGCTTTTTGACATACTCTGCCAACTTCCGTTTAAAACATTCATTTTCTTATTACTGTTAAGATACATTTATTCTAGTTCCTAAAACTCACTTATTTCTTAATAGGTTCTTAAGAAATTCTTAATTCACTTATACGAATATAAAACTAAATAAGCTTCAATTCATTGTATTGTAAATTCCTCATTGCATAACATTATAATGTACAGATATTTGTTATAAATGATGTTATCTAAAGTATTCAATTTCAGTATGTATTATTAACGTAGTTAATATATGGTTAATATGAAGTTCCAAATTTTGATTGTTTGTAGCCTCTTTATCATAGAGTTAATTTAGGGGTTATTTTTTGTTCACTTCATTTTTTTCGGCACTCTGCATCTAGACAGTATACCCATTGGCCACAGTTAGACTATTTCAAATCAAAAAAATAGATTACCTGCACACTAAAAAGTATAGTGCACAGGTAATCTAGTTGTTTTTGAGATTAATAAAAAACTAATTTATTTTTTGAATTCTTCCATCAATAATAGACTGAATTGGTTCTTTTGATTTTTTTATATAATCTACTAATGCTTCAAAATCAGTTGGTCCTGTTTCAGCATCTTTACCGTTTTTAAAGGATACAAATCCATCTCCACCTGAAGCTAGAAATGCGTTCGCAACGACGCTGTAAGTTTTAGAAGGAATGATTTCTTCTCCATTTGTTAAGCGAATACTTGTTACTTTTTCTCCATTAGGCTTGTTCGCATCCCAAGTGTATTGGATTCCTGAAATTTGAAGCATTCTTGTTATGTCTTTTTGCCATTGTTGATTTAAAATATCACGAATGTCTTGACCTGTTAAATTTACTTTTATTAATTGATTTCCGAATGGTTGAATACCATATATCTCTCCCCATGTAATATCACCAGCATCTAAGTCATTACGAATACCACCAGGATTCATAAGTGCAATTTGAGATTGCATTGTTGTACGCTGGGCATCAGCAACTAAATTTCCAAGAGTAGATTCACCAGCCGTATTGAGTTTGCGATCTAGTGGCGCAATAGACTTACCTACAACTTCATTAACAAGAGGTGCGATTTTTGCTTGATATTTCTCCATCTTCTTCTTGATTTTTTTATCAGGCTCTATGCCTTCATGGTAAGTTGTAACAATTTCTGCTTTTTTCTCAACAATATCTTGTGTTTTACGATCAATCTTTACATCAACATCAGCAAAAGCCATACCATATGAATTTGCTTGTACGACAAGTTTATTATTAACAGTTCCATTTACATAGGTGTGGCTATGCCCACCAAAAATAACATCGACTTCTGGATCAGTCTCATTTGCTAATCGGACGATATCACCATTTGTTACGCCGTTCCCATCTGTTATACCTCCGTTATGTGCAAGAACAACGATAGATTTAACGCCTAGTTTTTTTAATTGCTTTACGGATTTGTTAATAGCTTCAACTTCATCTGTAATTTCTACATTCTTTAGCATAGTAGGCATAACAAGATTAGGAACATCCGTTGTTACGACTCCGATAAATCCAACAGGAACTCCTTGTACCTTTTTTATAGTGAATGGTGGTAAAAATAAACGACCGGTGGATTTATTATAGAAATTTGCAGCAACATATGGGAATTTTGCTCCTTTAAAATTCCCTGTTTTCTCATGGTATCCACCATAAATAAGGCGGTTCATTTCTTCAACACCTTCATCAAATTCATGATTTCCTATCGTTCCAACATCGAATTTCAAATCATTTAGAAATTCAATTGTAGGTTCGTCTTGTAATAATGCTGAAACAGGAGTACTTGCTCCAACAACATCGCCGGCATGTACCTTTAATGTATTTGGATTTTGTTTTTCACGATCACGTAAATAAGCCCCTAAGTACTCAATTCCCCCTGCATCTTTATTGTTAATTTTTTTTACAGTGTCTAGTTGCCCATGAAAATCGTTAATACCGAGCATTTGTACATCTATGTAGCGGTTTTGTTCTGTACTTGCTTGGATTGAAGGCGCAGCAAATACACTAGTAAAAGTAACTGTACTTAATGCTAAAGCAACTGGAATGATTTTTTTCAACATAAAATTTCTCTCCCCTAATTAAAATCTGACATAATACGATGTTATTTTAATATATTAAGAGAATTATTTCTACAAAAATTCTACTAATTATAAAAATTAATAAGATTTTATTTTTTTCTGACAAATAACTCCTTCCTCAAAAATGTGAAGGTGTAAAACGTCAATTTTAAGTGGAGGATGAATATTTGTAAGCTTAAGCCTACACTTTTTTATTAGGATGTAAAGGGCCCCACTCAACTTAAGAAACTTCACTACCCAAAACAAGAAAATGTGCGTTTCTTTGTTTGGAGGATTATTCAAAATATTATCTTGATCGTAATATAGCAATACATCTAAAAGACCTAAAAAAACTCTAATCAATAAATTTTTGCTGTTAAGAAGAATATTCAATTCGAAACTAATGAATATTTATCAACCTAACATATCATTACCACCATTAAAAAAAGAATAGAAATTTCGTTATGAAAGATTTCTATCCTTTGAATTGATTACGGTGGTGCACTACTCCGCATTAAAAAAAGATGCTCCTGGCTTTATCCAAGAGCATCTTTTTTTAGATTTATTTTTACTTGTTTATAATTTATCAATTAACAATTATATAGTTGTAATCAGTCCTTTAAAAATAATAGGAGTGCTTCATTAAATTCTTTAGCATGCGTTGCATTTAGCCCATGTGGACCACCCTTTATTAAGGCTACTTTAGAATTAGGAATTGCTTCATGTGTTAATTTCCCACTATATTCATATGGTACAGTTGCATCAGAATCACCGTGAATAATAAGAGTAGGTATATTAAACTTCTCCAAGTCTTTTCTAAAATCTGTCTTACTAAAGGCGGTAATACAATCAAGTGTTCCTTTAGGTGATGCACTGGCTGCAATATCCCAATTATATAAACGGAATGGCTCACTAACTAAATCTGTTCGATTACCAGCCGCGAAAAATCCCTTAGTAAATTCATCAAGAAATGCAAGGCGGTCATTTATCACACCACTTTTGAATGCTTCAATTGTTGCATCATCTAAGGCCCCTTCAGGATGATCCTCTGATTTGTATAAATATGGAGGAACTGCCCCAGCAAAAACAGCCTTTTCAATACGATCTGTTCCATACGTACTAATATACCGGGCTACTTCGCCTCCCCCCATAGAAAAACCAACAAGTGTGACATTTTGAAGCTCTAAATGTTCTAATAGTTGATGTAAATCAGAAGTAAAGGTATCATATTCATACCCTTCCCACGGCTGAGATGATTGTCCAAATCCTCGACGATCATATGTTATAACTCTGTATCCAGCCTCAACAAGAGCGGGAACTTGGTATTCCCAAGATCGACCACTTAACGGCCAACCATGAATGAGTACAACTGGTTTTCCTGTGCCATGATCCTCATAATATATCTCAATTGGTTCTTGATTTTCGGTTCCTACAGTAATTTTAGCCATGCTTCTACCTCCCAAAAATATTCTAATATGTATCCTTTTTTTCAATAATCCGGATGAATGTCATAACCTATTCATGCACGTTTATATTGTGAACTCTAAGTATGAAACTCTATTGTTCCAATGCATTCATTTTCTCCTTTTGGAACAATCCCCCCTCTAATACCTTTTTCATCATAAAATAATTACTGAACATTACTCCTATTCAATTGTAATAACAAAAATAGGTGACTATCAATATCATTCTATCTATAGGATGTATAGGTAAAACCAATCTATTTTATAGTGAAAACAACTATAGTTACAACCTATACAAATTATAGATAATTTAGAATTGATTAACGAATCAGTTTTCAAATACTATAAATTTGTATAGCACTTCATGTTCTGTGAATGCTGCTATAACCAATATTATTGGTCAGCTTAGTTATAAACGACGAAACTTATGATAGTATTCGACTATTTAAACTTTCTTCGATTACTTAATTTTTAGGAGGAATACATAATGACTGATCTCTATTCTCGTATTAACAAAGATGATGCTGTCGTGCTTTTAGTAGATCATCAAACTGGTCTTATGTCCGGACTAGTACGTGACTATGGTGTTGATGAATTCAAGAACAATGTTTTAGCTCTTGCTCATACTGCTAAGTTTTTTGATTTACCAGTTATTTTAACAACAAGTTTCGAAAACGGGCCTAATGGACCTTTAATGCAAGAATTGGTTGATCTCTTTCCTCATGCACCAAAAATAGCTCGACCTGGACAAATTAACGCATGGGATAATGATGATTTTGTAAAAGCAATCGAAGAAACTGGAAAAAAACAACTTATCATCGCAGGCGTAGTTACGGACGTTTGTGTTGCTTTCCCGGCACTTTCCGCTATAAAAGCTGGCTATGAAGTATTTGCTGTTACGGATGCTTCAGGAACTTTCAGTAAACAAGTTGCAGATGCTGCCAATACTCGTATGGCACATAGTGGTGTACAACTTATGAACTGGTTTAGCGTAGCTTGCGAATTACAACGCGATTGGCGCAACGATGTCGAAGGTTTTGGCAATTTGCTTGCTAGCAATCTTCCAGGCTATCAAAATATAATTGGAAGCTATAGGGGAGCTCAGCGAGATCTTAGTAAACAAAATGCATAAATGTATTTCAAAGAAATAGCTTTAAATCACTTTCAAAAAAATGGATAGTATACATTTAGTGCTGATTAAATCAGCACTCTCTTTTAATTTAAAAGGTATAGCAAAAATTTTATTTTTACGATTACAATTTTAAATTAACAGAAAATATATTATTTTCAATATTATCTATTTTAAACAATTAAAAAAGGAGCGTTTTATTATGAGTAATTTAGAATTGTTAAATCCGGAGAACAGTGCATTAATTTTGATTGATTTTCAACCTCAAATGACTTTTGGAGTTGCAAGTATTGATAGACAAACATTGATTAATAACGTTATGCTACTTGCTAAATCAGCAAAAACTTTTAACGTACCTACTATTCTTACTACAGTTGAGACACGCAGCTTTTCTGGTTATTTTTGGCCACAAATTCTTGACATATTCCCAAACCATGAAATTATAGAACGCAGTTCAATGAACTCTTGGGAAGATCCAAAATTTGTTGAAGCAGTTAAAGCAACAGGTAGAAAGAAATTAATATTTGCAGCACTTTGGACTGAAGTTTGCCTTGCATTCCCTGTGCTTGAAGCAATTAAAGCTGGCTATGAAGTGTATGCAGTTGATGATGCTTCAGGTGGTACTAGTCTGACAGCACATAACGCTGCTATGCGTCGTGTAGAACAAGCTGGTGCAATTCCAGTGACAGCAATTCAAGTTTTACTTGAATACCAACGTGACTGGGCACACAAAGACACTTATGATGCTGTAATGGAAATTGTAAAGGAGCACACTGGCGCTTATGGTCAAGGAGTAGAATACGCATATACTATGGTGCACGGCGCGCTTCCAAGCAGGAAAATATGAAACAAGAAGGAGTAGCTGTCGAAGAGACTTATACAGGGAACACGATGGATGCTGCTGATCCAGTAACAACGATTGTTACATGGGAAATTCAACAAGGTAAAGAAAAACAGTTTGAAACATGGAGACATGAAATCGAAGCTGCCGCTACTAAATTCCCAGGGCATTTAGGTGTAAATCTAATAGTTCCAAGTAACGAATCGAGAGAGTATACTGTTATTTTTCGATTTGATACGTATGAGCATCTACGTGCTTGGCAAGAATCAGACATTCGCCGGGATTTGTTAAAAACGGCAGAACAATTTCAAGCTACTAATCCAAGTTACAAAACTGAAAGTAGTTTGGCTTATTGGTTTGTTACTCCGAAAACGCCAGTTCCACCGCCAAAATGGAAAATGTCTATCGTTACCCTTCTGGGTGTATGGCCTCTTAGCATGTTAGTTCCTAAAGTGATAGGACCTATTATAAAACATATGAATCCTATTATGTCCGCTTTTTTCGTTTCTGTATGTATAGTGTCCTTGCTATCATGGGTAGTCATGCCGATTTTCGGTAAATTATTTCATCCATGGTTACAAAATAATAGAAAGTAGACGAGGTGTGAACATGAATTTACCGGATATGATCTTATATAACGGAAAAATTACTACCCTTGATCCATCTCAGCCTGAGGTATCTGCTATCGCCATAACTGATGGTTTAGTCACTGCAGTAGGTGGAGATGAGCTTCTTAATAGTGCCACGGAAAAAACAAAAAAAATAGACCTTAAAAGAAAGAGAGCTATTCCAGGCCTGAATGACTCCCATATACACGTTATTCGTGGTGGTCTGCATTATAATATGGAATTACGTTGGGAAGGCGTGCCATCACTTTTTATTGCTCTAGAAATGCTCAAAGAACAGGCAAGGCGTACACCTGCTCCTCAGTGGGTAAGAGTAGTTGGAGGTTGGTCTGAATTTCAATTTAAAGAGAGACGGTTGCCAACTTTGGAAGAAATTAATGCCGTTTCTGAAGACACTCCTGTCTTTGTGCTACATCTTTACGATAGAGCACTTGTAAATCGTGCAGGGCTACGTGCACTGGGATACACGAAAGATACCCCAGACCCTCCAGGCTGTTTAATTCAGCGGGATAAAAGAGGTAATCCAACGGGCCTTTTAATTGCTAACCCTAACGCTTCTATTCTTTATTCAAGTTTGGGTAAAGCTCCAGTACTTAATCTTGACGACCAGATTAACTCAACTCGCCATTTTATGCGTGAATTAAATAGATTAGGTATTACAAGTGCCATCGACGCAGGTGGTGGATTCCAAAATTATCCGGATGATTATAAAGTTGTTGAACATTTAGCTGAGAAAGATCAATTAACTTTGCGTATTGCGTATAATCTATTTACGCAAAATCCAAATCATGAATATGAAGACTTTGCTTCATGGGCAAAAATTGTTTCTCCAGGTCAAGGAACTGATAAGTATAAAATGAATGGTGCCGGAGAGATGTTAGTATTCTCAGCAGCCGATTTTGAAAAATTTCAAATGCCACGGCCTGAACTAGCTACGATGATGGAAGCTGACTTAAAGAAAGTAATTTCTCTATTGGTGGAAAACCGTTGGCCCTTCCGTTTACATGCAACTTATGATGAGTCAATCACACGTTTCTTAAATGTATTTGAGGAAGTTAACAGAGAAATTCCTTTTAATGGTCTACGCTGGTGGTTTGATCATGCAGAAACAATCTCAGATCGTAGTATGGAACGTGTTAAGGCTTTAAATGGCGGTATTGCCATCCAAGACCGCATGGCTTTTCAAGGTGAATACTTTGTTGATTTATACGGAAAGGAAGCTGCAAAGCATACACCTCCGATTTATCGTATGTTAGAACTTGGTATACCTGTTGGCGCCGGTAGTGATGCAACTAGGGTTTCCAGCTATAACCCTTGGGTTGCTCTTTACTGGATGGTTGCTGGAAAAACCATTGGTGGTCTTTCGATATACGATGAAAAAAATAAACTTGATAGAAAAGTAGCCCTGGAATTATATTCAAAAGGAAGTGCGTGGTTCTCTGGTGATGAAGGTAAAAAAGGAACCCTGGCAGTAGGTCAGTTTGCTGATATTGCTGTATTGTCTGCTGACTACTTTACTGTGCCAGAAGAAGAAATCAAAAACCTTGAATCATTACTCACCATTATGGGTGGACAGGTTGTTTATGGAAATGATGAATTTAAAAATTTATCACCTGAATTGCCGCCAGCATCACCTGATTGGTCACCGACGGGCATTTACGGTTATGGTGGTGCTAACCTAGCCAACACTATACTTTCCCACGATTCCCATGATAACAAGTTACATAGTTGTAGTAACCCTCTCCATCAACACACTCATACCGTAATAGGAAAAGATGGAACTAAATGGGGGATTGGTTGTACTTGCTTTGCTTTCTAAGTCAAAACCACCGGTATAATGCCGGTGGTTTTCTTTCTACAATAAGGGTATGTAGATTCGAAATAACATTGTATATCCCTACATGGAACCTGTTACTATGCGATAAGACCGAAGAATTGATTGATTGATTGATTGATTGATTAACTTAACTTGTTTTTGATAGCCTTCTCTCCTTGCAAAGTCTGTCCTTTTTTCCTTAATTAAAAGTCAATGGTATCCCCCTCTTGATCGACTACACCACACATATAAATCCACTGCCCTTTGACTTTAATATAGATCTTAATTTTTCAATTGTTACACTAGAATCATTATTATTTCTATTACACTGATACTTTTTGCGAATCATTTAACTTCTGCATAAAGATACGTGCTGCAAAACTTAAAAATTTATCATCAAAGTGAATAAGATTAATATCTTGGCTTGGTGTTGGGTCAGTAATACGAACTATGCTCAAAGTATCATTATTAACAAAGTTAACCAGTGAAAGAGGTATTATGGCAACCCCATGTCCATTGTATACAAGGCTCAATAGAGAAATAGAAGATTTTGTTTCTATATTTGCTTCAGATAAAGATAACCCTAAACTCTCACAATATATCTTAATAGATTCACGACAACTACATGAAACCATTATTCTACTCAGCCCTACTAATTCTCTAAAAGAAACAAATGATTTTTCATTCAAAGGATGATTTTTTGGAATTACAAGGACGAGCTCTTCACTATACAAAAGGGTGCTTGTTAATGTGTCTGGAATTTGAGCACTACGTGTAATCCCGAAATCAATATTTTTGTCAACGATTTGATTTACAGCAACTTCGGATTCTATAATTTTTACTACGATGTTGGGATAATGTTGTTGAAACTTCATAATATAAGGTGTTAAATAAGTGAGATCCTCTAATAGACCTCCTATAGTAATCACACCTCTTTTTACACCCTTTAATTCAAAAATTTCATTATAAACGTCATCAAATTGTTGCATAATAAATTTTCCTTTATCAAATAGCAGCTTACCCGCTTCTGTCATTTTGATACCTCTTCCAACTCGATGAAACAAGGGTGTATCAAGTTCACCTTCTAAAACACGTATTTGTTGACTTAAAGTCGGCTGTGAAATACCTAGAACTTCCGCAGCTTTAGTGAAACTATTATTATTACAAACTTGAATAAAATACTCTAAATGACGTAATTCCATTCTTGATACCCACTCTCCGCTTTATGAAAGATTTATAATTTAAAGGACGATATGTATACGTTAACATAACAACCATCTTTCCTACTATACCAATTGAAATTACATGTTTTATTCATTTTTCATTATAATAAAATTACTACCATTTATTAATTTTTCCTCCTATTTATTTAATTTATATTTAATTAGGACATTACTAATTCGAGATATATTTCTAAACTTTTATAGTTCTAGTGCATAATACCCTAATTTTTTCAACTTTTCGATTATCATTTTTTTCTCAATATAGTCCAAACCACCAAATATTTGCCGAATCGCCTCTTTATGGTGAGGAAAAATAATATCCATTAATTCAATACCTTCTGAAGTAATTGACGCATACGTGACACGGCGGTCTTTAGGATATGGTTTTCGTATTAAGAACCTCTTCTTTTCCAACTTATCCACTACATACGTGATACTACTACTTGCAAGTAATATTTTATCTCCAATTTTTTGTATAGGCTGATCGCCTTTACTATATAGTAGCTCAAGCACTGCAAATTCAGTTGGATTAAGTCCATAACTTTTTATATCCTCTTCAATACGCTTAGTAATTGCCTGTGCTGCCCTTGATAATGTAACAAATAACTTTAAAGATAAGCTCTCATCATTAATCACACTCATAATTACCAATCCTTTACAAGTTATCTTGAATTCGAGATTTATTATATTATCGTCTAAATATTATGTCAATCATTCATTTTAGCTTTATCAATCCATTTATAATTTATTTCTCAACATATGACATATGGAATTAGAAGAAAACAATTGTTAATATATAAGTATCTCAATTACGTTATTTCTTTTAAAGAGAGCTTGTATTCTAACGCAAGTTCTCCTTTTTTATATTCTAAATTGAATCCGGACAAAGTTCACATATTGAGTCTGCCCATGTATATGATATAGTTTTTAAACAAAGATTAGAGCCCTCCTACAAGAAGGAGAGCTCTAATCTTTCATATAAATATTCACCATTTTTATCATTACGGGGACATCAAAACTTTAACTTGATGGGGATATGGGACTACCCCATCGCCATCAAGCTAAGATTTTGAGACACCCCCATAACGAAATTTTTCCCTTTACAGTTATTTGTGAGAATTTAGCCTCTATATAAAAAAACCACTCCTTACAATAAAAGAAGTGATATTCCTAAATTATATATTTCATTAAAATCAAACTATTATAATATAGTTCCATTCAGCCATCCGTTTATGGCAATAAGGTCCATCAATACATGTAATTCTGTACCTATTAAAGCAGAAATAAAAATAATTTTTAATGAAGAGCTCTGTTTATAAGTAAACAGTTTCATTAATCTAGGTATTGTTTTAAGACCTATCATAATTAGTAAAGTCAAAACTAAAGCGCAAGCTAGTCCACCTATAAAACTCTCATCTACCGCTCCTCCTGGTATAAGCGGTACCTTTCCAATGAACATGCTTATAGCATCTGGAATCGCCATACCGAAAAATAAAGTTGTGATATTTAAATGTTTTTTATATACTAATCCTACAGTTGCTGTAACTACTGTATGTCCTATAACGCCAGCCATATGAATCCTCCGTAATATTTATATTATTTTTTAGTTAGTTTTCACCTTTTTTTAGGCTTATTATTTTATAATTGATAACGCTTCTAAAAACTGTGAATTATCTTTTCTACTCTCAATAATCTTTTGAAATTCTTTCTCCACTTGTACTGATTTTTTATCCTCGGTATCAACAACTCCATGATTATTTCCATAAACTTTGTTAAGTTCAAAAATTCCCATATAGGTTTCTTGTATAGGAATTTGAGTAAACATAGAATTATTGACAATTAAAATACACTGTTCATAATTCGAGTTACGATAATGCCCAAACCAAGTATTACTATCATATTTTACCGGTATTTCCTTGTCAGCAATTACTAATTTTTTTATATTTTCACTTTTTTCACCCGCGAATAACACAGCAGTATCATTTGTTATTGTAGGCATAGACTTTATTGGATCTGAAATCGGTGTAAAATGATCTTCTCCCTCTCGTAATATCCCTTTTTTTATTACGGCTTCACCTGTTTTTTGATCCATAATAAATACTGATTCTCCATTATATTGTGCTGTTTTAACTTTATATAAATCGATAGACTTAATTTCACTTTTATTTTCACTTCGTATATCTTGTAAAGCTTGTTTATCTCCTAACATCAAAATTCCATTTCTTGGTTCTTTAGGCGTGAACGCCAAGTATAAACCAAATAAGAGGGCTCCAATCATACATAGGTTAATGATTTTTCTCATTTCTAATCTCCTTAGAATTATTGTTTAAAGGTGGTTTAACTAGTTAAGATAATTGCTGCAAATCATCTATACGTATACCGTTTCTTTAATTCGTATTTGCTCCTTATATAGAATAATTGTTTTATGGAATTTTACATATTCATTTACCTTTCATTTGTATTACATTTATGTAAGGTAAAATTATTAGCAAACTACAATTATCGGAATAGCATCCTACTATTTCTATGGGCAACTGATCGCGATCCTACTCTGTTCGGCTACTATGGTTCAAATGCATCAATTACTTCTTATGAAAAGAAACAAGAACTGAGTGAATATAAGGTCATATATAGATTAAAGATTATTTTCTTCTTATTTATCAAGCCATACAGAAAAACACCTAATAGCTATCAAAGGTGTTAATTCGCCTGTTCAATCTCCCATAACAAAACGGACGAAAATCTCATTGGTATGAGAGGAAAACAGTCTTTGATATATTAGGTGTCGTTTACAATTGTACCAAGTCTAATAATTAAGCGGATTAATTAGATTTAAAAAAAGATTTCTTTTTCTTTACTCGTAATAAGTCACCTGTCCATCCTTTGAATCGCATATACATATACATCCCCCCTGTTGTGAAAATAATAAATAAGAGAGCGATTAAATAGCTATATTTCCATTCCAGTTCAGGCATGTATTTAAAATTCATACCCCATAATGCTCCTAAGGCTGTCAAAGGCGTACTCACAGCAGTTAATACAGTAAGAGCTTTCATAATTTCATTCCCACGATGAGAAGAAACAACTTCTTGCAAATGAATCATCGTGTCTAATTCTTCTTGGTACTCTTTAACAAGTTGTAATCCACGCTCTAATTTTACGTGTGTTTGTTTATAACAAAGGGTGTTTGTTAGTTTTTCTAACCAAGCTTCTTTTAGGCCTTGTAACACTTCTTGTATTAAGCGAAACACATGTGTGTTCATAAATAATTCATGACGAATATGATAAATCCTTTCTAAAACTGCTATGTTATTATGATGATAAAAATCCCATAATACATTTCTGAAATTGTTTTCAAAGTAGTCAACCTTTCGCAAATAATGAGATATAAACATTGATAAGATAGCACATAATCCTTCAGCAGAACTATTACAATTTTTTGTACCCATAGGGATATTATGTATTAATTTTTGGAAATCTTCTTCCTCCTTTTCCTGAACTGTTATCAGTATCCCATGAGCTACGAAATAATGAAGAAATTTTTGAATTTTGGCGTCCTTTTTATCTTGATCATATAAAAACGAACCATATACACAAGTTTGACTTGGTGATAACGTATAAACATATAATCCATTTTCACAAGGAGAACTTATTTTCTTTACAAATTGAGAGAAATAAGATGTTACATCACGAGGGATTATAGAAGAAAGTTTTTCAAGCTCACTAGTTTTCACATGATACCAACTCCATTTCGTCATTTTTATGCATTCCATACTATTCTTCCTTTCTAAATAGTTTTATGTTTGATCGAATCATATCCGTAATACGAAATTTGTATGTAGATATTCATGTCTTGAAGGAAAAGTTTTTAGATCATCTAAATTATAAAATAAATGACATAGGAGGTCTTATTCTTTTAAAAGGAAGACCCCCTATATATTAGTTATTTTTATTTTCAATTTTAAACATTTCCTCTATACAAGCACTTTTTATCTTTTCTTATAAAGAATTTATTATATGTGGAAAAGAAGCTACATAATTTGGCACGTCTATTCAACGAACTCCATTTCAGTCGTTATTATAATTTGGATTCATATGCAGATTGATTGGTGATGTCGTCAAATACTTGACTCCCAATAATGTAGTATCCATGAAGTGCAGCCTCTTTCGAAGCGTCTACCATACGGAAAGAAGAAATTTCACTTTGCATTTTTTCAATTCGTTTTTTGTGGAGATCTACTATTCCTCCTGTCCAAATGATAGTATCATACTGTTCTAACGTAAATTGTTCTTGTAATACACGTATGACGTCTTGGAAGTGTGCATCCAACTCTTTTTGAATCAAAGTATGAACCTGACTTGTCTCATGATTTTCTTCTCGACATTCATATCCTTTTTCTAATATGTTTGGCATGTCGTTAATATGCAATTGATTACTTTCACCCTCATAATTCTGCACGATATTCTTAATATTTTTCAAAGGCTTGCTACATCCTAGTTCCGTCTCATAATGATTTAAAATGAGATTCTGTTTCATATCTGTCATTTCTAATGTACGAAATCCACCATCAATAATTAAGATGCGATCTCGTTCCTGAATGATTCCCTCTTTTAAGAGATAGGCATGTAAAGCGACCGGTTGCTGAAGAATCAAAGCATTTTCCACCGTAATATTAATAAATTTCCCATCAATTTGCACGGAAGTTTCTTTTTTTAGTGCACGTTGTAATTGCTCATGCTGACTACCAAAACAAGTGATGGGAAGCCCGGTAACAACTAGAGGTAACACGACATTTTCTTTATAATCCTTTGCAATGCAACCAAATATTTGTTGTTTAAACTCTTCGCTTTCATAATAATTTTCTATTTCATCGTCAAATGGAGGAAGAAATGAAGCGTCAGATTGATGTGCTTCATTTCCCATGTAGTATGCAAAGTCTAAGTCTATAAAACTTACCTTTGTTAAATCTTCACTTTCAGCATGATTAGGTACAGGGGCTAGTGTGGAAGCTTCACTCTTGACCGTCATCTCAGAATCTACATCCTGTCGATATGCCCTTTTGGTAAAGCCAATTCCTACATCAATTGCATACAGAGATTTCATACTTTTTTCCTCACTTTCTATTTTTAGAGTTAAATCTAGGCACTCTCTTCTTTCCCTTCTTTCACATATTTCTTTTCATTTTTCGTTTTTTCCCCGTCTAAGTTCTTACTATTTTCATTTATTTCGTAATCCTTTTCACCTGTTTTCTTTTTATTATTTTCGTTTTCTGTTAAGTCTTTAATGGTAGAAATGACAACTGGTGTGGCTGTAAGCAGTTGTGGTAATGTTTGTTTTGCAACATTAGCTGCAGTTACAGAAAATTGTTTACTTGTCTCAGTTACCTTCTCCAATGTTTCCTTTATGTTTCCTTCTTGTAGTTTTTCTTTTACGCTTTTTCCTTTTGTTTGTATAGCTTTCCGATTTTCTTTTTTTAATAGGGAGACTATGACTCCGGTCGTAATTCCAATCACAGCATATTTAAATATTGTATGTTTCATTTTTCTCATCCTTTTCTATTTTTATTTTCTTCAATGCTACAACCTAAAATAATTACCTTACCTATTTATCAGATGTTGCAATCTATTAGAGAGAATGATAGTTTTGCGGCTGCCTATCACTCGCCGTTAGTGTTTCATCTGTTACTAGGAGTAAAATTCTCCCTTGATCTAGTTTTTCTTCATATAAGTTAGCTTCCTCCTTCGACAACCCCATTTCCTCCATTTGATTTCGGAGCTCGTCCCCTTTTTTGGAGAAAAAGTTGATAATACTTGTGCCCAATCCTTGTTCTTTTACTCCAATCGTATTTGTGTTTGTATCATCCGCAATCCTTTTTGTTATATGTTTTTCATGTGCTAAAACATAAATGTCATCGTGGCGAACCCCTTGCAATTCTAGCTCTTTTACTTTCATAACTACTTCCTGTTCATTTTGATATTCATAAACTACCGTTTTTCTTTCATTCGTATGCATGGTATCTTTCCTCCTTTAGATTTTTTATTTTTTTATTTAGTTGTTATGTAATATGTAATACACCTATTTTAAAGATGTTAAACCTAAATTTTCGAAAAATTTTACACAATAGGTTATTCATGTTTTTAATATCAAAGAAATGTCACAAGAACTTTGCTTTGATAAAAGCGCTCCAAATAACGATTTGTTTGGAAGGTAAGCACATTGTTTTATAGAAATCATAGAAAAATAAAAAAGCACTCCTTTTCAAAGAGTGCTAAAAAAACATATAACCTAATAAAAATATTTCTATTTTGATTACAGAAAGAAAGTCTTTATTAAAACATATGGTTGCTAATTTAATTGCGATCTGCCTTGCACCCAAGCAGCAATATCATTTATAACATACTCAGGTATATTAGCAGGACTATAATATTCATCCGGCTTACTTATTTCCCCATCGCCCTCTGTAAAGAAATGATTTAACTTTGGATATAGTCGATAATCAACGTTATTTCGTTCTTTTAATTGTTCTTTCCAAAGAGGAATTTCGATTTTTGATTGAACTTGATAGTCTCTTTCTCCTTGAATAATAAGAAGTGGTGTCTTTTGTTCTTTTGACATTTCTGCTGCTTTAATTTTCCGAATAGAATCCCAAAATACTGCTGATCCTAAGTAAAAATCTTTTGGAGGATTCTGACCAGAGAAATTTGGATCATTTAATAATTCAAATTGCGATTTGTAGAATTTATATTGCTCCTGGTTCATTGCTCCAATAGAGAAAAGGTACTCAAATTGATCTAAAACAACGTCTTGGATCGTACGAGCTGGCCCTCCCATTACAATTGCTCCAGCAATATTTTTATTTTGGTCTTTTTCAATCATTTTCGGAAGCATCATTCCACCTTGACTATGACCCAAAATATAAATTTGATTTTTATTTATTAGAGGCTCATTTTTAAGAAATTGAGTTACAAGAAGAGCATCATCTGTTGTCTCTTTATCAACTGTATAAAAGGGACTAAATTGTGTTTTCAACCCATGTTCATAAGTTCTTTTATTATAGCGAAGGACAGCAATTCCCTTCGATGCAAGACCTTCAGCTAAATCGCGAAACGGTTTTAAAGCAAACGCTGTTTCATCCTGATCAGTTGCTCCTGATCCTTGAACAAGAATAACCGCTGGAAAAGGACCATTTCCTTTTGGAACCGACAATGTTCCTGGTAATGGAAATGCACCACTTCCAACTACTACTTCTTTATCAACAAATGATTCAGGCTTACTATATGACGGACGCTCAGCAACAGGACTAAACGACATGCTGAGTTGAAAATCGTCTATTTTTCCAGATGGATCTAGTTTAATTAGTAAAGGTACAGTCATTTTTTCAAAAACTAATTGAATCTCCACATTTGTATGAACAGGATTTGTCTCTTTTTGTGTAACCTCTCCAATTTCTATAAAAGAACCTGCTTGTAATTGAACTGGGAGTCCCTCCCAATAGCTCTTCAGCCATTCTTCGGATATTATTTTCTGTAATGACCTTGAGGTTAAATCAAATGCAGATTTATAATCTTCACTATTCATATGGCGAATAAATGAAAGAGTAGTAGATATAATAGGATTTTCATCATCACTATTGTCTATTTTTTTTATATTTGTGTTTACTTCCTTTAATTTTGAAATAAATTGGTGGTTAAATGGATTATTATATGTATTAGGATATAAATTTGTTTTCAAAATTTCCGTATTCCGTCCCTCATACAAACTTGAAGAACTCGTAAACTTTTCAGGTGAAATTACTTCCTCCGCATATGAGACTGAGGGAATTGCTATTGTAAAAATTGCACTGATAAGTAATAACTTATTACTTATTCTTCTTTTCTTACCCATACTTATTGATTCTCCCTTCAAAATTTAAAATTTCTAATACAATATGCCAACTATAAGGAAAATAAAAATTACCAAAGAGATTAATAATCTATTTTACGATCCCCCTCTCAAGTTAAAAATCTATCATTAACAAACTTCAATAAAAAACGCCTTCCCCCTCTTTTTTTATTGTTGGATTTTCCAATGACCTAGAAGCACAGCACGAAATTACATGTAACCTACCCATGAGATTCTCTGTTTCAAAAGAAAAAAGCACCCCACTAGATGCTGTCTTTAATTGTTCTCACTATCATTTATTTAGGTAATTCTCTTATTACTGTAAGATAAATTCATTCTATTTCCTAAATCTCACTTATTTCTTAATTCACTCATACCAATATAAAGCCTAATAACCTACCATCAAAAAATAAAGAAAACAGGTTATTTGGCTATTCATTTCGTAAACTTAATGCTCAAATTAGTTTTTTTCACAAAGTTAAACTTTATTAAGAAAAACTTAAAGAATTTCCCTCTATATTCATAAGAACTTTTTTCTATACTCAAAAATGTAAATAGACAAAAGGAGAAACAATCATGAAGAAATTTGTAATTTGCATACTAGGAATAGGCCTCCCTATATACTTACTACCTTTCATATTACGTGGAGATTTAGACAGATTTAATCCGATTGCTGAAGAAAAAAATGTATATGCCGTTGCGAAAGGATATGGTGTTCCAGATTATCATCATAAAGGAAAAGCTATGTACTCACTAAAAGCTGTTGACGAATTAAGTAATGAAAAAGAATATACAGTTGGAACGAACACGCCTAATGATTTTATAAGAAAAACTTACTTAAAAATTCATGTGAAAGGAAAATATGTGTATTCTTACGATATTATTTCTAAAGAGGATATTCCGGAGAAAATAAGGGGACAATTGGAGATAGCAAATAAATAAAAGAGCCAATTCATACGATTTGGCTCTTTATTCTCTCTCCCATCTACCGTTTGGATAATTCTTTCGGTAGATTTATTAAATTCGTTATCATTGTTCCAATAACCATTGTTCAATTACTTTTACTGTTTCATCTCGTTGTGCTTTTGCCGTAATTAAACTCGCATTATCACCTTTTTGCTCACCATACATGCCAAAATGAGCATGATTTCCCCCTTTTATCATGTGCATAGTTGTATTCTTTGACATGAACTTTTTATTGTTCTCTATTTTTTCTACAGTTGCTAAAGCATCTACTTCCCCATAAATTGATAACATCGGAATCGATTTTGTAGAAAAGTCATCTGCAGGATACGAACCTAAGAAAATAATCCCGTCTACCTTGTCTTCATGTTGGAAGGCATACTTAGAAATCATAGCTCCTCCCATTGAATGCCCTGCAACATACCATTTTTGAACTTCCGGATACTTTTCAATTACACTGTCTACCTCATTTATTCCAAGTATCGCTAAATTTAATGGTAACTTAGGCATTACTACAAAGTGCCCATCTTTTGCAAGCGCTTCTCCTAAGTAACTATAAGCCTCAGCTTCTACTTTAGCTCCTTGATAAAAAATAACCCCTACTTTCGCATCTTTCGCTCCAAAAACGATATTATCTTCATCTTTTTTATCATCTACTAACGACAAAGCCTCTTTCGTCGGTTTATAAGTAAACTGAGACCAAGTCAAAAAAGTAAAACTTCCTATAATTAAAATAGCTAGTAAAGAGTACAGCGTAATTTTTATCCATTTCTTCACAAAGATGACCTCCATAAGATGTATATATTCCATATTTCGGATTATCATTAACACACATAAAAACTCGAGCATTTTTATTGTGCTCAAGTTTTTAGTTCCGTCTTTAATTTATACTATAAATTGTCCAAGATAAATATGTAGCAAATGCAGACCATAAAAAATATGGTATTAGCAACCATGTCGATACTTTAGATAATTTGGAAGAAACCGCTATGAGAAGTAACGTAGTAATAGCGACAAGTAAACAATCTACTGTTGCTAAAAACAAATTCTTTTGGCTAAATTGAAAATAGCTGAACGCTTGATTGAATATATAATTTAAAAGGAATAAAAACCAAAATGTTTTTGGCTTGAATCCATAGTTGTTGTAAATAATTGCAACTGATAATGCAATAAGTCCAAATAATACAGCCCATATCATTCCGATTGTCATACCAGGAGGTGTCCAAGACGGCTTTTCTAACGCATCATACCAAGTACGATCAATAGGGAATAAAACACTAGAAACATAAAACAAACCATATGTTAGTAAAAATACTATAATACTAGATTTTTTCATAAACATTCTCCTTTTTACTAGAAGATTATAGAAACTTTATATGATTAGTATGCCCTTGTAATGGATAAAATTCTAATATTTAAATTCCAAATACATATTGTTTAACCTATTTTATACAAATTCTTTCATACTTTTATATGCACAAAGGGCTCTCTCTCGTGCTGCCTTATGATCAACAATCGGATAAGGATATGTATCCCCAAGCTTTATATTGGCCTTTTGTAAAATATGCGCAGGCGCTTCCCATGGTTTATGTATATATTTATTCGGTATATCGCTTAATTCTGGTACCCATCTTCTTATATACTCTCCATTTTTATCAAACTTTTCTCCTTGTGTGATGGGGTTAAAAATACGAAAGTACGGTGATGCATCTGCCCCACTTCCAGCAACCCATTGCCATCCCATTGTATTATTTGCAATATCAGCATCTAGTAGTGTATCCATAAACCATTTTGCTCCTTCTTGCCATGGAATTAACAAATGCTTTACAAGAAAAGAGGCTACAGCCATTCTTGCCCGATTATGCATAAAACCTGTTTGCCAAAGCTCCCGCATTCCCGCATCAATAAACGGATAACCAGTTTCACCCTTCTGCCATACGCTTAATAACTCCTCTTCCTTATCCCACGGGAAATTTTCAAAGCTCTTATTAAGAGGTTTAGATACTGTAAATGGATAATGATATAGTAAATAATAAGAAAACTCTCGCCAAATTAATTGACGTATAAAGCTATTAACTTGTTTTTCAAAAAGACTACATTGTCTTTCGGTACTTTTATTTATTAAGTAATGAAACATTAGCTTTACTGATATTTGACCAAATGAAAGATACGGTGCCAACATCGAATGGACATTTTGATCTGGAAAATCTCTTCCTTCACTATAAAAGGCTAATTTGCTAGAGAAAAATTTCTTGAATGTTTTATATGCCCCTTCTTCTGTCGGATCCCATATTGCTTCCATATGAGATGTCCACGGTATAGTCGGCAACAAGTGTAATTCTGAAACAGATAAGCTTGCTGGTAAAGAGTTTCCCCACTTTATACTCTGCACTCTGCTAATAGGTTTAGGTATTACCTGCTTTTGAAATGCATTGTAAAAAGGCGTAAACACCTTATATTCAGTGTTATCCTTCTTTTTTATAATCCACGGTTCTAATAATAAATGCGAATTAAATTCCTTACAGATAATACCTTTATCCTCTAACATCATTTTCATTTTTTGATTAGATTGTAATCTGTCAGGATCATAACAAATATTCCAATATACAGCCGTTATATCTAATTGTTCTATGAGAGAAAGTATTTCTTCCTCCGTACGTCCTTTACGAATTATTAAAGTAGAGCCCAATGCCTCAAGTTGCTTCTTTACATCTTTTACAGCATGGTGTAACCACCACTTTGCCGCACTTCCTATTGAAAAAGTTTCATCTTGTATATATACCGGAAGAACCTCACCAGACTGAACAGCTTCAAATAGCGCTGGGTTATCATATAAACGAAAATCTTTTTGAAACATAACAATAATTTTATTTTGCATGGCTATCCCTTCTAATTCTTAAAGCACAATTCATTCTTTATGAGAACAAGTACTTCTGTTATTTTTAAAATACTATAAGAATCATCCTTTTTATTTTATAATCTTCTTCACTATAAACATTGATTTTCTATCTCTCTAAGTACATCATTTCCTATATTATCTATCTTTTCATTTTTTATGGTGTTATATAAACTCTGTAAAACTTTTAACTCTGTTCTTAAATGTAAAATGACACTAGATAATATATATAACTTAGCTACACTCTCTTTTCCACACTTTTCTTCATATACTTTTTGAAGGGTAGTAAGATATAACGTCAGTTGAGAAATTTTAGTTTTTAGCTGTTCTAGAATTAATTCTTCCTCCCCATATTGTGCAAAAAGTAGCGCTTCATATATAGGACGATGCATATCCTCTTTCTTTATCATTTGCTCTAATAATAAATGCTCAAATTCTTGTTTACCACTTTTAGTAATACCGTAAATAGTCCTTTCAGGGCGTTGTTCATTACGAATAATATCAACAACCTCTATAAAGCCCTTCTTTTCAAGTTGCTCAAATGTATAATATAAAGAGCCTTTAGTAATTTTTATATAATATTTCATTTCACTATTTTTTAAAAGTTGCTGGACTTCATACGGATGCCTATTTTTCTCCATAAGAAGACCCAGCATAAAAAGCTTTGTATTCATAACTCTCCACTCCTTAATAACCTATACCAATAGTATAAGCTAAAAATAAGTAAAGAATCTTTTTGTTTTATAAAATTTATGACTTCAAATTCACTTTATTATCCTTTGTACCAGCTTTGGAATTTCCCATAAATAATATTGCTATAAACGAAACGATAATTGGAATTAAAGCTAATAGAAAAACAGTAGTAATTGAAGATGACATAGCAGCTATAATTTTTTCAAGAATAAACGTAGGGATACTGGATCTTACATCTGAGCGAAATATTGCACTTGGATCACCTAGATTATTTAACATGCTGGAACCATGTTCTATTCCCTTAAAAGCATCCTTTAAGTTAGCTGTAAAGGTACTATTTTGAATGGAGCCAAAAATCGTTACTCCAATTGTCATACCTAGTGAACGAAAGAATGAATTTGTCGAAGTAGCTGAACCACGGAATCTCGGTTCCATATTATGAATAGAAACTGTGGGAAGCAAAGAGAACGAAAATCCAACTCCAAATCCCGTTATAATCATGTATATCGTTAAAAGTACACGGCTTGTTTGCGGATCCATCGTTCCTAACAAATACATACCTATCCCAAAGGATATTATAGATAATAACATCAAGTTGCGGTAACTAATTTTCGTTTGAAATATTCCACCAATTGCACTACCTACTACAGAACCTAACATCATTGGGGTTAAAATTAATCCAGCATTAGTTGCTGTTCCACCATATACAGCCTGAACAAAAATAGGAATAAATACTGTTAAAATAACAAATGTTGCTCCATAGAAAAACGTAATAATTTGTGATATTGCAAACTCCTTACGCTTAAACATCCAAAATGATATTATCGGATCTTTCACTTTTCTTTCTACCAATAAGAAGCCAACAAAAAATACAATAAACGATGCAAATAACCCAATGATTTGTATCGAATCCCACTTAAATTCTTTTCCTCCCAATTCTAAAGCGAACATTAAGCTAATTACTGCTATGACGAGTGTTATCGCCCCCCACCAATCAATATTTTGCTTAGTAGGTGGATTATTTTCTTTATAAGCTTTTAAAATAAAAATTAATGACATTAGACCAATTGGAATATTGACGTAAAAAATCCAATGCCAACTAATATTTTCTGTTATATACGCACCTAATAAAGGTCCTAATACACTTGAAGAACCAAATACGGCCCCTAATAATCCAGTCATTTTCCCTCTTTTTTCAATAGGAAAAATATCAAATACAATGGTAAAGGCGATTGGCATCAGTGCCCCCCCACCTATACCTTGAATTGCACGATAAATACTTAGCTGAACAATACTTTGCGCAGTACCACATAATGCAGAACCAATTAAGAAGATTAATAAACCAAAAATATAAAACCTCTTTCTACCATACATATCAGATAATTTCCCGAAAATAGGCATACCCGCCATAACTGCAACCATATAAGCAGAAGTAACCCATATGAATTTATCCAATCCACCCAAATCTGAGACAATTGTACCAATTGAAGTGGCAACAATTGTATTATCCATTGCAGCCATTAAAATGCCTAGCATTAACCCAGCTATCACTAAGCGTAAGTTGCTCTCTTTTGCAACCATGCCTCTTTCCTCCTTTTTTCACACTCAATAAAATATATAGTCTAATTAAACTATATATTCATTATAGTCTAATTAGACTATTTTTCAATAAATCATAAAAAAAAAATAAATCCCCCCAAATATATTGGAGAGATTATAATTGTAGAATTGCTTCCTATATAAAGTAATTAAAACCGTAAAAACTATTACTTTTTTAAACTACCTTGATTTTGCATACATGCAACTTACTCATTTAGTTTTGGTCTAGTTTGTAAATATAAATTCAAATCCGGACTTGAACCTTTAATAATTATATCTCGAACAATTTTAGAAAGTACCATACTATATACTAATCCATTATCTCCATACGCATAGATAAAGTGACAATTTGGAAACTCTTCATACATTCCAATTATAGGTAAACCATCATGAGTACCACCATAAAAAGCACTTAAATAAAATTCAGGTTCAACTGTTATATTGGGAAAGAGCTTATTAAATTCATTTACTAATTTCTCTTTTTTATGGATTAATTTTGAATCTCTTTCTTGAGCAATGTTTGTATCTTCATCTAGCCCACCTATAATAATCCTGTTATCTGCAGTAGTTCTCATATAAATATATGGTCTCGCAGTTTCCCAAATGAGAGTACGTTTATACCAAGAAGATAAATCTTCTACAGGATTAGTAACAACTGCATATGAGCTAATCAGTGTAGCGTTCTTTTCCTTTTTAAATTCCAATCCTTCATATCCTGCAGCCACAATTACTTTATTGGCAGTAATAGAATTGCCCCCCTTTGTATAAAAGATAGCACATTCTTTCTCTAACTTTTTGCCAACAATCTCTGTATCTTCATAAATTTGAACTCCTTTATTAGAAGCTTGTTCTAATAAACTATGTGTAAATTTATAAGGATTTATTTCACCATCATTATACGTATAAATAGCTGCACGTTTTTTAAATGGATATCTCTGTCCAATTTGTTCCTCTGATAGCCAAGTCGCTTTAAAATCATGCTTATGTAAATAATACAGTTCTTTTTCTAATTTCTTTATATCCTCTTCATAGCTTGCATAATATAAACTGTCACGTCGTTTAAAGTCAGAGCAATAAGGCAAGTTTTGATCAGCATATTCAATATCATTAATAGCTTGTTCACATAATTTCATATGCTTAACTGCATACTCTTCTCCAAATGTATTTACAAGTTCAAAAAACATCTTATCTCCTAAATATTGAATAAGTGCTGTATTTGTAAGGTTACTTCCATGTCCTACCTTTCTTTTATCAACGACAACAATATTTAAATCTGATTCACTCAAATAATATGCTGATTGAGCACCTGAACTTCCTGCTCCTATTATTAGTACGTCACATTTTATATCTTCTTCCAACCGAGGATAAGAAGGTGTATTAGAAAAAGTTGTGTTCCAATATAATTTCCCTTTCTGTAAATCCATTTAAAGTGCACCGTCCTAAATAAAATAGTTATATCCCCATCTGTATTTCCAAATCATTCTTACTATATACTTCTTATCAAATTTATTTTTGCTACCATTAGATTATTAATGCAATATTTTGTTCACCCATATATGGTATTAAACTAGGCTTATAAAAAGTTAATAGTATATATATTATTTATTTTCATTTAGAAATTTAAGAACTTGGTTAAAAGCTTCTTCACCTGCTGGAGTGTTCATTTTAAATTGAAATTCATGTGCTAACTCGCCAGAGATATTTTTATCAAAGAAAAGTGTATCTACAGATACTCCTTTATTTTGTAAAGTAGAAGCTAATGCTTTACCTTGATCTTCGAATGATGCAGTATTTCCATCTGTGATGAACGTTGGTGGGTAATCTTTTGTAACGTGTTTATAAATAGAGGCGATTTCCATTTCAGGTAATGTTTCAAACTTCTTTTTCCCAAAGTAAGCCCAGCCAGTAGTACGCATAAAGTCTTGCACTTCTTTGGATGTTTCCATTTTAGCTAATGCAGGCATATTATACGGGCCGCAAAATAGCAGTATACCTTTAATTGTAGAAGGAGTAACAATAGCGTCAATTCCGGTTAATTTCGCATAATCTGGAGATGTTTGAATAGTAACAAATTGTCCAGATATTTGCGCTCCCGCAGAATCTCCTGCAAAATATAGGTCATCTAGTTTTACATTATATTTCTTTGCATTTGCTTTTATATATTCATAAGCCTCACCAAGTTGTAGTACTGGTGTAGGATACTTTCTTTTAGGAGCAAGAGCGTAATTTATATTTATCACTGTATAACCACGAGCAGCTAATTCTACTGCATAACCAGTAATGTCTGATTTATCTCCACCTACAAATCCACCCCCGTGCACCCAAAAAATAACAGGTGTTTTCCCTATAAAATTTTTGGGATAAATAATGTCTAATGTACCATCAGGAAATTTAGAATTATAATTGATATCTTTAACAATTCGTGTCTCTTTTAGAGCGTTTTTATAATTATTAGATTGAACAAACATTCCACCTTCAAATGCTTTTTTTATGAGAAACGCTTTCGGAATAGGTGAAACATTCCAGAAAATCCCCCCCGCAATAATCAATCCGAAAACAATAAAAAGAGTTAGCAACATTCTTTTTTTCCATATCATTTTAGGTTTTAACTGTTTTATTCTCATAATTAAAGAATCTCCATTCTGTTTAGCAATAATCTTAAAATAAAGTAAAAATTTAATCAGCCCTCACCAATAGGGCTACCCGTTAATGCGGGATAAATCACAATATACACTTCTATTTTACGATTAACTTTATTATCACCTGCTAATCCGTCCTTAAAATTTCATGCAAAAGGTTATATATTTTTATTATGTACATATTAGATATCTCCTATAAAACACATTAAAAATTCAAACAAAAAGAGCAAAAGATCCCCATTTATAGAAGATTTCTTTTGCTCTTTGTAAAGGACACAAGTCCAAATAAAAGTTGCTTATCTATCGATAACTTACACATAAAAATGCATTTGTTTCAGTACTTTATTAGCAGAAATTTTAACAACCGTTTCTTTTTCACCCGTTCTATCAATTATGAAACCATGAACTTTAACATCAGAAGGCACTAATGGATGATGACAAATCATATCTATACTCTTCTCAATATTTTCACTAACATTTTCTTTTCCACTTAGCCATTCATCAAGGCTACCACTTAAAAATTCAGGCATGCAATTTTTAAAGAGATAGTCTAATTCTATATTATCTTTTATGAAATCACGTTGAGTTTGTAGATTAACTGAAGAAGTTTCTTTATCCTCTATTCCGACAACAAAAATTTCTTTAACATTTTCTTGATAAATAGCAATAATAATAGATCTCATTATATCTCCATAAGGATGTACAATTACAGAATCATAGCTGTGTATAGTCAACATGTTTTCTTGTTGAATGTTAGTTACTTGTTGGATACTAGGCTCTATTCCGTGTTCAATGTCTGTTAATAATAAAACTTTTTTATTCTTTGAATTCATATGGAGCACTCCTTCTTCATTATTGTATTTATGAAACTTTTAAGCTAGTAACAATAATAATTGTTACCAGTTTTTCCAGCGTCCCTCGGGATCAACACTTGCAAGTCTAACCCATCCATTTTGAACTTTTTCTCGAAATGTGAAATCATTATTTAGTAAACGTTCTATATATTGAATAGGTGCTTGAATTACAATTAGTAAACGAAGTGGTGAATGATACGTCTCACTATCTGACTGCATAACGGATTGCCAAGGTAAGCCTGGCAACAAATCACTTGCATTTCCCTGCATAACACCAAGACCCGCCGTTACGGTTTGGGTTGTTTTATTTCCACTACCATAATAATGAGGAGCTACAGTTGAAGCGTAATATTGTAGATTTATCCACTGAGCTACTGTTCCTGGTCCTGCAATAATGTTAGCTAATATATCGCCACTTTCATCCTGTTTCCAATCATAATTATGGAGGAAAGCCCTACCTTCTAAGTCACAATCCTGAGTTAATTCCCGTTGCCCGATAATAAAAGATGCATTACGAGCTAATCCCCATTCTGGACGTATTTCACTCCAATCTTCTGCAAATCGATGTGCCTCTTTACTCGCATTTTTTATTTTCGTTTTTAAATTTGGTAATTGCGTTAAACGCTCTCTATTTGCATGTTGGCTCACATTTGGCATAATCGACTTGATACAATCAAATGCTTCTTGCGCAGTTTCCGAAAGTTCTGGGACGTAAATCCATTCCAATTCATCCACTGTTGTTTTATGTTCAGCTGCTGCAAAAATGGTATCCTCAGGAATTTTAATACCTTCAGCAAACAACGCCTCTCTCACTTCTGGAAGATTACATAAAGTAGCAAAAACTCTTGCATTGAATCCTCCTGCTGCTCCGCCACAAGCACCACACTCAAGTGCTGCAGCATAAGGATTGTTCGTACTTTGACTACTATGTCCACACATTACAACTAAAGGAGCAAATTTCCCTGTCAGTCCCACCATTTTCAAAGCTTGACGCACATAGTTCACTTTTTCTTCTTTCGTAAAACCGATAGGTATCTCACCCTTTGTGTCATGAACATGATTAAGCGAGAATGTTGTATCAGGTTTTTGTAACATAGTTTTACGAAGTTTACGAATGAAACCACCAACTCCTCTTGGGACAAAGCTTCTTGTCACCATCTGTAGACCAAGTAAAGGACCACTTAACTCAGGTAGCGCCATACTTGTCATTACGTTCTGTTTCATCGTTTTAAATGTATAACGTACCGAACTGCCTACCCTCTTACGCTGCTCATAAGATTTAAGTTCATTTTCATTTGTGAGCTCTTTTATTTGATGTTTCGGTTTGAGTATAACTGGCAAAGAAGGATGGTTGTTATTACTACCTAGTTCACTAGTTGCAATTGGTAATCCAAAGAAACCAGCTATTCCAAATGTTTCAAACGGACCTAATTTTTCAAGGTGGCGACGAAACGGTTCTGAACGTACATCAATACAAAATGCTAATTGAGCTAATACACGCTTTTTATCATTGGTTACACGTTGTTTAGAAGCAATTTTCTCTCTTAATTGCTCTGCATGCGTTTGTTCCCAAGCTTCCAGCCAAAGTTTCCTGCGAATATTTTCATCAAAACGATAAGCGAATGCTAATAATTCACTTTGTTCAGCAGCAGGCATTTGTAACCATTCCCGTGTTGAAATATTCCCCCAATAGATCCAAGAAGCTATAAGTGGGACGATCGGAAATTTTTTCTCAACCTTTTGATTTTTTAAAGGTAAATAAGGTTTTGCAATAGCCAGCTCCATAGAAATTCGAACTGCTAAATATTCTATGAGAAGTTGCTGTTCCTGAATTGATTGTTGTGAGCGCCATCGTATCATTCCTGCCCACCCAGGTAAAGAAAGTAAGTGCCCTTCAAGATAAGCTTGTATGTTAGATTCAGAAATTCCTAGTTCAAATAACGCTCTCGCTAAAGCTACTTCGGCATCTTGTGGCCAATCTTTTAAAACTTTACGCTCATTTTTACTGAGCGCTGGATCAAATTTAATAAGGTGGTGCCATGCACGATAAAAACCTTTCTCTCGATTTGGCATCGTCCAACTTGATCCGGAGTCATCAAGATATAATTTACACCATTTAATAATATGATAATTAAGAATATCAGATAGGTTTTCACCATTTTGATTCTCTATAAGCGAACTTATTGGCTGCATAACAGAGGCTTTCATACTTGCTGTATTTATATAACTCATTTCTTCTGCCAATTTATTTACTTCTGGCGATAATAATAGACTAGAAGGTAATTTTTCTAACTTTAAAGCTGCTTGGCAAAATCGCTCTACTTTGTCTCGCGGAATATGAAAAGATTGTGAATCCAGCCAACGAGACAAACTACTTTGTAAAAATGATTCCTCAATCTCACCTTTCGCTTTTGCCGAATGAATCATGGAGGCACTAGGATAAATATCCACATTACGAGCTTCTTTTAACCAATTTGCGACTTGTTCAAATGATTGCTTTTCAAGTCCCATCCAAGGGTGATGAGCTGCAAACGTAGAGATAGGCCAAAGTGGTGCAATAACTCGGCTAGCAGATGCAACTAAATCATTTATATTATTTTCTTGCATATCAATGTTTGTATCTTTCTTTAATATTGACGATATGCTCATCACGAATTACCTCCCTTTGATACATAATGTTTCAGATAGCCTGGGTGACTTTCTACTGACTTTCGTCTCGCCTCACCTACTCGAACTAACCAAAGATAAAGTACAGCGAATAAAGTAGAAGATTGATGACGAGTAACGAAAGTACTAATAACACTACTAAATAGTAAAATACATATAACAAAGATAACGGCTGGAGCTGAAGGTTGAACACTTTGATAAATATCAGTATGCAACCATTTATAAAGAGAATTATGAACAGTAAAGTAAATGAGAGAACATCCAATCAAAACAATTACGCCAGCAATTCGTCCCATTCTTCCCTCTCCAAAAACAACAAGCTGTTTCCATGAAAAGTATAGTGACCAGCCTAAGATTAACGCACTAACTAGTTGATACCCCTCTCCAGAAGTCATAAACCAGAAAGTAATTGCTATAAATAATCCTAAAACACGCCCGACTATAATCCATAAATTGGCCATCTTTTCATTAGACTGATTCACTACCCCAAAACGTTGCACTGAAGAACCAGCTTGTAAAAATAGTGTAGCTTTAAACAAACCATGTAAAATTAAATGAATAACAGCTGCTAAATAAGCGCCTAATGCACATTGAATAAGCATAAATCCCATTTGTGCAATAGTTGAACCTACTAGCTGACGTTTATAATCAACTTGGACTAAACTAATTCCTGTACCTATTAAGACAGAAATACTAGAGAAAATTAGTAAAATTATTTGTGCAATATCATCATGAAAAAGAGGTGAAAATCTAGTTAACATGATACCGCCAGCATTTACTAAACCCGCATGCATAATAGCAGAAACAGGAGTTGGAGCAACAGCAGACTCAATTAACCATCTTTGAAAAGGCCATTGTGCTGCTGGAATCATCACAGCTAATATAATTAATAAGTTAATTCCTGTTCTCTCCAATGTTCCATGTAGCGCTACATCTTCATTCGTTAAAACTGACGTTAACTGCCACTGTCCAGTTACTTGAAAAAGCCAAATGATAGCTGATAGCAACGCAATCCAACTTATTGTAAATAAATAGCCAGAGATTTTAGTTGCTTCACTAACTACTTTCCACCCTTTATTTAGTCCTATGAGTAGAACCAATCCTATAAGCGTTGCTCCCCAACAAATGATCATTAAGCGAAGATCATCACTTAACCATGCAACCGAAGATACACCTGTAGTAAATGTAAAAAGTGCAAAGTATTTTCGATATGAGCGATCTCCCATTAAATAACGTACAGAGAAACGCTGAATGATTAAACCAATTGTAAGAACAAAGAAAGCCATTAACCAAGCTAAAGTATCTAGATGCCAAGGCCCCACAACTCTATCTCCATTGTTATTAACAAGTGCGAGTAAAGAAACCAATGAAGGCAAAGCAGCGATACCAATATGGATATGAACAAAACGTAAAGGCATCCTTGCATTTAAAAACAATAATCCACTTAGCCAAGAAGCACTAAGCGCCATAAAAAATAAAGTTAACAGTGTTGATGAACTCAGCGAAATTAACATGTTAAATACTCCCTTCTAAGCGAAAATAGCCTATAAAAATTCCTTTTAATTACGATAGTTTTTTAAATTTCAATTTTCATTCACTCTTTTTAGTGCATCGTTTTTTCCCATAAAAAAAACCGACAACTTCCATAATTCAATGATTTTATATCATCATTGAATTATGGAGATTGTCGGTTTCACTTCAACTAACTTCAATAAAGTTTTTTGAAGAGCTCCCATTTTATAGAGGATAATAATGTATGTATTACTCCTGTTAAAAAGAAATGTATATTTCTGATCTCCTAGATTATGCAATCAATATATCAATTTATGTTATACGCTATCTTTTAATTAAGAAACTTTTTCATTTAGTCAATATTACATATTAAAAAAATGCTAAAGCCTTAATTATAGCAAGCTGTTAAAATGAGCATCTATCAATTTTTTAAAACAATTATAAGATAAACCATATTAAGCAGTTTGTCAATTTCTTTATCCGTTTTTTAAGAGTTATTAGAATTAAGATTTATTATACCTAAATAACTTCAAGTTTTTAATTATTAGCCTGTTAATAAAGTGCAAAACTTGTAGGTTTCTTAATCCTTCCACTAACCTTAAGGTATTTTTAAAATTTCTCCTCAAGATTATGAAGCAATTTAAAAATCATTACTCGTTCGCCTGTACGGGAGCTTATATCCGTATGAAAGCTTTTCACTTTCTCTCCAGTTAATTCTAGTATAATCTCTTTCAGATCATCAATTCCAGATTCAACTAGCTCCGAACGATTCTTCTTTATCGTTAGCATACCTTCTTTTGTTTCGCAAACACTATATTCAGCCGGCGTTAAAACACCTTGTAAATTTACGATAATCATATCCCGTAATATATCTGTCTTAACGGATATAGACCCGCGTCCTAGGTAGTCCTTTTCCCAGTGAGTAATTGCTTTGCTTATCTCTGATTCAATAGCGCCTTTTGAGCTTTTCATCTATGTATCCTCCTTCAATAAAATAAATTTACAATAACAATATAATAATCCGGATTGATTTTATTTTCAATTATTGAGAAGAATTTATTGGGATTGCAAAAAAGAACTCTTATAAAGTGAAACTTTAATCAGTGGAGGTTTTCTTCATCCCCCACTGATTATCAGCCCTCACCAATCGGACTTTTATGGGCAGTTGATCCTCCCCTACCTAACTTCTTTGCTTTCGCTGAATTTTGAGGTAGGGGTCTTACTGCCCATTAAAGTGGGATAAATTTACGAGTCCTTTTTATATTGTTTCGGTCAATCAATCTTTTAATTGTTGTAGGTGGATTTTTTCATGTCTCCTTTAATATCTTTACAAAATACAGTTAAGTTCATAAACAAAAAGAAAAGCAAATGACCTTAATTATTAGATCCCTTGCTTTTCTTCCATCATATACTTTCTAAACTACTCTATAAACGATTCTAATTACTTGCCTTACTTTCAAGTTTTTGAGTTGCCACTTTTTTAGGCATGAAACATGCAAAGATTAATGCTACGAAAGATAAAAATAACATGAATAGATACGCATCACTTGAGCCGAAAATAGAGGATAATTTAGCTAGTTGAATAGCTGTAATGTTTCCATTTTCTAAAGATAACTCTGAAGCGTGTGAAGTTGCTTGAGTTGTATATATAGTAATAACAACAGCTGTTCCAATAGCACCGGCTAATTGACGAACCGTATTATTTACGGCTGAACCATGTGAACCTAATTCTCTAGGTAAAGCATTTAGTCCTGCTGTATTTAAAGGCATTGAAATGAAACTTAACCCAATCCGTAAAAGAATAGTACGCACCATTACATACATATACGTTGTGGATTCAGTTAAATCAATTACCCCCCACATCGAAATAATGATAAATACTAACCCTGTAATAAAGAGTGGTTTTGCTCCGTATTTATCATACATTTTACCTGTAATTGGTGATAAGAATGCATTAATGACCGCTCCAGGTAATAGAAGTAAACCTGATTCAAATGCGGTAAAGCCTCTTCCGTTTTGTAAGTAAATCGGTAAAAGAATTAAATCAGCATACATAATCATCGTGATAAGTACATTGATCACTGATGTAAGAGTAAAAATTTTATACTTAAATACGGATAAATTTAATAATGGATCGTTAGACTTTATTTGACGTAAGCAAAATAGCGTTGTAACAAGTACCCCGGTAATAATTGTCGTAATAACAATCGGGTGATCCCATCCCTTACTTCCTGCACTACTGAATCCAAATAAAACACAACCAAAGCCAATCGTTGATAAAATGACACTTACAATATCCAATCTTGCTTTTGTCGTATCTGCAACGTTCATTAAATATTTTAGCGCAAGAATAATGACGATGAATACAAATGGAGCTAATCCAATAAATAACCATCTCCATGATACATATTCAATGATAAAACCAGATAACGTTGGAGCAATGGCTGGCGCAAAAATCATAGCAAAGCCGATAGTTCCCATAACACTCCCGCGCTTTTCACTAGGATATAAATATAAAATAACTGTCATCATGAGCGGCATAATAATTCCTGCCCCAATTGCTTGAATCATTCTTCCTGTTAATAACATGCCAAAATTGATGGCACCGGCACATAGTAATGTTCCGATTAATAAAAAAATCATTGAGCTAATAAATAATTGCCTCGTTGTAAAACGTTTCATTAAAAATGCCGTAATTGGCACTAAAACACCGTTTACGAGCATAAAACCTGTTGCTAACCATTGTACAGTTGTAGCTGTAACATCAAATACTTCCATTAAGTTACTCATTGCCACATTAAGTAACGTCTGGTTTAATGTTGATAAAAAACATCCAGCAATTAGTACAAGTAATAAAATTTTCTTATTTTTTTCTGTTATTCCCTTCTCCATTTGTAAACTCCCTTTTTCTATAGTTGCATTATCGACACAGTGTCGATAAAATTCATAGTAACAAAGATACATATTCCTGACCATGAACAATTTTGTTAAAAATGTTCATTAATCGACATTGAAAATATGCTATGTCGAGAAAGTCAAAGAAAAATCTATAAAGGAGTTTCAAAATGTCTACATCTAAAAAAGAGGATCCTCGTACACTTCGTTCAAGAGAAATGTTTAAAAATGCCGTCTATTCCCTTTTACAAGAGGAATCCACTATTTCAAATTTAACAGTCCAGAAAATTGCAAACGAAGCTGGATTAAATCGGACAACATTTTACTTACACTATCAAGATATTCAGGATTTACTCATGCAACTCACTGATGAAATTTCAAACGAACTTTCTAATAAAATTACCGCTTTAATACACGTAAGCAATTTATCAGAAAAACAACAGCTAACACAATTGCTTGATTATTTATATATTCATCGAAATTATTTATCTGTTTTATTTAATATGAATCATTTTGAGGAACAATTATTTCTATTAATAAAGAAATTAGTAGAAACGCGCAGAAATAATAGTGAGACAGAGCTACCCGAAGATTATGTTGCCATTGAGATTAAAACCGCTTCATTGGTAGGAATCATTATGTGGTGGATAAAAAACGGACTTCATTTTAGTTCAGATTATATTACAAACCAAATTTATTTCATGTACAGAGGACAATGATTGCAGGCTATTTACTAATAGAATGAGGTTAGAGCATATGAGCCCTATTTCGCTACGGAGAAAAACGCGAATTTCGTACGCTAAGAGAATTTGACTAAAAAAAGTGCCCCTCGATTGTTAGACTTTGTTTAGCAATCAGGGTGCACTTCACATGTAATATAAGCTTTTTATCTGTTGGCAGTTTGTTTGATCAATTCACTTTTACTATCTCTTTGCAGCATAATTCTCCCCACCGCTATAAGAATGGTAATAATTGAAGTGCAAAGAAGAATATTCATATCGTGTGATAGATTTCCCCCACCAAAAATTATTGTTTGATATCCGTCAGCTACATAAGTTCCAGGGAAAAGAGAACCGACAATTTGGTAAAAATTGGATAGTAACACTTTTGGAACAATTACTCCACAAGTAACTAATTGTACTGACAGCGATATGATATTAAACATCATACCAGCAGGACCAAATAGAACGATAAACATTTGCGTTACGCTTAAAAAAGAGAAAAAGACAAGAGTTTGGAATATCCATGTTTCAAACAAGCTTGTATTCAATTTAACATTAAATAAGGTCATTAATAATAACGTGATAATAGCTAAAATAACAGATACGACAATGTTAATAACTTGTCTTGATAAAAATATAGACCATTTTCCGTGCGTGTTTTTTAATATTGTTGCAACAATATTAAGATTTAAACTCATAAGCATCGCTCCAACCCATGAAGCAAGAACAATTAAAAATGGAATCATGGTTGCTGCAAAGCCATCTGTATTGTTTGTTTTTTCGACAGATGATTGCACAGAATCAATGTTTAATGAACTCATAGCTTTCGTAATGTTTTCTGATAACTTTTGGACCAATTCTTCTGACGGCATCACTGTACTTAATTCGTTAGATAGGTTAGATGAAATAAGCTTTTGTTTATACGCATATACATTTTTATTAACTGTTTGCGTAATATCCTTTGCCGCGCCTTCCATAATCTGTTTTGCCAAAGATGAGTTTGCTTGATTGATGAAATAGTTAATCTCTGTAGTATTATTTTCTTTCAATAGGCTTGAGAAATTTGCAGGAATTTGAATAACCATATCTAAGTTCCTGTTATCCATATCTTTTTGGGCGTGCGTTACCGAGATATAGCTTTTAACTTTAAAGGGTAGATTTTCCTTCAAGCTTTTTTCAATATCGGTTCCCATTTGATTATCTTCATTAACTAATCCGACTTTTAATTGGTTTACCCGATCCGTAACACCATCGTATGCAGTCATCCACACACAAAAGAAAATTAACAGAAAGGCAAATGCTGTTGCAATTCCAATGAATGTTGGAGGGAATTTAAAGAAATTTTTTAAAGTTTTCATTGTCGTACTCCTTGTTGTTTTATTATAGCAAGTACTTACTTGCATTAGGTACAAAAAAAGACCTAGGGAGTTAGCCCCCTAGAAAATAGTTGGACACTATGTTTTAAAAAAATCTCTTTTGAATTGGAAAATAAATTGTCACCAAAGCGTGAGTTAGAAAGAAAGTAACCGAAATTCATCCAAATAAAGTTCATCGCCTGAGCTTCCATATCAGTTTCAATAAGCTTTCCCTTTTCTCTCATCTCAATGAAATATGAAACCAAATTATCTTTTAATTGTTTAGGAATTAATGCAATTTTTTCTTTGAGCTCTGGGAACATTTCAGCTTCCTGAAAACTAATCAAAATTAAATCCTTTAACTTTTCTATATATGCAAGATATCCTTCTGCAATAGATAGCAAGTCATCTTCAAGATTCCAAGTCATCTCTCCAGGCATTAATTTATTCAATTCCATATCACGCGATAAAGATTCGACAGCTTTTTCCATAATATTCTTTTTGCTTCCAAAATTCCGAAAGATCGTTACTTCGTTTACGCCCGCTAGTTCCGAAATCGAGCGTGTCGTCGTTCCCTTATAGCCATGAGTGCGGAATAATTCTAAAAAAGCCTCAATAATACGTTCTGATGTATTTGTCATTTCATTCACGTTTCATCCAACTTTCACATAATCTTTATCCAAACCCGAATGTAAGTATTCACTTGCACAAGTAGAATAAACCTTTTTGATCCAAAAGTCAACTTTATAAAAAAAGACGATTTCTTTATTGTATAGGAAATCGTCTTTTGGCTTAATTATTGATTTAGTAATAAAAACACCTTTTTAAAATAACTATGTTTATACTATAGACGTTGATCTTTTTGGAAGTTTAGACGAAAATGATCCTCGTCATTATATACCCCAAATTCATACCCTTGCTCTTTATAAAATTTAATAATTTCAGGAAGAGCTTGTAATGTTTGCGCCTTTTCATGCATTAATACAACTTCAACTTCTTCTGTTGTCTGTTTCTTTACATTTTCGATAATCTGAATGGGATTATCTTTTAATTTCCAATCATTTGAATCTATCGTCCAATCCCAAACTTTTATTCCTGCTTCTACAATTTTGTTACGAATGTCCTCGCCCTTTAATCCTGGTGCAGATCCATATGGGGGACGGACTAGTTTAGGAATTGTACCCGTAATATTATGAATAAGAGCTAACGTTTCTTTCATCTCCGTTACAAATTGTCCTTTTTTGTATAGCTTATCACTATTATGTGTCATACTATGAGCACCAATATAATGTCCTTCTTTTACCGCTCGTTTTACGTTTTCCTGAAAACCTGTATTTTGTAAATTGCTACCTTGCATAAAAAATGTCGACGCAACATTTTGCTCTTTTAGTACATCTAAAAACTTCCCAGTTAATTCGCTAGGACCGTCATCGAATGTTAAATAAACAACCTTTCCTACCGGTTTTCCATCAGGTCTTTTCTGTTTTGCCGGTGGTGTTTCTTTTTTCTTTTCTTGTTGTTGCGTGTTAACTTGATTACTACTTTCGTTAGCTATTCCCTTCGCTGGGATAGAGTTCCATTTTCCAATTAAAAAGAAGGTGAAAAAGGTCGTTGCTAAAACAACTCCTAGAGATATTATTACCTTAGTTAGTCGACTTGTTTTTTTCTTACTTTGTGATTCTTTCATTATTTTTCGATCCTTTCCCTATTAATTTTTATATTCATTATTTATACAGCTGAGCATTAACTCCAGCTGATGTTTACAATAAATAGATTAATAGAGGAAGGTGAAGATAAAATGCAGATAATGTCGAATTTAGTTAAAGAATAACGTATGGCATCCACTCTTTAAAAAAATATTTGTTTCTCTACTACAGTTAAATTTGAAAACTGGATATACACCCAAAATAAAAGATACTACTCTTTCTAAACAATATTTTTATATCAAGATAACAACATACTGGTATAAAGATAAAATACAAAGATAGCCGTACTATTGAAATTCTATTATAATTTTGTAATTGGAATTCATTTGAACCAAATGAAGAACTAGAAGAAATATTATTATGTGGAGGTGCCCCGATGAACCTTGTAATTAGAGAGTTAGAAACAAATGATTTAGATAATCTCCCGGAGATTGATGACAGTTTTATAGTGAATGCTCGGTTAATTCTTTCTCTTTCCAAAGGAAATAAACGTATAGAATATACAGTAGAAGACGTTCCAAGTTATGAAAAAAGTTATTTACAAAATCAAGATGATAATGAAGAACTGGCTTACAATGAATATATAAATAAACCTAATCAAGTCATTTACATAGCACTGTTACATAACCAAATCATTGGATTAATGGTATTGAAAAAGAATTGGAACCACTATGCTTACATAGAAGATATAACGGTAGATAAAAAATATCGTACACTCGGAGTTGGTAAAAGATTAGTTGATCAAGCAAAGCAGTGGGCAAAAAAAGGAAATATGCCAGGTATCATGCTTGAAACGCAAAATAATAATGTCGCAGCATGTAAATTTTATGAAAAATGTGGATTTGTAATTGGTGGGTTTGATTTTCTTGTTTATAAAGGTTTGGATAAGACAAGTGATGAAGTTGCAATTTATTGGTATATACATTTCAAATGATAATAGTTTATAACGTAAAAAACTCAAAATAAAACCCCAATTTCTCTATACTAAAATCGAGAAATTGGGGTTAAGTTATTTAAAACAAATAACTAATTAATAATCCTGCTGACAACAAGAAGCCGAAAATCGTATTTGTCATCGCTGTTGATTTCATTGCGATGCGCATATATCCAGGATCCTTTGCCCCTTTTTGGAAACTTTGAATCGCAGAAATTGGCTTTCTCAAACCTAGGAACATAACTAATGCCCAAGGGCTTATATAACCCATTAATACAATTACGGCAATCCATAAATACGCAATGAAAAAGGCTACCGCTAGTGTTACCACAGCTTTTTCTCTCCCAAGGAGGATTACTAATGTCTTTCTTCCACCTTTAATATCTTCTTCGATATCTCGGATGTTATTTGACATATTGATTGCACCTACTAAAATTCCAATTGGAATGGAAATCAATACACTTTCAATCGTTACAGTATTCGTTTGAATAAAGAAAGCAATGATTACAAAACATGTCCCCATTAACAACCCAGAAACTAATTCTCCAAACGGAGTGTACGCAATTGGTAATGGACCGCCTGTATATAAATAGCCAACTGCCATCCCAATTAAACCAATGACAACTAACCACCAGCTGCTATTCATACAAATATAAATGCCAATAAATGCTGCTACGACATACAATAAAAGCGCAACTGTTAACACATTTTTTGGCTTCAATCCATGACGGACAATTCCGCCACCGATGCCAACGGATTCAGCGGTATCTAATCCACGTTTGAAATCATAGTACTCATTAAATAAGTTCGTTGCTATTTGCAGCGCTAAACATGCAAGCATCATCGCAATAAATAAAAGCCAATCAATTTTGGCAACATAAAGTGATGCCACTGTCCCTAAAATTACAGGAGAAAACGTCGCCGTTAATGTATGCGGGCGCGTCATCTTCCATATTAATTTAGCGGAACTAATTTCTTTTTCTGTCCCCATAACTCTGTCCAATCTCCCAACATTTGAAGTATAAATTACTAGCAGTATCTTTCTATCTATTCCCTGCCACGCATCCATTCATTATATCAATAAATGATTATCCTTTCTAACAAATCAACTTTTAATAAAGTAAAAATTATAAAATGAAACTTTACCATCTTCACATAATATTCTGTATTATTTCTAAGAGTGGTTTTAAAGCGATGCGATAAGTAAATGAAATACATAATAAAAAAGAGTCACTCCCCTATAAGATAGAAGATTGACTCTTTCCTTTATTTACTCCCCTGTTTCAGAAAATCGCTTTATACGTTCACCAATTTCATCACGAACACGTTGAAATTCGGACCACTCTTTTCCTGCTGGATCATCAAATCCCCAATGAACACGATTTACATGCGGCGGAGTAGATGGACAAACAGAATCCGCATGACTACACAGCGTAACGACTAAATCAGCACTATTTAAAATGTTTGCATCAATTATATCTGATGTTTGATTTGTTATGTCGATATTTACTTCGTTCATTGCTTTAAATGCATTTGGATTTACTCCATGTGCTTCGATTCCTGCAGAATATACATTCCACTTATCTCCTAAATATTGTTTGCCCCACGCTTCTGCCATTTGGCTTCTGCATGAATTTCCTGTACATAAGAAATAGATTGTCTTTTTATTTTCCATGTTGTTTTCCGCCTTTGTTTTTAAATTATACTGGTTGATCTTTAAAATATTTACGCTTAAACCAAAAAGCGACGTTTACAAGTGCAATCATGACAGGGACTTCAACTAACGGTCCGATAACAGCTGCGAATGCTGCGCCTGAATGAATACCAAACACACCAACTGCTACAGCAATCGCTAATTCAAAGTTATTACTACCTGCTGTAAATGCTAGCGTTGTTGTTACCGGATAGTTTGCACCAATTTTTCTTCCCATAAAGAAAGAAACAAAAAACATTACAATAAAATAGATTAATAACGGAATCGCTATTCTTACTACATCTAGTGGCACGCTAACAATCATCTCCCCTTTTAAAGAGAACATAATGATGATCGTAAATAGCAATGCAAGTAATGTAAGTGGACTAATTTTCGGTATAAACACCTTTTCATACCACTGTCTTCCTTTTAACTTAACGAGTACAAAGCGTGTTAACATACCTGCTATAAAAGGAATTCCTAAATAGATAAATACTGATTTTGCTACTTCTATCATTGTAATATCGACAATAGCACCTTCAATCCCTAACCATTCTGGAATTACAGTTACAAATACGTATGCATAAACTGAGAAAAAGAGCATTTGGAATACCGAATTAAAAGCAACTAAACCTGCCGCATACTCTTTATCTCCATCGGCAAGATCGTTCCAAACAATGACCATTGCAATACAACGTGCTAACCCAATTATAATGAGACCAACCATGTATTCTGGTTTATCAGGAAGAAAAATAATTGCTAAAACAAACATAAGTACCGGACCAATAATCCAATTTTGTACTAAAGATAGAACTAACACTTTTACATCTTTAAATACTCGGCCCATTTCCTCATAGCGAACTTTCGCTAACGGTGGATACATCATTATAATTAAACCAACAGCCAGCGGAATAGACGTCGTTCCAACCTGTAATGTATTTAGTCCATCTACTACACTAGGAAACACAAACCCTAAACCAATCCCAACAGCCATCGCTAGAAAGATCCATAGTGTTAAATATCGGTCTAGAAAAGATAAACGTTTCATTTTATTTTCCATCTCCTATTAACAACAAGAATTTTTAGCTACCTCATTTGAAGTCGTGCAACAAGATGAATCTTCTATTTTGTGAACATCACTATCTGCTTTTGTATAAAAGAACTCCCACTCATTACCATCGGGATCCGTTACCCAAAACTTATCTTGTACTGCATAGCAACAAGTCGTATCCATCTCATCACGCGCAAAGAAACCTTCTTTTTCTAATCGTTCTTTATGTAATGTAATTTCTTCAGTTGTATCCACTTGGAAACCAAAGTGATTTACCTGATTTCCATTCACTTCATCTCGTACGTTCAGCGTGAAATTAAGACCTGGATTTTCTAATAAAAATTTTGCATAATCCGTTTTCACCTTAACTGGTGATACACCAAATACCTTTTCATAAAATTCAATAGACTTTTCTAAATTCGTAACGTTTATACCGACGTGAACATATCTCATACATTATTCCTCCTCTTTATATATCATTAATCAATTTTTTTTGATTAATAACGCAAAATTTTAACAGCAGCTACCTTTGCCTGTTTTTCTAAAGATACAGCACAATTCTTCTGATAATAAATTATTCACTTCCGCATCATTTAAATCATAATAACTCCACGTACCCTTTGTTTCTTTTACAATTAAACCTGCATCTAATAAAATCTTTAAATGATAGGACAACTTAGATTGTGTCATTTCAAAAACTTCTGTTAAATCACATACACACGTCTGACCCCGCTGGCAAAGCTCATACATGATTTCTAAACGTTTCTGATCCGCCAACGCTTTAAACTTTTTCTCATAGAGCTGGAAATCTTGTGCCACTGTAGTTCACTTCCCTTCATCAACTTTTTTTGATGTTTATAGTATATATGCTGTTTAGTTCTTTATGCAACTAATTCATCAATTTTTTTTGATTTAGAAAAAACTTCCTCGCATTATATCTTTGCTACAACTAAAAAGGACCATCTCCTTTTCAAAAATGAAAAACTACGGTTCTTTTTACAACTTAATAGTTACAATATTTCCTAGTAATGGAGTCTCTATAACTATTTAACTTTTAATTTGATTATTATAAAGTAGTGCCCCATTACCATCAATCTAAGAAAAACAAATACCCCCAAATGAGAAAAATCGATATAACTCTTCGGCAAATAAAGATAACTCTTGTTTTTGGTGCATATTCATAAAAAGCACGTCACCCTTTCTCATTAACATAAGAGAATAGTAACGTGCTTTTAATCTCAAAAATAGTCTAAATCCTTAAGTTGATGGTTGTGGGGCGGGACCCCAATAAGAACGGTATCTAAGATTGTATGAGAGGTGTTTGTTCCATTTCAAAGATCTCAGCCGACGATTAACTCAAGTACCGGTTTCGGATGATTCCCATGTGATGAAGTTCGTGTCCTGCGATGCCGTACGCGAGGGCGCGTGCCGTAATGCTTAGGTTGTTGGCTGTGCCCTTACGATTCCATGCCTCAGCCGGTAGCCCGCGCAGCAATGTGATCGTTGATTGCCTTACGGCCCGGTAGTCTTCGGCCAATTGCGCGGTTGTCCAGCTTCCGAAAGGAGGTAGGAACAATTCCTGATCGAAACCGGTCAGAGGCGTCTGGTCCCCTCTTGCGAACCGGAGCAGGCGGTAGGTCATGACGCGTTCCGCGTCTGCAATGTGGCCCACGACTTCTTTCAGCGTCCATTTTCCTTCCGCATACCGATATGCGGCCTGGCTTTCGGTCAACGATGCCAGGAGCTCAGTCATTTGCTTTTCCTGGGCGAGCAGAATGTTGATGATGTTACCGTCCGGCACCAAACGGATATATTCACCGGAGTTCCCGGCGTATTCTTCTTCTGACGGTCTTTGATTCATGCGTAGTCACCTCTTTATGTAAATATAGAAAATTATAGCACTCATCTATGTCTAATAAATTCGCGAAATGATAGAACTTCCCTTCTAATAATTGAGGAGAAGCAACTATTTAGTTGGTCGGTCGCCACACTATCCTGATTCGTTAGCACAATAAAAATTATCTGTTATACAATATTTCGAAGTTATTAATATATATAGGTAACCCCTTCTTTTTTTAATTTAAAGATGAATTTCCAATTATATTTTGAAATGAATTGGAGTAAAACACACTAGTCTAACTACTTTTTTATACAAGATTTTATGCGAAAAAGAATAGCGAAGATCCCTAGAATCTCCGCTATATCAATGATGTATAAAATCTTGTATAAGTGATAGATAGACATAGAGACAAAAAATTTAGTAAAAACAAGGATTCTATGAAAAACTTGCTACCGACAATGAGACGTTATGTTAACTTCAAGTGTATAAGGTATTCATACGAAGAGTAGATAGCTTCTCCCCTTTAAAAAGGTTTATTACATGGCGAAAGAGAATATTATCCATAAAAAAAGGAGTTAATTTATGAATAAAAATATATCATTTCTGACCTTATCATTATTCCTATATTTATCCGCTTGTTCGACTGAGACAAACACTGGTAGTACATCTACTACTGAACAACCAAAAGTAAAAACTGCCTCAATACAACAAGAGGAAAATCGCAAACAAATTTTCTTTCAAGGAAAGGAAATAAAGAAAATTGAGCTTATATCAACTAAGGTAAAAAATAAAAAAACAGCTATAAATCTAGAGTTTGATCAAATTATTAAATCTATGGAACATGCAGGAATAGATAAGGATCGAGAAAGAGTTATTCCTCTTTTGCTAGATGATGAGGCCAAAGCAAATATTGATTATCAAATGAATGTAAATTACCAAGATAGTTCCAGTGAAACATATTTAATTTGGCTAGAGAATAAAAAAGTTGTAATTGCTCGTCAAGACAATGAAGAACAAAAAAATCTCGAACATTATATAATAAGGGATACAGATGCTCAACAAATATTAAGTTTATTTAAGAACAATATAGAATAACTTCCAATAACGAGAATTATGTATATAAGCTGCCCATATGGACAGCTTATTGTATTTTTGCTTAGCGTGCAAAATTCTTATCTTGTTGGCGGGACCCCATTGCCATCAAGATAAGAAAAGCAAATACCCCCAAGATGAAAAATTAGTTGTTTTCTGTAAAAAATACACAAAATTTTCATCTTGAGGGTTTAAATTCTTAAGTGATGGGCACATATGGCGACCCCTAATATGAAAAATAATATAAAGATTTTAATTTGATCCTATATATTATTTACAATTCCAAAAGTAGATTCCCTATTTTTGGTATAATACACAGAGACTATATAATTTCTTATGGATATTCTTGAAAAGGGAGTAACGCTATATGAAATCAATAAATGTAAATAGCACTATATATTATATTGAATCTGTTCCTTTTGAAGATAAGAGTGAGCAGGATGAAGAGGGATATTACGAATATTTTTACAAAGGAGTCAATTTATCGTTTCACTCGGACAAAGAAATAATTACAGCCCGAATCTATGACAAGGAAAAAATAATATATTTCTTAAAAAATCCATCTCTCGCTTTTGGTAAGGATTTTGAAGCGATAAAGATATATATAATTAAAGAATTTGATGTAAATACATTCAAGATTCCAGGTGGAGAAAAAGCCTATATAGAATTATAGCCATAACCGATTTCTGTCTTTACTATAATATATAAAAAGCAAACAGTAGGTAAGTATATGCTTGATAAAGCTGAACTAAATACTCATAAGTAATTGTAAAGGGATATTCTTTGTTCAGGAGGATTTTATAACCGTAGCTTACAAGTGATGTAGTGCTACACCTATTCCATCTAACTTGCAACACGTTTGCGGTATCCTTATCCAAATCACAATAACCAGTAGCTTAAGACTTTTAATATAATATTAAAAAGTGGATATGCTTAAACACATATCCACTTTCAACTACGAATATTTTTCACCTTAAACATACTTTTTTCCTATTTATATACTTACCTTCGCTTCTCCAATATCCTGCTTTTTAACTAAATCTAAGTAAAAATGTGAGACAGTTGTGTTGTAATAAGGAGAAATAAAAATAAATGATAGATTAAATGTAAACATTCCGATAAATGCTGCTAATAAAAACCAACCTATAAATGATAACCAAAGAACAAATAACTTTAGCTTTTGTCCTTTCATTATTCTTTTACTTTCTCTCAATGCTTCACTTGCTGTATAATCAGGATTCTCAACTAATATGTAATACGACATGGAATAAGAAAAATATTTAATAATACCTGGAACAATAAATAATAGGCTCCATAAAAAAATAAAGATAGCTTGCATTAAACCTAACTTCATTGATTTAAACAAATTCTTCTTTTTAAATCCTGAAAATACATCGTCTACCTTAACTTCTTCTTGTTTCCCTAAGTGTAAAGTAAAAACAGAATATCCATAATTAAAGATACCTTGAATGACACTGTAAATTAGGAAACATACCCCCCATAAACCAATATAACTTAGAATAAGTGCAGCAAGTGCTACCGGATCTACTTGTGGTTGCCCACCTATTGAATAAATAAATAATGCATCAGGACCAATTATCCCGATAAACAGTACAAATATTAAATACATAAAAAAGGCGATTGCTGATGCACTTAAGGTTGGTACAAAATAGAATAAAGCTGATACTCCTATACCTACCCCCCATTTCCCATCTAACGAATTCAATGCTGCTTTCTTTAAGTTTCCGATCATACTCGTGTCCCCTTCTTTTTTCTTATTTTCCTTTACTGAAAAAATAAAAGAACTTGTAGCAAGGCCCCGCTACAAGTTCTTTTAGCCAAATACTTTAGCTCATCGAAAAATTATTTATTCTACACAATCGGGGGTAATGCCTAAAATATAGTTTGTTAACATCATTATATAACATATTTATGAATTTTTGTTAAAAATTCTATATTTTTAGACAAATCATCCTCCACTTTTTTACTTATTTTTTATTTTCATGTAGCTATCCTATTGTAAACGTAGATGACATGAGGTTCGAAAACGGAAGACAACGTAAACTAACCAAAGTTTACATACGTAAAAAGGGTTGTTTTTGTTAAACAAGCGACCTGATTAATTACCATAATCCTTCTTATAAGAAGGACACTTTAAATGTTTTTCTTATTTTTTAGTAACATATTTAATTCTTTAGCATCTTTTTTTGTATTTAAAAATGATATTAACCAAGAAAATACATATATTAAAACTATACTTTCAAGAAAATCAGCAGTTGGGAATATTTCTATCCAATGGTTATATGTAGATATAAGAAAGACAACTATAATCATCATGAAAAAATGGATTACCAAGGCGAACAAATAGCTGATTTTTTCAATATCAAAAATGAATGTAAAAATGCCTGCACAAGCTGAGATTATAAGAACACTTATTATCTCAGCTCGTGTAATAGATATGTTATAGTTTCTTGATAGTAAAACTATCATGTATATAAATGAACCAGTTCCTAAACCTGTATACAGTCGTTTTTTTAGTTTCAATAAAGTCTTTCCCTTCTTTTTTTATGATTTTAAGATAAGGTTATTTAATTTTGATTGTATATAAAATGTGTAGAATATTCCGCCAAAAAATAAACCTACAGATAGTCCACTTATGGCAGAATAAATTATATTAAACGAAATATCATCATAAAATGATGCATACATTCCTAAAGTTACATTTAAGAGATATTTTACAAAGAAATTAATCAATATAATTATTAATGGAAGGTAACATTTCTTCCTGAAAGTAACCGTCTCTTGTTTGAAGAAAATTTGATATTTTACATATAACAAATATCCAATCATAATACCTGGAAGAATGAAAATCGTATAGCTTATTAAACAATATCCTAAGTAAGAAAATTTAGTGATAATTTTATCTAACCCCCATATCATAAAAATCATGGGAACAAGGAACATTTTAGATAAATTAATTGGTCTTTCTTGAGAAATAGCAATACCCCTTTTTATTAAAATGAATAATAATATCCATACCCATAATGGAGTTCTTATAAATACTTCTTTAATCATAGTATACATTGTATATCCTCCTTTGTTTTTATTAATATTTACATCAAAGGAGATATAAAGAAATGCTTTTAAACATAAGTGGTAAAAATCAATACATAAGTGGTTATCGGGAATGGTTTTTTAGCTGTTTTTTAATGAAGAAACATATTTTCTTGATACAATTACTTTTTCTCTGTTTGAAAGCAGTGCTTCCAAATTTCCGTTTGCTTTAGCGGAGAATTTGTTTAAAAAATGAATATTGATAATTATAGTTTTTGAAATTCTAGTGAAATTATCTGGAAGTTCAGATTGTAATTTATATAAAGGACTTTTTATCTCAAATATATTTTCTTTTGTATAAACAAAAATCTTCCTTTCAAGATATTCTAAATAAATAACAGTTGAGCAAGAAATTTTTTCTTGTTCACCTTTGTGAGTTGAATTAACTATTAAATAGTTATCAGAACTATTCTCTAGTGTTGATACCATATCTAGAATAAAAGATGTTACTTTGTGAATGTAGAAGGTACAAGATTCTTCTTTAAGCTTTTCAATAATTTTAATATTTGCTTTCATTTTCTACCATATTTCCCTTTCTTTAAAATAAATTTTAATGTTTGTTTGAAACAAAGTTTAATCTAAGTCAAAATAGTATTTTATATGAATATTATTAAAAAATCTATTAACATATTTCTTCGCATATTTTTTATAAACATCGTAACATTATTTTTACCCCTCCATAATTGCCATCAATTCGAGAAATGTATTCTTCTCAAAAATGAAAATCACCCTAAGATCCTATGGACAACTATGAAAGGATGAAATTTTCGTTTTGGGGATATTTCAGAAGTTTAGCTTGATAGCGATGTGGCGGTACCCCATTGCCATCAACCTAAGCTTTTGTGATCCCCCTCATAACGAAATTTTCACCTTTTTACAATTATTTATGAGAATTCAGCTCATTTTTTCGTTTTGGGGAACAATCAATTTCTTAAGTTGATGGGTATGTGATAATGCTTCCATTTGAACAAATTTTCCTTTTCCATACCGATCACACATCTTTTGTAGAGTAATAGTATCAGCATATCCCAGTTTAAGAGGTTACTTACAAAATATTTAAAATTTTTCCGCGAGAATCCTCCGAAATGTAATACGGACTTTAAATATTTTCATTTATAATTCTTTATTTGTCTATACTTTTCATACCGCTGTTGTATAAGCTCTTCTGAGGATAATAGTATCAATTTTTTTAGAGATAATTCGATTACAGATTCAATCATTTTTGCCTGTGATTTTATATCATTTTGTGCTCCACCTTTAATTTCAGGAATGATTTCATCAATAATTCCTAAATGTTTTAAATCTTTTGCTGAAATTTTCATATGTTCAGCAGCTTCTGGAGCATACTTAGCGTCCTTCCATAGGATAGATGCTGCTCCTTCTGGCGAAATCACCGAGTACCATGAATACTCTAACATATGGATATGGTTACCGACACTAATGCCAAGAGCTCCACCACTTGATGCCTCTCCAATTACAATACAAACAATTGGCACTTTAAGTGTAGTCATTTCAAATAGATTTCGAGCTATCGCTTCAGAAATTCCACGTTCTTCAGACCCTATCCCTGGATAGGCGCCTATTGTATCAATAAATGTAATAATAGGGCGATTAAATTTATCAGCTTGTTTCATAAGTCTTAGCGCTTTTCTATAACCTTCTGGATGTGCCATTCCAAAATTTCTTTCTATACTTTCCTTTGTATTTCTACCTCTTTGATGACCAATAACCGTAACGGGCATTCCTTTAAATTTTGCAATACCACCTATCATTGCTTTATCATCACCATATAATCGATCACCATGAAGTTCGAGAAAGTTTGTAAACAATAAAGGTATATAGTCCAATGTCGTGGGTCGGTTACGTAGCCTTGCAATTTGAACTCGTTGAAAAGGTGTAATATTAGAATAAATTTTATCTTGCATTTTATTTAAACGTTTTTCTAATTCATGAATTTCTGACGATAAATCTACATTATTTTCTTTCATAATTTTCTTTAATTCATCAAATTTCTCTTTTAATTCAATAATAGGACGTTCAAAATGCAAACTCATTTTATCCTCCAAATGTTATGACTTACCTCACTCTAATCAAAAGACTTAGAAATAGAATCAATAAATAATTCAAAACCATCCACAACTATTTTTTGTTCTGATTCTGATAAATTATTGAGAATACTTTGATAAAATGTAATGGATTGCTCTCTTAAGCAATTAACAGTTATGTGACCTTTTTCTGTGAGGTGCAGAAAAAGTTCTCTTCTATTTTTTTCATTTACTTCACGATAAACAAGCCCCTTTTTTACTAACTTATCTACCAATCTACTTACAGTTGAAGTCTCTAATCTAAGTTTATTGGATAGTTGCCAAACAGTTAATTTTTCCACCTCTAGTTCCTCTAACGCCATCATTTGAGAAGTTGGTAAAGGTTTTTCAAATGGTCCATTGGGCAAATTTTGAGATTCAAAAACCCCAGTTATTATAATCATTTTCTTAATATCCGTTCTTAGTTTTAAGGCATCTTCTCTTTTCAAATAGGTCACCCTCCTACAACTAATGCATCATACATCAATTGTATTATACATGAATATGTTTTTTTCACAAGCTTAACGTAAGCCAATATTACAACATGGACGAGATATTTCTTCTTGTTAAAATGGTATAAGTGGATTGTTTTCTACAAATGGCAGAACATCAATTATGTATCAGGGGCCTTTATGGGGTACCGCTCATCGCCATCAAGCTAAGAAAATAAAACTACCCAAAAACGAAATTTTGTGATAACTTGTAACAAAAAACTCATAATTTTTTTGGGGAGTTCTACATTCTTAAGTTGATGGGCATGGGGTAGCACCACACATCCATCAACTTAAGGTATATTTTTATACAAAATGCGGTCTTTCTATATAGTTTTTTATTAT
>NZ_FOST01000001.1:1520766-1781625 GCF_900114335.1 Bacillus sp. 5mfcol3.1 | reverse complement strand
TGCTATTTTTTCTACATCATCCGCAACATCTAATGTGGTTACCCTTTGTCCTCTTCCTTGGTTTGGACCCGCTTCTAACATAGATATTACCTTCGCTACTGTCTCTGCTTGAATACTCATTTTTCCACCTCTTTCAAAAATTAAGATGACATTATATGGCATCGATGTATATAATAGCCAAATTAACTTTTAATATTCATCTTCAAACCATTTTTTTGTATTTTTATATTTTAAAATTTTTAGTTTTTACTTAATAGATAAACCATAATATTAATAAATTATTAATATTATGGTTTAATTAATTTATAAATCTTAATATTAATAATCCATTTTAAATAATAGAAAATCAAGAATACATTTAATGTAAATTACTCTACTGATCCATATAACAAATCAATCCACTCACATTTTGTTATATGGTAAAATAATTATATCGCTGATATGTCCAAATATGTAATTTTCATAGCAGCAAAATTACAACTAGACTTATACAACATGATTCAAAACAAATGAAGGAGTGTTTTAAGTGAAAGGACATATTCGAAAAAGAGGAAATAAGTATTGTATTGTTATTGATATCGGGCCTGATCCAGAGACAGGAAAAAGAAGACAGAAGTGGTTTTCTGGATATAAGACAAAAAAAGAAGCACAGGCTGATGTGGCAAAGAAAATTACAGAGTTGAATGAAGGAACTTTTATAGAGCCATCTAAAGTTACGCTAAAAGATTACCTAAATCATTGGCTAGAAATTAAAAGTATGAGTATACAAAAGAGTACCTTTGCTGGCTATAGGGCATTTATGAACCAACATGTTATACCTAATATAGGAATGGTCGCACTCCATAAATTAAATGTTATGCACATTCAAAAATGCTATAAGACTGCGATAGATAAAGGGATTACAAATAATTCCATTCTGCTTATGCATAGAATTTTAAAGAGTGCTTTAAACTTAGCTGTAAAACAAAATATTCTTTCTCGAAATCCAGCAGATTTTGCTGAGATACCTAAAAAAGAAAAAACCTCTATCCAGACTTGGACAGAGGAAGAAGTAAAAAAATTTTTAGCTCATTCACAAAAATCACGATATCACATTGGGTATCTACTTGCAATAACTACAGGTATGCGTCTGGGAGAAGTTCTAGGGTTACGATGGCAGGACATTGATTTTGAAAAACATACCGTTACAATAAATCAAACATCTGGTCATGACAATAAAATCAAAAAAACTGCAAAAACAAATTCGTCAAAACGCACAATTCCTGTACCTAATGAAACAATAGTAGCCTTAAAAAAACATAAGACTTTAATTAATAAAGAGAAATTAAGGTTTGGTTCTGCTTATCTAGATCAAGGTTTAATAAATTGTGATGAGTTTGGAAGAATCATAAAAAGAGCACATTTCAGAAAAAGTTTTATTAGGGCGACACACAAAGTAGGTATAAAAGAAATTAAATTCCATGATTTAAGACATACACACGCAACTATACTATTGAAACAAGGAGTTAACCCTAAAATCATCAGTGAGAGATTAGGTCATACAGATATTTCAATGACATTAAGTGTTTATTCTCATGTTTTACCGAATATGCAGGAAGAAGCAGTTAAAAACTTCGGTAAAAGTATCTTTGGATAACCTATGTTTGCAAAATGTTTGCATTTTATCAAAAAAAGTCAAACAAACGTTGTCATATCAAGGTTTGTTTGACCTAACATCTTATATTCTTGATAAAATCTCCGAATCCCTATTGAAATATTTAATAATGGAGCGTTCTCACCACCGCGGGTTATGCATTCGAATCGATATACATAGGAGAAAAAATCTTGTGTTTTTTCATCTTTTATCGGCCCTGACATCGCCTCACAAATATTTTGTGATCTAAGAGGGGAAAAATAGATTTCTTCTTCATTTGTATTTTCTAAATATATAGGACGCTCACAAAAAATATGTGAGATTAAAGCGGGCACCCACTTAGAATACGTTTCATTATCATGTAGTACTGGCAAATTAGAAATCAAATCGGATTGCCATTCATATTTTGGTGGTTCTACTAATCTATTTGGTTTCCAATCATGAATAATCTCATACCAACTTTGAAAAATATAATCGAGCTGCTCTTGTCTAATAGGTTCTTTCGATACAATCCATGGTGTATTTTCATTTAATACGTACGGGTTATGCTGAATAAACAATATATCCGAAAACATATCATACAATCTTTCATTCAAACGTTTCAACTTACTCGTTAATAAAAATGTCTTATAATGTATCTCTACGATGTCCAGCCATTCAATAGGAAAGTATATAAATGATACCTTTTCATTTAAAAGGGGTTCTACTATATTTTCAAATGTTAGCAGCCTTAATTTTTTCATAAAATGATTCCTTCCTTTCTTCAGTTGTCTTGATTATCAAAAAGCTAGAACAATAGTTACTTAATCTCATCCATTTAAACCAAGTATTTAAAAGAAACGTAAAAACTGTTTATCTACATAAATTATTATCAAACCGACTCTTTTAAAAATTCAAAGTAATTATCATGTATAACACCTCTATTATATTTGAATTTCGATACATTCGAATTATACATTACATTTAATGCATTGTACTTATCATTTACAATATCTTTACAAAAAAACCAAAAAAGAACACCTTAATTCGGTGCCCTTTTTACAAATATCAACCTTTATGTAATTGAACATATAGATAACAGTAATCCCCCAAATGAAATTGCTCCTAGTAAACCTACTACAACTCCTGTTAAACAAATACAATCAGCAAGACAAATAGAAGACTGCGATAATGGAACAAATGACCTACTTGTACTCGAACCATATTGTTTTATTTTCTCATAATTCACATCTAACATTAGATGTAAACATGTTACACCATCCTCAATAGTATGTAGAGGTTCTTTTTCTAATCGCTCCAATAATTTACTATCAAAAGCAACTGATAGAGGATACTGCTTATCTAATTTCATATTTTGATAAATTAGTTGCAAACGAGATAATATATTGTTTTTCTTCTTTTCAGATGTTACTGTACATTTCATTTTATTAAATTCATTTAATAACAGTGTCAATTCATCTCTTTTTCCGTATAAATCTTTAGCTATTTTTCTCTTTAGTTTATACGAATGGATAATAGATTTTAGTTCAATCATATTCATACACTTCCTAATTACATATTATTTACCCGATTATTTTATAGATAAACAGTACTTTTTAATCTTATTTAAATTACACTCAAGCATCTTCATTTACTATCGATTAACATTACATTAACCTTACAAAGTTGTAATAAATTCATTAGCTAGAAGAAATCAATCCCTAAACCAGACAGATATTTGATGATAAAACCATAAGAAAAAAGCAATGATTAGATTTTAAATCTAGTCATTGCTTTATCCATCACCTCTTGATTACACCTATATATCTTATTGTTACTCTTTCACTTGAATGACTGAATATATCCATTAATAATGGCTATATTCTTTGTCGGCAAGTACATATATAAAACTAATGTTTTTTAATTGATAAAGTGAAGCTTTAATCAGCTCTCACCAATCGGGCTTTTATGGACAGTCCGCCACCTAACTTCTCTTTGCTCTCTCTGAATTTTAAGGGAGATTTTATTACCCGCAAATAGTGGGATAAATGTAATTAATATTCATACGTTACAATAGTACCAGTAGTATCAGTAGTACCACTAAAACCATCAAAACAATTAGAGCAACCACCACAGCCGCCACAACCTCCGCAACCTCCGCAACCAAAACAACCGAAGCAACCAATACAACGGAATCCACCACAACGGAATCCGCCACAACGACCTCCACCACAACCACCACAACGACCACAACCGCCACAGCGACGAGCAGCATCTTCAATATAGTAATATGGATATTGGTTTTGCTGGTCCCAATAGACAATATTTCCAGACCGGTAATCATTAAGACTTAACGCTTGTAGTTCTTGTTGAAACTGATTCATTTTCATAACCTCCGTTTATAAAATACAACCTCATTGATGCTTCCCTATATTTCTGTTCGTTACATCTAAGTAAAAATAGTGCTATAAACTAAGTTCAATACGTACACCAACAAAGTATGACTTATCACTAAATGATGCACCTTGTTCATATACCTATTTTTGCTATGGGCTCATTTTTATAAAATGAAACTTTAATCAGTGGGGGGAGTTCATCCCCCGCTGATTATTAGCCCTCACCAATCAGGCTTTTACGAACAGCCCGTTAATGCGGGATAAATAAAAATTAAAAAATATGAATTCTAGCCTCATATCTTCATACCTACTAAATTCAATTAATTTCTCAATAATTATGTTGTCATATCCTATATATTTCCGTCTGCCGCTTAGATTTTTCTGTACTGTAAATGCCTTTCACTATAACACCTCCAAGTAACCGGTTTCTATGACAGATAAGAAATTCCTACAAAGAAAAAAGCCCTTATTAGGGCTTTTCATTCTATTTCTCCAGCAAAACTCTCTATGAAATTCCTAATAGAAAAAAGACACACTTAGATTGATGCGTCTTTTTGTGATGCCTCTTTTGTGAAATCATATAAAGCAATTGCGCCTAAAAGAACAAGTATACCTTGAGGAACATCTAGCAAAATAGTTTTCCAAATTTCTGGAATTACCCATTTAATATCTGCTGCTGTTTCAAGATATGTTTGGAAATAGCTGATTGTAAAATTAATTATCCCTAAAAATACAAACAACGATAAACCAAATCGAATTAATTTCTTATTTGTAAACATATAACACCTCTCAAAATTCATTGGATATTCCTGCTTTTGCTTCTTTATATTTCCATATCTTTATATCTAATTTTAACACATAAAGAACTCAAAAAAATACGATATGCATATTTGCATATCGTATTAACAACACTCCATGATAATTTAGAAATTCCTGCAAAGAAAAAACAACTCCGTTACAGCTAACAGCTCGGGTTTCTTTTCTTATTTAACTTCATACCACCAACATTTACGTTCTTTGATTGTAAAATAAATGTGACAGAAGTTTATCCAGTTAATGCGTAGACAAGTAAATGAGCTAAATTATCGATATTTTATTTCGCCATATCCGTAGCACTAATGACTTTGCGCAAATTTGACAAGAAAAAATATATAGATAGGTATGATCCATACCTATCTATAACATTATTTCTATTCTTTATCCAATTACGTCTTTTACGTCTGTATCCACTGGCCACTTTTCTAATGTATAAGCCATTTCCCAAAATGAATATTCATATTGACTGCTAATAATAAAATGCTGTTTCATACGTTTGAGGTCTACCTCTGTTACTTTTTCAGCGATAGTATCTAAACGTGTAATTTGTTCTTCAACTAGCGTACGGAACCAATCAGATCCATAAGCAGAAATCCATTCGTTATAAATTGGCTCTTCCGGCTGGCACTCTTTTAAGCGTTCGCCAATTTCATAATACAACCAATAGCAAGGTAAAATTGCTGCAATGATATCTCCTAAATGCCCTTCATACGCAGCACGATACATATGTGAAGTATACGCATATGCAGTTGGCGCAGGAATAAAATTATCTTTTTCTTCTTTTGTTATCCCTAGCTTTTTAGCAAAATTCTCATGTAAAGATAACTCGGCCTCATATGTATTTTGAGCATGATGTGCCATACGAGCTGTCGTCTCTAATTCAAGAGCTTTTGCAGCTCCTAAAGTTTGTACTCTAGCAAAATGACTCAAATAATATGAATCTTGAAGCACATAATAGCGAAAACTAGCTAAATCTAATGTTCCTTCACCAAGTTTTTTTACAAAAGGATGGTTAAAACTCGCTTCCCAAATTGAATCTACTTCTTTACGTAATGATTGTGAAAAAGTCATTTAAATCCCTCCACTAATGTATAAAATATAAGTATTTATCCACAATTATTAAAGCTGTAAAATAAAAAAACTTTCTTTACAGGCGTAAAGAAAGTGAAATTGACAGTATTTATTTACTCATTAAATAGCAACGTCTTTCCCACTTCCCTACGCTGGCATTAACCAGATCAGGTACTAAGAGTCTCAAAATCACATTTGATCTCAGCCTATAAAAGGCCCCCCTAGTGGATAAATATTTTGTTTTTATAATGTATTCATCATAGCATACTTCGTGAAACTGTCAAAAGAATTAGTTATATAATCTCCTTAAAACCCTTCTTCATTTCTAACTTTTAATGATGTTTCAATAATCATATCTAATAGTTTGCTATAACTAATTCCCGCTGCTTCTGCACTTTTGGGCAATAGGCTTGATTGTGTCATCCCTGGTAATGTATTAATTTCCATTACATATGGAATTCCGTCCTTCACCATCATATCAACTCTTGCATAAACACTACATTTTAATGCTTTATAACAAGCCAGTGAAGCTTTATTTACACGTTCATTAATTTCTGCTGGAAGTTCGATAACTTCCTCAACTGTACTAGTATCATCATATTTTGCATTGTAATCAAAAAACTCGGCTGCATGTCGAATTGAAACTATAGGTAACTGTTTTCCATCCAGAATAGAACATGTAATTTCATCACCTTTTATATACTTCTCAATTACTACTTCAGAATCCCATTCGAATACAGTTTCTAGCATTGAGATCAATTCATTTTTATTGTAAACGATTTTCACCCCGACACTCGATCCGCCGGAGTTTGGTTTTACCACTAATGGAAATCCTAACTTATCTAACTCATCAAGATTTAGATCCTCCATTTTTGTAAGTTCAATCCAATCTGGTGTTTCTACACCTTCATAACGTAAAATCTTTTTCGAAATATTTTTATCCATACATATACTACTAGATAACATATTACTTCCGCTATAAGGAATCCCTAAACTCTCCAGTGTTCCTTGAACTGTCCCATCTTCTCCGTATTTTCCGTGTAATGCGAGCAATGCAAAGTCAATGTCTTTCGCTTTTTCAATTAAATCCATTTTTTCATTTAATGTAATTGGGACTATTTCATACTTATTTTTATCTAAATGAGCAATCATTTCATTCCCGGTCATAATTGAAACTTGTTTTTCAGACGATACCCCGCCCATAATAACACCGATTTTCATTTTCTCAACTCCAATTTTCATTTTTTAATGTATCACCAATTATTTTAATTCCCCGAACTATTTCTTCTTCTTTCAAGCGCGAAAACCCTAATCGGAAAGTGTTCGCTCCTTCTCCATCAGAGTAAAAAACATCTCCAGGTGAAAACGTAACGCCTTTCTCATAACACTTTTGTAAAAGTGTGCGGGCGTTCATATGCTCTTCTAGCTCTATAAATAAATGCAGTCCACCATCTCCAGTCATTCTTTTGAAAGGAATGTACTGGTTACATGCCCCGACAGCTAACTCATATTTTTTCTTATAAACAGATCTTGCCTTTTTTAAATATTTTTCAAAATATCCCTCATGTAAATATTGAAACAGAACAGCTTGATCTAGCGTAGATGTGTGAATCGTTCTTGCTCTTTTTACGCTTTCTAAATAATGAATCAGCTCTTTATCTGCAATAATCCACCCTACACGTAAACCAGGGAAAAGTACCTTTGAAAAGCTACTAATATAAATCACATTATTGCCAGCACCAGCAAAAGTTAATAATGGAGCTAAATGTGAACCTGAATAACGTAATTCTTCATTAAATCCGTCCTCTATAATAGGAACGTTGTATTTTGAGAATAACCTCATCAATTCCGTTCTTTTCTCTGAACTCGTAACAATACCGGTTGGATTATGATAAGAAGGAATTAAATAAGCAAAATCAAAATCTTTTTCACGCAAACTTTTTTCAACTTCATTCGTATCAATACCATCCTCATGCATATCAATCCCATGAACTTCAAGTCCATGTAAACGGAAAAGCTTAAGTGCAGCATGGTGAGTTGGATTCTCACAAATGACACGACCGGATTTTTTTGATAAAGAAGAGAGTACAATATCCAATCCTTCTGTAAATCCATTTGTAATTAGAATATCTTTATTCGAAATGTCTACACCTTTCATTTCCATGTAATGAAGTAAATAATTCATTAACGGTCTATATCCCTTTGCATATCCGTAGTTCAATACGATGTCCCCTTCAATGGACATACGAGTAAGAAAAGCTCTTTTGAAATTTTCAACATCAAATAGCTTCTCATCCGGGGCTATACTATTAAAAACAATCATTCCCTTTTCCCAACGAACACCATGTTTCATTAAATCTAATTCGTCCGCTAATGCGGTCACTGTATTAAGTTTATTTTTCCAATCTATTTCAACAGACGAAGTGTTAGATATATCCACCTTCGCAACAAAGTTCCCTTTTCCTTTAACTGCATAAATGAGTCCTTCTTGCTCTAAATCTGCATAAGCAGCGAGTACAGTGTTTCTACTCACACTTAGTAATTCACTTAGTTCCCTTGTTGATGGGATTTTTTGATCCCCGAGCAAATGCCCTTTCATAATCATCTTTTTCAAATAGTCTTTTAATTGAATATAAACGGGACGATCTTTAACAACTTTAAAATCCTTAAACAATTCCTTACCCCCTGCAATCATTTTTGCATATTTATTTCATTCTTAAAAGGTCCACGACATATGTATTTTTTATAAAGGGCGGTACGGTCTTACAAATCTTTTCGATATAAGTTAATTACATCTTTTAAAGCTGCAGCTGCAGCGCCTCGTGGATTAGAAGCCCCACCAATTGTAGTAACTTGTCCCATCGTATCTGTAAAGAATGTAATTCCTTTTTCGGTCCCATTTACATTTGCTAACGGATGATCTTTTTCTATTTCGCACGGTTCAACACTTAAATTCACATTGCCACCCTCATCCTTATATATTGATGCTATTAATTTAATAATTTTATGTTGTTTCTTAGCATTTTGTATTTGCTGTTTTGTAACGTGCTCAATTCCTTTTATATGTATATCAGTAAGTGTTTTCTCTGTTTCCATTAAGCTGTTAGTCAAAAGTAACAATTTACACGCACTATCTGAACCACTTATATCTAATATAGGGTTTGTCTCAGCAATCCCTTTATTTTGTGCTTCTTTCAGCGCTTCTTCAAATGTCATATCTTCCTCATACATTTTCGTAAGAATATAATTAGTTGTTCCATTTAATATTCCTTCTATTTTATCAATACTGCAACCAGCTAAACTAAATTGTCCAATATCTAGTGTCGGTAGTGCAGCGGCTGTTGCACCGCTATATCGAATTCGTACATTTGCGCCTCTTGCTGCTTCATTTATTTCTCTCCAGTTTGTAACGAGCGCACCTTTAGAAATTGCTACTATATCCATCTGTTTCTCAATCGCTTGTTTCATATATTGTTTCCCTGGATTTCCATCTTTAAGATTTGTAACTGTTGATTCTACCAATACAGTACCACTTATGCTAGTTGTTGCACGTTCCTTCGGATGATATTCTAAATATTTTTCAATTGCAGCGGTACCGCCACCATACATTAATAAATGATGAAGTGATAAGCCGTCTTCATTATGTATTGCAATATTTCTCCCTAATACGCCGCTTACAATTAATTGAATCCCATATGTTTCATATATATATGAATATTTTTCATTTAATAATTTTATAAACTCTCTGCCTACTGTTCCGTATCCTGATAATACAACTTGAATTTTCATAATATCCCCCCATATTTTTCTACCAAATCCCTCTTTCAATATAATATAAAGCGCTCTCGAATTCCATCGAGAGCGCTTTATTATTACCTATTTCGGTAAACGTGATAGCTTTTTAGCAATTGTTCTATAAAACTCTTGAATGCTAGAAAAACCTAACGAGTCTGAAACACTTAACCCTACCATGTCGAGATGGTCCCAATTCGCTTTCGTTTCGATATGATTCCATTTTCCAATCTGTAATGACTCATTATTATTTACAGTAACATTAGAAGATGGTGCAATCATGGAATTTGTATTTACTACACCATCATTTTGCCACCAAGAAGTATCAACTAGCGGACGGTTTTCTTCATATCTCGCATAAGAACCTAAGAAAAATGCATTTCCCATTAACACTTTATTCATCGTTATATGAGGCAAATGTAAACCTGTTATAGGTGCTGCTTGTGATGCATGTCCACTATAGGATAAATAATACACATCTGGTTGCGTCTTTACCCAATTATTTAACTCCTTTGCACCATCTGTACTTAAATCCCACTGACTTATATCTTTTGTATTTTTCCAAAGTGAACTATTTAGAATACGATTACTATATTGGAAAAAGGACTCTCCAGCATTCTTCTTTATACCCCATTGATCCAATTTAAAATCATATAATGATAAATTATTGTTTCCTCCAAAGCTTGCAGCTGTAATGAGTAAATCTTTAACGAACGGAAGTAGAAGACTCCCATCCGCAAGTGTTGTACCGTTGTGAGGGGTTGCTAATGTTGTAACACTATGAACATATGATTTTCCGCCTTCAAATAGTGGTGATATTTTGGTGTCTGGGTGATTTTTCACATAATTATTTTCTTCAAAACTACCTTCTTTTAATAGCTGTACTAATGTTCTAATCGTTTGTCCACCCATGCTATGTCCAACTAAATGAACTTTATTTGTTTCAGTCCAATTCGGTGCAAAACCACTATAAGTTCTGCCAAAACGATTATGTCCATGTTTCTCAGCATGTACGGCACCATAGTCTACTGTCCCACCGTTAATTTGTGCATACAATTCACATGCACGATCCCAGTTACTAGAAACAGGTCCAACAGCTGCGGTATGTACCATATAACCATTTCGTTTCAAATCTTCCTGTATATCATGAACACCACCCCAATATTTTACGCCCAGCATTTCTTCCCTACCCCATCCAGCAAATCCATTCACCAATATGATAGGATAATTATTTTGTTGTCTTTCTTCAGCGTATGATATTTTCGCTGCGAATGAACATACGGTCACTAATGCGAAAAAACATATTTTTAAAAATAACTTCCCCATACTTTCTCCCCCTAATAAAACGTTTACATTTTTCTTTTCGAAAAATTAACAGAATAATTTAACAACTTAAACATAATGTAAAGTATTTTATATACGTTGTATATATAGAAAACACATACAAATGTTGATAAATATTAATTCAAGTGAACATTTACTTTTTACAATATAACTTGTAAATCTGTTTATTTGAATTTATAATTAGATATAGTTTCCTCATGTTAAAAAGATTTAAAAACCATAAGAAAACTAATCTCATTGCTTCAAAAAGGAGGAAAAAACATGCAAATCGGATCAAATATTCATACATTATCTCAACCTACTAAAATAACTCCATCTACTCTTGAGCATAATACTATCTCTTCTACTAAACTTGAAAGTAAGAAAGTAAATGATCCTATCAAGTTTGATATTCGTTCATCTGAAAAAGAAATGAAACAGCCTGAGCATAAATTTAATGAATTAGATTTATGGAAGATGTTAAAGGATAAAGGTGTTCCTTTATGGATCATCCTTGAAATGCTACAAAAGGCTCGTAAAGAAAAAGAAGCCCAAAATAATTCAGTTCAAAATTCAAATGCGATTGAGGAAACAAACGAGACTCGATTAAATGAAGTAATGTAAAGCATAATAATTGATTTGTCTATAAACTAAAAAGAGTTCGAAGCTGATAAACTTTCTATCAACCTCGAACTCTTTTTTAAGATTTTTCTCCGATCGTTACAAACTGAACTGATACTTTCTCTTTAAAACCTTCAATTAGCTTTCTTACTTTTACTTTTTCATTAATTAATGTATTATCTGTCGACATTTTAGGTTTTTCATCACCTAACGACTTTTTTAAATGTAGAAGTTGCATATTCGTTTCATTCGCTTTTATTTCTTTATACACACTATTTTTCGCCACAATGATATACCATAGTGCTCCATAGTCACGTTTATTGCCAAGCCAAGCATCACTATCATATGCAACTGGTATCTCTTTTCCTTCTATTTTAATACTTTTAATATTCTTTTCTTCTTCATTTATATATAGTAGTGAGCTTTCTTTTGGAAAATTAGGTAACGTATCTACCAGTTTGGAAAGGGCTCCTTGGTCACGTTTACGAAAAATCTTTGCTTTAATCATCGCTTGTGCAGTAGATTCATTTAATATTAATACCTTTCCTTTTTCAAATTCCCCTGTTTTCACTGGGAAAATTTCATGTTCTTTCGTATTTTCCTTATAACGATTCATAATTGCTCCAGTATGATTCTCATCTCCAATGATTAATACACCGTTAGCTGGAAATAATTCTTCACTTTTAGCACATGCACTTAAACTAATTAAAATTAATATACATAATATGAAAATTGATAATGTTTTTTTCATTACAATTCCTTTCATAACTCATATTGTTTTTTTACATGCTTTTCTGCAATGTTACTTGCTGATGTTCTCTACTGTTCCATAGTTTTATAAAGCTTTTGTAGGTAACGCCAACGAGTGATAAAGAAGTATAAAACTTGTATACATATAAATGAAATTAAAATGGCGATAGAGCTATTTATGATAGAAAAGTCGACTAATTGTTGTAATGCCATATAAGCGACTACAGTATGAATCACTGCAACGACAATTGGTAAAAAGAACATTAATAATAACTGCCTCGTTACAACCTTTTTCAACTCACCTTTACTTAATCCCATTTTCGAAATCATTTTATATTGCTGTTGATCGCGATCTAAATCTGTATATAATCGGAAATAAATAAAACTAGCGGCGAATGTAAAGAAGACGATTCCGACTAAAATACTTACCATAAGTAATAAACCATTCTTTTGCTTTGCTTCCAACAAGTTTAATGTTAAAGCTTCAAAGTAGAAATCTCTATCCCTAAGATCTTTATCAAATATACTCTTTAATTGATTGGAAATCTCTTTCGTTTTTATCCAATCATCTACAACAAATCCGTAAGTACGATATGAAATTTCTTCATTAACTGGGTCACTAGTAAGAGGCATTCCATCATATACTTGATCTTGAACAGCGATATAAATAGTTCTAGAATCATGTGGTAAAACTAAATTTTCTACAGCTTTTTTCACATGAAATGTCTTTGTCCAATCACCTTGAATGACTTCTATATCCTTTTTATACTCGCCATTTTTAAATTCTTGTTTTTGTGATACAACTCCAGGGATTAATAAAATTTCATCTTCTTTTTCAATGGTTTCTTGTTGATAGCCTAGTGCTTTAGCAAGATCGTTGTATTCACTTAACTTCATTACATTTACGCTATTTTCTGTGTATATATATGAAGATGAAGCCATTCGATACGGAATATTAGCATCAGAAAGGTGTTTTTTTATAATAGAAAGATTTTTATTCAATACTTTGTCATTTTCCAAACTTCCATACAAAAATGTATACGGATTTGTCATCCTTACCAAATCCCTATTTCCAATTGCGGCTGTTGTACCAATTGCTGTAAATGCAACTGCTGAAACAATAGATACTATAAAAAACATCGTTGCATTATCTTTCATACGGTAAATTAATTCTGAAAATGTTAATATATTTGTTCTCTTTAAAAAGAAAGATTCTCTCCTTTTAGCAAGGTGCAATATATAAACGCTACACTGAGTATATAAAAAGTACGTTCCTATAATTACTAGAAGCACACCTATTCCAAGCGTAATAAAATTGGTACTTGGTATAAAGCGAAATACTGAAAAATATCCATACCCTATACTAATTAAAGAAAGTATCGATAATAAAACTGAAGATTTCGGTTCAGGTTTTGGCTTTTCCTCTGCTCGAATAAGTTCCACAAGTTCCGTTACTTTTATCATTTTAAATGTAAATAATGAAACAATTAAAAACAAGAAAAGAAATGTAATAACTGTTAATAATACAGCTCGGACTGGTATATAAAAAGGTAAACCATTATTAATCATTAATACACTTGCACTTATCAATAAGACTAGTTTAGAAAATATGAGTCCAATGAAAATCCCTATACAAATTGAACCAAGTCCAATCAACATATTTTCAATTAATAATAATTTCTTAAGCTGTCTCATTGACATACCTTGCATCATTAAAATGCCAAATTCTTTCTTACGCGTCTTTAAAAACGAACTAACTGAATATAAAATAAAGAAAAATGAAAATACAAAAATCAATCCTTGCGAAACTGAAAATCCCAATGTACCAAATGCACTTATTGTTGCACTTGTCGATTTCAACTCACCTTGTAAATCAGGATGAAATAATAAAAGAGCATACGTAAAGAAAATCATAATAGAAAATGCACTACTTAAAAAATGGGCAGCATATGTACGCTTATTGCGAAAAATATTATTAAATGCGAACTGACGAAAAGTCATGCCTTTTTCCTCCTAACAAAGAAAGGACATCCATAATCTTTTGATAAAAAGTTTGCCTACTTTCACCACAATAAATTTCGTTATATAGTTGACCATCTTTAATAAAGATTACTCGGCTGCAAAAGCTCGCTGCATACGGATCATGTGTAACTAACATCATCGTTGCTTTTTCTTCTTTATTTAGAGTATCAAGCATCTCCATTACATCATTTGAAGATTTAGAGTCCAAGTTCCCTGTTGGTTCATCTGCAAGTAATAATTGCGGCTTATGAACGATCGCACGAGCGATTGCTGTTCTTTGAGCTTGTCCCCCTGATATTTCAAACGTTCTTTTACTCAATATATCAGTAATGTTTAACTTCTTTGCAATCTCTTCTACTCGTTTATTCATTTCTTGGACGGAAACACCATCTAAAGTCATCGGCAATACGATGTTTTCTTTTACAGTAAGTGTGCTAAGAAGATTAAATGATTGAAATACAAATCCTAATTGTTTTCTGCGGAATAACGCTAATTCTTCTGATGATAATTGAAAAGGATTTGTACCATTAATAAATATTTCTCCCGATGATGGAGAATCAATAGTAGATACCATATTTAATAACGTTGTTTTCCCACTACCTGACGGGCCCATAATTCCTACAAATTCACCTTCTTGAATTGATAAATCAATATCTACTAATGCTTTATACGGTATTTTCCCTTTATATACTTTACTAATACTATTTGCCTGCAAAATTTCCATTTATATTCTCCCTTCATTTCCACTGCTCACTATAGAGTGTAAATGAATTGTCTTACAGCTCATATTGATTCACCTTTCATTTATCTTACACGCTTGTAAGATTTCTAAAAAAACTGATAACAAACCTATTTTCAAATCTATAAACAAAGCATATCTATCTTATAATATTTGCATATTGGTTAGAATTACAATGCTATTTTCTAATCTTTATTTTATTAATAAGAAAAGACCGATTTTTTATCGGTCTTTTTACTTTCAAATATTATATTTTAACTATTGTATGTAGTTGAAGCATATTTGAGTTACCCATTAAATACTATTTCACTTTATAATAACCTCTGCAAAAAAATGAGTGCTTCGGTTTCATTGCAATCAAAAACGAATTGTAAATATCTGAGGCGGAAATGAATGCGTTTATCCAACATATAAATAATAAAATTGATTTAATATTTCCTGATACAAAGAACGATATCATGGCAGGAACTACTGATAATACAATTATAGGCAAGCTCATAAAGACCCAAAATCTCGTTTTGGGTAAGACTGCATTTGTATTTAACCAAAAAAATCTTTTACTAAATGTTAAGCTAATATCCCCTTTTTTACTTATTACTAAAATGTGTAGACATTCGTGAATGATGAAGACTAACATACCTATTATGATAAGATAAAATATATTAATATGAGTGAAACCTGTTTCAAAAAAATAAGGTATTATAAAAATGATTATCTGAAGTAAATATACAAACTTCATATAATGTTTTCGGTACCAATTATTCTGTATAAAAGGAGTCCATTCTGAAAAATCCATACTTATTTGTGGCAAGTGACGAAACCAAATTATAATATGTGTTCCCCTCCCTCATTTAAACTAATTCCTGGCTTATAGATTTAATCTACCTACTAGCACTCAACCGTAAGTTTTATATGTAGCTCTTTAATAGACTTACCAGCAATTTTTGTTGACTAAGACTAAATGCTTCTTTATACCGCCCACTTTTCTTTTCCCTTCCATTTTTTAAGTAATTGATTTGTAGAATGATTTGAGTAAGAAATTTGTATTATCATTGATACATAAATTCGACAAAATATTCCAATCACCTTTTCATAAATGATTTTCAACTGGATATCCCATGTACAGCTTGATTTCCCTATTTTGTTGAAAAGCAATTCCTTCAAGAAGTCATTACAATTGTACCTTTCTTATGTCAGCAAGTATAAAGTGAAACTTTAATCAGTGGGGGTTTTACTGCCCGGTAATGCGGGATAAAATGAATATAAAAAAGCTTAGAGTTTTAGCTCTAAGCTTTTTTATGATTTCGTTTTAATTCCTTTTACAGAGAAATATTTTTTATCCATTCAGATTTACTCAATACATAATGATTATATAGTTGATTTTCTATCTTCTGTTCACTCAAATAAGTAAACCCGCATTTTTTAATAACTTTATTTGATGGTGCATTGTTAATTAAAGCAATTGCGTTGAGGATAATTAAATTTGTTTCTTTAAACAAATAGTCAATTAAACCTTTAGTCGCTTTTGTAGCATAGCCATGATTTTGATGTTCATTTGAGATAGCATACATTATCTCTCTGTTTGGTGAAGGGAGTTCTTCTTTCATGCCTGTGCAGCACCATCCAATGCATTCATTTGTAGCTTTCTTAAATATTCCTAGCTTTAACATACGATTATCTATGTTATTCGTAGTTTTCACTGCCTCAAGAAATACTTTATTTGCTGGTATTTCATAATTTGCAATCCAATCCATCCTTTGTTCTTTTGTTGATTTCCAGTCTGGTAAAAACTTTTCTATTTCCGGTTGATTTGCTATTTTATAAATACTCTCTGCATCTTTGACCATAAACTCTTGCAAGTATATATCTCCACAATCTATTCTAAATAACTTAGTCAAACTCTCTTCTCCCATATTAATCCCCCTTACTTACGTTATAGCGCCTTAATCTGCTTCGTAAGTTCTATAAATCGTTCATCAAGTTCTTTATATTCTTTGTCGTTAGAAGTTAAAAAGCTTAATTTTCCTAATACTTCTTGTCTCTCTGTTTCTAACTTTAAACGTAGCTCTTCAATATCATCTCTTGTTTTAGTAGGTTCTTCTAGCTGCTTTTGTATCGTATTGTTTGAAAACACGAGTTTTGTGTTAGTTGTTTTCTCCAGAAAATATCGATCGTGAGATACAATTACTAATGTTCCGTTATACTCAGCTAATGTATTTTCAAGTTGTTCACGTGAAGGTAGATCCAAGTGATTCGTCGGTTCGTCTAAAATGAGTACATCTTTTTCATCTAAAATATAAGCCATTAGCTTACATTTTACTCTTTCTCCCATACTCATATGCTCAATCGGCTCTTTCCATTGAGACGCTTGGAATCCTAAATGTTTCATTAAATTTTGGACTTTTCCTCTTTCTTCAAACGTCTCTTTAAAAAATAAATTTTCCGGTGTTCTATCAAGCGGTAAATCAAAAACTTCTTGTGTTAAATAGCCTATGTTTGCAGATGGTGAAATCCATATTTCTCCTTCAGCAGTTTCCGTTCCCATAATCATCTTCAGTAATGTTGTTTTTCCACTACCGTTTGGTCCAACAATCGCAACTTTCTCACCGTGCTGAATTGTAAAATTAACGTTTTCAAATAATGCTTTCCCATGAAAGTCTTTTTTTAATTGCTTCACTTCTAAAAAGCGTTTTCCTACTTTTTTGTTCGCTTGAATAGAAAACTCAACTGAATATTCTTCTTTCACACGTTCTACTTTCGTTTTCTCCAGCTCTTTTTCGAGTCGTTTTCGTTTTGACTTCACTTGTGCATCCATTCGCTTCGCTTTTACACGATAGAATTCTTTCACACCTTCTTGTTTTGTAGACTGCGCGTGTGCCTTTTGTGACCATGAACTCAATTCTTTTATATGTGTTTCTACTTGTTCTATCTTTTTTTGCTGCTTTTCATATTCACGCTGCTGCGACTTCCTTCTTTGCTCACGTACTTTCATGTAGCTCGTATAATTACCACTATGCTCAATTAATTTTTTGTCCTCAATTGACCATATTTTTGTTGCGACAACATCTAAAAAATATCGGTCATGCGATACAACAATAACAGTACCTTTCATCTTTTTTATTTGTTTAATGAGAAATCCCGTACTGATCTCATCTAAATGATTTGTCGGTTCGTCTAATATTAAGACATTAGGATTTTCGGCAAATCCTTTTGCTAATCGAATTTTCAGCTTTTCACCACCACTTAAAGTATGAAAATCGTTCGTTGGCACGCCCCATTTCGCAAGAAGTTCTGCTTCTTGCGAAATCACATCATTACTAATAAAAGATTCTATTTCTTGCTCAACATATGCGGTTGTCATATTCATTTGCTGCCATTCAACAATCCCTTTTGAAGGCTCAATCTTTCCATTTATTAATTGAAGTAACGTTGATTTACCAGCACCATTTTTACCAATTAATCCGATAACATCCCCTTGTTTCACTGCTACATTCATTTTTTCTAACAAAGTATTTTCCATTATTTCAACGTAAACATCATTTAATTTTAAAATTTCTTTCATATTACCGATCCCTTTCATTAAGGGAGAACAAAAAAATCCTCCCAAAGTAATTTTGGCAGGATTAGTCGTTACATTATTTATACCCAAATAAGCTATTACGCAAATCAAATAGCAATACCGTTGTTTGGAATTGGGCAGACTAATCCTAATTTTTATAAATTGAAATTTATTTCATTTCAACATTTAAAAATAAGATTAGTTAATCATCGTCCACCCATCATTCCTTTCCGTCATTAATAACCATATTGTACCATACTAGTACTGTATGAGTAAATGCAATTATTTGTGCTGTTAAAAAGATTGCTTTCTTTTAGGCTTATTTATCATTTCTTAGCTTCATATTGAACAAGCACAAATTACATTGATTGTAATACGTCCTTTAGATTTCCCCAGTAGTAAACTTCTAAGCACTCTCTCTTATATAAATTTTATATAAAAACAAAATGTTATTCGTTACCCAATAACCACTTATTGTTTTTCGATAAATTTTTATTGATTATTCCCTTGTGATAAGCTATTATATCTTTACAGAAAATAATAATGTAAGGATTGAATTTATGGACAGGACATTAAAAATCACAAAGTTAAATATGTTTTTAAGGATTTTTCTCATCCCGATTATAGTAGGGATTATTGTTGGTATACTAACTAAATTGGGGCAAAGTATACTTCCTGGACACTGGAATTCATTAGCTAATCTAGGAAGCGTTTGGTTAGTTCCATCCTTTTTTGTGGCTAGCTTTAGTTATTCTAAGCGTTCAGCTATACTTTCTGGTATCCTTGCACTACTCGGTATGGTATTAGGCTACTATGGTTATGCAATAGTTATTAAAAATGTAGCTCACTCTATTTATTTTATATCTGTATGGATTGTATGTGCATGTATAGGAGGAACTATCTTTGGAATTGCAGGTTTTCTATGGAAAGATACTACAAATCCACTTCATAAATTCGGAAGCGCACTTTTAAGTGGAGTTTTTGTAACGGATGGACTTCACATTCTTTTAAATTTTGAACACTATAGTCACATGTTACCTGTTGGATATACCGAAGTCATAGTCGGGATTATCTTGATTCTTGTATTAGAACGCTCTAATGCTAATCGAATTTCTTCTTTCTTAATGATGGTTCCTATTACTATTTTAGGATTAATTGGATATAAATTATTAAGTTTGTTTGTTTAATTACAATACTGTATCATGAAAAAATAAAAGACTAATTCTATTATAATCCACAAAAAATATCACGAATTTGAACATTATACTTATTCATGTTAATACACTTATTCAAAGGATGGATACATAAAGCTACCTCTTTCAAAGGGATAGCTTTTTTCTTACAAAATCTATTTATCAATTTATTATTAAATCCTTCTAATTTAACAACCGTATTTATTAACGTGTCATTATACATACTAAGATGACCTTTTACTATTTCATATAATTGCTATAAAATAAGGCTAAAAAACCTATCTCCAAAGTTTTTTAGCCTAGATCACTTATCTACACATTAAAAAATTTAATTCGTACAACTGTACCTTTACTAACCTCTGAATTGATTTCTACACTATGTCCTAATTGTTTCGTAATTTCATATACAAGATATAGTCCCATCCCTGTTGATTCTTTAAAATCTCTACCATTTTCTCCTGTAAAGAAAGGTTTAAAGACTCTTGGTAAATCTTGCTTTGGTATTCCTACACCATTATCGATAATTTCAAGCACAACTGTATTACCTTCCTTACAAGCTTTCACTTTAATCTTTTCTCTACTACCTGATGAATACTTAATCGCATTCGATAGTATTTGTCCGATTAAAAATTGTAACCATTTCACATCACTTTCTACAGTAATATCCTTATCAATTTCAAGCTCTGGATATACAAAATTCCGGATAAAGAATCGTTTATGTTCATGTACCGAATCATTCACTATTTTATGTAGTTGTACCCTTTCTACATAAAAGTCTTGTGTAAACGCTTCTAAACGTGCGACATACAGAGCCATTTCTAATCCCTTTTTTAATCGATCAGTTTCCTCATTTATACTTTCAAAACGTGAATCTACTTCATCCTGTGTAATTAATTCTATTACAGATAAAGGTGTTTTCATTTGATGGATCCACTGATTCATAAAGGTTAAATGGTCATTATTTTTTCTCTCTTGCATTTGCAGCTGATTTTGATAATGTCTATATTGCACCTCAAGTAATTCTTGAAGAGCAGCCGATACAGCTGCAAAATCAGATTTTTGAACAGATTCATCCAAAGATTGCATGGGGTTTGCTAAGCGCTCATAAAAAGAACGATGTGTAAAATAACGAAACATTAAATAACTTCCCATAAAGAAAACACCTAGAAACATTGCATATAACGCCGTTGTAATATGATTATGCCCATCAAACCAATATACGAGAAATATAGCTAGTAGTTGAATTATGGTAAAGCAAATAAGTGGTATATGATCACGTATAAACAACCTTATCATTTTTCTATACCATTATCCCAAGTAATATGAAATCTATATCCAACACTACGAATTGTTTCAATCGCACCTTCTATATGCAACATTTGTAACTTTTTACGCACACGTGTTGTATTTACACTTAATGTATTATCATCAACATAAGATTCACTATCCCATAATTTATTAAGTAACACTTCTCTACTCACAACACGTGGATAATTTTTCATTAATGTCTCTAATAAAATAGCTTCGTTTCTCGTTATATCAATCTCGTCATTTCTAAGTTTCAATACAAGTCTTTCAGGATATAAACAAAGGCCATGTTGCTCAATCATTCGCTCTTCTAGTTTCGGTGCATAATCTCCATATGCACGTCTTAAATGACTACGAATTTTCGCCACTACAACTTCATAATGAAAAGGCTTCGGAATAAAATCATCGCCACCGTTTTCTAACGCCATAACTTGATCCATCGTGCCTTCACGGGCCGAAATGAATAGTATCGGACATGTTGAAACTCCGCGAATTTGACGACACCAAAAGTACCCATCAAAACTCGGTAAATTAATATCTAATAAAACTAACTCTGGTTGTTCTTCTAAAAAAATGTTTAATACATTTTGAAAGTCCGATACAATAACTCCTTGATAACCATATTTCGCAACATGTGTCGATAATAGTTCTGCAATTTTCATATCGTCTTCTACAATCATAATTTTGACCATTATTGAACTCCTTTTTAATCCGCAATCTCAAATATACTTATATAGAATAAATACTACCTCTTTTCACAAAATCCGTAAATTAAAAAAGGATGCTTTTATACAAAAGTATCCTTTTTCGTCCCTTATCTATTTAATATGAAATTTACTAAAAATAAATCCTAGTTTCTCCACATAATCCATTCCTAGTTCCATACGCGCTGTTTTCAGCGGATCCACAACTTGGCAAACTTTTAAATTACCTGCTGCCGATAATAAAAGCGTTGCATCAGCTTTAGACATTGCTAATTCTTCATGTAAAAATGTCACCATATTACGTACAGCACGATTTGCTGCATCATCTAACAATTTCTCTGAAGCAATCGTCATCATTTTTTCTTTTTGAATAGCCATTGGTAATGGCCATTGTTTTCCTTTTATAATTTGAACTGTTACCGTTACCTCACCAGCAACCTCTACACCACTAACACCAATTTCACCATCACCCATTGCTGCGTGTAAATCACCTAATGCTAATAGTGCTCCTGGGACATTAACTGGTAGTAGTAATATTGTTCCTTCTTTAATTTCTTTACAGTCCATATTCCCGCCGTGATCATGCGGTGTGCCACATGAAATGCTCTCTTCTTTCGGTGCAGTACCAATTACCCCAATCATTGGATTAATCGGGATTTGTAGTTCACTTGAAAACAAAACATATTCATTATGTATTGGGACAATTTTCACTGTATTTTCATTTAACTCATCACCCATTACACCAAGGTTTGCACCTGTAGTTAAAACGCCCTGCTCTGCAATTTCAATTTTTTCAATCGTTACGACTAATATATCGCCAGGTTCTGCTCCTTTAACATATACAGGTCCAGTCGCTGGATTAATTCGGTTCCAATCTAATTCTTGAAACACAACATCTTCAGAATTGATTTGATTTTCAAAGCAATCATATGTTTCAAATACAAGACTGCTCCCAATTTCTACTTCCATACACGGCTTATTTTCTGGTGACATTGAGTAAATGATATGGTCTTTATGAATTCGATACATAATACCTCTCCCTTTTATATTTATCTACTATTACTAATTAGCTTTTTTTATACAAGCTCCTCATAAAATTAAATGTTATTTTTATGTAAAAAAGCACGCAGATTGTTTTATAACATACACTCTTTACTATAACAGAAAGGTGGTATCACTATGCCCCTTATTCCATACAACGAAAGTGATGTTGATTTACTAGCTCGATTAATTCGCGCTGAAGCTGAAGGCGAAGGTCGCCAAGGTGAGGAGTTAGTTGGATGCGTTGTAGTAAACCGTGTATTTTGTGATTGCTTAGATTTTAAACAACTCCGTACCGTGCGAGACGCTGTATATCAAAGCCCCGGCGGATTTGAAGCAGTACAATATGGATATTTTTATCAACGCGCTCGTGAATCAGAAAAAGAAATCGCACGAAAAGTTTTACAAGGTCAATGGCGCTGGCCTGCACGATGGGCTCTTTGGTATTTCCGTCCAGTTGGAGCTTGTCCACCTGAATGGTATAACCAGCCATTTGTAGGACAGTTTAAAAGCCATTGTTTTTATGAACCAAGTGGTGATGAATGTCCGAAAATGTATTCACGATAGTAAAATTTGCAACGCAAGTACTTAGAAATTTTGGTACTTGCGTTGCTTTTAACTGTGTTTTAGAAATCTAATAGTGTGATGAATTTTTCTATGCCTACTACATGTATTAATAATGGTATACGAGGACCATTTGATTGATTCATAATGAGCTTATATATAATAGTGAATAATTGTTTTTGATTTTCTTTCATTATTTTTTTATTTTCATGATGACAAATCGCATATAATTGCTCCATTAAGTTAGAGTAATCTTTATTAGAACGAAGTATTTTACAAACTTCTACTAGCCATTCTTTCTGCCTTTCATCTAATGTGTAGTAAAAAAACTCTGCATTTTTCTCCTCATTTACCGCGATTAATTTTTCAGATTGAAAGTTTCTTATCCAATACTCTGCGCGATTACTTATCGCTCTCATTTCATCTAATGCATAGCTCCTATCTATTTTCTTTAATATCCCCTGTAAAATAGTTGAATCAAAATTTAATAATGGTAACGTTCCTGCTACTTGATTAAATTTCGGATATTCTTTAAACTCACTATCAACTCTAGAGATTTTAATTGCATCAAATAAATCTTCATTTTTGAGCGTTTTATTTTCATAACTATCTTTCAATCGCTCATACTCTGTATAATTACGAATCACATCTTCATCCAACCCAATATGAAAAGCAGCGCCTGGTTTGTATTTTGCAAACATAAAGAGAATTACTTCTGGTATATACACTTTCAATAAATCGCTTGGTGTAATACTATTCCCTGAAGAACTAGACATTTTTTCATGATTCCCTTTAATACCAATAAAATCGTAAGAAACGTAATGAGGTGCTTCTCGATTGAATATTTTCCTTGCAATTTCTTTTGATACATTATAACTACCCGTTTCTGATGAATGATCTCTACCGCCCGGTTCAAAAATAACATCCTCTATCATCCATCTCATCGGCCAATCGGTTTTCCAGTTTAGTTTCATTTTATTTGTATTTAATACGGATAACTCTTTTTCATTTCCGCATTCACATTCATACCGGACTGTTTTTAATACTTCATCAAAATGTGTAATAGTTGTTGTATCTTTTCCGCATCTCTCACAATATAATGTAGCTGGATAAAAGCTCTCTCGCTCTTCTTCACTACACTCTCCAGTTTTAAAACCCATTAAAATATCATATATTTCTTTTCGTTTATACAAGGCCTCTAATATATTTTCGTTATATCTTCCGCTTCTATATTCATCATGTTGATAAATAAATTCTACTTCAATTCCAAATGCTTGAAGCGATTTTTCAAACTCTTTTTCAAAATGCTCCGCATACGAGTTATGACATCCATACGGATCTGGAATATCACAGTATGGCATACCAATATACTTTGCAAAAGATGGATCAATATTTTTTGGAACTTTTCTAAACCTATCATAATCATCCCACGAAAATATAAAACGAGTCTTTTTCCCTAAATCTTGAAGTGCTCTTACTACGAAATAAGTCGTTACGATTTCACGAAAGTTCCCAATATGAACAGAACCTGACGGACTAATTCCAGATGCACAAACAAACATTTCTTTATTTGGATGTTTCCTAATTAATTCATGTGCTACTTCATACGCCCAATGCATATATTACTCACCTCAATTATTTTTTGTTTCTCATTTCCAGTTTTATGCAACAAAAAAACTCTCGTCCTCAAGATTATTCATCTTGAGGACGAGAGTTGTTAGCTTCGCGGTACCACCTCAGTTTGTTAATATGTCACCATATTAACCTCTTCAGGTACGGCAAAATATGCTTATACCCTATCTCTATAACGGGAGAACCCGTCGCACCATCCCTAACTAAATTAGTTCCTTGCGCAGCTCCAAGTCTTTTTTCATTAAGATGTATACCGCTCTTTCTCAGCTACCAGAGCTCTCTGTACGTATTCTTTCTTAACTACTCTTCTCTTCTATGCCTTAAATATTAGTTTTTTAATATGATAATTTATAACACTTTTATTGTCAAACTTTTCCGAATCGAAATCGTAAAATTATCTAAAAAAATTCTTTATCGCTTCTAATTGAATTTTGTGGCTACACTCATCACAACAATATGCCCCTTTTGGTTTCTCTTTAAATCGCTTATATTTTTCACTACCTTCGTAAACACGAAATATATTCTTACAAGAAAAGCAAACAATCTCATAAAACATCATATGCATTTTCCTCTCCGTGTTTATAAACCTTTTAATCACTTGAGAAGATTAGTTTTCTAGAGCACAAATCATAATATCCTCTGACTAAAAGGTTTACCTCTATTCTTATCGAATTATATTAATATCTTATAACGCGAGGTGAACATCTTGTTCAGTAATATAGACTTAGTTTTAAATGTTAAAGCAAGTTTAGCTGAAGGACCATGTTGGAATGAAAAAAAGCAACTTTTATATTGGGTTGATATTATGGAGAAAAAATTATGCATATATAATCCTACTACCAATACGAACCGAGTAATCGCTCTCAATCAACAAATTGGCTGTGTTGTTCCATATTTAGAGGATGTACTACTCTTAGCTATGGAAAAAGGCTTTTATTCTATTAATGTAAATACCGAAAAACTGACACATATTTTTGACCCCGAACCTCATTTAATAGAAAATCGTTTTAATGATGGAAAATGTGATCCAGCTGGTCGTTTCTGGGCAGGTACTACAGATACATACGGTATGAATGCTGCAGGTTCCTTATATTGTTTACATAATAATTTGAGTGTAGAGAAAAAAGTTTCACATGTAAATACTTCAAACGGAATCGCTTGGTCACCTGATCATACATCCCTTTACTTTATAGATACACCTACTAAAAAAGTGGTTCGCTATCAATATAATATACGTACTGGAGACATTCATAATCCAAGTGATGTAATCATTTTCTCTGAAAATGATGGTCTACCTGATGGTATGACAATTGACGAAGAAGGTTGTTTATGGATTGCACATTGGGGAGGTTCAAAAATAACTAGATGGAATCCCTCTACTGGAGAACAAATATTAAGTATTCCAATTCCTGCGTTATATGTAACATCATGTACATTTGGTGGACCTAACTTAACTGATTTATATGTTACAACAGCCAGAACAAGAATGACGGATGACGAATTAAAAGAGTATCCACATGCTGGTGGTATTTTTCGAATTCAAACAAATGTTAAAGGCTGCCCCACCTATTCATTTTGTAATAAAAATATTGGAGCTGAAACAATATGAACCGTATCGATTACATAAGACAAGAAGAAAAGAACTATCACGATCTTTGCTATGAACAATATAAACTATTTGAAACTGGATCTTGGCTTCACAAGCCGGTTAAAACAGTTATAGATTTAATGGACTACTTTGAAGAGAAAAACAAATTACAAGTGCTTGACCTTGGCTCTGGCGTCGGTAGAAATAGCATTCCAATTGCACAAAAGATTAAAAATGCTAGCGGAACTGTTACATGTGTTGATTTACTTAATTCCGCTTTAACAAAGCTACAAATTTATAGCAAAGAACATGACGTATTCGAGGTTATAAAAACAGAACAAGCAGCAATTGAAAACTATCATATTAGAACTAATACTTATGACTATATCGTTGCAGTATCAAGTTTAGAGCATGTTAAATCAGAAGAAGATTTAAAAAACGTGCTCCAATCTATGAAAAGAGGTACAAAAAACGGTGGTATTAATTGTTTAATTATTAACTCTAACATACAAGAAATTGATTTAAAAACGAATGAAGAATTAGAGGCTTTAATTGAAATTAATCTCCTAACTGAAGAAATGATACGCCTATTAAAAAGTATTTATAAAGGATGGAAAGAAGTAAAAGTTGAAATAAAAGAATTAGCTTATAATATAGTTCGTAATGAAAGACACATTCGATTAAAAACAAATGCCATTACATTTGTCATTCGGAAATAATACTATAAAAAGTAAGGATATTTCCTCATATATTCATAGGAATACCCTTACCTTTTATTTTCATAAAATTATTTTGTTATTAGTTTTCGCATCATTTAAAATATAATTTTCTTTCGACATACTACTCAGCTATTAATTGAATTCATTAACTGGAAGAAATATTCTGCTTCATGAGTCTCATTCAATTTATACCATGAATGAAGTGTATCCGGCGCAAATACATCTAATTTTTTCAGTACTTCCATGGCAAATTCTAGAGGCGCTACACCCGATGCAGTAATAAGGTTTCTACTAGACGCTACAGGTCCCACTTCATAAAAATTTTCTCCTTTATAAGTAGGACAAACCATTTTCATATACTCTAAACTATTACTTGTGTGATTTATAGAATCCAAGTAACCGTAATTTGCAAGACCTATAGTTGCACCGCAAATTGCTGCTACAATTGTACCAAGTTTTAAAGCTTCACCAACTGTTTTCAAAATAGGTTTATGTATTTCTTCACTCCAAGTATTCCCTCCAGGTAAAATTAATAAATCGTTACTCTCAAGGATACATTCATCTAGGGAAATATCCGGCTTTATATTCAAGCCCCCCATTGAAATAATCGTTTCTCTATTTATTCCAACTGTAACTACTTTAAAAGGCGCTACATCTTTTTTGAAATATCTCCCTGTATTAAGTTCAGCAATTAAATGTCCGTATTCCCAATCAGACATCGTGTCAAATACATATAGATAGGCTTTTCTTGTTTGCATTCAATAACACTCCATTCATATACTACACTCTTAATTAAAACAAGTGCTCTTTTCAGTTTAACATTTTATTCAATATTTATGGTTTAAAATTCCAAATAAAAGAGCACTTGTTTCCGCAAGTGCTCTTTTGGGGATTTTGAGATACCCTATTAACGAAAGTTAAGGTTACTTAAAGTTAAAAGGTATTTATATTATATGCTTGTCCTTTTTATTTGTGCATAATCAATATATAAACATCTTTAATCATTCTTAATAACTTTTAGTTATCGTTCTTTCTTACATTTTATCATTAAGAAATTGATTGAAGGTTTATTTGCCATGTTCTTATTTGGTTCATCAATTTCCGAAACTTTTACTAATCTATATTGATTAAAATCTTTTTTTATAGATTCAGAATCATAAAAGAACATTTTTACACCTTCCATTATCTCATAATAATCTTTATCCAACTGTTTTCCTTTTCCGTACATGGGAGCTTTTTTAGAAACAGTTGTAAAAACCATATATCCGCCTGGTTTTAACTGATTATAACAATCTTCAATAAATTTCTCTCTTTCCTGTTCATTCAACAAATGAAGAAGTGCATGACTAAATATCCCATCATACAGTTTATTATCAAAAGGCATTTCGTTTACTGAACCGTGATACATACTAACATCTTCTAGTCCGTTTTCTCTTGCTAAATCGATCGCTGTTTTCGAAATTTCAATACCTGTTATATTTATACCATTATCGATAAAAACCTTTGCATTTCTTCCATATCCAATACCCGGAACTAATATATTCTTAACGTTCTTTTCAAGAAAAAAATCTTTTGTCAAAATTGCAGATTCTGTAGGTTCAAATCCCCACATCGTTTGTTTTTCGATAAAACTTGATTCCCAAAATTCCATTATGTATCTATCTCCTTATTTTCAATCCATTTTTAGTATCACATTAAAAACTTATAAATTTTAACGCTGCGTCTACCTATGCCAAATTAGTTTTTTACCACATTCACTATAAGTCCATTGAATATAGCACAATTATAAGCCTATATCTATTATAATGATTGGTTTAAAATCCACCCTATTTTATTAATCCTTACGTTTGTAGAAAAATAAAAAAGCCAATACTTCCGTTATAGTATTGGCTTTTTCTCACGAGAAATTATCTTTTTATATTGTACCGATCTAATACTTTTTCTAACATTTCTAAAGTTATTGGTTGTGCTTCTTTTATTAATTGATAACCAATACGACCATTCGGTTCCGCTGTAACTTGCTGTAAACTCTTTACGTCATGAATCCCTTTTTCTCTTAATTCCATATAAAGTTGTTGTTCCGACATTTTTGCCTGCATCAAATTCTCTTTTACAATCTCTCCGTTTTCAACAATTATAATGCTACTTCCATTTAAAAATTGTTCCACCTTCCTTGATTTCAATTCAAAGAAATGAATGATAAGTAATATGCTTGCAAATATGATAGCCGCAAATATAGATGGGACTACTTTTCTACTTAATACAGGTTCTACAATAATACGGCCAATTGATACAACTATAATGATTTCAGCTCTTGTCATTTGGCTCACAGATGTACTACCTGTCATTTTCAAAACAATTATTCCAGTAAAAGTTAATATAATACTTTCCAAAATTATATTCATAACTACCCAATCCTTTAATGGTGTATTTTACTATCATTCCCATCAAAGGTGTGTTTTACTTACCTATTAAGTTGTTAAATCCTTCAGACCATGATGGAAATAAAGGTGTCCATCCATACTCTTTACGTGCCTTATTATTGGAAGCTCCTCTTTCCCAACTATTTTTCCCATCTTGAACTTTAGGCTGAGGTGCCCCTATCGCTGCTGCATATATTGGTAACCATTCTTTACTAGTTGCTGGATAATTATCTACAATATTTACGATTCCTGCAGGCCAATTAAGGGCTAGCATAGTAGCTCTTGCAGCATCTTCAACATGTATAAACGAGCTTATCCCGTCTGATGCGATAATTTCATTATTACGAACTTGATTTGCTATTAATCCGTTTTCCGCATACCATGTTCCTGGTCCGTATAATGTGCCGTAACGAAGTATAACCGATTCAGGTAACTCAGTAACAGCTTTTTCTAATTTCAATATGCCATTAACAGTGACTTGCCGAGGCATAGAAGCAGTAATATGTAGTGAGTCTTTTTCAGTCGCAAATGTATCCCCTGATTCATACGCCCATGAAATACTTTGAGCGATTATTTTCTGTACCCCTACATTTTTAGCGGCATCGACAAGGTTACGAGTGCCTTTTGTTCTAATTTTTGCATTATCCTCAAAATTCCATGAAGACAATGACGTTAATTGATGAATAACTACATCGGGATTTGTTTCTTCTAATACAGAAAATACAGCCTTTCTATTAAATACATCAGCTATTACTGGTATGGCACCAATCTTTTTCATTGCTTCTACTTGCGAAGTATTACGGATCATCGCAAAAACTGTATGCCCATTTTTTATTAACATTGGCAATAAAGAACGTCCTATTACACCAGTTGCACCTGCTACAAATATTTTCATATATGTTCCTCCTCATTTAGTAATCATAAATGTGACGAAACATTTGTAAGGTATGTGACAAATATTTGCTTATTTTTTTCGTTATTCATATGAAACATATACTTTTAATGGTTTAATTATCCCTAAACTCAATTCATCAAAGCATTCTATGAGTGAAGTATAATGTATTTCATGTTGAAAGATCTCTTCTATAAATGGTGTTTTTCCTATTCCTTTAAAAAACCAATCTGCATGCTTTTGATAATCGTATCCGTCACTTGATCCAATGATTTGCAATTCTTTCTGATAAAAGTTAGCAATTAATGTTAGTTCTTCTATATTACCATCAGACAGTATACATATTTCACCATTAGTTTTAAGAGCTTTTTGCAAAGTATGGAACCCACTATTTGTAGCAGAACATTCAAAACCATAATTATATGTTTCTATTATTTTCTCTTCTGAATCATATATGTTTTTCGCACCAAACTTCTTTGCAAAATCTTTTCTATTTTTATTAGGCTCAACAACATCCACGTGCTCAACGCCTACATAGTATTTTAAGAAATAACAAGCGAGTAAACCAATAACTCCCATTCCAGTTATAAGTACTTTTTCATCCTGTCGCGGGTTTAGTTTCAATACTCCTTTAGCGGCATCACACGAAAGAATAGATAATAAAGCAACTTTAGGTTGTATAGAACTAGGCACTCGAATTACTTTATAACCCTTAACTATCCCTATCGTTTCATGTCCATAAAAAGAAACTACTTTATCGCCTACGTTTACATGTGTTACTTTATTACCAACTTGAATCACTTCACCATAACTTTCATATCCAGTTTTTCTTGGATAAAAAGGATTCGTATCTGTAACATCGGATCCATTATACTGTGGTAACTCGGCCCCAATGCTTATCGCTCCTGCGATTGTTTTAACGATAATTTCATCGTCCTGTATGTCCTTAATTTCATTTGTTTCCCACTCAAGTTGTTTAGGCCCTTTTACAATTAACTTATATTGTTCCATTTATATCCTCTCTTTTTATAAAGATGTTATAAGTAATATTGTTATCCATCTAGATTTCGACTAAATTTATTTACCTAATAGATGATAAATTACCCTTGCCCAAGTTTATACCTTTAATGCTCCTGTACATTTCTGTTCAGCGTCTAATACTTTAAAATTACTATTCTGATAACATTTTAAGAAAAGTTGTTGCCGCCCAAATGAAATACGCAAGTTGTGTCACGATATACATCGTAATTTCAAAACCTGTAAGCTTTCTTTCCCTTTTTATTTTCTTTAAATATCTATAAAAACAAAATGAACATAAAATCAGTAAAACAATAGACATTTGATATAGATTTTCCACTAAAAGAAATGCCATTTATTTCATCACCTTTCCAATAAAGTGAAACTTTAATCAGTGGGGGTTTTGTTCATCCTTCACTGATTATCAGCCCTCACCAGTCGGGATTTAACGGGATAAAAAATATATAGTTCAAGCATATCATTTTAACGGAACGAATTACCACAATTTTCAAATCGAATAAACTTCCTAAGTAAAAGAAGTCACTTTTTGGAAATGTTTCAATACAATATTATGTAATTCAATACTCACTATATAATATTAGATTAGGTTTTCTTTTACTGTACATGCTTAGGAGGAAGTTTTACATGCAATTGATTCATAACATACAAAAAACGTTTAATAACCTATGTAACTACGATACGGTCAATTTAATACACGCTATTCAATCATTAAATATTTCACTTCATAAAATATCTCCTTTTATTACTTCACCAGTTAATCTTGAATACGGAAGGAACGTTATCTATCAGTCTGAATTTGTAGAGATTTTAGTATTAAAATTCCCCAGCAAAGCAAAGACTTTTGTGCACGATCACGGAATATCTGTAGGATGTATACTAATAGTCAATGGTACGCTACAAAATATAACGTACGAAAATAATAACGAGCGGATTGAAGAGTTTACAGAGGGAAATATTTTCACAGTAAAAAAAGATACTGTGCATAAAATGTATAACGCTACAGATTCAACAGCAATAACATTTCACGTATATTCCCCACCATTAAAAGATGTACAAATATATGAGTAGCCTTTAAAAGGAGGAAATATGCAAAATTTGAAGGATTACTATATAAAGAGCTTACAAGATGGTCGTAACGTTTGGCTCTATGGACAAAAAGTAGATGTAACTACAGACAAACATTTTGCAGGTACATTAAGTACCATTTCTAATTTATTTACATTGTTTGATGACCCCATACGAAGAGATTCTATTGGATATGTGAGCCCAAAAACGAAAGAATTTGTTCATACTGCATTTTTAGTTCCGAATTCCTATAATAAATTATTAATGAGAAGAACTGCATTTGAAACGTGGAGTTATGCTACAGACGGTGTAATGAGTAGATTATCTGATTATGCAAGATCGAGACTTACTGGCTGGTACGTATCAAGATATTTTTATAAAAAATTCGATGCACAGTTTCCAGATAAAATTACATCTTATTATGAAAAAGCGAGAGATAATCACTTGTTCTTAAGTGTAGTTCAACGTGACCCACAAATAAATCGTTCTACAGAATCAATATTGAATGCAAAAAATTTAGGGTTACTAAGAGTTACGAAGGAAACTTCTGATGGAATTTATTTAAATGGTGCAAAAATGGTAGGTACTGCTTCTCCTTATTCAAATGATTTATTAATCTATCCATTAGCAAAACTGACTGATACTCAAAAAGATTTAGCTCACTTTCTCATTGTGGCAGCCAATTCCCCTGAATTACATATGGTTTGTAGAGAACCATTTGCGAATGCAAACTCAAGTACAGTTGATTCCCCTCTTAGCTCACAGTACGATGAAATGGATGCACTATTAATCTTTGATAATGTATTTGTACCATGGGAACGTGTCTTACTGTATAACAACCCTGAAGCATTATGGAAATTAAAGTCAGATATAGCTTCTAGTAGTTTAGCTTATCATCAAGCAATTGTACGATTAGTAGTAAAACTAGAATTTATAACTGCAATTGCTTGTGAAATTGCTGAAGCGATCGGTGCTACTACTTATTTGCATGTTCAAGAGAAGCTTGGGGAATTAATTATGCAAATCGAAACAATTCGCGCACTTTTAATTGCTGCTGAAGTTGAAGGTACTACAAATGAAACGAAAACTTATTTGCCGAATTTTAAATATATCGAAACTGCAAGGAATCTTGGTTCCAAATATTATCCCCGTGCAATAGAAATTTTACAATTAATTGGAGCAGGTGGGTTCATTCAACTTCCTTCGAGCTCAAATGACTTCCAGAGTCCTATAGCTGATTTATTGAAAAAGTACTTTAAAGGAACTAATATAGATGCCGAACAACGCACAAAATTATTTAAGTTAGCCTGGGATACCATCGGAAGCCCCTTAGGATCTAGACACGAATTGTATGAAAGATTTTATGCTGGAGATCCAATACGAAATACAGCTATGCAATATGTAAATTATGATAAAAATCACTTTAAAAAGATGATAAGTAAATATTTACATTGATGAAAAAGAGCACTCTTTGCTAAGAGTGCTCTTAAAAAATATATAATTATCCAATTACATATATAATTGCTCCGGCCACAACTGCTACTTTTCTCTGTAATGGTTTCATCTTATTCACTTTTATTTTTATAATTCAGCTTTATTACTTCTGGTATATACTTCCTATCATATTTTCTCGTATAGATTTCTCTATCAGGAGTAACTAATTGTAAAACAATCTCACCACAAACCCCATCTAGTATTTCAAATTCACCTTGTACATTTGAAATACTGCGTTCCTTACTTTCAATTGAATCTTCATATATTTTCACATTAAATATAGGTTCGTTATTTTGATCTACGATAATACCTCTTGAATACTTAGCAACTGCTATGCATTGATCCTCTTTTTTATACTATGTAATCACAACAATTGCACCTGCCACTATAGCGCTACATACAAACAAGAGAATGATTTTGCGCCTCACAACGAACCTCCTAATTCAAATTATTCTTTTCTAAACTGAAAATTAAACTGTCTTAATTGCTTGATTTCCTCAATTACTTTACGAATACCTTCTTCAATCTTATCTTCTTTTACATTCGAAACATTTAACTTTAACAGTTTTTCTTTAGGAAAATTCCTCATATAATTCTTATCAATAGTATCGACACTTATTTGAATGTCACCTAATTTTTGTATAAGTGTTTCTGTAACTGTGTTTTTCTGCATTTCTAAACAAGTGTGTATTCCAAATGTGTTTTGTCTATTATATGTAAATAATGATGGATTTTCATTTTGCACTTTTTCTAATGTTTCTGCTAGTTTTATTGATCTATTGTAGTAGGAAGAATTAATTTTACTTTTATGACGTTCAAACATACCGCTCTTTATATAAATTTCTAAAGCCGCTTGAGAAATCATTGGACTATCAATATCTAGTATCTTTTTGTATGTATAGAACGCATTTGCAATGGATGGTGGGATGACTGCAACTCCAACCCGTAAACCAGGAAAAATAATCTTCGAATAACTTTTCAAATATATGACATGACTACAATTATCCAAGCTATATAACGGATCTGCTTTTGAATCAGTTTCTAAATCTGCTAAATAATCATCTTCCACTATAAATACATTGTATTTCTTAGCCAATAGTGCGATTTTTTCTTTCTCATCTTTAGAATAAGAAGTTCCAAGCGGATGATGATATCTCGGTATCGTATAAAAGAATTTTATTTTTCCAGTTTGAAATATTTGCTCCAATTCATTCAAATCGATACCTTCATTCGTACGTTTAATACCGATTACAGGAACTTTATTTATTTCTAGATAATCAATATATAGATGATATGTTGGCTGTTCAATTAATACAGTTTCATTTCCATTCGGAAATGGTATAGAAGTTAATATAGCAAGCGCCTGCTGCACACCTGATGTTATAAAAATATTGTCTTCTTTCGTGAACACTTGATAATTTGCCAACTGTTTTTGAATGACTGGAATTAAAGATGGTAACCCTTTCGGTGTTCCGTATACGAACAAATCATTTTTATAAGTATCAATAGCCTTATTAATGCAATGCTGAAAATCTAAATATGGGAAAACATCTGGATCTGGTGCTGAAGAAGCGAAATCAATTATCTCGTTATTTTCTATGGTACTCCCAGATTTCTTAACAACGTAGTATCCACTTTGAGGGACAGAATATATAATGTGACGCTTTTCTAATTCATGAAGCGCACGTATAACTGTTGCCTTATTACATTCATATTGCGTAACGAGTGACCGTATAGACGGTAATTTCTTTCCTTCTTTTATACCTCCATTTTGAATCTTATTTTCAATGTCATTTAAAATATGTAAATACTTATACATATTACACCTCCTTCAGCAATTCTATATTTGATTCCATCGGTTTTCTATTCATATAGCATTCATTCCTCAATTAGTTAATTTTCCGATCATCTATATCGTAAATCCCAATAGCATATGAATCATTTTCAATCCATTTCTTTACTGCTTCTGTTTTAAGTACAACTTCAACTTCTTTTTCTATTTTCTGTCCAAGTTCTCTCGCCCCTACTTCATCATCGCTAATCTTAGTTTTTATATCAATGGTAACAGGTTGATTCTTTTTATAATTTATTTGCTGAATACCAAACCCTTCATATCCATTTTTTCTGAATACATCATCAAATATATGTCCAAAAACTTGATTCCATCTACTCTCTGCCTTTACAACTTCTCTATTTCTTTGAGTTATATTGATTTTATAAGACGTTACACCTTGTATCACCAATCTTTTATTAATATCATTTTTTATTTCGTTACTATCTTCGCTATCAGCAATCTCTAAATCTACTATCCTTTCTTTTTCATCTCTTATAGCAGCACTAAAAAAAGATTCCTCCTTTACCGCTGCTGTGGCAATATCCATCACTATAGAATCTTCACTTTTAGCATCTTCAATGTCATTCTCACAGGCACATAATAAAGCAAATGGAAATAAAAGTACAAGTAACTTCTTTCCCTTTCTCATGTAGCACCCCTCCAAACATTTTCATTTACGATAAACTTTTTACTTTGACATATAAATACCTTCTTTAATTATTAAATTTAACATTATTTCACATTTTCCCCACTTAACAAGGAAATTACAATTAATAAATAGAATATCTCCATGAATAAATAAAAAGTGAGGGATATATAATGCAACGTGTAAATACGATTGATATTAGTAATGTACTACAATTGGAAAAAACTCTTTCGACTTTATTAAATAAAATGATTTCTTCAAAACTAGACCTTGAAAATTGGTTAAAAGAGCAGTCAAAAGTAATTTGGGACATCGAAGAACAATTAAGATCACACTATATCGCCTTTCAATGTAATACCGATAATAAAGAAATAAAAGATACTTTTGAATATGATCAACAATTTGTAAGGCCTCTTTTGAAACGCTATCAAAATTCATTTGATAATAAATATTTAGAATCACCTTTTCGAATGGAACTTGACCCAAAAACGTATAGCTTACTTGATAAAAAAATAAAAAATGCACAGACATTATTCTGTGAAAAGAACATTGATTTAGAAGTAAACGAAGACAAACTGGTAACCGAGTACTTTGAAATTACAGGTGGTTTAACTGTGGTATGGGATGGTGAAGAAAAAACAATTACTGAACTACAGTCTTACTTACAAGATCCGAATCGTGATATACGAAGAAAGGCAAGAACGCTCATTTCTGAAAAATTCCTATCTGTCGAAGATAAATTACAAAATATCTTAAATGAATTAATCGTAATCCGTCACGAAAAGGCAAAAAATATTCAACTAGATAATTATCGTGATTATATGTTCAAAAAATACGAGCGTTTTGATTATACAGCGAAAGACTGCTATGAACTAGCTGAATCCATACGTAAGTATGTTGTGCCTCTTAAAAATAAAATATTGCTAGAGAAAAAAGAGAAACTGCAAGTGGATACGCTTCATCTATGGGATGTATCAGCTGTAACTCCAGATCAAAAAGTACTTAAACCAATTGCAAATGAAAATGATTTAATTAAAAAGAGCACTCATATCTTTAATAAACTAGATGTTGAATTTTCAGCACTTTTAAACCGAATGTCTAAACACAATTGTCTTGATTTAACAAGCCGCAAAGGAAAAGCAGCTGGTGGCTTTTGTGAGTACTTACCAGCTTCACAATTATCTTATATTTTTATGAACTTAAATTATACACAAGATGATATTGTCACTTTTATACATGAAATGGGTCATAGTATTCATAACGAACTCATAAAACCATTAAAATTACGACAGTATATAGAAATTCCAGCTGAAACAGCTGAGCTAGCCAGTATGACAATGGAGTTATTCTCGCTTAATTATTGGGATACCTTCTATACAGACAAAAAAGATTTAAAACAAGCAAAAATTAACTTCTTTAAAGATGTTATTTCATATTTACCCGTTATGCTTATTGTCGATCAATTTCAACACTGGCTGTATGAAAATCCAATTCATACTTCTGAAGAAAGAAATGAAAAATACTTACAACTTCAAAAACATTATCAGTCTAGCGTCATACATATTGATGGTTACGAAAACTGGATAGCAACGAGTTGGTTACCTGTACTCCATATTTTTGAAGTACCATTTTATTATATTGAATATGCGATCGCCCAACTTGGCGCTTTACAAATGTATAAACAATATAAAGAGGAACCTAAACAAGCACTAGAAAATTATAAAAAGGCATTATCACTAGGAAGCTCGCAATCTATAAAAGAAGTGTATGATGCAGCCGGTATTCGTTTTGATTTTTCTGGTGAAACAATTAAAGAACTAATGCTATTTGTAGAAAAAGAATTAGAATTACTTGAGCAATTATAAGAAGAAAGCTGCACCTATATTTTTGGTGTAGCTTTCTTCTTTATTTTATTAATCAGCTCTATGTACTGAGTATCCCCATATCCGATTGTTGGAAAAAGATAAAACAACTTTATTAATAACTCACGAGTTGATAAATCTTTATTTTTAGAGATGAATTTCATTACTGCATTATCTTCTGTTAACATTTCTAAAAATAAGTCTATAGCCTGATACATTACAGGTGGTACTTTATGAGAGGTCTTTTTATGGTTTACTAATACTTCATTGTATATAGAAGAATAATTCCCCAATTCAAGTTCAATTTGATTTACTTTAAATTCATCCTCTCTAAAGCTATTTAAGTATACCTTCCCTTCATAAGCAGACTGTTCAAGGTGAGAAAGTATGGTAAGTAGGTTCATTTGGCAAAACATATCTTCACCAAACCATAGAACAATACATTTATACTTTTTCGTAAAAAGGTTTTCTAACGGATCTATAACCTTTTTTATATAACTTTCTACTGAACTGTTATGTCCTTTCGCTCTTGTTTTAATAAACTCTTCATTAAAAACTTGAGTAGTAGCCGAGTTCACACACATTGCCTCATTAAATGGGGCATAATCAGAATTACCCATTAGCTTTTCGTTTTTAAATTTTTCATACATAACTTGACCATTTAATATGTTAAGTACCTCTTTATCAAATAGCTCACTCTTCCTATCTCGTAACTGTTCAACCTCTATTTTTCTAGAAATATTCATTTTAAACGCCCCTTCTTTATTTAAATTTAGTTTAACAAATGATTGAATAGGCATTTTGTTAAGTTGGTATTCTCTTGGATTCATTCCAAAAACATTTTTGAAAGCTCTACTATAAGCCTCTTGGGAAGAGTAATCGTAATCCAACGCTACCTCAATTATCTTCCTACCATTCTTTAAATCTTCCGTAGATACATATAACCTTCTAAGAAGAATATAACGTCTAATACTGAAACCCGTTACTTGATGAAATTTAAAAGAGCAATAATAAGGAGAATACCCCATGTAACGAGATAATTCATCTAAAGAAAATCTCCTTTTTAAATTGCTCTCAATCCAATTAATCATCTGCTGTATATGTTCATTCATTTCCTTCACTCCTTATTTAAAAGTATAGGAGAAGTGCGTTTCTTTCTTTTGATATTTCTTGTGTTTTATAACATGAGCCTTTCTCTAAAGTCTTTATAATCTATATATAAGTATTAATTTTTATTTTTTCATCTATCTTATTTTGTCATACCTTCTATTCATTTTTCAATTTAGCGTTAATGAGTATGTTGGCAACACCTTACTAATTATTAAAGGTCAATTTACATCATATTTCATTTTAAAGGATTTCAAAAATTAAACACGAATTTTATAAAATAAAATTCTTTTAATTCCCAAGTTAAAAAATTAAGGTTTGGAAAGGACGTTTCAATGAACAAGCTAGAAAAAGAAATACTTCAATTCATAAATGAACAGTATCCGTTGAATTTTATTAACATTAAGCCAATAACAAATGAGATGTATGAATGTCTTACAGAACAAGGTACATACTTCAGTAGAATTACAAACTACAAAACATATGAAGAACAGATAGAAGAAGTTATATATACGAATTTTTTATATCAAAATGGTTTAGGTGTTCCACCAATAATCCCTTCATTACAAGGGAATTTTGTAGAAAAATTCACATTAGACAAGGAGATTTTTGCTGTATTATATAAAGCTGCTCCTGGTATACATTTACCAAGGTCTGAATGGAATTCTAATATATTTAAAAAACTTGGTAAACAAATTGGAAAATTACATCGTATATCTAAAAGCTTTGAAAAGATTAAACCAGTAAAACATATAAACGATTGGTATGAAAATGAAGAATATAATTTTCTTAAATATATCCCTAAAGAAGAAAATACAATAAGAGAAATTGCATCTGACGTTTTAACTTCCATAAAAGAGCTACCAAAATCCTCTTCAAATTACGGCTTAATTCACGGAGATTTATGGTTAGAAAACATTTTAGTCGAAAATAATTCAAACTTAACAATGATAGATTTTCAAGACTGCGAAAAACATTTTTACATATTCGATTTAGCCGTTCCTATTTATAGTGCGATAGAATATTCATTTGCTGGAAATGGGAATATCGTTGACTATGAGTATTCAATTACAAAAGCACTATTTGAAGGCTACCAAGAGGAAAATGAGCTACCAAAAGAGATGAAAGACAAGTTTCCGTTATTTATTAAATTAAAGGAGATTTTTGAATATAGCTTAATGCATATGTATTGGGATAAAGAAGAATTAACGGAGGAACAAGTACGGATTATGAACCTTTATAGGATGAAGATCGAAAATAAGAATACCTATATCAATATTTAAGAATGCTGTTGTTTAACTGCAAGGAAACTTTGGTTAAACAGCAGCATTTATTAATTAGCTGACAACCTTTTTTATGACTTATAAATACTGATTCAATAATCTTCTCAAATACACTTCATTTTGCGGTGATACTTTTTCAGAAAATCTAGCTGCAATAATAATAGGAGCCCATTGAAAAACTTCATCTCTTGATATGCCGGTACGACTGCAATATATATGTAAATACATCTCAGCTAATTCTACCGAAGATTGTGAGTACAACAAGTATGTTCGAAATACATCTGCGCGAATATCACCTGAACTAGCATCTACCCAATCTATAACTTTCACTTTCTCTTCCTTACTCAAAATCAAATTAAATGGATGAAAATCTCCATGACATAGCCTAAAATCAAATGTAATAAAATCTAATTTTTGTAATATATCCTTCTTTTTGCGTTCATCCAATTTATGCACAGATTTAATTTGACGCTCTAACCTTTCCCTCATTAACTCCATTTCATCTGTATTCACATGTATAGCATGGATCTTTTTTTGCTCATTAACACAAAGGCTGATATAACGCTCTGCCTCATTTAAATTATTAAGCAGAAGATCACCAATGTTGTCCCCTTTTACATGTTCCATAATAATTGCCTGGCTATTTTGTATCTTTTTCACTTCAAATACGTTTGGAACTGGCAACCCACATGAATACGCATATTTTTGTTTTTTTGCTTCATTCATAGACTCTGTATCTGGGAGGTAATCTTTCAATAATTTTACAACCTTATCATCAGTTAAATAAATTTCTGCTGTATTCCCTTTTGCAATTAGATTACCTAAAACCACTTTATTTCCCCCCTTAACATAAATTAGAATAACACCTTATATTTCTCTTTAAATTCACTATAATCCTAGCTAAAACCTTCTTCACGAATATACAAAAAACTTACCGCTTTCCATCCTTAAATAGAAAGCGGTAAGCTTAATTGTTTAGGAATATCCGAATGAAACTCTGATGTATGCACAATTGAAAATGTATATCCTTGCTCAATAAATGATACTTCATTACGTTTACATTCAAATGGTACACTATTTTTCTTAAAGTTATTATGGATTCGCTGTAAAAATGCGACGTCTGGTGTTCCTAAAGAAACGTGTACTTTCGGTGATAGAGCTTTCATTGCAATTGGAATCCAAGGTCGCTGCCACCAAGTCGCGACGATATATGCAGTGCCACCTATAACAAAGTTAAAAATATCCCCATCTTCCATCGTTTTCATATTTAGATTTGATTTTAACCATTCCGTAAAAACAGGTACACTTTTAACAGGAAGACCAATTTCCCTTACGTATAAAATGTTTAAAGGTGAGTGTGGTACTAATACATCCTCTTTAACATAACTATGTGCGATAATTTCGAGTAGATTTCCATCTCCGTCTTTAAAGTATAAATTGAATAGACCATTCTCTTCACCAATTACATTTCCATTTTGCCATTTTACAATGAGTAATCCAGAGTCCTTTAACCATTTTGCTGTTTCATGGAATTTTGAATATGGGATTTCAAAAGCAAAATGTGCAGGTGCGATTGGTTCATACACTTCTTGAAAACTAATTGTTGTATAAGGTGTTACTTCAAATTGAATGAAGGATGCTGTTTCTTTTTTTATTGGAAAAGATAATATGTCCTTATAAACTTGTTTTACCCCTTCTATGGAAACCGTTTGTAGTTTTATATCTGATATATGTGTAATCACTTTACATTCCCCCTCATTTCTTATTATCTATTTGTATTGTATTACACTTATAAATAGATAAAATCAAACGGAAGGATGGATTTTTCATATAGAAACTACAACTTTAGTATGAATATGTTAGCTTCTTTTATTGCTAGTACACTAACGTTTCAAAACAAATATCCTCCATATTTCGGTTTTTAATTAACACTTTACTTATTTCTATTTTTTCAAATTTCCCCTGCATTGTTTCCATATAAAAAAAGCTGCCTTTCCTTAAATGAAAAGCAACTTTTACGATAAAATACATTAAGGTTTTACAGCAATAATCATAAATCTTTTTGAATTAGTACGAATCCCTTTTTCAGAACTATACGTATCAATGAACTTTTGTAAAATAGTAAAATCCTCTTCCTGTTCTCCAAATCTAGGAATAATAGGAGTATGTTTTAATAAGAAAATGAGATCTTCAGACCTACTGTAATAATCAGTAACATCATATTCACGTACTTGCACGAGATCAAATCCTGCACTAATAAGTTCATTCATATACTTTTCTTTTAAAGTACCATCCCGTTCACCTAAGCATTGTCCTCTACCAAATGCTTCTTTCAGGTTTAATTTATCATTCTCACTTACTTGTTGTGTTAAGAAAAAGGCACCCTTTTTCATTACTTTTGCTAACTCAGATGCCAGAAACGGGGCATGACAACTTGAAGTAATATCAAAATGTGCATGTGGAAATGTTAAAGCTTCAGAACCCATTTGAAGAAACTCAACATTTTGTACACCTGATTTTTTCAAGTTAGAATGTGCCGTCTCAATCATGCCGTTAGAATTATCAATTCCAATCAACAATTTAGCTGATGATGCTATGTTAAGTACATTTTCTCCTCCGCCTGTACCAACATCAAGTAAAATATGTGATGGTTTACACCTTTCTTTTACCTCACTATAAAAGTCCCATGTATCTCCTACAGTTTCACATTTTATTTTGCTAAAATCCCATCCATTTAATCTTCCTACTTTATCATAGAAGCTTTTATACTCTAATTCGTTCATCTTATTACTTCCCCTTTGTAAAAATAAATTAAATATGTATAATAACCTACGACACTCCTTAATTATATATTATAAAATACAAATTATTAAAACAATATTTCCCTTCACACTACAATAAGTTTACATAACATTTTTATGGTTTATCTTTATCTATATATTTTAAATGCCCTCTTCCCCAACTACACATACTATCCAAAACAGTACTGACTGTTTTTCCATGTTGAGTTAAGCTATATTCTACTTTAGGTGGTATTTCTTGATAAATTTCGCGTTTTATTAGTTGATCTTGCTCTAATTCACGTAATTGCTTTGCTAACGTCCCTTGAGATATATCTGGTATTAATCGCTTTAATTCACCAAAACGCTTCGTTCCATCTGTTAGCAAAATAAACAAAATGAGCGGCTTCCATTTCCCACCGATTATTTGTAATGTTGCTATTACTCCTTTTAACTTCGGTTCTTGTAAATCCATTTTTCTCACCTCTCCTCAGATATCATAAAGTGAAACTTTAATCAGTGGGGGTTTTGTCCATCCCACACTGATTATTAGTTGAACCAATCGGGCTTTTACGGGCAGTTGACCTCTTACCTAACTTCCTTACATTTTCCTAACTTTGAGGTGAGAGTTTTACTGCCCGTTAATGCGGGATAAACCATATTTAGCGATTTTTCCAATTACTTATCCGCATGTATAGCGATTAGTACAAAATTTACGACTATGTACATATAAAGTGCGTACTTTTCACTTGCTCCCTTTTAGCGAATAATAAAAGCATAGCACAGTTATATTCTAAATTTTTTATTAAAGGAGTGGCTAAAATATGTCTATTACTACATTAGAAAATAGTCGTATTGTTATCATTGGCGGGAGTTCTGGTATTGGATTAGCAACAGCAACACAAGCAATTAAACAAGGCGCACATGTTATTATTGCCGGACGCTCGGAAGAAAAATTAAAAGTTGCTCGAGAAGTAATAAATAACAATCATCTTCAAACTTATATATTGGATAATCAAAATAAAGAGCAATTACAAAATTTTTTCAAGATAGTTGGGAACTTTGATCATTTATTCACACCGGGAGCCTCTTACACACTTGGACCGATTACCTCTACAGAGGAAATTGCTGAAAGTAGCTTCATCGGAAAGTTTTGGCCTCAATATTATGCCGTAAAATATGCAATTCCTTTTCTTTCAAACTCTGGATCGATTGTGTTAATGTCTGGTGCATTTAGTCAAAGACCACTTAAAGGGGCACCTGCTTATGGAGCTTGCAATGGTGCTATTGAAAGTTTAGGGAAAGCTTTAGCTGTAGAATTAGCTCCTATTAGAGTTAATGTTGTTTCTCCTGGAACAATACAAAGAGAGAATGAACAAAACGAAAATAGACTAGCTGCTTATGAATCTTATAAATCTCTTTCTCTTGTAAAAAGGCCTGGCCATAATAATGAAATTGCACATACTGTTCTATATTTAATGCAAAATAGTTTTACTACGGGTAATGTATTGTTTCCTGATGGAGGGTACACATATCATTAAATTATTTAAGACAAAAGCCCCTTATTACGGTGGCTTTTGTTGCTCATTTAAACATTGCTGAAATTTCCAAATAGATGATTACATTACTTTAGTACCAACTGGTTGGTTTTTAGATGATTCATTACAATCCGCTCATTTTGTACATTTGCAAATAAAATTGTGCTAGTAGTTGACGAATCGAATCTCGAAGTAATTTGTCTTGATATTTATGGATAAGTTTCCAAAGAAAAAAGGCATATAATTAATGCCTTTTTTCTTTATCATTATTTAACTGGATAACAAACTTCTGTAACCCACTTATTAGGATCCGATTCCATCGCTGGGCTCACATGATAAATATTAAACATCGGGCCTGCTAATTTGTAACCTTCTGTCTCAATCCATTTTGCCGCAGCCTCATTTACAGCTGTCATCTGTTCATAACTTCCATTAACTATTATAGAAGCTACATTGGTTGATTTCATATTTTTAAATGTAACGTCTTTTGTATTTTCGTGCTTACCTAGAATACTTAGCTGTATTTCTATATCTACATCATTTTCTTTGTATTCACGATCATGGAAAACCGCAATACTATAACTCGGATGGGCAATACTAATATTTTTCATTTGAATTTCTTGCATTAATACACTCCATAAATCACCTTCGCAATTATACGATGGAATAATCTTTCTAACACTAGCTACAGTTCTTTCTGGAATTTCTTTTATTGAAACATGATAATTCATCTCAACAACATCCTCTCTCATCGTTTTCATTGAGTCTTCGAGGAGACGTAATTGTTTTTGGAGGTTATTCATGTCTTCTTTAATTTGAGCACTACGATTTAAAAATCGCTCTTTTATGCTATCTATATTATCGCATTCTATTATTTCTTTGATGGTAGCAATATTAAACCCCATAGCTTTTAATGTTTGAATTTGATTTACCTTTTTTAATTGGTCAGCTGAATAAAATCGATATCCACTCTGCTCATCGACTTTTACTGGTTGTAATAATTCCACTTTATCGTAGTGTCTCAACATACGTATACTAATGGAAGATAGTTTCGAAAAATCCCCTATTTTAAACATGATTTCCTCCTATAAGTTACATCTACTTTGAAGCTCAACTTCATCATAAACAATGACATTATGTGAGGGTCAACTATTTTTAACGATTTAAATAACAATTTAACATGTTATATTTATATAATTAAAAACCTATATTCCTGTTTTTATGACTACTGCAATTGACAAATCCATCACTAGTTATTTTTCTCAAGACATTCATAAACCGCCATCATATCTCGTTTATCCAACTCACGTATGCGATTGAAAATGGGTATTTGTCCAACAGCTTCTGTTAATAAGCTTTCATTCACAACATCACTTACTTTTCCAGTTAACCACGTTTGTACATCCACGCCCTCGACAACTTCTTTTAACCCTTCGTCATTAATACCACTTGCATTACAAGTTACACATGGAATTGTTAGTTTAAAGACACCATCATGTAGATTATCTTCGGTTATCACTTTCTTACCTTTACAAAATGGACATGGATTACTTTTTTTAATTTTATTAATTTGGGTAACTAATTTTTTGTATCCAAACGCTTCGTATACATACGTAAGTTTTTTATATTTACCATTTGTGAAATACTTATCTATAATGGTTTCTCTCGTTTCATAAACATTAGGGAAATCACAAACAGTTACCTGATTATTAACACTAATGGATTCGATATTTCCTTTTATTTCGCTCCAGAATGGTAAGACATTTTGTAACACCATTTCATAGTTTGAAAAGCTTGCTTGTTCTAATTCAAACATTTTCAATGCAACTTGTGCTTTTCTTGGCAATAAAGAAACATCTTCCGTCAATACCATATCGCCACCAACAATAGACTTCAATTTAACAAGTGCCGGTAAATCACCAACTATTTTCAATACTTTATTAATAGGCTGATTGATTATTTCACGAATATCTACGTTACCAAATTTAAGTGGTTTATGATGATTTAAAACCGTCCCCTCACAAATTGGACATTTCATCATTTTTTTTGAACTCTTAATTTCTTCTTTAATAGGTGCTTTTGAAATAACAATATATCCACCAATAATTGTATTAAACCCTACCCATGTTCTGCGTGTCTTTCCTTTTTTATCATAAAATGATTTTTCAAAATATCCGTACCAAAACGTATGCTTTTCTTCTTCTGACATATCATTATAGCTCTTTGACAAATCGTGACCAAGCTCATTTTTTATTTCTTCGAATAGAAATTCTATTTTTTCATGCTGATAAAATTTTAATACCTTCATGATTTCTGGATCGAATAGCCCATCCCAAAATGGAACACTTTTATCTTGAATGGCAATATCTTTATCAAAAACTTCAATTTGAAGACGTCCAGAACAAGATGGACAATGATTTTCCTGTGAATAGAAATCAAAACTTCTCGTATCTTTATTAATTGGATGAGCAGCTACAATATGATTAATTAATCCACCAATCTCATATAAGAAACTATATTGACTATATAAATGTCTTTCAAGATCAATAGCAATAACAGGTGCGATTGTATTAGATTCATATTCACCATAAATTAACCTAGCCATTGATGATAAACTTTTTAAAATACCGCCCTTATAAATATTTTCGGCATTTTTAAAATAGTTAATATGATTTTCTTCTAAATAGTGAACCCCTTTTTTCTGCCTAAGCATTGAAGAGATGTGTATTTTCTCTGTGCTATTCACATTACTTTTTTGACGATAGTAATCCTCATGATTGACAACATCCAAATGCTCTATAGATTCATTCTGCCTTTTTCCAAAATCAACTATATAATCAGAGCTTTCTAACATGTAACGATTATGCTCAATCATAATGATCGAAACTGATTCATCTTGCAGAATACCTCTAATACTATCGATAAATTGATTTAAAATATTTTGTGATAAACCTTTTGAAGGCTCATCAAAAATAAATAATGTATGTGGATTTCTAGTGTTTGCAAATAATTCCGAAACTAAATGAACACATTGAAACTCACCTGTCGATAATGTTTGTGTTTTTCTCTCTAATGTTAAATAGCCAAGCCCTAATTTAATTAGTAGGCTCAAACGTTTATAAGCGATATCTTCATTTGGAAGTTCATCAATAATATCCTCAATCGAGCGCTCAAAAATATCATCAATGTCTTCACTATACTTTGTCAGTTTCTTTTTAATATCTAGGAAAGTTGCTACAGTTGATCGACTTGTAATTGATTGATTTCGGTCTTGTCCTACCATAACTAATTTATCTTTTGGATATCGTTTCAAAAAATCTGTAGCTAGACATTCGTTGACAAGTGTAGATTTCCCACATCCTGATTCTCCTGTAACTGTTACAAGCCTGTTTTTAGGAATTTGAAACTCAGCCATTTGGATATTACGGCAATATAAATCATAGAATGTATAATATTCTGTTGGTATTTCTTTATTTCGATCCCACAGTATTGACTTTGGTCTTGGTGATTCTTCCACAATTTTCCCGCCATATTTTCCGCTACCAGGTCCAAAGAACAATTGCTCATCAGTTGTATCTAGTACTGTATCTGAATGATCAATAAGCCAAATTTGATTTTTACACCCTAATCGTTTAATCTCTTCTAAAATTTGTAATAAAGTTTCATGATCAAGTCCAACTGAAATCTCATCAATAATAATTACAGCATTTTCACTTACTGCCATGAATTCGGCCAAATAAAGTCGTGTTAACTCTCCACCTGATAACGTACCCATAATTCGATTTAATGTTAAATAACCAATGTTCATATTAATAATATTTTGCAGTATATGCTGTTTTTCTTCACTAATATTTAACTCTTTTGCTAGTGAAAGAATAGATTCAATACTTAAATCATTAATATTTGAGATTGAATGTGGCTTGTCCAACAAATCAATTTCATGTTGTTCAATTTCTTCACTATAACGTTTTCCCTTACATTTTTTACACTCAACATTTTTTGTAGTACCACGGCCTTTACAACCAGTACACCAGCCTAATTGATTATTAAATGAAAAGACCTCTGGAGAAAGATTAAATACTTCAGCAAGTTTTTCCCGAACCTCTGTAAAAACACCAGTATGAGTACCAATCGTTGAACGCGGATTAGACGAAATCGATGATTTTCCTAGAAAAAGTACTAACGGCATTTCTTCCATCTTAATAGCACTAAAATTTGTTTCCATAATGTTAGGAAATAAATATTGATATTCAGCCTTTGGTAATAAAGAAACTAATCGTTTTTTTGACTCTTCACCAATTGTTTGGCAAAAAGTTGTTTTACCCGATCCAGATAACCCAGCAATTCCAAACGATTTATTAAACGGTATAGTTGCATCTAATTTATTTATGTTATTAGCAATTAATTGATTTACTTTCATATTAACCTCTATTCTTATTTATTCACAAAAGCATTTTTACAATATAATAATTACATAATGAATATTACCTATTATGCAATTATACTCTCACTTCATGAATCTTATCCTTGTATATTTCAAACCATTGTTGCCATTCATCTTTAGAAAATTCTTTCTCTTCTCCTTTTAAAACGTAAGAAAAAAGATTTAAACAAATATGCCAACCAGCTATATCTCTCGGTGTATGATCTGTTAATTCATGAATGTACTCTTTAAGAAGTAAAAGAGTACCATTCTCCTCTTTATGTATTTCAAATCGGACACGGTCTTTATCCCAAGTAAATTCAAGTACTGAGTTTAGTTGACACTCTAAAATATCAATGTTTATGAATGAACCGTCCATCATGTCGAACTTTATTATTCCACCAGTTTTAAGGCTTTCAATCTGTAAATTGGACATCCATTTTTTCAGCTTACTGTTTTCTGTTAATACAGACCAAACTTCCTCTACCGTATATGGAAATTCGCGTTCAAATTTTACAATATATCCATCAGTTAGTTTCCCAATTTCAGCTATCATTTTGATTGCCTCCTTATATAGAATGTATGTTCTCACTTCATTTTACACGAATATAAATATAAAATAAATATTTATAACAACGAAGTGTTAATTTAAAGTGAATGGTGCTGAGAAAAACTTAAATATTTTCTAAATCGAGTTAAATAATATTGAAAATTAAATATAGATTTACGTACAAATAAAAAAAGCCGCATTTGCGACTTATGAAATAATAGGATTAACTCCTGTTTTTGTGGAATGATTAATGATTAACGCTTAATCGCATCGACAATTAGCGATGGAAAACCAAGTTTATCGCCTTTATTTCTAGAATCATACCTTTTCGAACGGAAAATAACACCGTCGTTTGCATCCCATTCGTTGTAATAAAACCGACCATTTTCATCACAATATTCAAGTAAAACTACCTCGAATCCAGCAGTTTCAAACATTTTCGTTAATGTTATATAATTATGAACGATTTTATGACTTGCTGCTGGATGATCTTTCGGACCGGGGCCCCCTATTTGAACTATATTTTGATATACCTCATCCTGAAAGAATGCATCAGGGACTCCGCACCGAATATGACCAGATGGTTTTAAAAATTCATAACAAATTTCAGCTGCTCTTACACCTTCTTCAAAAGTAAGGTGTTCCCATAAGCTGAAATAGAGTTGTATTCAAATCTTTCTTCCCACGTAGCTTTATCTAGTAAGTTAAGTTCATCTTCTTGCGTTTGAATCCAACCTGGATTATTATTAAACACTCCAGCTCCGACAACTACTTTAATTTCGTCTTGTTTTATTGCCACCATGTTCACCTCTTAAATATTTTAATTCATTAATATATTCTATGTTTACTATTATCCTTCCTCCTTTAACAAATTTAGTACCATGAGTCCAGTACAATACCGAACTCATGTCCTAAAAACTCTCTAACGTAACGATCTGTCTAACTCTATAAAATTAGTTCATAATATACGATTTTTCTTACAGAAATATAGCACACCAAACATTAGCATAATACCAATTACGTAAAAAATTGTTGTTCCGCTCCCACCAGTATTAGGAATTACCCAATTATTCTTCGCATTTTTCACTGTTATTTTTTGTGTCTTTACTGCTTCTGTAATTTCTATTTCTATTGGATCCCTAAGTAACATATATCCGTTTGGCGCTTTTATTTCTTTTATCGTATATTTTCCAAGTACTAATTGACTGGAAATCACCTTTCCTTTTTCATCCGTTGTTAATCTAGCCACTTCTTTACCCTCTTTATCTAAGACTTGAAATATAGCGCCTTGTAGTTTTAAATTGATATCCTTATCATCAACTTTCTCAATTTCAAATTGTCCAGTCGGATCTGGTAATTTCTTATTTCCTATTTTAATTTCTACTACTGCATCTTTTTCTACTTTTACAGTTATTTTTTCTTTTAATAATTCGTAACCTTTAGGTGCTTCTACTTCCACTAAGGTATAGTTTCCTATTGGTAAGTCTTTTGATACTACTTCTCCTTCTTCATTTGTCACTAGTTCTCCAACTATTTTTCCTTTTGAATCTTCTATATGAAACTTTGCCCCTGCTAGTTTTTTATTTTTATCACTTATGTCTACTTTCACAAGCTTCATTTTCCCCATTGGATCTGGCAATTTCTTATTTCCTATTTTAATTTCTACTACTGCATCTTTTTCTATTTTTACAGTTATTTTTTCTTTTAATAATTCGTAACCTTTAGGTGCTTCTACTTCCACTAAGGTATAGTTTCCTATTGGTAAGTCTTTTGATATTACTTCTCCTTCTTCATTTGTTACTAGTTCTCCAACTATTTTTCCTTTTGAATCTTCTATATGAAACTTTGCCCCTGCTAGCTTTTTATTTTTATCACTTATGTCTACTTTCACTAACTTCATTTTTCCCATTGGATCTGGCAATTTCTTATTTCCTATTTTAATTTCTACTACTGCATCTTTTTCTATTTTTACAGTTATTTTTTCTTTTAATAATTCATAGTCTTTTGGCGCTTCTATTTCTACAAGGATATAGTTTCCTATTGGTAAGTCTTTTGATATCGCTTCTCCTTCTTCATTTGTTACTAGTTCTCCAACTACTTTTTTATTTGAATCTTCTATATGAAACTTTGCTCCCACCAATTTTTTATTATCATTATTACTATCAACCTTTTTTATTTTTACTTTTCCAGTACTAGGCTTGTTCCAATGTTGCCAGTTAAATTTGAAATTGTGAAATTCAAATCCACCAGTTTGTTGTACCGCACCAACAAATGCTTGTCCATTAATCGAACCGCCTTTTGTTTCTAATACAGCATTGGGGGCAAACACACTCCCAACGACACCATATCCCTCTGTTGTAATTTTTTTCGCATTTGGAAAAACCCAAATCACTTTCCCATATAGCTCAGTAAACGGCGAATTAGGAGAATATGGTTGTGATGTAGGAACTATATCTGTAGCCCTTCCAATATTGTTCGTGTCATATAGAATAGACCCATTTTTAAATGTAACCTCTGTTGCATCCGAATACATAACAATAAAATCTTTGTCCTTAGCACTCGGTAAAAATACATCTCTTATATCTAAATTGTTTTTCCCTGTCAATTCTGATGAAACATAAATATTAGAATTGTTTATATCTTTTCCGATTCCATAACTCATATTTGGAATTGGGGTATTCGTTTTATATTGACCAGCATTTTTACTGACTTGGTTCACTATATTGCGAAATTCATTAAATTTCGCGTCAATTTCTAGTTTTTCTTTATAAACGATATGATCATAAGAAGATTGTATGATGCGATCTGGATCACTCTCTTTTGTCATTACGACTATTCCGTTTTGAATGATAAAAGATTCTTCTCTTGATTTCTTAAATTTTCCAGACAACAACAAGGACGGATATCCCTTATCAACCCATTTTTCACCTACTATATTAGATGTTCCCGCTGCAGCACCTACAATTGTATACCCCGATGCATCCATATCACCTTGAACTGCAATTGCTCCTTCAATGTCGCCACCTATTGCTTTATGGTTACCAAAGACAACTGCATTATAACGCGATATATCACCTAGACCTTCTAAGTTTGTCGTGGATCCATATGCTTCTTGTGGTACATATACGACAAAACTTACACTTAACATTAACAAAACAATAAAATGAATACTTACCAGCTTTAATCGTAGCCTCAATTCCTTTGTTCCCACCTTTACCGTATTTTTTCTATAGTCGAATAAAATGACATGTTTATCAATGAGGATTTACTTCATTCCCTATATATCTTCTTTACTTATCTCTGAATTTCCGGTCCCAATGTCCATTAATGCAGGATAAATAAATACATTCTATCGAGTTAACCTTTTCTTATAAATTACGACTAGAAACACACATAACAATAGGATTGGAACTATTACAGTCCACTTATTAAATATAAATATCTCTGTACTCACTTTTTGTTTTTCATTCTCGTTTAACTCCACACGCACACCTCGAACTAGCAATCTATTGGTGTTTACTCCATAAGGCGTACACGTAATTAAAGTTGTATAATCTTTATTTTCTACAATTTGTAGATCGTCCGTTTCGTGTGGTAACACTACTTTAATTTGATCTACTTTATAAGCAAGAACTTTGTCTAAAGAATGAATATAAAAGAGATCTCCTTCGCTCAACTTATCTAAATCTGTAAATAATTTTGCTGATGGTAAACCACGATGCCCTGTTAAAATAGTGTGCGTATTTTCTCCACCTATCGGGAGCGAAGAAAAATCTAAATGACCTATCCCGCGGCTCAATACTTCCTCAGATGTCCCTTGATAGATTGGCAGTTTTATATTAATTTTCGATATTTCAATATACCCCATTACATCTCCTAAATTTAACGCATCAGCATATGCTTGATGATTACTTTTTTTTTCAGAAAATGGATCAGTAAATGTTTTCGTGGAAGTGTGAACTTGTTTATTATATTCGGCTGCTTCTTTTTCCCTACGTTCGACTTCTTTCTTTTGTAGCGCTTTGATCTTCTTATCGTAAGAGCTAATCTCAGAATAATGTGCACGAGTCGCCAACCAATTACTAATAGTAGGATATAAAAAAACACCTAATCCAAATAAAAAAATACCTCCCAAAACAAGATTTCGTTTCATATTTCCACCTCTGTATATGCTTAAATATCGAAAAGAGGGAAGCATTTTGCTTCTCCCCTTTTCCCATAGTTACATGTTCCTAAAATCTTAATTATTAGCAAACTTTTTTCTAAAGAAAACAAATGCCGCTGTAACCATTAACGTAAGGCCTATTACAGTAAAAAGAGTCGTTCCTATGCCACCCGTTACCGGAAGAACCCATCCACTTTTATTATTTTCAATCGTTAATTTAACCGTTTGATTATTTTCGCTAATCTTTACATCAATGGGATCTTTTAATAATTGATAAGAAGCTTTTGTACCATCTTCTTTTGTATATGTTGGTGCTTTCGTTTCAAAAATTTGATAGTCTCCATATGGAATGTTAGACCATTTAATAACACCATTTTCATCTGATACACCTGTTACTTCTTTTCCTGCTACAACAACTATTTTTCCATTTTTATCTTTAAGTACAAACTCTGCACCTTTTAATTTATTCTTATTAGCACCATCAATTTTTGTTAACTCAATTATTCCAGTTGTCGGAACAACAACTACAGGTTTAGATTCCTTTTCTCCAATTACATCATTTTTATTTGTAAAATCAATTTTTGCTGTATTTAAAATTTCCGAACCAGATGGTACTCCTTCTTTTACTTGAGATTTAATTTGCAAATGAAATTCTTTTTTACCATCTAATTTTGTGAAATCTTTTACTGTAGCTGTTACCTTTTGACCTTCTATAGCTACCTCTACAATGCTTGCATTTACTTCTGCTCCATCAATTTTCACGATTGGCTTTCCTTGAATCACTAAACGATTATCCAAAGTATCTGTTACCACATATTTTTTGTATTCCTTAATGTCTTCTGGAATTAATGTTTTAATATCATAATTATAATTAGTTAACGGATTGATTGGTAACGCTTCCAATTTTCCGTTAATCTTTTTATCAATTGTTGGTTCTTCATAGTTTTTCACTTCTAATTTAACTACTGTACCAGAAGTAATAGTTCCATCTTCATTAATTGTTCCGGAGTTCTTAACAAAAAACTCACGTTTAGTTGGATCTATTACATAGCCTTTCGGAGCTTTTGTTTCTTGGAAATAGTATTCTCCATACACCAATCCTTGCACGCGAATATGACCATTAGCATCTGTTACTAACTCTTTTTTCACTTCTGTACCGTCTTTTTTAAATAAAGAGAATACAGCACCTGCTAATGCTTTTTCATTTACACCAGTTTTTATTAAATCAACTGCACCACGTTTAACCTCATTTTTAGGATACATGTGAACATCATAGTTTAGCACCTTACCCTCTTTATTCGTTAATGGGATATCCACTGTATACGTATTGGGATTTAGATTAACATGTGGAGGTCCTGCCACTTCTTTCACCTCATAACGTCCTAGCGGAAGATCTTTTAATACAGCTTGTCCGTTATCATCTGTTACTACTTGATTTGGAGTGGCTCCCATTACAGGTTTCACGTCTTCTTTTACGATTTTCCCATCGTTTGAAATTTTTTCAAAAGAAGCAACCCTTTTTACTTCAAACGTTACACCTTTTAATGGTTTCGCATCTTTTGGCACCTCTTGATTTGCAGAACCGTCACCTTCTAGTCCCTGCGCTCCATCTTTTTCTTGTTCATACTTATGAATCGTTAAAGTACCTTTAGATGGTGAATCCGCCTTTACTAATACACTAGACCATGTAGAAAATGTTAAGAAAAACACTAAAAGCACACTAAATATTTTTTTCATTTCTCTTATCCCCTTTACTACTTCTATCATTTTAAAAATCTCTTTATTACTATTACCTTCTTAAAAGCAATAGTGTGCCAAGTATCAGTTTTAAACGAATAACATAAAACATAGTCGTCCAACAATCCATTGTTTACAATCACTTATTCACTTTTCTTATCTTCTATTATTACGTTGTCTCTCCACATGATATATGTAATTTTCTCCCCTAAATTACACTTATATCCCTATTTCAAGAATCATTACATTTGTTACATAATAGCTTTCACTACTAATTTCGACTAGTCACTTACTGTCAATCTATTAATTTCTCACTTCCTATCCCTATTTAAAATCCAATCTTAATCATTTTTTAATACATATAAGTAATAACCAACAAATAAGTGTGACGATTCATATTTTACGCTACTGTCCAAAACTATTACCTGTATATTCAAATAATATGTGCTATTCATGTTAAATTATGGTATTATTCTTAGAAGTTTATAACTTTTATTTATATTTTTTATTAATAAAGGTTTTCCGTTTCTACTTATGAAAAAAGGAATATATGTTTATTTAACTATTACGCATAACTGTAAGGAGGAAGAATATGACTAAAAAGCTCAGTCTAGTTGAGATAGAGTACATTTGCAATATGTTTTTCCAATCTTTTGAAATTCCAGTTTGTTTTTTAGATTGTAACAAAAATATTCTTTTAGAATTCACATCAAAAAGTGATTCACATTCGTTGTATACATCAAAAATAGAGCAGTTACATGTGCTTTTTCAGAGAAATGATACATATAATTTCCCCATCTTCAGAACTCACGAACATCTAGGGCACTTCATTTTAATTCACATAAAGAGCGATTATATGGTGAACGGTACTGTTATTATTGGGCCCTTGGCACATGTAAATTTTTCTACAAGTAAAACGGATAGTAACCTTAATTTCATTCCAAATTATAAAAGAACAAGAGACCATTATTTTTCATTGTCAGTCAAAGATCAAAATTTCTTTGTAAATATAGCAATATTGTTCTATAACATTCTCTATAAAAAAAATTCAGATGTAAGCACATTTTCAAATAACAGTGACTCACTTCATATAAGTCATAGCAGAATCTTAAACAAAGATGTATATATTTCAATGCAAAAAGACGAATCCATTTATCATAATTTATATATAGAGCAGCAACTGCTTGGTTCTATAGAAAACGGGGATAAAGAAACCGTACTCAAATATTATTACGAATTCCAACAAGAGACTCTTTCATCTTTATCTTCATTCCATCAATTAAGACGTCATAAAAACATTTGTATTTCATCCATCACGCTCGCTACTAGATATGCGATAAAAGGGGGACTTCCATCTGGGATTGCTTACAAAATTTATGATTTACATATTCAAAGAACAGAAGATTTAAAAGACAAAGAATCTGTTTGGGATTTATTAAAAAATGCTTTTTGTACCTTTGCAGACCGTGTAAAGGCACAAAAAACACAGCAACATTCACAGACTATTGCTATTTGCAAAAACTACATTTTTAAAAACATTTACAATCCAATATCTGTTAAACAACTTGCTAAATTTGCAAATGTGAATTCAGATTATTTATCTATATTATTTAAAAAAGAAGTCGGTATTTCATTAATTGAGTACATTCAACGTGAACGAATCGAAGAAGCAAAGAAATTATTAACTTTCACCACCTATCCTTTATCAGACATATGCGCTTCGCTTAATTTTAGCGATCAAAGTTATTTTACTAAAATTTTTAAAAAATTCACCAATGAAACACCTGGTAAATATCGAAAATCTCATGTTGTCATTTAGAGTGACACTTCCATTAAAGCAAAGTGTTTTCAGTAACTTATCAATGGCAAATTAGAAGTACTCCTATATTCATGAGCTATAGGATTTATGCTATTTTCAAATCAAAAAACACGTTACTATTCTCATTAAAATAAAAGAATAGTAACGTGTTTTATATGTAATATAGTTCTGTAGACAGAATAGTATCCAACTGCAAATTTTTATAAAAGCCAAATGTACCGCTTAACTATTAAAATCTTAATAAGTAAAAAATCCATATTTCGTTTTATTTACTTTCTACTTTATTTCTTTTGAATACTGAACTCTTTTCTTCAAACGAATAATCCCTACTATTATTTTTGTATCTTTCTAAATTTGCGAATCAAAGTGAGTACTGTACCTGCAATAATCATCAATATGCCGATTGCTGCACTGTTAGTTGTACTTACACCCGTCTTTGGAAGCTCCTTATATGTATATTCTTTTTTATCGGTATTACTGTTGTTTGTCTTATTAGCAAGACCATTAGGTTTGCTAGTTTCTTTATCTTTCACTAACACTTTTTGTATTGTATTTACCTCATTACCCACGGAATCTCTTACACTATATATTATTTCATAAGTACCAGCTTTAGTTATATCTATAGTTCCTTCATACGCTACTTTAGAAGTAAGGTCACCGTCTTCTTTGTCAGTAGCTGATACTCCTACCAACGGATCAAATTGATCACCCTCAGTAATTGAAGTTGTAGCAGGTACTTTTAGTATTGGTTTATCATTTTTAACTTCTTCTCTAACTTTGACCGTTACAGTTTGCTCCGCCGTTACTTCATGACCTTTAGAATCTGTAACCGTGTACGTTAATACGTAAGTACCAGCTTTAGATGTATCTACTTCACCATCAACTTTGATTTTAGAAGTGAGATCACCGTCTTCTTTATCGATAGCTAATACTTCTGCCATTGGAACAAATGAATCTCCTACATGAATTGTCGCTCCAACAGGCACTGTTAATTTAGGTTCTAAATCTGATGTTTCTCCATTTTTCTCTACAATTACAGTCTGTGTTGCCGTTGCATTCCGCCCTTGAGAATCAACAACCATGTATTCCATAATGTATGTACCTGATTTTGAAGTATCTACATCGCCTTTATGCTTTACTTTATTTGTTAAATCACCATCTTCCTTATCAACAGCTTTTACATTTCTCATTGGATCAAACGTATCTCCTACACGTAGTGTAATGGTAATCGGTACAGTTAACTCTGGAGCTTGGTTTTCTACTGCTTTTTCGTTTTCTTTCACTGTTCCTGTAATTTTTGCCACATCAAAAGCATTTTGGATTGCTTGAACTTCAATTGAGTTCGTTCCATATTTATTAGTTGCAACTGTAAGGCATGCCAATCTCAATTCAGAGAAATCAGAAGTCATGTTTAATTCATCAGTATTTGCATAATAGAAAATATCAAACATTTTATCCTCACCAATACCATTTACATTTACACCGTTATGAGTACCACCTTGTGCAATTAAATACGCAACTTTATTAATAATACTTGAGTTAAAATGAACGCCTCCATAATCCTCTCCATTTAAATCATTATATTTACTATAATCATCAGGATACGGTAGTCCTTCTGAAAAATTAATTGCAGTTGGATTTTTCATATTACGAAAAGTCGATCCCGTTTGTTCTCCTATTGTCCAGTTAAATTCTCCATTATTTATGTATTTCTCTATAGCCGTTCCCATAATATCAGATAATGCCTCGTTAATCGCCCCAGATTCTCCTGAAAATTCAAGGTTAGATTCGCTAGATGTAACCGCATGTGTAAATTCATGACCCGCTATGTCGAACGCTTTTACCATAGGATCTCCATATAAAAGCATACTAATGTTATTAATATTAGTACTAAATGCATTCTCCCAATTTTCAGGATCATTTGTTCCTCCGGAATCCCATGCATGTACAACTGAAACTACTTTTTTCCCTTTATTATCAAAACTATTACGCTTATATTTTTCTTTATAAAAATCATATACCTTTGTTGCTAAGAAATGAGCGCTTACCGCCTTTGGATCATTAAATGTTGTTGAAACGCTAGTTGTTAGTATACCAGGATAATAACTTTCTTCATTTGTAATATCTCTATAATTTACATCATATGTCTCAATTCCTTGTCCTCTTGTGTAATCAGCAAGCGCATAATTCCCACTGGTCTGTTTAGAAATACCAAATGTACGAGTTACGCCTAAATCATCTTTTCCTGTTCCAGTTAATGATGTGAAATTGCTAGTTTTATTTTCCTTAACGGATTGAACATACTCTTCACTTATTTTCAAACTTGATTCTTGTACCATATCTTTTAACATTTCACCATTATGAGCATTCACTAAATAAGTTCCAGATACATAATTTGGTGTTGTAGCAGCAAATGTAACTTGATATGCATTGCTAGCCTGCCCATGATTTTCATCAACAAAAATAACTGCCTTAACTTCTGGCTCAGAAATAAATTTAGTATCGTTTCCGTACTTTTTATAAATATATTGTTTTGCTTCTTCTTTTGATAAATTAATAGGTTTCTTTAAATCTTCTTGTGTTAAATTTTGTGCGCTAGCTCCTGAAATGCTTTTAATAATACCTTTTTTATCTACGTGAGCAGTCAACTGGTGGCCATATACTTCTTTTCCTTCATATATTTGTTGCATGCGCACAAGTGTAGTTCCATCATAAGAACCACGTTTTTGAAGAACCTTGTAATCTACTCCTGTTTCTGCACTAACTTGTTTTGGAGACAAAGCATGCTCCGTATTTTCCTTAAGTGCATCTTTCACTACATTCTCTGGTGCCTTTTTTGATGGTTGTGTCAGATCACCTGTACGGAACGAATCCTCTTGAATTTCAACTTGCATTTGACCAGGTTCCTCTGCATGACCTACTCCATATGGTGTTACACTTGTTAAAACGAATCCTGTTGTTAATGCTACTATAGCTATTTCTTTTTTATTTCCCATGATATTTACCTCGTATAAATTTCTATTATTTATATGAAACTGCTAAAATGTATACAATCTATTCCTAACATAAAAAGATGACTTTTGTAATCTACAAAAGCCACCTCTTCAATATGTAATATCCCTAAAATGTTTTTAATACATAATTTCTATACAAAAAGAAAAAAGCATTCATTAACGAGCATTTTGCAATACTTTTATTAGGTCATTTATATTTTCAACTTTCTGCTGAAACTGATCAAGTCTGCTATGTAGCGATGAAGGATTTTTATCTTCAGTTGAAATAACTTGTTTTAATTCGTTTTCTAATTTATCATACATATCAAAGAAATTATCAAATTCTACACTTACAAGCTCTTCATTTTCGCGATAGAATCTTTTTGCTTCTATATAAGTCATATATGATTTATTTAAAAATCCTAATGAAATTAAATATTTAGAAGTGTTTTCTTGATAAATAGCAATATCACATGCCATTTTAATATCAGAATAAGTCTTTTGAACGAGACAATGCAATTCAAAAATCTTAAACTTTAATCCATTATTCATTTCATCCCCTCCCATCGTATCTATTCTACATAAAATTAGAATATTATACAAAGAAAATTATTAGTATGAAATTGACAATTTAAAAAATAACTTAAGGATAAACAAACTCCCTCGCATTATAAATTATAGTTACGGAGCATTTACCAACATAACAGCAAAATAAAAAGCGAAAAGAATAAATCTTTCCGCTCTTAGAGTAATAAATACATTTCATATTGTGCTAAAGAATTCTTTTCAAATCTACATTTCTTTAAAAAACCCTCCAGTAAATTATTGTTAGGAAACCCAATTGATAAACTTGATAAATGTAATTCTTCTCTTGCTACTTCTAATAATTTCATCCCAACACCAATATTTCTATAATCTTTATCTACGAAAATAAAACTAATTTTACCTTCTTCATTTACACATAGAGAGCCTTTTAAGTCATTAGTGACATATGCACCATAAAATACATTATTTGTTTTTTCGATATAATCAACATCATTTTGCCAATTTATATGGAAGTTTAACCATTTCTGAATTTCATCTTTAAAAGTTGGAAATTCTAATTGTTTTACTTCAATATCCTTACAATCTTTATTCATTATTTTAGTCAAATCATTTAAATTATAATAAGAAAGATCGTACACTTTTTCATAGCCCAACTTATTATAAAAATGAATCGCTCGGTCGTTTCCTACAATGACTTCGAGAAAAAGTTGCTTACATCCATGTTGAATCGCCTCTTCTTTATGCAGTTCAAATAATTTTTGACTCACACCAATACCTCGGTAATTAGGATGAACCGCTAATGTTCCACAGCGCATAGTCTTTATACTTTCATAATCCTTTATACCACCTAATATTACGCCAACTGATTTGTCACCGTCTAAAGCAAGAAAAGAATGTTCTAGCAAATTACCTTCTGGTCCCAAAAAACGGTGTATAAAATCACCTTTTGAAACTTCCATCTTAATAATATAATCGGAAAATCCATCTTTAAAAGCTTCATATACTAAATCAATATTTACTTCACTACATCTTTTATATTGAATCATATAAAATTGCCCTCCAATTGCTTGTATTAACCGCAACATGTACCCATATAATATATTCCATCTATTATAAATTTCAGCTCTTAATTTGAAATGAACGGACATTTCCCTACATATAACCCACTATTAATTTGTTTTATAACAAACTATCTATTATTTACTACATTAATCTCATAAACACGCAAAAAAGCAATTAAATGCTCACATGCTCTTTCGCATGCTAGCATTTTAAAGATTTTTTGTTCTTCTTTCGTTTTATCATTTGCTTGATCTGAAGCAGCTTTTAAACATAGAAATGGTTTTTTATTTATTTGGCATACATAGGCGAAAGCTGCTACTTCTTGATCAACTGCCAATGCTCCATATACGGTATGGAGTAAATATCTCATTTCTGAACTACGAATACGTTGATCTCCGGATAAAAATGTACCGAAATGTATTGGATCATATGATCGTATTTTTTTTATTCTTCTTACAAGTGATTTTGTTGTTTCAATAGGTGCTGTTCTACCGTTATATAAATTAAAAACATCTTCCCCTGAGCCAGCTGCAGTAACATCGTGTTGTATTGCGTTTAGTGCCACTACAATATGACCGTTTTTCACCTTGTTTGATAAACTTCCGCATATTCCTGTCATAAACAACTCATCTGGCTGAAACTCACTAATTAACAATTGTACACAACTAGCGCAGCTTACTTTACCAACACCAGTAACAACTGATATAATTTCCAGCTCATTAATAGTATGAAAATGAAATTCCCAAGCTGCTCTTTTTTCAACACGTTCACTCGAATAATGTTGATGCAAATACGTCAGTTCTGGTTCCCATGCAGATACTATTGCAATACGTTTCATTACACGCTTCACTTCCCCTATTGTCATTTAAATAAGTTATCTATACTTTCTCGTTCATAATCTGGAATCCATTCTTTGTATTTCTTATATAAATCTCGTATTATTTCTTTATTCTTCGCAATTACTTCACATCCTCTATCATCACACATAAACATGACAATATCTTTCGTTGCATTTATGAGAAATACATCTGGATAAGAAATTTCTTTTTTTCGTCCAAATCGAGGATACAGAGCAGAGAAATCCTCGTGATTAGCAGCTTGTATAAGCAATTCATACTTAATATCTTCCGCAAGACATTTTAAAGAAAAATGATATGTACAATATAAATCTGCTTCTTCATCTTCAAATAGAAACGGTAACGTTTCTTGTCTTATATGAAATCTTAAATCTCTTTTCTTAATATATTTATTGTATACATTTATTTTCTGTGGAGTTTTTATGTTTTCCTTTTTAAATCTATAAACATTTGTCACTACAAACACTACATCTTCTTTTGAAAATATGTCTTCAAATAAGAATTTATTATATGTATATAGTTGAGAAAAGTATTCCATATTTAAATCGTCGGTTCCTTCTACAATTTGATATTTATCTTTTCCGAAATCAAAATGTAAATGATTTCCCCACTGAGAATATAAGTAGGGTCCTAATGTAACTCCTGGAAATGTTTGATTCATATATTCTTTTAATTGCATTTCCTTGTCCTTTCTACTGTAAAATTCCTTTTAAATCCCAGTATGCTTCTTCTAGCCACGGATGTATAACTTTCAATGTATCTTTCCTTTCCCACAAATATGAAATATATACAAAAGCTGCTTTTTCCAAAGATTTTTCCAATCCTTTTTTTATTTCTATTAAATATGGTGGTGTCCCGTTTTGATCCCATTCTATTTTATCTGCAACAAATAATACTAAATCCATCTTCGTTGCATATTTACGCAACGTTGTATGGCAACAAATTGCATTTAAAATTTCTTCATTTTCTACTTTAAATATTTCTTTTGCGATTACTCTCGATAATTTTTGATGAATAATCATAGGAAACTTTTTTCTGCTTCCACTATCTCTACCCCAAACTCTTCAGCAACTGCAATCCTCTCCTCGTTCGGAAAAATGCCACTAATATCATGTAAATATCCTGCAATTGCTGCTTTTTCTTTATCTACGTGAAACTTTTCTGCAATCTTTTTTGCCTCATTTGCCACACGAATTGAATGTTTATATGTAAACTCTTTATTATATTTTAGTAGAAAGGCTTTAATATCATTTTCTATTTTTCCAGTTGGAGTAAATGAATATATATCACTATATAACATAGAAAATCCCCCTTATAACTAACTTACATTATAATGTAGAATCTAAATATCCTTTTTATTTTATATTCGATATTAATCTTTTTACTCCTTTTTAATACGTTACATGAAATTTTATACAAAATCATCGCTACAAGTACATAAATGTTTGATATTATAGTAATGTTGATGATTTGTAAGGAAAGGAACTACACAATGAATAAAAACATATTAATTATTGATGATGATAAAGAAATTGTTGAATTACTTGCTGTTTATTTGCGAAATGAAGGCTATAACATTTATAAAGCTTATGATGGCGATGAAGCATTGCAAAAGGTTTCTACATATGAAGTTGACCTTATGATTTTGGATATTATGATGCCAAAACGAAACGGATTAGAAGTTTGTCAGGAAGTACGTGAAAATAATACTGTACCAATTCTAATGCTTAGTGCAAAAGCAGAAGATATGGATAAAATATTAGGCCTTATGACAGGTGCCGATGATTATATGATCAAACCATTCAATCCATTAGAATTAGTAGCTAGAGTGAAAGCTTTATTACGAAGATCCTCTTTCCAAAATGCTACTTCGCAAAAGAATGAAGATGGTATTATTCGTATTCGCTCTGTTGAAATACACAAACATAATCATACAGTTAAAGTAAATGGAGAGTATATTAAACTAACCTCTATTGAATTCGATATTTTATATTTACTTGCGAGTAATACAGGAAGAGTATTTAGTTCAGAAGAAATTTTCGAACGCGTTTGGAATGAAGATGGTTATGGTTCAAATAAGACGGTAATGGTCCATATTAGCAACTTACGAGATAAACTTGAAACAGTAATGAATGGAGAAAAATTGATTCATACTGTTTGGGGAGTTGGCTATAAAATTGAGAAATGAAGCATTTGATATATTAAAAGATATTCCTAAATGGAAACTTATTTTTTGGCTTTTATTAGCTATCACACTCACTCCTATTACTGAACTAATTATTTATCGCCTCGTTACGAGTGTAATTGAGAGTTCACTTACTCTAACTGAACTCGGTAAAGAATTCATTCGAATTTTTGGTTATGAAAAGTATAAAGGGATTAAAGAGTCTTTATGGATGATGATTGTATCTTATTTGTTTTTATTTTCTATTTTTTCATCCTATCTTTACATTTTTTATCGTCACGAGAAAAAACTTTATTATGAAACTTGTATAAAAAAAATGATAGAAGAAATTCGTTATATTGCAAATGGAAACTTCAATCATAAAGTTTCTATTGTAAATCATAATTATCTAGAAGAATTAGCAATCGGGGTCAATGAAATTGTTGAACAATTAAAAGTCTCCATTGATGAAGAAAGACAAGCGGAACAAGCAAAAAGTGAACTTATTACAAATGTATCACATGACTTACGCACCCCTCTTACTTCTATAGTTGGATACGTAAATTTAATCCATCATGATAATTATAGAGATGAAGTGGAATTGCGATACTATATTCAAGTCATTTACGATAAAGTAACTCGTCTTAATGCATTAATGAATGACTTGTTCGAATATACACGTGTTCAAAATAAAGAATTAAGCTTGTATTCTGTTCCTATTGATATTGTAGAGTTACTTGGACAATTAACTGTTCAATTCCGCATACAGGTTCAAGAAGCTAATATAGAATGTCGGCCTTCTTTCCCGTCTCAAAAGCTTATGGTATTAGCTGATGGTGACAAATTAGTGCGTGTGTTTGAAAATCTTATTATAAACGCTATCGCTTATGGAAGCGAAGGTCGCTATATTGACCTTACTGCTTATGAAAGCAATAATATGATTACAATTGATATAACAAATTACGGACAACCTATTCCTAGTACGGATTTACCTCATATTTTTGAACGTTTTTACCGCGTTGAGAAATCTCGCTCTACAAACACTGGTGGATCTGGACTTGGATTAGCAATTGCAAAAAGTATAGTCGAGTTGCATAAAGGAACAATTGAAGTATATAGTGATGACGAAAAAACAACATTCACTGTAAAACTACTTCCATACAAATGTTAATATTACAAATAAAAAGTTCAATTTCTTATCATATAAGAAATTGAACTTTTTCTATTATTTCCCTAAATTTAATAACCCTTTATAATTCTTTAGAAATTCTTTACCTTTTCTTTCTTCCTAATTAAGCATTCCTTTTTACAATACTAGTATTGATGTCATAATAGGAGGATCACTTATGCAATTCTTAAAAAAATTCGCTATTTTATTATTATCTTTTTTCATTACTGCACTTATCGTTTTATATTTTTATCTTTATGTAAATGGTCCGATTATTCAAGCTAAATCAGCTATTTTAATAAATGCTAATTCAGGTGAAATTGTTTATAAAAAAAATGAAGAAACCCCAGTACAATCAGCTACTTTATCTAAATTAATGACGGAATATATCGTATTGGAACAACTAAATGATAGAAAAATACAGTTAGATGACTTCGTACAAATAAGTAACGAAGTTTTCCGAGTAGAAACAAGCCCTATACAAGTAACATCGAATGATAAAACAACGGTTCGTGATTTACTTCATGCATTGCTACTGGCAGGGAATAATCGTTCTGCACTCGCTCTAGCAGAACACATTGCTGGAAATGAAGATAACTTTACAATATTAATGAATAAAAAAGCAAAAGAACTACAGTTATTACAACCATCTCCATTTCTAAACTCTACTGGAATTAATCATGATACAAATAAACAATCAACTACAACAGCAATAGACGCAGCTAAACTAGCTGCACGATTAGTAAAAGATTTTCCAGATGTATTGAATATTACGAAACTAACCTCTTACCAATTTACCTTCAAAGATTCCCAGGTTTTCAATACGAATAAAATGATATATTCCCTTAATGAAAACATTAAACTTCAAGGTGTTGATGGCTTACAAACTAGTTTTTCAACTAACGGTAATTATAGTTTTGTCAGTACAGCAAAACTAGGAGATACTAGACTAATTTCAGTAATATTAGATGCAGATGAAGAAAACATCTCATTTATTGAAACAAAAAAGTTGCTACAGTATGGTTTTGATCCTTCCTCGTACTCTGCACTCCAAGCTTTTAAAGACACCCTTACATCTTGGACAATATTGCTTCAGTTTAAAAACTTAATTATACAAACTATAATGATTTTCTTAATCATTACCACCTTAATGTTTTTACATATACGTCAGAAAAAATCCGAGGATTTCAATTAAGAAATCTTCTTATATATAAAAACCGACTTGCGCTTGAGATGCAAGTCGGTTTTTAATTCTATCATCCTCGTCCAATCAAATTTGCTGAAATTGGTTGCAAGTTTAACTCCCTCGCCCATATAGATAGCTGACCAATATGATGGATTTCATGTACGATTACATGTCTTAAAACCTATGTTTTTTGAGGCATACATCCATCTCTGTTTCCTTTCGTTATGTTCTTTTGTTTAGTTTAAATGGGTTAATCTATTAATTCTATTAAATCCAACAATTTAACTATTACATATTAAAGTTCTATTCATATACTATAGTAGATTACTAGAAAGGAGGCTTAACTATGGATAGTTGCGTTGTATTTGTAAACGGACAACCTTTTTTAGTTCTTTCAGTAGCTGGTATTGAAATTGCTAGATTAGAGATTTCCCTTCAAGTAGCATTAGCTCTAAGAGTGCTTGGGATACCAATCTGTGATTAATTACCAAATTAAAAGAAAAAGCGGGCATTAGCCCTCTTTTTCTATTTTCTTCTCATCTTTTTTTAACAACTAACAAAATTTAAATTTTTATTTTGTAATGAAAATCCGAAAAATCAATCCATTTTATTCAATAAAAAAGATCAACACCCATACCTCATTATCCGTTTCTAAAAAATTAGAATTCGGTTAATTACAAGAAAATTTAAATATACGAACGTTACATAAAATACTTGTTAGAATATCTGTCCTTCACACTATTTATTTCGCCGACGTTATATAATCAAAGCACCAATGATTAACTTTTTATACGGCTTATTTTAAGTGTGCTAGCATTCTAGGCTAGATGATCATGACTGCAAAAAAACTTCAAGTTCTCGTTTATATAAATCAGATCACGCTTTCACTTTTTGAATCGATTGATAATCTTTAAATTACGGTTCTCTATCTTCTTATCCTTGAAGAGCACTAATCCAACTATACTCTACATCTACAATATGAAATCATGTTTTTAACATACCCCCAGTTTGCAAAGTAAATCTTCCTCTGAAAGTTGTTCACACCACTTAAACCAATCATCTCTTACTTGCCAATTATATTGAAATAAAGTGTACACATTTATCTCTCCCTTACTTCAATTATCCACCTAACAGCATCTGTTATATAATGTGGTTCATTATTTTGAATATAATGACCACTTTGTTCTGCAATTATTAGTTTATTTTTGTTTGATAATCGTAATAATTCTTCTTGCAATTGTAACCATTTTATTTGTGCATCTTGCGAATAAAAAGCTTTTTTACCAGCAGCTAACACGACGAGTGGAATATCTCTCGTCGACTGACAATATTTATCTGCTTCACCCAGACTAAACATAAACTCTTCATAAGAACTTTCATGTACAAATTGTTTATAGTAAGCTTCTTGAAATTCTGGAGACATGATTGGCAAAAATGCTTCTTTATAATTTTCTGGTGTCGAATCAACCAAAACTATTCCCAACATATCTTCAGGATAAAAATCAGTAAATAAACGTGCATTTATACCACCAAAAGAATGTCCTACAAAAATATAAGGTGGCTTCAGTTGTAAAAGATTTAAGCATGTTCTCAAATCTTTTACCATTTCAGAACTAATACGTTTCTTGGAACTCTTCCCGCTTTTGCCTAATCCAGCCCGATCGTATGTAAGTACCGTACCATATTCCGTCAGTTCTTCAGCAGTTTGATTCCATGCCTTCGAATAATCACCATAGCCTGATTCCAATATAATAACAGGCTGCTGCTTCTTTCCTTGGAATATTTTCGTATACATTTTAAAATCAGCAACTTGTATATATTCCTCTATACATTTAACCATTGACAATCACTTCTCTTCGGCCAAGTTCCTCTACAGCGTGATTAATTATTTCACTTACAGATAAAGAACCATCCAATATGATATCTGAATTCGGCTTAACAGTATGAATTGCCTCTAAATAAGCTTTTCTCGCATATGTCATGTAATGTTCCAAATCATTATGTATTTCATCTATTGTACCTTCCTTAAAATCTCGCAAAATCCTTCTAGCCATCGCAATATCTAAAGGCGTATCAATAAATATAGTTACATCAATGAATTTTCGCATCTCACTATTTAAGTATGCAAAAGGATAATCTACAATAATATAGTCTAAGGTATTATTTTGTATAAGTTGCTCAATATCATGAATTAATGGTGTTAATACCCACTCGTCGTAATTCGCCCCATCATCAATCCATTTACAAATATCAGCAGGAGATTTATCAAATGTGTAACTATCAAAATATAGAGCTTTTGAGTTTTTAAACTTATGCTTTAATCTTTCTGTAATTGTAGTTTTACCTCCCCCCGAAACAGCTGCAATTGAAATTATTTTTGTTTTATTATCCACTATACCCACCAAACCCCTTTGTTAACATAATATAATTATAAATTACTATCGTTGCTACTTCTTCCATTCATATTCTAACATACTCATTTCCCATAAATTCCAATACGTTTCTCCTACTCTTTTTGACTCTCTTAATAAGCCTTCTTTTACAAACCCTATTTTTTCGTAACATGAAATGGCCGATGTATTAAAATCATACACACCAAGAGTTACTCTATGTAGTTTTAATTCGTCAAAAGCAATATGAAGTACTGCTTTCATCATATGTTTTCCTATAGAACGTCCTCTCATCTTCGTATTACCAACTAATACTTTTCCAATTCTAGCGGACTTATTAATATTATCTATTTGCCCAAGCGAAATATGTCCAATAACGTCTGAAGTCTCTTCATCTACCACTTTGAAAGCGAGTGTATTTGCACTTTCTATATACTTCTCTAATTGCTGTTCGTCTAAAGGAAATGTGAATGCATTTCCTGACCATTGTATTAGAAATTCTTCGGAATTAATCCAATTTATTAATTGTTTAAAATCAGATTTCTTAAAGCTTTCTAGTTTAATCACTTCCTTGCTCCTTTCGTACATCATGATTTATAACCTCAAACTTATTTCTATATAAAGAATATATTCTCCTTTTATATAAAATTAAAATAAAGCCATTCATGTGAATGGCTTTACAAAAAAGCAGCATAATTATGCTTTGTTTGCTACATCAATACCATTAAAATCAAAGTCAGCAGTAACCGTTGTAACCGGTGGGAAAATTGCTTCAATTTTGCAAATGGAAATAATTACTCCAACCGATCCAGGAATAGCCGCAAGCCTAACTACATCACAACTTACAGACGAAACAGTACCTACATAAGTACGTCCCTCTGTATTAATTTGAACTGTTCGATTAATTAATTTCTTAAGTTCATCTCTAATTCCTTGTACACAAGAATTATCACATTTCTCATGCTGTTCTTTTTTACACTCTTCGAATACTTCCCAACAATCATCTTGTTTACATGTACACTTCTTTTTACAATTATTAAATCGAGAACCCAATACCTCACCCCCTAATCCTTTCTATTAGTAAAGTATGTCCACTAGCTTAAAAGGGTACGAGGCAAACACATAAAAAGAAAAAAACAAACAATTGTACCAAACTTTCTTTTCATTATTCATTATAAAAACAGACTTCTCCTAATTAAAAGCTTTTTAATGAGCGGCCGTAAATTTAGTCCTACTCCATTTAATGTTTAGACACCACTTTCTAAAACAAACCTTTTTTCTTTTAAATAAGACGCCCCTTAAAAACACACTAGATTTTCCCATTAACTCACATATACATAGACTTTATTTGTGGATTTCCCATTTTTCATTGTGAAATATACATTTAAAAAGCGTACTCGAAAATAAGATATTATTTGTAATCAGAACATTTTCTTCAACAAGTGTTTATTGAAAAATACCATAACTAGTAGTAGTTCTCTCCACTTTCTCTTAAAAATCAGCATAGTTTGTATGAATTCTATATCGAGTAGAAGACACTCTATCATATAAAGATAAAATAGTAGGTTAATAAACAAGCAATTTTTTTATTAAAACATAGAATAATATGAACACTATTGAAAGGAGGTAGAAATAAATGTCCTGGAAAAATGATTGCTGGAGTTCTCAGAAAAAGCATTGTTGTGATGATTGGTGGAAATCTAAAGAAAAACATCATTGTGATGATAATTGGAGTTCTCAGAAAAAGCATTGTAATGATGATTGGTGGAAATCTAAAGAAAAGTGTCATTGTGATGACGATTGGAGTTCTAAACGAAATAAGTGTCGTTGTAAATGTTTCTTTATTTGTTGCCATTGTAAAAGGAAAAATTGGTAATATTTTCGATGCCAACTTAAAGGAAAGAATATGTCTTTTGGAACCGATAAATACTAGAATGTATTATACAAAAAGCTGAATGAATATAATCAGCTTTTTATCAATGAACACGTAAAGATTTCAACAGACATATGTATTTACTGATTAGGTGGGCTATTAAGAAAAAACAAGCTAACTCTTATAAATCGATTTTTAATTACTTCACGTACGTATAAAGCTTTAGATGCCCTCATTACTTCAGACGAATTCACCAGTATTTTCAGCAAAAAATTCATGGAATCTTTAATTAGTCGAGTACTTTCATTGCCTTCAGAAACCCCAGAGACAAGCGGGGTTTCTTTTATTTAAATAAAGATTTTGTTTAAACTTTACAAAACTCACCTATATTAAAATATCTTCTAAAATCCTTATTGAACATTTATAATACTATTAAACGGTTTAAATTCGACAATCAGTAATGGAGGCATTTTAATGGGAAACATCCCAAAAGTATCATCACACCAATCAAATCCTAATATACCCTCACAGCAAGTGAATCCTAATACCCAACAAGGTAGTATAAAAAAAACAAGACGCCGTATTATAACTACTTTGGCTTTTATATTACCTATAATTTTTGTCCTTCAATATTCTCTGAATAACCAACAAGAAATGATTAAAGAAAAACAAATCACACTTAATACGGAACAACAAAAATTATCTTCTGTAAAGAAGGATGGTCATTCCCTTAACAAGGATGTCAAGGCTTTAACAAGTAGTGAAGAAGAAATTTTAAAATTCGCAAGGAAACTGTATGGATTTTCCAAACCGAATGAAACTATATTTCAAATAACTGAATAAAATTACACGGCATTACCTAAAAGGCGATTTGAAGATAATCGCCTTTTTATATTTAATTTCTAAAGGAATCATACTAATCTCTCTTTCTATCATATAACTACTTTGTTTAATTTGTTAAAATAAAACCGCTTGTCCGTTTCACTTTGCTCTATCATTACATTTACTATTAGTAATACGATTTTTAGAGGTGATAAATAATGGACGAGTTTTTATCTTTTGCTGCACTTAATCCCGGTTCTATTGGACCTACACTTCCAACTGTTCAACCTTTTCAATTCCCTACCGGTCCCACCGGTTCTACAGGAGCTACTGGACTAACCGGATCAACTGGACCGACTGGGCCAACCGGATCAACCGGACCAACTGGACCAACCGGATCAACTGGATCAACTGGACCAACTGGACCAACTGGACCAACTGGATTTAATCTTCCTGCTGGGCCTGCATCTATTACCTTGACTTCTAACGAAACTACAGCATGTGTATCCACTCAAGGAAATAATACTTTATTTTTTTCGGGTCAAGTATTAGTAAACGGTATTCCTACTCCAGGGGTAGTGGTCAGTTTTTCGTTTAGTAACCCATCTCTTGCTTTCATGGTTCCTCTTGCTGTCATTACCAATGCCTCAGGTAACTTTACCGCTGTATTTCTAGCCGCTAATGGGCCTGGAACAGTAACCGTTACTGCTTCACTTCTTGATTCTCCTGGAACAATGGCTAGCGTCATTATTACCATTGTGAATTGTCCGTAATGATTTTATTTTTAAGAACTAAGCAATTTCTAATAAAAAGAGCACTGATTTTATAGCGCTCTTTTTTTATCATTTGGATGTGCCTTTCAAATTAAATTTCGTAACAGCCTATTAAAATAACGCTTTTATTGAATTTCATCCTTAACAAAATTTAATTACTCCAATGAATAAACATGCCACAGTATCGTATTTTAATAAAAACTATAAAACAGACATACTTAACACTAATAGTAGAATTTTTCTTCTTCATCAAATTCACTTCTTTTCTTTTTATAAACATAAAAAAGGATCTCTATTTATACAGAGATCCTTTCTAACTTTATAATTTACTAGACTGTAACCCCTGAATAAACGGAACTACTTCAGGATTTACAAGTGAAGACAAATCACCTAATTCTTTTCCTAAGTAAGCTGCTTTAATAACACGGCGCATTACTTTAGAATTACGTGTTTTCGGTAAATCTTCTACAACGTGGATGTCTTTAGGACACAACGCTTTTCCAATATGAGAGTTTACTAAACTCATTAATTCTTTCTTTAATTCTCCTGTGAATGTTACATGATCTCTTAATACTACAAAACAATGACAAACTTCACCTTTTACTTCGTCAGGTACACCAATTGCAGCAGCTTCAATTACATCGTTATGTTTCACAAGAATAGATTCATATTCAGCAGGTCCAATACGTTTACCTGCAATATTTAACGTATCGTCTGAACGCCCTGTGATGATATATTGTTCACCATCGTAAATGACCCAGTCACCGTGGACCCATTTATTTTCAAAACGTGACCAATATGTGTTCACGTAACGTTCATCATCTTCCCAGAAGCTTTTCGTCATACCTACCCAAGGTTTCTCTAAGCATAATTCTCCGACTTCATCTCGAATTGGTTTACCTTGATCATCCAGTACGACAGCTGCCATTCCTGGTAAAGATGCGTTAAAACTAATCGGTGCGATTGGCTTAATAAGAACATTACCGAAAATCCCACCAGAAATTTCAGTTCCACCTGAGTAGTTACAGATTGGAACATTTCCTTTTCCAACTGTTTCAAACAGCCACATCCATGGATCAGGATTCCAAGGTTCTCCTGTTGATGCGAATACTTCCAAACTCTTTAAAGAATGTTTATTGACATACTCATCACCTTTTGCCATTAATGCTCGGATTAACGTTGGCGAAATACCTAGATGAGTAATCTCATATTTATCAACTGTCTCCCATAACCGGTCTGCTTCTGGGAAGTCTGGAACACCTTCGTACATAACCATCGTTGCTCCATTAATGAGTGAACCGAATAATAGAAACGGCCCCATCATCCAGCCCATATCAGTTACCCATAATACACGATCACCTTGTTTAATATTCATTCCAAATCCTGCATCAAAAGCTGCTTTCAAAGGAAATCCTGCATGCGTGTGTACTGTTCCTTTCGGCTTACCAGTCGTTCCTGATGTATAAATGAGCATCAATGGATCATCACTTTGCATTTCCTCTGCATGTATGAATGGTTTTTCTTTTTCTAGCGTACTCCACGAAAAGTCATAGTTATGTGGTGTAAAATCATTTCCTGCATGACGAACGATAACAACTTTTTCAACAGTTGGGCAATGTTCACAAGCTTTATCTACTTCATCTTTTAAAGAAACAATTTTACCGCGACGTGAAAATCCATCTGCGGTAATAATCATTTTTGAACCTGCCGCTTGCACACGTGTCATAACTGCATCAGACGCAAAGCCTGAGAATATTGGTGAAATAATTGCTCCAATTTTCATTACAGCTAGCATCGCAACAACTGTTTCTGGAATCATCGGCATATAAATTGTTACACGGTCACCTTTTTCAATACCCGCGTGTTTCAAACCATTGGCAACACGGCTTACCCAGTTATCAAGCTCTTCATATGTAAATGATTTTGAAGTTCCATTTTCTCCTTCGTACTGAAGTGCTGGCTGTATTCTTGTCTCTTCATCCGCAAGCCAGCGGGATAAAGCTGATTCTACAACGTTACATGTTCCGCCATTATACCACTGTGCAAACGGTGTACCATTTTCTAAATCTAACACTTCTGTATAAGGTTTCATCCATTGATAGCCAACTGCTTTTTCTGCCTCTCCCCAAAGCCAAGCTGTTTCCTCAATAGATTTATTATAAAAAGTTTCATAGTCTTCATATCCCAATGATTTCATCCAACTATATAAACGTGTTTTTTCCTTGTACTCTTCTGTTGGAAACCAAACTGCTTGTTTCAATGTTTTCCCCTCCTTAACTTTTTGAGCAAGAAAGCCCTAAATAGGGCTTTTAAACTGGATATACAGGATGTTTACGATCCGTGAATACTTGATATTTACTCATATACATTTCGAAACGTCCTTTTAACTCTTCACGTAAATTGTTTGGATGAACAATACCATCAATCACCATCTCTGATGCTAAATGATAAATATCAATATCTTTCTTATACTCTTCACGTTTTTCAGCAATGAAGCTAGCACGCTCTTCTTCTGGTAAAGCTGCAATTTTATTTGCATATACAGCATTAACCGCAGCTTCTGGACCCATTACCGCAATAGAGGCTGTCGGTAATGCCAAACAGCAATCTGGTTCAAATGCTGGACCTGCCATCGCATATAAACCAGCGCCATATGCTTTACGAACAACGATAGAAATCTTCGGTACAGTCGCTTCACTCATTGCAGAAATCATTTTTGCACCGTGGCGAATAATACCAGCACGCTCTACTTTTGTACCGATCATAAATCCTGGTACATCCGCAAGGAATAATAATGGAATATGATATGCGTCGCATAAATTAATAAACTTAGCAGCTTTATCAGCTGAATCATGGAATAATACGCCGCCCTTCATACGCGGCTGATTTGCAATAATACCAACTGGCTTACCATCAATACGTGCTAAGCCTGTAATTAGCTCTTGAGCAAATAATTTTTTTACTTCATAGAATGAACCTTCATCAATAACTCTATTAATGAGATCTTTCATATTGAAAGGAGCATTTTGATTTTCTGGAATGATTTGTTCTAACGTTTTATCGAATTGTTTCGGTTCTTGGGGTGTAACCAATGGAGTCTTTTCTAAGTAGTTATTTGGAAAATATGAAATGTATTGTCTTGCTTGTGTAATCGCATCTTCTTCTGTCTTACATAAAACATCTCCGCATCCTGATACAGAGCAATGCATACGAGCTCCGCCCATCTCTTCTAAAGTTACCTTCTCACCGATAACCATCTCAGCCATACGAGGAGATCCTAAATACATAGATGCATTTCCTTCTACCATCATTACAACGTCACAAAAGGCTGGAATATACGCACCACCAGCTGCAGAAGGTCCAAATAACAAGCATACTTGAGGAACTTTACCTGATAACTTCACTTGATTATAGAAGATTCTTCCTGCACCGCGGCGCCCTGGGAACATTTCTACTTGATCTGTAATACGTGCTCCAGCAGAGTCGACTAAATAAAATAACGGAACACGTAGTTTTTCAGCTGTTTCTTGAATACGTAAAATCTTTTCAACTGTGCGTGATCCCCATGATCCAGCTTTTACAGTAGAATCATTGGCCATTACACACGCAGTACGACCATGTATTTTACCCGTTGCCGTTACAACGCCATCCGCAGGTAAGCCTGTTTGTTCACAGTTAGCAAATAATGCATCTTCTACATATTCGCCATTATCAAATAGAAGCGCTAAACGATCTCGAACAAATAATTTTCCTTTTGCTTTATTTTGCTCATGATATTTCGGTGCCCCGCCTTGTTTAATTGTTTCAACTCGTTCTTCAAATGAATTAGATTGTTGTTTTTGGTCTAACATATTTACTCCCCCTTATACATCGGTTTGCGTTTTTCTTTGAATGCCTGTAATCCTTCTATTCGATCTTTCGTATGGATTACACCTTCATACGCTTGTTTTTCCATTTGTAATCCGGTATGTAAATCAACTTGAATACCATTTGAAATTGCCTCTTTTGCTAATCGAACAGCAATCGGTCCATTACTAGCAATTTTCTCTGCTATTTCAATCGCTTTCTCTTCAAGTAAATTAGCTGGTACAACAAATTCTACTAAACCGTATTCTTTTGCTTCTTGCGCTGAAATACGTCTACCTGTATAAATTAATTCTTTCGCTCTACCAACACCAATTAATCTCGGTAAGCGCTGTGTACCACCTGCTCCTGGTATAATTGCAAGTGTCGTTTCAGTAAGACCAAGACTTGCAGATTCAGCAGCAATTCTAAAATCACAAGCTAAACTTAATTCCGTACCACCACCAAGTGCAATTCCATTTATAGCAGCAATAACTGGCTGTGGTAATTGTTCAACCATCTCCATAGTAGTGCGAATCATACTAACAGCATGGCGAACTTGTTCTTCGTTCATATCGGCACGCTCTTTTAAATCTGCACCAGCACAAAATGCTTTTTCACCAGCACCAGTCAAAATAACTACACGCACGTTTGAATCTTCACTTATTTGAGTTAATATAGTTTGTAATTCATCTAATAATGCTAAAGATAATGAGTTTGCTTGTCTTTCACGATATAACGAAATCTTTACAACGTGAGGTGTTACATAATCAACTGAAATGTTTTGTAATTGTAGCATCTTCTCACCTACTTATCGTTTTATGTTGAAGCGCTCTATACACATGACTCGGTAATTGGATATTTAATTTACTTTGAATAAATTGACTTGCTCTCAATAACTTCTCTTCATCAATATTCGTTTGGACTCCTAACTTATGGAGCATATGTACTAGGTCATCAGTAGCAACATTACCTGATGCTCCTGGTGCATAAGGGCAGCCCCCGAGTCCACCACAAGAACTATCAAACGTTTTAATACCGTATTCTAATGATTTAACTACATTCGCTAGAGCCATTCCATACGTATTATGAAAATGCATTGCAAACTGCGAAGCATCATACTTCTTTAATAGATGTTCTAATACTTGTTCTACTTGTAATGGATTCGCTACACCGATTGTATCCCCAAGAGAAACTTCATAAATGCCGTATGAAAATAGTTGATTACATAATTCGTCAACTGCTGTGACACTTATATCCCCTTCATAAGGACATCCAAATACAGTAGAAACATAGCCTCTTACCTTTTTCCCTTCGAATAATGCCTGTTTTGTTATATCTTCAATTACAACTAATGCTTCTTTAATCGATTTATTAATATTACTTTTATTATGAGATTCACTTGCTGATAAAAAAACATTCACCTCATCTACATTTTGCAAAAAAGCTCGTTCCAAACCATTTTGATTCGGAACAAGCGCAGCATATGTAACATTTGGGTCCCTTTTCAGCTCAGAAAATACATCATTTGCATCTGCTAATGCAGGGACCCATTTTGGGTGAACGAATGAGGAAACTTCAACATACGACAATCCTGCTTCTGTAAGTAGTTGAATCCATTTTACTTTATCTTTTGTGCCAACAATCTTTTTTTCATTTTGTAAGCCATCACGTGGCCCGACTTCTTTAATGACAGCAAAATTAGGTAGTTTCAATTCGCTTCCCCCTATATCTCCCTATTCAATTTCTAATAATACATCTCCTTCATTTACAAAATCGCCTTCTTGCACATTAATTTTCATAACTGTGCCAGCTTCTTCTGAAATGATTGGAATTTCCATTTTCATAGATTCCAAAATGACGACATCCTGCTCTTCCTCTACTGTATCTCCTACTCCTACAACAATCTTCCAAACGTTTCCTGCCATCGATGCGTATACTTTCGTCATCATTTTTTCCCCCTTAATATTGTTAAATCTTATTTTTTAACGAGTTGTTTCGTTACAAACCCCGTTGTATAAATACCCTCTTTGAACACTTCGTCTTCCAAAACTTGCAGTAGCATTGGCGTGTTCGTTTTAATACCTTCTACTTTTAATTCTTCTAGAGCATCATGTAATTTCGAAATTGCTTCTTCACGAGTCTCGCCATGTGCAATGACTTTCGCAATCATTGGATCATAGAAAGGTGTAATCGTTACATGATTTTCTAAGAAGTGATCAATCCGTACATTTGACGGTAATGTTAAATCTGTAATTTTCCCAGGTGATGGGAAGAATGTTTTCGGATCCTCTGCATAAATACGAGCTTCAATGGCATGACCACTACGTTTTACATCATCCTGAGTAAATGATAGTTTCTCTCCACTTGCGATAAGGAGTTGCTGTTCTACAAGGTCTAATCCCGTAATTTCTTCTGTCACTGGATGCTCTACTTGTAATCTCGTATTCATCTCTAAGAAATAGAAGTTCTTCTGATCATCTACAAGAAACTCAACTGTACCTGCATTTGTATAGCCAAGTGCTTTGGCAGCTTGTACAGCAACTTCTCCCATCGCCTTTCGTGTACCTTCATCTAAAAATGGTGAAGGTGCTTCTTCGATTACTTTTTGATTTCGGCGCTGTACCGAACATTCACGCTCCCATAAATACACTGTGTTACCATGTGTATCTGCTAAAAGCTGAATTTCAATATGATGCGCATCTGCTATATATCGCTCTAAATACATTTCTCCGTTACCAAAGAAGTTTTGCGCTCTTGTTTTATTACTTTCAAACGCTTTGGTGAGCGTTTGCTCAGTTTCCATCAACTGCATACCAATGCCTCCGCCGCCTGCGGATGCCTTAAGCATTAAGGGATAACCAATTTGTTTTGCAATTTCAATTGCTTCTTCAGCAGTTTCAATATTTGTAGTAATACCTGGGACTACTGGGACATCTGCTGCTTGCATTGCGATACGTGATTCGATTTTACTTCCCATCTTCGTAATGATTTCTTCTGAAGGACCGATAAATACGATTCCTTCTTCTTTGCAACGAACCGGAAAAGACGGATTCTCTGATAATAAACCATAACCCGGATGAATCGCTTCTGCATTTGTCTTCTTAGCTATTTCAATAATTTTTTCAAGGTTTAAATAACTTTCTTGAACACGCGGTCCACCTACTAAGTAAGCTTCATTTGCCATCTTCACATGAAGGGCATTTTCATCTGCTTCAGAATAAATAGCAACAGTGCGTATGCCAAGTTTTTGACAAGTTTTCATAATACGAACAGCAATTTCCCCGCGATTCGCAATTAATATTTTTTGAAACATAGTGATTCCTCCCTTTTATCTACATCCTAAATGTCTAGCAATTACGAGACGTTGAATTTCAGAAGTTCCTTCACCAATTTCTAATAGTTTCGCATCACGAATATGTCGTTCAACTTCATATTCACGCATATAACCATATCCACCATGAATCTGTACTGCTTGATTCGCAATACGGCTTGCTGCTTCCGATGCAAATAGTTTTGCCATTGCCGCTTCTTTGCCGAAAGGTTTATCGTTATCTTTTAACCAAGCTGCTTTATGTACTAAATTGCGTGCTAGCTCTACTTCAGTCGCCATATCAGCTAATTTAAATTGAATCGCTTGGAAATTAGAGATTGACTTTCCAAATTGTTGACGTTCTTTCGCATATTGTAATGCACGTTCAAAGGCTGATTGCGCAATACCAACTGCCAATGCAGCGATTGAAATACGCCCTCCATCAAGTGTATATAAAAATTGTTTAAAGCCTTTATTTACATCACCAAGAATATTTTCTTTCGGTACACGAACACCATCAAGTACGATTTCACAAGTATTAGAAGCGCGAACACCCATCTTATCGTAAGGACTTGAAATCGTTAATCCTTCACTCGTAGTAGGCACGATAAATGCAGAAATACGTTTTCTACCATTCTCTTCAATACCGTTGACAGCGGTTACAATAATTGTATTTGCATACTCTGCGTTTGTAATCCAACACTTCTCACCACTGATTACATACTCATCACCATCTAATACCGCTTTCGTTTGAGTACCACCTGCATCTGATCCAGCATTCGGCTCCGTTAATCCGAAGGCACCTAATGTTTTACCTGACGCCATTGGAACTAAATACTTTTGTTTTTGTTCTTCTGTACCGAAATAATAAATTGGAGAAGCACCTAATGAAATTGTTGCAGCATAGCTTAAACCGGTGCCACCACAAGCGCGACCAATTTCTTCAACTGCTAAAGCATACGATACTGTATCGCCACCTGAACCTCCATACTCTTCTGGGAATGGGATGCCTAGTAATCCTAGTTCGCCCATTTTTTGAAATGTTTCATATGGAAACTCTGCAGTTTTGTCATAATATACAGCTTTCGGTGCGATTTCCTTTTCAGCAAAGTCACGTACCATTTCTTTAATCATTTGTTTTTCGCGAGTTAGAGTAAATTCCATTCCGCTACACACCCCTTATCGAATATTGAGTTTCGACAGCGTGCGAGTTTCTACTACAAACATAACAACTTAAAAGACAAGAATATTAGTTAGACAATTGCTATAATTCTGTCATAACTTAATTTTAAAACAGATTCTGTACTAATGCACAAAAAAATTCCTACATTGTTCTACAACAACATAGGAGGTTTTGTGTCGAATTATGTAATTTATTGTTTAATAATCTCTACCTTTTCCGGAATCAGAAATTTCTACTAATGCTTCAGGATATGGTTCGAAATATGTTTGTCTTAATAAATACTTTTCATCAAATCGAATAGCCCATGATTTTAAAATTGTAAGTAAACTACTAAGTGGTATTTTCTTTTCTGCATACTTTTGTAACAGTTCTATAAAATGATCTTTTTCTTGTTTTTTTAACTTTGTTTTAAAATATCCAAAAATGTGCTCGCATACATTTACATTCGATGTATAACGGGGCGCACGCATAAATAATTCATATAAAGTCTTCTCATAGTTTTCAAATACCACTTCAATCTTTTCATTTTTTTGATTTGCAATTATACGACCTAATTCCTTTTGTTTCCCCTGATTATATGCCATAAATAAATATTTATTATCCGACTGAAACGATACAAGTTCTTTCATATTTTTATTGTGTTTAATCATTTTGTAATATGCGATTGTAAATAGCCTTGTAAAGAAATGCTCTCTAATAATAAAATTCGACAATCTACCTTCCTCTTCAATAGGAAGATACGAAAAATTTTTTACTACTGCTCCGCCAAATAAGCCAGCTCCTTTTCCCTTTGCTGGCGCTTTTTCAAAACCAGAATAAATTTTCACATCACGCGTACCACAACTTGGTGAACGATTCTTTAAAATAAAACCATCCACATCCGATATCGTTTGTAAAAAGTCATTTGAAAACTGCTCCATTTTTTCAGTTACATCTTCTCGTGTCGACGGTTGCACAAGTCTATTCTCACCATTTTCTTCTACAATTCGTATCGTTTCACGAGGAGTCCCCAATCCAATCTCGACTTCTGGACAAACAGGTATAAATGTAACAAATGGCTGCAAATTTCGTATTGTTACATCTGGAATCATCTCTCCATTATAACGACAAGCATCAAATTCTAAACATTTACTTACGACGATTGTAGGTTTTGCAAATTGTCGCATCTTATTACCTCCTTATTACTAGTCCGTATAATATAAATTGTACTAAGATTAACATTTTAAGCAAAGTTTGATTCAGTTATTTTTATGAGAAATATAAATCCAATGATACATTAACAATCATTCAACTCTATTTTCTATAAATGTGCGCCCTATTAATGAGGGTTTAGATATTGTGAAATGAATAATACACACATGCTTCGGAGAAATTAATGATTAAGAAAGGAGGGATTGTTATGAAAAAGAAATTATCATCTATTTTGAGTGTTTTAACACTATCTATTATGTTTTTAGGTACATCTACGCAAGCTGAATACGATGGAAATAATATGAATAGAGTTAATAACACTGATATTTCAACTCGAGTAAATGACAATAACTTAGACAGAGTTAATAATGATGTAAGAACTCGAAATGTAAATACAACAAATGATTTAAATGATAATCGTGATAAAAATAATAATTGGGCTTGGCTTGGTTTATTAGGACTAGCAGGATTATTAGGTCTTAGAAGAAGAGACAAAGAAACACGCTGATTTAGAATGTTTTTAGTAAACAAGCACTTATTTATCAAAAATATATAATGAAAATAAATCGCCTTTTTAAAGGCGATTTATTTTTACTTAAAAGTAATGTATGTAATTCACACTTCAACGATTAAAATCGTGGAGTTAATCCATACAATATAAATTGAATCGTATTTTCAATTTCCGCTTCATCATTCCATTTTTCTTCAGGCAATAATAAAAATCGTGTTAATAATAAACCTAATACAGCTGATAAAGTAAGACGTAGTACGGAAGATGGTGATATCTCAATAATTTCCCCTTCTTCTTGAAATTTCACAATCAACTTTTTGAAATGTGAAAACAGTTCTGTTTCTACTAATTGCTGTATTTCATTTTTCAGTTCTGGTTGGAATGGCACCTCTTGAATTAATATTTTTATCATAGGAAAGTGTTTTTGAGCAAATTTAAACCTATTATGAATTACAACCCTTAAAAGTCTTTCATATGATTCATACTCCGATTTAAATATTTCTTTTGCAAAGGTTTGTACGAAAAATGGTGCAGCGAACTTAGTTAAAGTTGGCATTACGACCGCTAGTAATAAATCTTTTTTCGTCTTATAGTAGCGGAAGATTGTTCCTTCCGCTACACCAGCCCGTTTTGCAATTTCACTTGTTGAAGTTGAAGCGTATCCTTTTTCTCCAAACATATCAACAGCCGCCTCTAATATTCGCATTTGACGTTCATTTCTTTTATCCGTATTAGTTGCAGCTATTAATTCCTCCAGCCAATCCTTCTGCATTTATAAAGCTCCTTTTTGTCATTATTATATTTTGCGATGTTTCTTTAAAGCAAATACATTTCCTACTGCAAATAATATTGAAAAAAGTAATAATACAGCAAGATCTAATGCAATCTCTGTAAACCCTTGATTCCGAATCATCACTTGTCTCATTGCGTCAGCGCCGTATGTGAGTGGAAATACTTTCCCTAACATTTGTAGCCACTTGTTCATAGATTCCATTGGAAACAATCCAGAAAAGAAGATTTGTGGCACAATAACAAGCGGTATAAATTGAATCATTTGAAATTCATTATTTGCGTATGCCGATAAAAACGTACCTAATGTTAGTGCAGTTAAAGAGAGCATACATGTAATAAGTAGCGTTAGCCATATAGATCCAGCTACGTATAAATCTAAAATATAAACGGAAAAACTTACGATAATAATGGATTGTATAAAGGCAAAGATTCCAAAACCAATAATATAACCTGCGACTATTTCCCATCTTCTTATTGGGGTGGATAATAACCTTTCTAGCGTACCACTTAAACGTTCTCTTACGAAGGATACACCTGATAATATAAATACAAAGAAAAATGTAAAGAAACCAATTAATACAGGACCAAGCCCATCAAACATCGTAAAGTCTTTAGAGCCATGTAAAAAATTTACTTCAGGTTTCATAATCGATACATCATTCTTCTCTGTGCTTTTTTGCAATACTTGAAGTACAGCACGATTTTTTGACGAATCACTACCTTCCAACAGAAGTTTCATTTTTCCATTCTCTATTCGAAGTATTGCATCTACCTTTTGTTTTTCTAACTCAGAAATCGCGTTTTCTTTACTGTATTCATAAATTGACGCTTCTTGATTTTTCATCACTTTTACTATTTGAGCGGGCATATCAACAACAGCAATTTGCGGTATATAGTCTTTTTGTGTAAACACTAGCGATAATAGCCAAAGTAATAACATTGGTGCCCCAAACATCATCGCTAACGAACGCTTATCTCGAAAAAATTGGCGAATAATACGAATGATTACACCAGTAACTCTCATGATGACACCACCTCTTCCAACAAAAAGACATCTTCAATCCGTCCAGATGACACGCGTTTTTTCAATTCTTCAGTTGTTCCAACCGCAACTAGTTTCCCTTCTCTAATTAATCCTAGACGCTCACAAAATTCAGCTTCATCCATAATGTGCGTCGTTACAATAATCGTTGTGCCTTTCTTTTTAAGATCATAAAATTTTTCCCAAATCGTTTTCCTAAGAAGCGGATCTATCCCCACTGTAGGCTCATCTAAAATTAATATTTCTGGTTCATGGAGGAGTGCTATTGCTAATGATAAGCGTTTTTTCATTCCACCTGAAAATTGTTGTACTTGCTTTTTCATATACTGTGACAATTGTACAAGTTCAAAAACCTCTGCAATTCTTGTCTTTTTACTTTTTCCCTTTAATCCATACATCGTTGCTATAAAATCTGCATTTTCATATGCTGATAATTCTTCATATAATGCATCCGCCTGGGCCATATAACCAATTCGTTTCATTTCATTTAAATTAGGCATATTAGTATTATTAACAAGTACTTCACCTTTCGTTGCCTCATTAATACCTGCAATCATTTTAATGAGCGTTGTTTTCCCCGATCCAGAAGGTCCAACAAAACCAAAAATCTCTGCTTTTTCAACTTGCAATGAAAGATTGTGTAACACTTCTTTTTTTCCAAAACTTTTTGATACAGTCCGTAAAATAATTGAAGGTTGTTGCACGTTTCATCCTCCTTTTCCAATAAAAATGAGTGAGTACTCACTTTTATTTTACTCTTGCTTAATTATATGTCAAACTTCGTTGATTAGTATGTATGTTCAATCACCGATATTAAAAAATGAAACAGAGTCGACATTAGAATTTCATTTCCTAAAGTCGACTCTGTTTCATTTAAACTATAAATTTCACTTTACGTTTTTAAATTCATATACTTCCGAATTCTAGCAACGTCTAAAGAATATTCGATAACTAATTGCTGTAACGGTAAAATAACTGTGTCAGGATATAAATGTGCATATTGTAATGTTTCTGCATATTTTTCTAACCTTTTTTCTAAATACTTTATTATTTGATCAGGATGACTTACTAATAAACATTTACAATAATAATGGATTTGTTCCTCAATCGCCGTGTATTCTTCAATTTCATATTCTTTATGCATGTGTACACCCCTTTAAGTTTTTATATGAATTACTTATCACAATTTTCACTCGACAAATTTTAAGTTTTTTGATTATTTACACTATAACAAACACTGAGGGTCAAATTTTGTTACTTTATGTAACGTAGAAAATTTTTAACAAAATTGTAATGTTTACTCCTGCAAAATACAGAAAGCCCCTTTACTCATTTTTGTATAAAAAAAATCGTACAGCTTAATTTAGCTGCACGACTACAATTTCTGGCCTATTCAAAATCCTTTGCGGAATGATACTATTTCCTAATCCTCTACTCACTACCATTGATGTATTTTGTTCTACATATAAACCCGCTGTATATTTAGGTAAAACACCTTGATTTGGCGCAACTAATCCTCCGATAAATGGCAATCTAACTTGCCCTCCATGAGCATGTCCCGATAAAACCAAATCCAACCTCTCATTCGTATATTCCTTTATAAATTCAGGCCGATGGGATAATAATACATTATATTTATCTGGCTGCATTTCAATTTTCGCTTTTTTAATTTCATCTATTATAATATTTCCTTCATCACGGTTTCCAGTAACAAACTCTGGATCATCAATACCGAGCAAGTTTATTTCTTGCTCACCCTTTCGAATGCCTACATGTTCATTCCTTAAAACATTGACATCATATTTCTTCAACTCTTTTTCTAAATTGTTATACTTTCCAGACCATTGTTCATGGTTTCCTGTCACAAAATATACAGGATATTTCTTTACAATTTCTCGTATTAATTGCATACTAACTTCTGCATCGCATGATTTACTGTCAATTAAATCACCCGTAATCGCAATAATATCTGGGTCTATACTTTTTATTTTTTGAATTAACACATCTTGATTATCGCCAAATTTTTTATTGTGTAAGTCTGAAATTTGTAGAATTTTATACCCTTTAAAAGAGGATGGTATTTTACTAGAGGTTATTTTAACCTCAGTTATACTTATTAAATTGTTCTGTAAATATAAAAAGATACTACAACCTACTAATGTAGCAATAAGTAATATACTTCTTTTAATCTTCTTGCTCATATTCCCTCCTAAAATCTTCATCAATACTACAATTCTCAAAAACATTTCAATAGATTATTCTTTTTATCTAACGGTTCTCTTTTAAAGTGAAATCGATTTAACTACGATAATCAAGTACAAGTTTCTAATTTTAGGAACTGAAGAACTTATATCACTCTGTTGAAGTAAACATGCCCGGTTCTGTTCTAATCGTAACTCTATCATATAACATTAAAGCCGAAATTCCCAAGTTAAGGAATTTCAGCTTTTTGAGTTCGTATGAATATCTTAGTTTTAGTTCTATGTATCTTGCCGTTGTACATCATAGTACATACCAGTTGTCTCTCTATATGTGGTGAGTTTTTTATCTTTTTCAATAATCAACTATGTATAAAACATTTAACTTAGTTAATACCCTTAATGAATATCATGCTTTTTAAAGTTTCCGCCTTGTACTTCCGCAACATCATATACAGTGACAAAGGCATTTTCATCAATTTCATGAATAAGTTCCTTCATTGTTTCTAAATTTTAAAATTATGTAGCGTCATTCCATTCAGACTTCAATATTGAATATTGATATTCATCAATCCACTGCCCTTTTAGCATGTAATTCTGTAATAAATGACCTTCTCTCCTCAACCCCACTCGTTCTAGTACAGAAATAGACTTATTATTTCGAACGTCCGAAAATGCAATCACTTTATGTTTCCGTAATGAATGAAATATGTAATTCAGTAAGGCACAAACAGCTTCAGTTGCATAGCCTTTCCCCTGATATTCTGGAGAAAGAGTAAATCCAATTTCTACGATGCGAGGTTCATTTACAAGTGTGTGAAGTGCACAATCTCCAATTATTTTGTTATTTTCAGCCAAAGCAATTGCGAACTGGAACCAAGTACCTGGTAGATTAGGATTATTTTTAACTTGTTCATTTACAAACGTTTTAGCCTCATGATATTGATAATTAACCCATGACTGAAATCTAGCCACTTCTGGATTAGAACGATAAAAATGAAAGTAGTTAGTGTCATCCATACTAAACCTTCTCAAAACAAGACAATCTGTTCTCCAAAAGACTTGATTGTCATTCTCCATAACTATTCACCCTCTTTTCTACATTAATTATATCTTTATAATACATAGGTATAAATAGTTTACATGCTTATAAAAAAGCGATTCTTTTCACATTAAAAAGAATCGCTTTCCAAGTTCTTATTTTTAATTATATTACATAAAGAATTGAAAGATTATTACTTAAGAGCCTTAACTATAACTTCCGTTGCCTCTGCAATGAGTTGATTATCATAGCTAGCCTCTTTCTCACCTTTACTAGATAAAATTGCGATGATAATTGGTGCTCTATTTGGAGGCCAAACGATAGCAATATCATTTCTTGTTCCGTAACTGCCAGCACCTGATTTATCTCCAACTACCCAGTCAGTTGGTACGCCTGCACGAATAAGTTTGTCCCCTGTAGCATTTCCTTTCATCCACTCTGTAAGAATTTTACGTTTTTCAGCTGGAAGTGCATTTCCGACCGTAAAAGCTTTAAGATTCGTAGCAATTGCTTTCGCTGTACTAGTGTCACGAATGTCTCCTGGAATAGCTTCGTTTAATTCTGTTTCAAAGCGATCAGACATAGTAACCCGATCCCCCATCTTTCTAAGCGCTTTTTCATATCCTTTAGGTCCGCCTATTTTATTAAATAAAATGTTCCCTGCAGTATTATCACTTGAACGAACAGCAGCCTCAGCAATTTCTCCTAGTTTCATTCCAGTATCTACATGTTTCTCTGTAACAGGTGAATAATCCACTAAGTCTTCTTTCGTAAATGTGATTACTTCATTTAATGTATCAATTGAGTTTTGCTGTAGTAATACTCCTGCTGCTAAAGCCTTGTAGGTTGATGCGAAGGCAAATCTTTCGTTAGATCGATAAGAAATTGTTTGATTTGTACCAGTATCAATCGCATATACACCTACTCGAGCATCAAATTTTTTCTCAAGTTGAGAGAACTCTTTATGCGTCGCCTGATTTTTATGTTTCACTTGTCCAGTCTTTTCTTTCGCTTCAACTTGCAGTGCCCCTCCTGTAAAAGCTTCTAGGCTTGTAATACTTAAACCTAATATACCAACGCATATTCCTATTTTTAGCATCCTCTTATTTTTCAAAATCATCATTCCTTCCAAATTTTTAGCACCTTTTTATACGTACACATAATAGACAATCACCGAACCAAATTTGTTCCATAAACTAAAAAAATTATAGCTAGTATGAGAGTTATTAACAAAATAAGAGATAGTAGCTACGACGCCTCTATCTCCTATTTCATATTTCATTTTTTTACTTATAAATGGCTTTATATGAACAGGTTCTTTCCCTGAGAAAAGTACTCTAATTTTGCTTAGAACTACCTGTACTAGTAGCTTCACCATGTATACGTTGCTGTTTTAAATCAAAGTATACATCTAATACTTCCTTTCCGATTATAGAATTAATTCCATTTTTATCATCATGAAGCCATGGAACTACTACGGAAAATGCTACTTCTGGATTATCATATGGAGCATATCCAACTAACGTTAAGTTGTAACATTCCATACGTTCTCCTTTTGCATTTCTACCAATCGGGTCATCTCCACCATATACAGTTTGGGCTGTTCCTGTCTTTCCTGCTGGTTTATATGGCGCGTTTTTGAAATATTTCACGCCAGTTCCATCACCTTCTTGGAATACCCATCTAAACCCTTCTTTTATCCGATCAATATGTTCTTTCTTCATATCAATTCGATTTAATACGACAGGCTCTATGGAACGTATAACTTTGCCAACCTCTTCTTTTATTGATTGTTCTCGTATTTCTTGTACAATTTGAGGTTGCATTCTATAACCACCATTCGCAATCGTTGAAATATATTGCGCTAATTGCAACGGCGTATACGTATCATACTGACCGATAGAAAAATCTAGTAAAAACCCAGGTTGACTATCTACTTTTCTCGTTTGTCCAATTATTTCATTCGGTAAATCAATACCTGTTGGGACACCTAAACCAAATTGCTTGAAATAATAGCGCATCGTATCAAATGCTCCTTGTTTAATATCCAATGAGCCATTTGGTACGTAATTAACTCCCGCAATTTTTAAAGCTGTCTGGAACATGTATACATTCGAAGATACTTGTAAAGCCCGTAAATCATTAATATTACCAAATCCGGATACATTCCACGATTTCTTAGCTTGTGTACCTTTAAATTTCATCGGCGCGTCATAAAATTGATCTCCTGGATGTATTGCGCCTGTCTCATATCCAGTTAATAAAGTAGCACCTTTTACAGCTGACCCTAGCTCATACGAAGTTGTCATGTTTCCTAATGCCAAATCCTCAACTTCTATTTTCCCTTCTTTTTCTACAATCTTTTTGCCTGCCATTGATAAAATTTGTCCGTTATTTGGATTCGTCATGACAACAAAAGCTCGATCGAGCAGTGGCTCTGAACTCTTAAAAGCTCTCAAGTTTTTCTCTATACTTTCTTCCACTTTCTTTTGTAATTCCATATCAATCGTTAATGTTAAACTATTACCACTTTTTCCTTTAGAGATTATTTCTGTGCTAACAATGTTTCCTGATTTATCAGTAATATTTTTCACTTCTTCTTTTGTGCCGTGTAATACATCTTCATATCGTTGTTCAATATAACTTTTTCCAACACGATCATTACGGTTATATCCACGTACTAAATAAGAATCTAAATTTTCTTTCGGTAATCCTTCTTCACTACTCGTAATATTTCCTAATACAGAACGAAATAAATTACCGTTTACATAATTACGTTCCCAATCAACAGTTGCATCTACTCCTGGAAAATTCGCAAGATTTTCGCTTATCCGCGCATACTCTTCATCTGTTACATCTTTTTTAATGATTTGTGGTGTTAGTTGATAACCTGAACTCATTTTACTTTTAATAGCTAACACCTTTAAATCTTGTGCTGTTAATTCTGCTAATTCTACCTCTGTAACACGACCTCGTCTTAAGTCTTCTATTTTTTTATCTAACTCTTTTCCCTCTATACCCTTTTCTTTAAACTTTTCTATATCTTTCTTAGTAATCTTTGTCTCCGCACGTTTCGAATTCAACTGCATCCAAAAATCTTTTTTATCGATATCTGTTAATTTATTTATATCTTGTTCAGGCATTTCAAGTACTTTCGCCAAGTCTTTTGCTGTTTTTAAAATATCTTCACTCGTAATTCCCTTCACCCTTGTATACGTAATTGTGCGAAGAGATTTATTATTAACAACTGTTTTCCCTTCTCGATCTAAAATTTGTCCACGTGGAACTGGAATACTAGTTATTGCATTTTGACTACTTTCCACTTGGTTCTTATAAGCCTCTCCCTCAACGATTTGTACCTTTCCTAGCTGCATAATAATAGCTGAGAATAGTACAAATATGCAAAGGAACATTATATTTAATCGAATAGATATATATGTCTTCTGCTTCTTGCCTTTTTGTTCTTTCATAAATCCTCCATTTAATCCTTTCAGAAATTGCTACAAATACTAAAAGCATTCCTTATATATTAGATACCGATAATCGGTTATAAATATTGCCTCAATTTTTTGCTTAATCCTTGTAAGCAACCATTTCTTTTCGTTTAGATACGGAATTAATAACTCTCCCTTCCTGTTTTCTCTCTATTTTTTTGCCACTTGCATGAGAAGTGCTAAACTGTATAATGACTCTTATTAAACCTTACATATAAACTTGCTAGTAAATTTTCATGCTAATTATTCCTTTCTTCATGCTGTAATACTTAATAGACAACCTAAACAATAAAGTTGTTCCACATTTACAAAAAAAATAATTAAATATAAGATGAAATAGGCTACATAAGGGAGGGTTATATGTTACATATAAAAAGATGGAGATTTTTTGCGTTTTTTTCTATCGTAGGTTTGATTTTACTAATTTTATTAAAAATCAACTTCATTTCAATTACTATCGCAACTTCTTCAGCTGAAAGAGGAAAGATTTTTGATCAAAATGGTGTAATACTAGCTACAAATAAGAAAATTAAGTCTCTATATTGCACTTCTAATGACGAAAAGCTATCGAAACAAGATACATCAAACACATTAGCTTTTTTTAATCAATTTTCAAGCGAGTTTCAACATGATATTTCTACAGAGAACATAAAATCTCAATTACAACAATCTTGTAAAAAGCAGACTATGAATGGTATACCGTTATACTCTGATATAAATGAGAATGAACTTGCATTCATAAACAAAAACAAACCCAATAATGTAATAATTAAAGATGAATGGATTCGATATTATCCTAAACACGAAATTGGTTCACAAGTAATTGGGTATGTAGAAAATGACCTTAATTCAAAGCATTTGGCTGTTGGAAAAAGCGGGATTGAGCTGCAATATGAAAATGATTTAAAAGGAAAACCAGGTAAAACTCTTATTTTTAAATTGAATAATAAAAAGTTCTTATGGAACATTCAAAACGTACAAAAAGGTAAAGATGTACGGCTAGCTTTAGACTCTGAGTTGCAGCAAAAGGCAGAAGAAGCATTAAAATCTCAAATTAAGAAAACACCTGATGCTAAAGCTGGTTATGCTGTAGTGAGCGATGCGAAAACTGGCGCAATTTTAACTATGGCCAACTCGGTAGTTTTTGATCCAAATATATTAAATACACATGTATCTTCTAGAAAAGAAAACATTAAATCTCTTTCGCAAAATAAAGCAATTCAAAAATTAAAGTATGGTGAATCTTATGTAAATATGGCTTCTACTATAAAACCACTTACTATTTTAATTGGATTAAATGAAAAGCTTTTCCAACCCGAAGATACTTATTTAGATAAAGGTACTTTTCAGTATGATAATCAAAATAACATTACGAATGCGCCTGGAACACCAACAGGGGAGATTACACCGAGGCAGGCTATCATTAATTCATCTAACACATTTATGACAGCAAAAGTAGCTCTGCCCCTATTCAACCAAAATAATGGGAATATAAAAAAAGTGGCACATATATGGACAGATTATTTAATACAATTCGGCCTACGTTCTAAAACCGGGATTGATTTACCCTTTGAAGAAGACGGACAATATGAATTCCATCCATCTAATAAGTTTGAAAATGGAATCTCCGCTTTATTAAACGCCTCTTGGGGAGGAAATGAAGTGCATACCCCTCTTCAACTCGCTCAATATGCAGCAACTTTGGCAAGTAAAGGTGATAAATATAAACCTCAAACTGTAAGTGCAATTATTAGTCCGGACGGTAAGGAAACAAAAAAGTTTAAACCAATTTTAGAAAGTTCAAATCGTTACCCGATGACCTTTTGGAGTGTCGTGCAAGGTGGAATGAGTCAAAATATAGAGGAAATTAAAAAGTTGCCCTTTGACGTCGCAGGTAAAACAGGTATTACAGGTTTTCCGAATGAGCAAGAAAGAATGATAAATCATTCTCTTTTCATTGCATATGCTCCTACCGAAGATCCACAAATTGCCGTTTCTGTCGTTATTCCTGGTAGTAATTCAGAAAAAAACATCGCTGCTCTCGTTACATCAGAAATTTTAGAGTCTTGGCATACACTTCAAAAAGAGAATAAAAACAAAGAGGAAGGTTCATTAAAGTGAACCTTCCTCTTTTACCAAATAGAATCTATATTTATTATTTTCCATTCACCATTATCATTTTTTTCGAACATAAATGAATACTTAATATCAGTTAAAACATACTCTTTTTGTACGTATCCAGTATTGCCATTAATTGTCGATATTTTTATATATCCATCATTTTGCACTTTTTCTGGAATCCAAGCTTTTACCATTTCATTAGATACTTCATATAACACTTGTGATTCTCGTTTTGGTTCAGCTAAAATTTTCGTTTTATTTCCAGTAACCGTTGCATATATAAAATGCGCTTGCTTTGGTTGGTTACTTTCTGTCAATCCACTTGGTACTTTGTATACTTTTTTTGTATCATTTGCAAACTCTCCCCCCATTGTAAGAGCGACTTGCAACTCATGAAAAATATCTTCATCAAACTTCAGTTCATCCTTTTTATAACTCTTCCCTTTAAATAGAACTTCATCATTTAACGCTTTGTACAGGTCATTTTCATTTTTTGAGTTCGTACTTTGATATAGTTCATTCATAAATTGTTTTAATGATGGATCTTGAGCAGACTCATCTTTTGTTTTAGGCTTAATTTGAGTACTACTTTGTACCGGTGATTTATTATCATCAAGCCAAGGTTGTTGAACAATGAAAAATAACATTGTACAAACCAAAACAACTACAATAGGTAATGCTTTTTTACGAAATGGTCTTTTATGTTTTACAAAATCCACTTCATTATTTTCATATATAGACTGCTTTATTTTAGAAATAAATTCTTCTTCATCTTTACGATTCTCCATTGGCCCTTTTTTTATTTTTCTATACCAGTCAGGATTTTGTTTATTGTTCATCACTACTACCCTCCCCTATTAATTTTGAAACCTTACTTCTCGCTCTACTTAATCTCGATTTTACAGTTCCAATGGATACTCCTAATGTTTCAGCCATTTCTTCATAAGATAATTCATATTTTGCGTCCAATATAATTATTTCACGGTGCTTTTTAGGTAGTTCTAATACAACCTTCCACACATCATTCATTTCTTCTTGCTTAAAAAATTCTTGTTCTGCTGACAGGGATTGCTTATCGTCACTAAAAAATCCTATTAAAGATATCCTTTTAAAATAAGAGGATTTCAAATAGTTTATTGCCGTATTTCTTGTGATTTTTAATATCCACGTTTTAATAGATGACTCCTTTCGAAATGAATTCCAATTTTTAAACACCTTTATAAATACATCTTGCGTGATATCATCTGATAAGTGTGGATCTTTCGTAATAATAAATGAATAATTCCATACATCTTGCCAATAGTCTTTTATAACATAGTCCAGCTCATCATGATTACACTTTTCAATAAACGTCTGTTCCATTTCCACACCTCAAACTTATTTGAATAAACATAAGACTGCCCTCACTTTTTTATTATGGTTTCAATATATAGACAAGATACAAGTTTCATTTGTTCCATTGTTTATCTTTTTCAGGCAGAATAATACTACTAAAAAACAAGTAAAGCATACAATGATAAAAATCCACTCACAACAATCTGTTTTTTTGAATTTAATGTAGCACTCCACTTGTCCATTTCAATTTGCTATCTCCTTCTATTTACCATTAGCAATGCCAACTTTTCTAGAATCACAGCAAAAAAGCATTCTTTCTAATCGAGAATGCTTTTTTGAAATTTAATTGTTCTATATTTTCCCCAATTTATATCTTTGAGTTAAGCAAACATGTAATAAATTTAGTCAAAAAATTCACCATATAATTAAGTATTATTTCTGAAATACATGTTTTACTTTTTCACCTGGAACGTTACTTCCTCCTCTTCCTTTTACATCTTCAATCATCATTGTAACAATCATGTCTGGCGCATTTGCATCGAAAGCTGCGAACCATCCCAGTTCTTTTCCGTCTGCTTCTTTCGACTCTTTCAGTTCTGCTGTGCCAGTTTTACCAGCAAGCGTTACACCATCAACCTTTGCAATTCTCCCTGCACCATCAGGGTCATTAATGACTTTGATTAATGCACTCTTTAATATCTCTTGATTCTTTTTAGAAACCACATTTTCTTTCCAATTCCCTGCTACTTTTGCTTCTTTTAAAAGATGTGGCGACGGAATATTCCCTTCATTCACAATCGGTGCATATGTTAATGCTAAATGAAGTGGCGTCATTAATACTTGTCCTTGTCCATAGCCCGTGTCTGCTAGTTGAATATCGTTTTTTATCCCATCTTTTGCAATGATTGAAATAGGAAATTCGTATTCGATTGGTAATTTTTCATGAAATCCGTACTTTTTAAATTCCTTTACATACTGATCTTTTCCCATTTTCAAAGCTTGTTGAGCAAAATAAATATTATCAGAGTACTTCATTGCCTTATCAAAATCAATTGGACTTGCATCCTTTACACGCGTTACATAGTAATTTCCCCAAGATGAATCTTTTGTCCACTTCAATCCTTGAATTTTAAATTCTTCCTTCGGATTTATTGTGTTTGTTTCCAAACCAATTGCACCTGTGATCGTTTTAAATACGGAACCTGGTACAAATGCTTGTGTAAAGCGATTCGTCATTGGTAGTTTCGAGTCGTTACTCCATGCTTCTCGTTGGGCTTTCGATGCTCCTCTAACTATTATATTTGGATTATAAGCAGGGCTACTTACAAGTGCGATTGTTTCACCTGTTTTAGGATTGACCGCTGCACTAGACCCTGCTTCAGTTTTCATCTCATTAAAGATTTTTTCTTGAATTGCAGCATCAATTGTTAACGTAACATTTTCTCCTTCTTTTGCTTCTTTTTTTGCTACGTTTTTAATCTCTTTCCCCTTCTCATCTTCTATAAATACGCGTCCACCCTTTTCACCACGCAATTTATTTTCTAACACTTTCTCTAAACCGGTCTTACCTACTAAATCATCTGCTTGATAACCTTGTTTTTGAAGTGATTTTAACTCCTCCGCATTCACCTTTCCGATATATCCAGTTAAGTGTGCCGCTGCTTCACCTAATGGATACGTACGAATATTTACTGGGCGAGATGAAACTCCTTCTAATTCAATATAATCATTCTGTCTGGTTCCCTCTTTTAAAATACCAATTGGTACAAAGGAGTCTGGTTTTATCCATTTTGCTGTGAGCTTTTGTTCGACCTCTTCTATAGACATATCAAGTAATTGTGCTACTATTTCTTTCGTTTGCACTGCTGTTTCGCCTAGTTTCTCTGGAATAATTCCAACCTCAGTTGCTTTACCATTCGTTGCAAGCCCTTTTCCATTGCGATCATATATTTCTCCGCGTTTTCCTTGCTCTATTTGCATACGTACTTTGTAATCTTTTTTCATACCTGGGAAGATGAAGTCTGGTGTCCAATCTGTTTTCCAAGACTCTTTATCTTTCACAAGTTTTGCTTCATGGATGAATGAAACTGGTCCTACATCCGTATCCATCTTAACTTCAAAAAGAAAAAGCTCTTTATCTTTCGTATTCTCTCCTTTCATTTTAACTTTTAAATTCTTAGCTCCAATCCCCTCATAGATTTTTTGATATTTTTCTGTAAATTCTTTTTTAGAAATCGATTTTTTGGCATGATCTGATAAATGATCATACATATTTGCAAACTTTTTATCATTCCATAAATTAATATATTCTTCAAATGCTTGTTTTGGCGGTTCGTTTTTATTACATCCTACCAACATAACTGCGAAACAAATGAAAAACAGCATCCATAATTTTTTCAATTCAATCTTCTCCCTTAGTTAAAAATGATGATTCCTTTCTTAATTTATTTAATAAAAAATGTTTTAACGCTTAATAGACAGTGAAAGTAAGGATATTGTTCCATATTTACAAAAAACTAAAAAAGAGTGATAAGAATTCCGTAAATTTGGAATCCTCATCACTCTCGTTTGATATTGTGCAAATCATGAATATGAAATAATAATTTCTAATTTTAAAAAATAATTTTAATTTTCCAACTAACGAGATAAAAATCATGTATTTGTTCTATTTTTAATAATTCATAAATTCGTTGAAATGTTCGCATCAAATTCATCTGATGTTTTGGTATCTATTTTTCTCCCATCAATTGTCATCTTTATTTTTTGTTTTTGGTTTGCTGTTACCACCCAAGCGTTCGGTAAATAACGATCTTCATGGGATAATGTAGACGGTGAATTTATAACCTTTCCTCCTAAATATAGCGTAGCAGAAGAACCTCCATCCATTGCCATTGCATTTATAGCTCCTTTTTCATATAGAATATCTTGACACTCTTTCAACGTAGCTCCTATACTATGTGTCTGTCTACCGTCAATAACTAGAAACATAACTGTACCATCTTCTTTTTGGGCCATAATACTTCTTGGAGCCGACCCCCAACCGCCGTCTCCTTCTGTAATCATTTTTTCTCCATTTACAATTAACTGTGGCATAAATCCAGCTGCGGAAACGACTTGTTTATCCAACAGTTGTTGGGTAGAATAATTTCCTGTTATCATTTGACCAAACTTTGTTAATCCCGTAATAATTGTAGGGGCATTTCTATCCATATTTGTATCAATAGCTTTCCCATTTTCTATCACAATTCCAGTAGCAACATTTCCTCCACCCCTTCCTGTTTCGTCAGCAAATCCACTTGCATTCACAGCAACAAGTGCATGATTACGTTTTGCCATTACGCTAATTTTTTCTCCCCTGTTAGCGCCCTGTGTTCCTTGATGGCTAACAAGTTTAACATTGAAGGGATTGCTAATAGTAACTAATTTTCCTTCAAAAAGAAAGCGACTATCTTTGTTACTTTTAATCGTTTCTACATCAATTTCTAATGGCTGATTTTTAAATTCTTCTAATCTTTTTCCTGCTATTTTTTTATAAATATGCTCATCACTATTTGACCATTTTGGATGATTAATTCTATCTTGCAATTTATCTAGTTCCTTTTGGGATAGGAATGTATACTTCGCATATTGTGGATGCTGAGAAGTTAGTATACTCCCAGCCATTGTTATGCGAAGCTCCCGGCCATAGCTAGTACCAAATAATATTCCTATGCCAATAAGCATGAAAATAGACAATAGAAGCAAAATTCGTTTGAAGATTTTTCTTAGATGTTTCATAGTTTTATCCTCCGGTATTAATTACATTCAATGAATCTTTTAAAATATTTTTTAATAAAGACAAGGGTGTTTGATTTCCTCATGCCTGAATTCCCCACTATATTTTAGCAATTAGGGCAAAATACTTATTCCGAATTTCATTTTTTCAGTGTATATTTATAAATTTAATAACATTTTTGCAACCATGAAATAAATTACTAATCCTGTTCCGTCAACAAATGTTGTAATAAATGGACCTGAAACAACTGCAGGATCTAGTTTTAATTTTCTTAGAATCAAAGGTAAAACAGCTGCTACAAGAGAGGCCCAAATAACAATAAATAATAAAGTAATTGCTACAACTTGTGCAACTTCTGTTCCAACTCCTAACATATAAGCACGAGTGAGCCCAGCTATCCCAAGTGCAAGTCCAAGAAGCATACCTATTGCAAATTCCTTTTTCATTACACGGAAAATGTCTTTAAATTTCACCTCTCCAATACCAATTGCACGAGTAATTGTTGCTACAACCTGTGTTCCTGTATTCCCTCCAGTACCTACTAATAATGGAACAAAGAAAGCAAGGGCAACTACAGTTTCAATTTCGTCTTCAAAATACTTTAATACTGTACCTGTATATGCCTCAGCAACAAAAAGAAGTAATAACCATGGTAGACGTTTGAAGAAAATACTCCAAACGCTAGCTTCAAAGTAAGATTGATTCAACGGTTCACTTCCGCCTAACTTTTGAATATCTTCTGTAGCTTCTGCTTCCATAACATTCATTACGTCATCAAATGTTATAATACCAATCATTTTATTATTTACTGTTATCACAGGTATGGCTGCTAAATTATAATTTAGTAGCTTTTTTACAACTTCTTGCTGGTCAACTTCAGCATGTACTGAAATTACCTCTGGCATCATGATAGTAGATAATATCTCTTCATCTGCTGCTAGTAATAACTCATGTATGGAAACGATTCCCTCAAGATAACCATGACTATCAAGAACATAACTATAAGATATTGATTCTACATTTTCAGAATGTTCCCTAATGTACTTCAATGTCATTTTTACTGACCAATTTCCTCTAACTGCAACAAAATCACTTGTGACAAGACTTCCTGCCGTTTCAGGTTTGAAATTCATCAATTTTTTTACGTTATGTTTTGTAATTTTGTCTAGATACGCCATTAATTTAGCTTGTTTTTCAGGATGAACCGCTAGAAGTAAATCTACTAATTCATCAATCGGTTGTAAATTTAGTAACTTTTTAGCTTTGTTTTCAGATAAGTGAATTAAGATATTATATTTTTCTTCTGCACTCATATATTGAAGAATTTTAGAGCTTTTTAATACGGGAATCGTATTTAGCAATATGATTTGATCTTCAATTGAAAATCTTTTTACTTCTTGCGCAACATCATACGACGGAAGACGTAAAACTTTCTCTGCATCCAAATTATTTTTGGTTACAAGTAATTCTTTTAATAATTTCTTCATGTTAACTCCTCCTCATATTGCTAAGGGAGACTCTAGAGTTTCATGAGTGGTTTTGTTTTATTTTATCTGTCTAAAATTTTTTATTAGAGCAATAATAGTTACATTGCAATCAATTCATTATTTAGAATTACCTCCTTTTTGAATATAGACAAGATAAAAATAAATAACATTAAACAGAAAAACCTTTACTCAAAAAGGAGTAAAGGTTTTATCACAATACAAATAAATGATTATTAAGACAGCTCTGCCGAAATCACAGAGGTGCCTTTCTACCAAATCGTATACCACTCCCTCGTTGAGTTTTAGCACTGTATAGCATAGGTTTTTATAACCAGCTACATTAAGAAGGGCCTTAATCCGACCGTTCCTGTTGACCCATTGGCGTCTCTCGACATTTTTGGGCAGCAGCGTTTCTCTATACAGGAGCCTCACCTAACAAAGTTTATTGAATTACTTCAAAATTTAAACCAGAATTTAATATTTGTCAACTGACTTTCAATTCCATTCATAAAAAAATCTTTTATAGAAAATGAAATTATATTTTATTATAAATTTAAAATTCCCCTTAAAAAACATAGAATTCAAATAGATTTAATTCGAAGAAACGTAATAAAACATATGAAACTTATTGTTTTTAATCAAATTCCAACTTTATAACAAAAGATGAATAATTAGTCATTCTGTATATCAAAAGAACATTCACAAAAAAATCTTCTTTTATGATTAAAATCTTCTTTACTGTTTATCAAATTTATATGGTTAAACTACTTAATCAAACGATACACTACAAGTCAAAAATATGTACTTATACAGAATGATTACAGACATTTTTTCATATCATTTCTCAAAGAACTATAAAGCAATAAAACAAATAAAATTAGCAATATGGTTGCTTGACAAGCAAAAAAAATATATTTATGCTTGCTACACGAAACAAACACATAAAATTTATATTGCTTAACCTGTTAGGTGAGGCTCCTATGCAAACACAGGCTATTGCCCAAAAATGTCGAAAGACGCCAATGGGTAGAACAGGAATTGTCGGATTAAGGCTCTTCTTAAGATAGCTAAGTAATGAATTTTCATTACTTTACGTTGTATAGTGCCAAAGCTCTACTAGAGGGAAAAAAGCCTTATTTACTCATGCCATTTTGAATCCCTCTAGTTACATACTAGGGGGATTTTTGCGTAAAAAACAGGGAATAAGCGATAGAATCTTCCTAAACAAAAGTCATATTTAGTAATAGACGAGAACAAGATTCTATTCATTAGCAAATGTAATATTATGTTTTGTTTTAAATCAGGAGGATATTAAAATGAAAAAAATATTAAAACTCGATTATCTATTGCTCCTTCCTCTATTCATAACATGTACTTTAGGTATTATCATGATGTATAGTGCAAGCTCCATTGTCGCTGTCCAACATTACGGTTATAACAGTAGACATTTTGTTGATTCTCAATTAACAAAGCTACTTTTAGGAACAATAGGATTAATAATTTGTGCTTTACTCCCATATGAAATATGGAAAAAACGAATAGTCTCAATCTGTATTATGGTTGGGGGGATTTTTTTATTAATTATGGTTTTATGGAAAGGAAAAGTGGTAAATAATGCTCAATCATGGATCTTTGGAATACAGCCAGCTGAATTTCTTAAATTAGGAACAATCCTTGTAACAGCCCGTTTTTTTGCATTGCGACAAGAACAAGCTAAAAATAACTGGAGTGGTATCGGAAAACTTTTATTTTTTTTAGCTACAATTTTTTTTCTTATCTTTAAACAACCAAATTTAGGATCTGCACTTTTAATATTAGGTATAGGTTTTAGCATATTTCTTTGTTCAGGAATAAATATAAATCTACTAATCAAAAGAACTACCATCGGTTCTATTTTATGGTTACCTATTTTATATTATTTGATTCAATATAGTTTATCAGAAGTTCAAAAGACACGTATTACTACGATTTTCAATCCCTTTCTTGATGCGCAAGGAAATGGATACCAGCTTGTAAACTCTTTTATTGCCATGGGCTCTGGAGGAATCACTGGTCGTGGATTTGGAAATAGCATACAAAAAACAGGTTATCTTCCAGAACCACACACTGATTTTATAATGGCAATAGTTTCTGAAGAACTAGGATTTATTGGTGTATTTATTCTATTGGTTGGAGTTTTGACTATAGTACTTCGCTCCTTAAAAATTGCACAATTATGTGTAGATCCATTCGGCAGTTTTATAGCAATTGGTATAGGATGTATGATTGGTATGCAATCAGTTGTAAATTTAGGTGGTATTACGGGACTATTTCCTCTTACAGGTACTCCATTTCCATTTGTAAGTTTTGGTGGAAGTTCTTTAATGGTGAATTTAATAGCAATAGGAATATTGCTTAATATCTCAATTTTCAATAAAATAAAACTTTCTCCTTTTTAAAATCTATTGTACTTTAGTCATTTTTGTTACATTTAGAGAGATTATGCAGGCTTTCATAATGATTTGATTAAACTGTAGATTTATTAATTTTAAACGAACATTTAAAATATTTTATAGCATAGAATAGACAGTATACAGTAGACACCACTAATATCTACTAGGTGAATAAAAAAGAAGGAGAAAATAAATGACTCTAAATATAAATAGAGTATTCCCACGTAATTGGTATGCTGTGAGTTATGTAAAAGATATAAAAAAGATCCCAGTAAAAAAAGAGTTACTGGCAAAGATTTTGTATTATATCGGGATGAAAAAGGCGAAGTTCAGGCTCTATCACCTTACTGCCCTCATCGTGGCGCTGACTTATCACTGGGACAAGTAGTAAATGGTAAACTAGTCTGTCCCTACCATGGTTGGGAATTCGATAGTTGTGGTACTTGTGTAAGAATTCCATCCCAACCCAATAAACCTATCCCGAAATTTGCTCATACCTTCTCATACCCTGTAAGAGAAAAAATTGGGTTGATTTGGATATACCCTGATAGTGAGGAAACTCCACCTGAATGGCAAACTTTTCATGTAATGGAGAACACTCCTTTTAAACTCTCTTTCTTCCACGCCACTTGGAATGCACACCTTACTCGATCAATCGAATCTGTGCTGGATACTGCTCATCTTGCTTATATACATAAAAAAACGATTGGTAGAAAAACAAAAGCCGAATCAACCAATTATAAGCTGGAGGGAACACTGGATCAGTTTATATTCTCAAATGGTGATGCTTACCTTGAATACAAATTCCCACATCAGTGGATGCTTCACAGTGGCAAACAGGAGAATGAGTCATTTATTCCGTATATTACGTTTACACCAATTGATGAAGAAGAGACATTAATTATGGGATATACCGGAAGGACATTTTTAAAGTACTTCCCTTTACTAGACCAAATTTTAGCTAAATTTAGTTTAAGAGTACTAAAAGAGGATCAAATTATTGTAGAAAGTCAACATCCTAGACCTATACCAGAAGCTTTAAAAATAGAGGCCCATGTTCATGCAGATATGGCTCAAATTCAGTTTAGAAAACGTTGGTTTCAGTTTTTACAAAATGGGTCTTGTTTTTCACTTGATTAAAGGCACGTAACGCAGTATTAAATATAGGTGTAGTGATGTTGATAGACGTGGATGCTACCCCATCGCCATCAAGCTAAAATTTTATAGTACCCCCTGAACCCAATTTTGTACTAACTCGTAACAAAAAATCCCTTCAAAAAAAGAAAGGCGCCTATGCACCTTTCTTTTGTAATTCATTCTCACTCTCTTAGCATTCAGAATCCCTTATGAATCACTTTAATGCATCATTGTACGGACCTAATGACTCTTTAGAAAAGTAATAATTTGTCTCCTTACTTTTCAGTAACATATTTCCTCTTATTATTAAAAATAAGTCGTTTCTACTTAATATTTTTACTATAACTCTAACTAGTGCTAACCAAAGGATCATAATAAGCCAAATATAATTTATTAATCACGTTTAAAGTACATAAGTCTGCACTGATTGAAAATGCAGAACCAGCATTAATATCGTTTAGCGTATTTCTAATCCGCTAACGACTTAAATCACCTTATTTCACTCTCTTCGGTAAAGTTGAGCCTGAATGTTCAATTACTGGATGAACATAAACATTAATGTCAGCATTACTAAAATAATTTTCACCTTGATCCCAATTCTTACTTATTTTCTTCCATTCTTTATAATTATTCCGCTTATATACTTCTCCTAATGCTAATACATCCACCTTATATTTTTTTGAACAAGCTTTATTGATTTTTGAATCCTTTGCTCCATCTCTTTTGAAATATCCTTCGTTAAGCGTTTTTCATCCATAACTTGTTTATAATCGCTAAAATGCAACTCCGCCAAAGTACCCTCGAGAAACAAATAGACGGATGTTTCTTCTCATTTCATGATCACGAATATGTACATCTAGCGTATTCTGTAAAACATTAGGATTCGAGAGTAATTTTTCAGAAAAAATAATCACTTGTATATGCGGAAAAAATAATTCACGACTAATTTTTTTAGCAATAATTCGTATTTGTTCAAATACACTATCTGCTTTTGCACTCACATTAATATAATTATTCCCTGCCCCTTTTCCACCTTGCTGCGCTAACTTACTGGGAAGTACCATCTGATACGTCCCTTTCATAATTGGATTTGATTTCTTTTCCTTAACAATATCGTAAGACGCGCCTACTACAAATCCTCTTTCTTCTATCTCCATTAACTCAGAGCAACCACTGTATTTTTCTGTTTAACTGTTGGGATTCAGCTCATAATGAAACATATTTTTACATAAAAGACTTTCGTATATAAATTTTTCAAATGATTTATTAGCGAATTGTTGACCAATATCACTTTTTTGAGTGAGTAATTTTTTAGATTGATGATGTAATGAATTTTGTTCGTTTCTTTTATGTAAAATATTCTAGTTTTGCATTAGGAAAGAACTGTTTCATATAGGAATAGAGATAATTTTTTATATCCTCTTCTTCTTCTTTTTGATAAATGTATTTTCCGATTCCATATTTCCCCCATTTATACCTTCTTTTCTCTTCATCTAATTCTAATTTTGTCATCGGGTAGTTTTTTTCAATCACTCTCTTAGCTGGCTTTGTAAAACGATGTTGAATAAATTCAAATGTAATATCATCCCGTGCATCAAGAGGTAATTCAGCATTTAGGCGTTCAAACATATGATAGTATCCTTCCTTCCAGCCTTCATGTAGGTAAATAGGAGCTACAATGAAACCAAGAGGATATCCAGCTCTAGCTACTTTTCCTGCTGCCTCAATTCGCTTAGCTAAGGGAGAAGTTCCTGGTTCAAAGTTTTTAATCACATAATCAGCGTTTACACTAAAGCGAAATCTTGTTTTTCCATTATGTTTAGCATCAAGTAAATGATCTACATGGTGGAATTTCGTAACAAATCTCAATTTCCCATATTCAGATTCTCCAAAATGCTCAATGGCCCGTTTAAGGGTATGCGTTAAATAATCGATTCCTACAATATCTGAAGTACACGACGCTTCAAATCTTGTTACTTCAGGTGCACGCTCTTTCATGTATTTATCAGCAGCATCTAAAATTTCTTCAACATTTACATACGTTCGTATATAAGGCTTACTTCCCATCGTTGTTTGTAAATAACAATAATGACAATGTCCCATACATCCCGTTGCAAAAGGAATTGCATACTCTGCTGAAGGCTTGGAAGTATCGAATTTCAGTGTTTTTCTAACACCAACAACCAGCGTGGATTTTGCTACTCGATACTTTTGAAAATCGTTATCCCCTGGCAAATCTCTTACTTGATTATGAGAAGTAGTATGTCGAATTTCAACATCCATCTTTGAAAACTTCTCAAACAGCTCTTTCCCCAAAGGATAATCTAGTGCTTTCGGTTCAAAATATACGAGCTTAGGCATAAATGGCTTATTCATTCTAACATCCCCTCTGAAATATCACCATAATAGTAAGTGTAAGCTTGGTTTGCCTCATCTTCGGTAGCATATATAGCCATCTCATTTGTTAGTGGATAATACGTTTCGTAAAGAAATAGTGCTAATTCATTAGGTCTTTCAGGATTATTTACAACTGCTGCAGCTTGTATGTTAGCTACGTCTTGAGTATGAGGATTTCGGTAAAAAATATAAACAATGTCACCAGCATGATACGTATTACTTTCAGAAGAAAATTCCATTCCATCACCATCTCATTTCATAAAATTCAATGCTCACAGTTTTACTTTCTAATTTCCTTGTAGTGTAACTATTTAATTACATTGATAATGATTACGTCATACAAACATATTTGAAAAATGAATAATAAATGTACTCCCAAAAAGGCAAGCATATATCAATGCTTGCCTTTCGTTCTAACGACGATGTTCAACAAGATCGATTACACCTAAAACGACGTGTGCTAAACCAAAACCAAATACTGTATTTGCAATCATTTTATTAGTTCCACGAGTTTGTTTAAGAGCATAACCTGCTGCTGTCACTGCTGTACCTAAAGCTGTTGGAATTAATCCTTCACGAATGTCCACAGTGATGCCTCCTTGTTTCGCAGTTAGTAAATTTGTTTTAATAACTCTAGGTAAAGTATTAAAACAAGTATTAGTATTTTTCTTTTTAATAAAATTATGTGAAATTTTTATGAATAATATTTTAAATTCATAACAGCTATAAAGATTGAAAAAATTATTAATTAACAAATAAGAAAATATCTTCAAAACGTATTTTCATATGAAAATTTTATACCTCTGACAAAAAAACTTTGCGGAAATTCTCTCCATAAAAAGTGCTCCTAAATTTATATAGGAGCACTTTTTTATGAAACACTATTCTTTATTTGCTTATGAACCACTTTATTATAATAACCATGCTTTACAACCTGCCTAAAATCATCTATCTCGATATCCATTCTTTCCGCAATATCTACAACAATTGTATTTTGTAAAACATTCACCACAAATCCTATTAATTGCAAATTAGGATTTTTACGATATGAAAATTGAACGTAATCCCCAAGTGTTACTTCTTTATTATGCTTCATTTGGCGCCCCCTAAATTATCGATAATTATACAATAGTTTTCCCCTTTTTCACTTCTACATACTGGGTCACCAGTTTATCATTTTAGCCAATTCATCTCCCACCTACTTATTTCGCGTTCCTTGAGGAAGGGGTCTTCTTGGTTAAAATGATAAAAGTTATGCATATAATAAAAAAAGACAAACTCTCCAATGTGAGGAGTTTGTCCAAAACCATGATTTCTTTAGTTTAACAATATAGAATTCAGTTCCGATAAGAATCTTTCTTTTTTCCATATCCCACGATTTTTGCATCGATACTAACAATAGTGGATTAGAATAATGACTTAATACTTGCTAGGACAGTAAGAATACCTATAATAATGACAAATACATTGCTCGATTTCCCTTTGTATTTAGCAAGTACTGATACTTTATGGATTGCATACATTGGTAGTATACATAAGATAGCAGCAACTAGCGGACCGCTAAGGGCATCAATGATTCCAAGAATACTTGGATTTGTATAAGCAACATACCAGCATGTTAATACGACAAAAGTAAGAATCATTGTCTTAACTGTTTTTTCTCCTATATCTTTCCCACGTTTTTTACTGGACTTGATAATCATGTCACGCATTACCTCATACGCTCCTATATAATGACCAAGGAAAGACTTTGTAATAGCCACAAATGCAATGATAGGAGCTGCAATAGTGATTACTGGCGAATTAAGCTCATTAGCAAGATATGATAGGATTGACAAGTTCTGTTCTTTTGCCACCTTAAGATCATTTGGAGTCAAACTTAAGGTACTGCTCCAAACAAAGAACATAACAACTACGAATGTCATAATATAACAAACTTTTTGTATTTGAGCACATTTAGCATCAGTAGCATCTATTCCATACGTAGCTCTCTGTTTCATAACAAATGACGAAATCATAGGCGAATGATTAAACGAGAATACTATGATTGGAAGTATCATCCATATCGTTCCTAAATATCCTGTTCCTGTTGAAGCAGTAGAAACACTTGAAAAACTAAGCATTGACGTATTCCACTGTGGAATCAAAGATATTGCGATAAAAAGGAGAGAAGCTATAAAAGGATACACTAGCATGCTCATGATCTTTACAGTTATATCTTGACCAAAATTTAGTATAGCGATAAGACCGAGTACTAAGACAAGCGATAAAATGGACCTTGGAGGCTCCGACATGTGCAATTGATGCACGATAAAGCTACTAGCGGTATTTGTAAGTGCGACCGAGTACATCAGCACGATCGTATAAATGGAGACAAAATACACAATATTAAAAATGATACTTGCCTTATTTCCAAAATACTCTCTTATTGTACCTGTAATCCCCTCATCGGCAGAGTTCGAAGCGTAAATCATTTTAGCAAGCGCCCTATGTGAATAATACATAACAGGATATGCAAGTATGGTAATTAACAGCAATGATAATAAACCACCTGAACCTGCATTAATCGGTAAAAAGAGTACTCCTGCTCCAATTGCTGTTCCAAAAAGGCTCAATGCCCAGGTAGTATCCTGTTTATGCCACTTTTTAGGGTCTAGATATTGCTCATTTTTTACTGCAGTGTTATCAGCTTGAAATTCTATGTTTTTTGCAGTATTCCCATCCATATAATAATTCCTCCTTGTGTCCTATTCTTAATTTTCTTTTTTTAGATATAGGAATATAGACCGTTCTTGAAAAATGAATAGCTTATATAGTGCGCCACAACGAATATCCCCCTTCTAGGTTAATAAAAATCAAAAAATTAGCGAAGCATCAACCTGAAGGGTTTATTACCACTTATAAAATATTTTAATTATATAGTAGTATATTTTATTGATAACTCCCCCAATATACAGACATCCTTAGGCGAACAATAGAGTAAAGATTGTTAAAAATTTCACAATACACTCGATAACTTATTGATTTAATTGTTTCTCCCCAAAGATTTTATTTTTAATGGCAATTCCTGTAGGTGTAGCTGCAATACCACCTAAACCTGTCTCTCTTAATTCGCGAGGCATCTGTCTTCCAACTCTATACATGGCTTCAATCACTTCGTCAGCATTGATGAGATTGTTTACGCCGGCTAATGCGATGTCCGCTGCTGCTAAAGCATTTGCCGTTCCAATGGCGTTTCTCTTTACACAAGGAATTTCTACCAAACCAGCGACCGGATCACAAACTAAACCGAGTAAATTTTGTAATGCAATCGAAAAAGCTTCAGAAGATTGCTGTGGCGTTCCACCCGCAGCTTCTACCGCAGCTGCAGCCGCCATCGCTGAGGCACTTCCTACTTCAGCTTGACATCCTCCGTACGCTCCTGAAATACAAGCGTTGTTTGCGACTATCGTTCCAAATAACGCTGAAGTGAATAGAAAATGAATCATATCTTCATGACTTAACTGCAACGTATCTTTAATACTAAATAGGACTCCCGGAGTCGTCCCACTCGCACCTGCTGTTGGAGTTGCACAAATAGCTCCTAATGCAGCATTTACTTCATTAACACCGATAGCACTTTGAATCCCTAACACCATCAAATCTCCAGAAAGAGTTTTCCTATTTTCTCGATAGTTTTTAATTTTTACAGCATCCCCTCCGGTCAAACCTGTTGGAGAAAATACACCGTCGCCCTCGATACTTTTATTTATTGCATGTTGCATAGTCGCTAAATTTCGTTCCATTTTACTCCATACTTCTTCATAAGAAATTTTAGTTTGTTTGATTTCCTGTTCGATTGCTAATTCATAAATTTGCTTTTGGCTTTTATTAGCTGCATCCACAATTTCTTTTATGGCCATATACATATTTTTCACTCCTAAATGTGACTAAAGAATAATAAGATTAGCTATATTGCTTAAATCTCCTAATTCCTTCTGAGCATTACCTGGCAATATCGAATCCAAAGCGAATGCATATAAATATTTTGTTTTATCTTCCAAACTATGAAAGTTGTTAATTTCCACATCATATTGTTTAAAGATCCTGCGTAAAACAAATTCAAAGTCAGCTCTTTCTGAAATCGCAATAACAACTGGCAATGGCCCCTGCAGATTTAAGCTAAATCCATCAATTTCAACATGTTTGACTTCAATCAACCCACCACCGACCGAAATCCCCATTACTCTAATACTTCGACTTTCATCCTCTGCATATACATCTGCCGTATTTGGATGACCAGCAGGACTATTACCCAATTTTTCAATAAAGGTAATGTCAATTCCCTTAGACTCTGCTATTTTAATAGCATCTGGCACTTTGCTGTCATCAGCAGCAAAGCCTAATATACCAGCAATAATTGCAAAATCAGTTCCGTGACCTTTATGGGTTTCAGCAAATGATTCATAATACTTTACCACAACTTTTTTGGGAAGACCTTGAAATAATTTATTAGCAACTGTTCCAATAGCCAAAGCACCTGCAGTATGTGAACTTGAAGGGCCTATCATTATGGGCCCAATCACATCAAAACAACTTTTGTATTTAACAATCTTTTTTTCTTTAATAGATGCTACATTTATGTTCATATAAGCACCCCCATAATTTATTATTTTTAGCTGTAGTTGAATCTAAGTTGTTAGAATGATCGATTCAAAACAAGTTTCATTTGATAACGCTTTCTTTATTGAGTTGAATAAACTTTCCTTCTAATCCGCTATCCACCGTATAGTAATCATATCAGTATGTCCAATTTTAAAAAATTACTGGCAAGTTCTTTAGAATTTTTAATCCAAAACAAGGTTTGATATTTTCTCTAGAGGTAATAAATTGTGTCTCGACGCCCTCATTATAACTTGTATATTTATAAGTTTAATCTTTTTTTATTTTTAGAAAGATTGAATAGACAGAATTTTGAATAGGTAATAAATCACACTTAGTATGTAGCAATTGTGTCCTTTGTTTGAAGCTGTATTAGTTAGTAAAAAAGCAAAAATAACACAGAGTTCCTTTCATAAACACATTGATTATATTGAAAAATCATTATAAAGATACTTATATTGTCTTTTGTTTGAACATCTTATTTTGGACGGGAAATCTGTTGCAATAAATAATTCATTCAGATGAAAAGGAATACATTAATGAAATTTAAAACCACTTCCGTATACTAATTACACAATTTGTATAAATATTAATTATCAGAAAAAACAAACTTCCCATTCGGATCTTAACATAAAGGATACATTCCAAATAACAATGGAGATTCTGCTTTATCAATTTCTTTATACGTTATATTTCCCTCTTTACCTGCAACAGCAACTTGTACTTTTTCATTTGTTTTCACATCTTCTGCACCTATTGCACCACCCGCCAATAATCCTTTACTTAACAGACTCTCGTGAACAAAAGTTAGAGAGTTATGGAACAAAATATAATGTGTATGTACATACATTTCTTTTAAAAGAAGTTTTGTAGTATGCAACTGAATTAAAAAAATATAGATTTTTATGACTCTTTTTAGGGGATATAGCAAAGTGGGATCTTTTATATGCACATTGCTATACCGAACTAGATTTCAGCATAGTATTTTTTTGCAACTCATTGATTTTTACCAAACACGTATAAAAACCAAAAATATGAAAATAAATGACTGGCTAAAATTTTACTTTCAATAAAATAAAAAAGAACCTGCAAATTTGCAGATTCTCCTGATAATGATTTATATGAGTAAGACTCGGAAATATAATACAATGATTCAAAAATAAGTTCAAGTAAATTCAAAGAACCCGCTGGAGTTCGAGTTCTTTCAGAAGTGATGATGTTTTCTAGGCTTAGCAAAGTGAGAAAATACAAGAATATAATACATTGAGATTTAGAGAATTTCAATACTTAAATTAGAGGTTATTTTAATATGATGTAACATCAGCATTTTGAAGGAATAGCAATGAATACCTTATACATTCCCAGTCTACATAACGCTTTATTATCAGTAGAAAGAAAAAGGAAAATCCCTACTTTCACAATAAATCCGTCTTGCTACTCTATTCATTTTTTGATACATTCCTATCCACCGTTTTAGGCTTCTCTTTTGTACTGTGTTAGCCGAAAAATTGTATAAATCATAATTCGTTTTTCTTCCACCTGTTTCACCCTTTCTACACCCTAGTTTTACAAAATAAGAAGTCATCAAAACTTATATTTATTACTTTCTGTTATCTCCTTTCTCTTGTTCTATGCATAGTCTATCTGAATTTTTATTAGCTACTAAAAAAAGAATTTACAGGACGATTAAAAAAAGCCAAGTGCATTGCACTCGGCTTTATGGTCGATTAAACAATTTTACTTCAGACGTATTAAACTGATGTAGATAGTCTTTAGTAGAAGTATAGCCTGAATTCATGAGTGTTTTCTTTTCTTCTTCTGTGATATCGAAATTAAACGACGGCGTAAAGAATGTATTGATAAATACAGTACGGGCAGCATCTTCTTTGGTTGTTTTTCCGCTCTCATGACCTTTGATCATCGTTTGAGACAAATTCCATGCAAAATGAATAAGAGAATGGCCAATATGATGTTCTGTTGAAGTTGCGATATGTTTTAACATGGCAATCTCGGCCTGAGATTCTAAACGGAAACCCAGTGTTTCTTTGTTGTAGACAATTTCATCTGCAGGATCAAAGAAAGATGCATTGTATTTCGTGTGTAAGCTTCTTAGTGTAGAATGATCCTCCGTATTGCTTACCAGTTTATTAACCTCGTCAATCGTATCTGTGGTCGTGAAGTGTTCTTCTTTATTCACAAAACTTTTCCGATCAAATAAACGAATTGGGTAGTTATCCAGTACACCTCCGTCTACATAATAATCTTTATCCCATTCCACAGATTTAAAAAAGAATGGGATGGACATCGAAATCCGCACAGCAACTACTAACGGGACATCAGGTGTCGTTTCGCGAGAAAACGTACGAAGCTGGTGTGTAGAAATGTTCGTTCCTTGGAAAAACACGTCTTTTCCTGTTTTGTCATATAACTGCTGAAAGGTTGTGTCCTTACTCCCTGTCCACTTTTCAACGATCTTTCCTACCCACTCAGTGAAGAAATCTCCTTTATAGATACCAAAACCATCAAAAAATAAACGAATATTATCTTGTACAATCGAAAAATCATCATCTTTAAACGCTTTAAAATTCATGTCTTTGTGGATTTTTACAAGATCTGCGAATGGAATGGAAAGACCTAAAAGTAATGCAGTAATCGCTCCTGCTGAAGTCCCCCCAAATCGTTGTATTTCTGGTAAAATCCCTTCTTCATTTAGTGCACGGATGGCACCTATATAAGCGCTTCCCTTTACTCCGCCACCTTCAAATACTAAGTTACGAAATGGATATGCCATTATATACCTCCAATAGAGAAATTTTCGATCTGTTATAGTATCGGAAGTATATTGAAATATATTCCAAATGGTATTAAGAAAGCTTCATGCCCTCCGATACATATGGCGGAATTATCTTTATTCAATGGATGAATTGTTTGAAAGAGAAGGAATCTGCTTGGAATGGTAATTTAGTAGGATAGGAAACAGGAAACGGAGCGTATCTATGGATGCACTAACTAATAACCCTTTTTGAATCGTATATAACGTAACTTCTTTTCCGATGTATCCTCAAAGTAAAATCACGAGCAAAAAACCAAGAAACAATCTACATTTCATAAATCCCTCACCATCTATAACATACAATCCAGTGAAATAATTTGTTTCAGATACGTAGAAATATGATTTAACCAGCAATTAATAATCAGGTCTTCTTACCCTAAATATACCTGAATCTATTTGTTTCCATACCGGAAGAGTTAAATCATTTTGTTCCCATTCATGCAATTAAACAGATATGTATAATTGCATATCCATTAAATCGCTTTTAGTGCTATATTTTAATAGCGATGAATGCTATTATTTCATAAGTTGTCAACAAGCGTTATGTATGTATGAGAAAAAGGAAGGAGCCAAATAGGTCCCTTCCTTTTTCTACTAATTAAATAAATTACTCTCTGGTAAAAATTTAATTAGTGATGCTCCTTTACAAGCGTCTGATTATGCATTAAAAATGCTAGCTTTGCTTGCTGTCGGAAAAATTAAAGATGATAGCATTAAGTTATTAAGAGACAAAAATTCATCAACACGAAGACAGACTCGTCTTGGCTAGATAAATTTGGTGATAAATACAGGAAGTAACTCTTACGATTCAATGATTCCTTTTCCTGCCTTCTACCCTTGCCACTTCTGTTTCATGACTTGCAAATATAGATCTTCAAACTCGTTAAAATGGACGCGAAAAGCACCTAATGTATCGATATAAGCAGTAATCACATCTTCTTTATTAAAATGGATCCCTTCCTGTGCAATATCATAGCTATCATCAAGGCTGTATAAATCAAAATATTCCTCTTCCCAATATACGCCTCTGTTTACTAGTAAACGAGTGGAGCAAGTAAGCGCTTGTTTCACATTACATTTCTGAGCTACTAACTTTTCATTTAAGACAGAAAGAAGGATATTTACCGAGTATTTTTCATCAACTATGCGGCTATATGACAGTAAAGCCGATTCTATATATATCAGCTTTGCTTTAGACATTAAAGATATCTCCATAATTTCATATGGCGGGTGCTCATTTGCTTCAATCAACCTATCGCACCATGAAATTACCTCCTCTCTATCCCAAAGCCCGCAGCCTAGTCCTAATGCATACAAGTGGGCTAACGTTTGATAAGATTTCAATATGTTTCACCTTCTATTTAACTGTATAGTGTTATTGCATTCATTTTGGAAATAATCACGTTTAGTAATAAATACAATAAACTCCCCAAACGGACAGCTTATTTGCATTAAAAACGCTACACATGAACTTTTGCTTTTTTTCGACGAATAAGCCACCAAACTAAAGATAGCAGTACTAGAGGGAACGGAATTACCTGAATAAAGAAAAATACTTTCCAAAAATCGTGCATCGTACTACCAGGGGAATCTGTTGCCATCCCGCCAATAAAAAAAGACAATGGAATGACAAGTATATTTATACCTAAACTAATCATTAGAAATGATAGATTCTCCTTCCAGATTATTAGTAATGCAGCCACTATAAATAAAACCAATGCAGTACCCAGTATAAGAAACAGTGCTCCAAAAAAAAATACAAAGTATAAAATACCATTGATTAAAGGTTCCACAATAGCCCTCCTAAGGATTCATTCTATAGAAACACTCATGTTATTTAGAAAGTCAGGATGCTAAACCTCTTAGTTCTCTTTCAATTTCTTCATTGCTATAGTCTTCTTGTCTTCTACCATTTTATCAGCTAAGAATACTTTATCTACATGCTTATATTCTGGACTGCGTTAGGACATATGTTTCTATTGTACAACCCGCTAACACTTAGACCTGCTAATACGATACCTTTAAAGGCTCTGTTCATATTCATTTGCCCCTTTTATCTTTTCGTATTTTTTTCTCCATCCATAGACAGTCCATTATGAACGTTTTCATTATAAGTATTGTCTGCTGTTACTGTTTTACTTTCCTTACTATCTGTTTCGGCCCTGATTCTTCTCGTTTACCGTTTCAGTATTACACTTCAATTCGCATTATCATTACATAAAAAGGACATACCTATTCATATATACCCCTTTATTATTTTATAAAGATTATACAAAAATTAACAATTAATCATTTACTCAACAATAGATAATATGGATAAAGAAAAAATACTAGAGAGTATCACAGTGTAGTAGTCTCCTAGTATCTGTTCATAGTATTTTAACGGCTATGCAAATGAGGAGGGATAAAAAAAGACCTCTTACGGAAAGATAAGAGGTCATCAAGAAGATAAAAATGTTGTATTTGAAACACGCGAGTTTCTAATTCACATCATAACACAGTATATCCATATATTCAATATATACATTAAATAAAGGAATGTATGTTCAAAAAAACACACGGAATATTAATTTGGAACAGTATGTTTTCTTCTTTTATCCTACTTTTTCTACACTGCCGTAATTGTAACAATGGATGGTATCCTCTGTATACTGATGAGCAATTGTAGCAAGTTTTTCTAAATTCTCTTCCGTTACCTCATGAGTAAACAGAACAAAATTACTGTCGGATTCGGAGTCTGTTGAAATGGAACCATCGATCCGTTATGAAATGTTGAGCTTGCATCTCCTAGATTCCATGTAAATATTCGCTAATTCCAATCCCCTTTCGTGTCATTTTATGTTTAATATAGTCTCGTACCGTACAAACGGGAAATGTTGTTAATTTGAAAAGAGAGCGGAATAAAATTTCTTTATCGCCTCTGTTCTTTCTTCTGTATGATAGAAAAAACGGAGAAAGATGGAATTTTATCTATCCTCATCACTTGTTAGAAAATTCTAATTTGATTAAATTAAAAGAAAATGATATATTGATTTTAGAATAATAATCCAATTAATGGATGAAAACCTAATACCTGTAATTGGACTATGACAATGTCAGATAAACGAGAGGAATTTAATATGAAAAAATTATGTTCATTTGCTTTAATCGGTGCCTTAACCTTTTCGGGTTTTATCGTTTTAGACAGTACGCTACCTGATAAAGCGCGCGCTGAAGTAAATACGATTAAGCAAGCTTCAGCTGTTGTGGATGATTGGCCATGGCAGACGTATTTCTTATTGCATCACAACGTGGACTATCTACAAGAATTAGCCCCTGGTACGTTAAAACAAGGTGATACGTTTGATACGACGGTATATATAGGCGGAAAAGATGTAGGTGTTGTAAAGATTTATCGATTGAACGGAGAAGGTAAATTGCAACGCTACAAAACCATTTCTGCAGGTGAGGCTGGACACCACTACTATTCTAGGTTCAAAACACCAATTACAACGGTTTACACACCAGGTACATATGTGGCAGTACTAAAAGTAGACAATTCATATTATTATGGTGGCTCCTTCCAAATTACAAAGTAAAACATATAGGTATATTTGTCTGAAACGCACTGGGTTACGGTGCGTTTTTTGTTATCTAACGAATAAATGATCACGCGGGAAGTCAAAGCATATTATCGAAACGGAGCTGAATGTGATGAAAATTGTAACAGTTAATGCGGATGCAACAATCCATGTTGGTATTTTAAAAGGGATGACAGGATGTGTTACTAGTTATGATGCGGATACTGGGATGCCGAAATCTAATTGGATCCATTTACAACGGTTATAATTAGGTCTATATTTCTAACGCAATAAGGTTTGTATAGGATTCTTTAGAAAATTAATATTTGATTTTTATAGTGATTCAATACATTCTATGATTAAAACTAAGTTACATATTTTAAAATCATCACCAGGAGAATCTGCAAATTTACGGGTTCTTATTTAAAACATAATGCCAGAAAAGCTGAGGTGAATAAAGTGCAAAGTTTAAAATCTTTAAAACGTGACGTATACATTTTTCTTCCATTTTCTATTTATTTTTCCTCCATTTTTATTTCATTCTATATTATAGAGAATACATTCAACTTGCTAAGTTTTTTACCAGCACTTGGAACCCTGTATGTCTGGCTAACTAGTGTGATAGACATTAAAAATAAAAATTACAAAATAAAATAAAAAAGCATCTGAACTAGATGCTTTGCTCTTAATGTTATAGAATATTGACGCCCATGACCATACAGCTACCAAAAACAATACATACCAAACCTAAAAATATTAAAAACTCTGGCAGATCAAAATGTTCGAGTAACGCGCCTATTAATAATAAAAAGGGATATACTAGAATTTCAATCCAGGTTACGCCCCCTGCTTTCTTTATTTCTCGGTAAGATACAACGCTGACAAGTAAAACGCCTACTACAATCAACCCTATTCCTAACATCATCCATTCACCCTTTTGAAAATTTAGTATTTCACTTTCATATACTGCTCTTTTACGAGCACCAATAATTCCCTCAGTTTCTTCTCTACAGGATGTTCTTGATTTTCTGGTACTTCTCTCCCGTATGATGAGAAGCTTTGTGAGCAAGCACTAGTTGTAACTGCCAATTTCGTGTATGAGAATGTATGCTCATTTTCTTTACCAATGTTTTCAGTAGTGCCTCCATTTGAACCAACGCGTATACAGCTTTCATCAAGTTTGGTGCGCTTACCTTCCTTGTTAACCGTGTAATACGTGTCATTGACTTCCCCATATTTCATATCGGCTGTAGATGTAACTGCGGTCCCGTCTGCAGAAAAAGTGACGACACGAAATCCATCTTCTTCTGGCAACAACTCAGCTCCTGGAACATTGTATATAACCAAAAGGTCTCCTTCGTATGCTTCAGGAATGAGATAGATTGTATCTGTAATGTCTTTTCCGAATCGGATACAACCGCTTAAAAGAATCATAATAAAGATCCCGCAATACATTATAACTTTTCTCATAGAGTCTCTCCCGTTATGTGTAAGAATGTATAGTATGTATTATATAATTCAATATATTCCCTTGGATAGAATAAGTTTCTAGTTTGAAGACGATTTTACTATTGTCATATAAAAGAGTTATGTCAGTGGATGATTAGCACAAAGAGAAATGGAGTGAATTGATGAGCAGACGTTTTGCATTAACATATGAAAATAAGATTTTGAGAAAGATAATAATTACCGTAAGTATTGTCATACTCGTTTTCATTGCAACAGGGTGTGATTCTGTCCAAAATGATGCAAAGGATGTAACGGAGATTCCGCTAAACAGCAAATTAGAATCCCTTATTTCAGAAAGTATCATTGCCTGGAATCAAGACAAATTAAATCATACAGAAAAACAATTTGAGACGCATGTAATCTATGGAACTGAAATGAAGGATGAAAAAATGTATGTCTACCTTCATTCCCTCATGCAAGGATACAACCGCGAAACACAGACAGTTTCTCAAGCAGGACATTTACTTCCAGTCCGTGTGACGGTCACAAAAAATGGGGATGATTACATCATTGAAGATTACCGTGAACCAGGAGATGGTGCTGAAAATGAACCTACTTTGCGCAACATGTTCCCGAAAAAGTATGCGGATCAAGCACTCACTATCTCAAATGAAACGATTCAATCATTAGAATCTCGTATGCAAGAATATGTTTCTAAGTGGCTGGAAGATACAAGTAATAAGAGACAAGATAGATAACAAATAAAATATTCATAATCGAATATTTTACAAAAAAAGGAGAGATATAATCTCTCCTTTTTCTACTTTATACCTAGCATTATTTGTTATATCCACCAAGTTGCTGTTCTGCCATAGCAACGAGACGTTTTGTGATTTCTCCACCTACAGAGCCGTTCGCTCTTGCAGTTGAATCCGCGCCTAATTGTACGCCGAATTCTTGTGCAATTTCATATTTCATTTGATCTAGTGCGCTTTCTGCACCTGCAACCACTAAAGAGTTGTTACGATTGTTTGCCATCATATATCACCTCCTGTACGTTTAATATGCTACGAAACAAAGAAAATATTATTGGTAAATAAAACCATTTATAGTTTGTTCTTTTATCCACTATTTTACTTTTCCGTAACGATTTCAGCAGAATAACAGTATGAGTTTCGTTTATTCGCATTAATATACAGAATGGAAAATATGTTTACGAAGAGTTATATTTTTTATAAACATTTATCGATGTAGTTGTATTGCAAGTTCTTCTAAAATATTGACAGATAATATGCCGTGTGTTAAATTCAAAATATTTAAATATTAAGGAGATGAGTGACAGATGTCAGTTAATAAGATAGAAGAATATTGGTATATGTACTCTAAAGAAAATGAGTTAAACATGAGTGTTCCAGATGCATGGATGTTTGGAGATGGTTCCAAAGAAATGGGAGATAAATTAGGAAGTTTAGTAGTTAAAGGAATCAAAACAGGAACATGCGCTGCACATTGTGTTTATGAGCTTGAAGGGGAAGAAATTCAAAAAGTTGGTCAGTACGATATTGTATTGGATGGAGACAATAATCCATTAGCAATTATAAAATATACAAAGATCGATTTACTAAAAATGAATGAAGTAACAAGTAATTTTGCAAGATCTGAGGGTGAAGGCGATTTAAGCTATGATTATTGGTATAGTGAGCACGTTAAATTTTTCACTTGGGAATTAAGTCGGTATGGACTTACTTTTACTCCAGACTTAATGCTCGTTTGTCAAACGTTTAAAGTAATGGATGTTTATAAAAATTAAACATGGATGAAAATCAAACATGTTTATTTTATATTATGTTTTTAAGCATTTCGTCATGTAAAAAAACAAAATCCCCTTCAGGAAAGCTGCTAAGCTAGCGTAAGGTGCTAAATTCCCTCAAAGTATCTCAAAAGCTGGATAATCATTTAATATTTCTGTACTCTCCAACTTACAACAAAACACATCGCAAAATATTTTTACGATGTGTTTTAAAAGGGAAATCATCATCAAGTTTTTCACCCATATTTTTATAAGGAGTTTTACCATTGAGGATAAACGCCTTCATTTCAAAACAGTTCTTTTCATTTGTATACGATATGTCTCACACATATAGTATACAAATTATTACACTTACTTTTCTTCACCGCTTGCTTGCATGGAATTAAAAGTCCAATTTAATTTCAACGCATCTCCTTGAAATACATTTTGTTCTTCACCGTTATCTACGAATGTAAACATTACATAAAATGTATCATCATCACCTGGAGCAAGTCCATTTCCTTCTCGATCTACAATACCGTTCTTTACAAGATTAGGAATATTTCCATTTTGCATAGCTACCTTTAATTCAGATAATGTAGTAGACCAAATTGGAACCTCATTTTTATCCAAGTTCCACAAGAAATCAACACGGATATGATCACCAAAATCAGCATTTCCATTATCCCCTTTCGCATCGATTACACTGTAATCTGTCAGGAGTTTCACATCTCCTATTGCTAAGGTTCCTTTGTTTACTAATTGAAAACCACGTTCCATTTCATCACCTGGTTTCAGATTGTCGACATTAATAACAACTTCTGGATTCACACTCAAATCTAAAGTACCCGCTGCAAACGTGTTTTGTGATACTTCCTTATCACTAAAATATGCATATGTTCCCCCGCCAATTAAGGATAAGCCAAGCATTGCAGTTACAACACCCATACCAAGTTTTTTCTTCATACCCATTTCACAAGTCCCCCTATTGTTAAAGTTTAAACTACAAACCTTATTTCCATCCCACAAACAACAATAATAATTAAGCAACTTCCTTGTCCCATAATGAAAGCAAACTTACTTTAAACTAGTTACTTCATGTACCCAAACGACTATGACTCTTAAAATGACCGGTAATGTTACCGTAAATCATTTCCGGTCATTTGTTAACCAATCCATTTCATTTAATATCCATTGTCTGATGCCTTTATTTACTCTAGAAGTTTGTCCACTTATTTTTTTGGTTCTAAACCGATAGAGCGTAAAATTTTCTCTAACGTCACTGGCCCTACATTTTCTTTCGGTTTCTCGTTTCCTTTAGCATCTGGGCCCTTTTTCAAGAAGTTTTTCTCAATTAAACGAACATCCGTTTCACCTACAACACCATCTTGATTTATATCTCCATCTTTTACAGATACTTTTCCTTTTCCATACGATAAAGCTGCTATTCTAGCATCTTGAATATCTACCATTTTATCGCCGTTTACATCACCTGCAAGGTTATCATCCATGTCAGCTCTAAAGTTTTGTCCCACTAATTCTCCATCCTGCATTTTCCCTATTTTTGTTGTTAATTTACTATTTAAATGACCTGGCATTTCTACGAAAATATCATATTCTTTATCGCTTACTGGAACACTATGAATTTCAAATTGTCCGTTATCACCAATCGTTCCTGTATATTTCTTTCCATCCTTTCCAACTGCGTACACTTTTGCTCCTAGTTTTGTATAGTCTTTCTTACCTAAATACCCCTCTTCATTCAAGAAAGCTTCCGGGCCAATATATCCTGTAACCGTTGAATGTTTCGAAACAATAGCAAAAGATTTATCTTTAAACGCAGGAATCTCAATGCCTTCTGATGCACCAACTTTTGTATAAGAGAACTTATCTACTCCAAATGCAGTCAAATCATTAAAGTATTCATCGTTCGTCATCTCGAATGTAACATCTAAAAATGGTTTATCTCCATCTAATCCTTTAAATTCTTTTCCTTCCAATGATGCGCCAACTTTCACCTTGTTTTCCCAAGCTCCTGCTTCACTTATCTTCGGATCTTCTAATTTAAGGTTCAATCCATGTTGTTCTACATATTCCGTAAGTGCTGGATTTGGTTTCACATCTGTAAATTTAAATAGCTGCTTGTAATAAGGAATTTCAAATGTACCTGACATAAGCTGTTTTACATTATTAAGATTCAAAGTTAATGTAATTTTCTCTCCTAATTTGATTTTATCTTTGTCATAACTTGGAACAGCGTATTCTGTCCCTTCTTTTACAAATACGTAATCTTTATATCCAGTTGCCATATTCCCTGCAGTTGCAAGATCATATCCAAATAATTTTAAATTTAACGGCTCATTTATTTCCTCTGGAAGTACTCCAAATTTAAAATCACCATTTGCTTGAATTGTATTCAACCATCCCGATGGGAAGGCTGAGTTTTGATAATATACAATTTGATTCGCTTTTTGATCATATTGCAAGCCTTTTGCCTTTAATGCATCTACTGTAGAATCATAAATATTACCATGCACCCATAATGCACGCTGGCCGTCTTCTTCTTTAAACATAGAATCATTGACTTCGTGTATACCAGGTTGTACATCCTTAAATTTCATTTCAGGTATTACATTATCAATGATAATGCTATCGCCTTTTGTATAAGATTTTCCTTCTTTATCATATCCAACGAAGTTCAATTCGTAATCTCCATCAGGCAACATAACAGGTTTATCCGCAATTGGATGAGCTGGATTTCCTGTGAATGGAAGTACATACCCTCCCATACGAGAAAACATCATATATTCAACATTCGGTGTTAGACTACTTGCATTAAGTGTACCAACGACTCCTAATGCCTTCCCTGTCGTTCGGTCCTTCACAATTGCATCAATGGTTTCGAGAGGACTATTTAATTTAAATGACAACGGCGAACTTGGTCTTTCCATAAATGGATGGAATTTAGAAGCATCTGTTGCCATTGCATCTCTCAGTAAATCTACAGACGCAATCCCTTTTTCTGTGAATTTAACTGCAAATGGTACTTGATATACTTCTTTTTCATTGTTTTTATTTGAAATATGAATATAGCCCTCATATCTACCAAATTCAGCGTTTTCTGGAATGGTAATTTCAGGGTTAATTTCCTCTGATGCACCAGGAGCTACTTTAATAGAATCTGGTACGTTTAGCTTCACACCATTCTTCGCTGCATCTTGCACACCTACACTTGTAGGTGAAAATTTCACCTCTAATTTAAACTCTTTCCCATCTGTTTTACTGCTGTTCTTAATTAAAACTTTTCGACTATCTTTAATAGGCCCATTTTCAATTTGATTTTTATACCCAAATGCAATAGAACCTGTTTTTTCTTCAATTTCTACTTCTTCATCACCTACAACGTTTGATGTTTTATCAACAACCTCGATAGATGTATCTGCATGAACTGCACGATATGCATCAATTCGTCCTGAGCCCACCTCAAATACAGAACGCTCTTCCTTTAAATCAACTGCGGTATTCATGAGTGCTTCTTTTACTTCAAATGGACTATAGTTTGGATGTTCTTGTAAAATAAGTGCCGCTACCCCTGCAGTATGAGGAGTTGCCATAGAGGTACCTGACATACGTCCATACGCTACCGGATAATTATCTCCATCTTTTGGATCATTAATATATTCAGGAACAGTTGAGAAAATAGACACACCTGGTGCTACAATATCTGGCTTAATATCATCTGTCTTAGTTGCAGGACCGCGGGAGCTAAAATCAGCTAAGTGATCTCCCTCTATTTTTATATTACTTAGTTCTCCAAACGCTAACGACACATCTCCTTGTACAGCTTTTACTTGTAATTTCTCACCATCTACTTTTGTTAAGCGGAACGATGGAATAGACGAAGTACTTTCCCCAAGATAACTTGTAATTTCACCATCTACATTGTTATATACGATTACCGCTTTTGCGCCTGCTTCCTTAGCATGCTTAATTTTTTCATCAAATGTAATCTCACCGCGTTGGATAAGAGCTAATTTTCCTTTTACATCTTTTCCTGTAAAATCATTTGATTTTCCAAGCCCTGCATATACAACTGATACGGATTGACCTTTCAAATCTTCAATCTTATCAGTAAAGCTTTTTCCAAGTAGCATCATCTTATCCACATGTAAATCACCTGCATCGATAGAAAACGTTGGGATCGTCATTGCAGCATCACTGGCTCCAACTGTAATTGGAAGTGCCGCTGCACTAGGTGATCCAATGGTACCTTCTTCCGGACCACTGTTACCTGCTGCTACTACTGTAACAACACCAGCTAACATCGTATTGTTCACTGCGACAGAAGTAGGATATAAAGGATCATTAATAGACGCTCCTAGTGATAAATTGATAACATCCATATCGTCTTTCACCGCTTTATCAATCGCAGCAAGAATACCGCTTGTTTGTCCACTTCCATATGGACCTAATACGCGATATGAATATAAATCTACATCTGGAGCAACACCCTTCACTGCATAATCCACACTATTCTGTTTGTCTGCAGCAATTGTCCCAGCTACATGCGTACCATGGGATGTATAATATGCACTCCCCTCATAAATCTCAGGATATCCTCCAGAATTTTGCCAATCCTTATACGTTGTCTCCATTGGATCAGCATCATTATTAACAAAGTCCCATCCTTTTATGGAGTTCGGATCTATTTTACTTGGATCTTCACCTTGTTTTGCACGATATCCTTTATATGCATCTTTCAAATCCGGGTGGTTGTAATCAATACCTGTGTCCAGTACACCTACCTTAATTCCTTTCCCTGTTATTTTTTCATCATGCAGCTTGTCCACACCAATTTGCGGTACACTATCCGCCATTTTCGGTTCAACAGCAGTCTTAGTTGTTTCTTTCGGCAAATCAATTTTAACCTCATGATCTTCCCATACGCGCTTAACGATACCGGTACGAACTAAGTCTTCGATCATATTTGCTGGTAAAGAAATCGCTACACCATTAAAAGCATTCTTATATTCTCTTGTTATTTTTGCAGATTTTACATTTGTTCCTTTCTCTTTATTCTTTTGAAGCTGCTCAAGCTCTGCTTTAAATCCTTTATGTGATGCCTCTACCCTTTGTTCCGCATTTGAAAGAGCTACTTTTTTCCCTTTAGCCGCTTGTTTTAATACCTCTATTTTGCTAGGCGCTTGCTTAAATTCTATAATCACATTCACATTATTAGGACTTGTTGTATTGATACCTGGCGAAATAACAAAACCTGGTTTTGTATCTAACGTTTTTAAGGCATTACGTTGTTCCTTTGTAAGACCTTTTAAGATAGCATTTGCATCATCAATTCCAGTTAAAGTAGATGTATTTACCTCTTCCGCTAATACGTTATATGGAATTCCTTGAGACAATAACATTCCAGCTGTTAACGTTCCAATAAGAATCTTTCCAAATTTCCCTCGTTTCATATTACATCTCCCCATTATTAATATTATTTTTTGAAACAAATTGATTCTTAAATTCCCATGTAGCATTGGAAACTCTATTAATCTTAATCTTTTGTATCATGAAAGACTTCCAACACTACTACCATCCCCATACCTTACATAGCTAACCACTCACTTTACTCTTTCTATAAGAGCCCTCCGTCATTTATTTCCAACAAAAGATTTTCACAAAATGAATTATTAACAAGATTAAAATGTAATTCTATTTTTATTATTCCACATTTTGATTATTCTGAAAATTAAACAAAAGGAGTATCTTTTCTCTAAGGATTCTATGCCTACATAGTACAAAAGAACTACCTTGTCCTTTATTCTTTGTAATACAGAATAAAGCGACACGATAGTTCTTTGATAGATTTCTTATTTAATCTAGCGGAACTAATTGATTTCGGACTGCATAAATCACTGCTTGCGATCGACTTTTCACATTTAGCTTTTTAAAAATTTTATTGATGTGAATTTTAACTGTTTTATCACTAATATATAAAACTTCAGCAATTTCTTTATTACTAAGTCCTTTTACTAGTTCAAAGAGAATTTCCTTTTCACGTTCCGTCAGTTCATTTTCATTTGATTCTACTTTCATTTTTTGCTGATGATATGTAATTAATTTTTTAGTCATACGCGGATGAATGACTGAATCGCCTCGATATAACATTCGAATTGCTGCTACTACCTGATCTGATGATGAATCCTTCAATAAATAACCATCAGCACCGGCCTGGAGTGCATCCATTAAATACTCGTCATGTTCATACATTGTAAACACAAGTACACGGCAACTCGGATATTTTTTTTTCACTAACTCTGTAGCTTCAATCCCATTTTTCCCTGGAAGATTAATATCCATCAAAATACAATCTGGTCGGCATTCTTCTACTTTTCCCAATACTCCATCTCCAGAGCTAGCTTCTCCAACCACTTTTATATCAGATTCATCCTCTAGTATGCTCCGAATTGCATCCCGTAAAAAAGCATGATCATCTACTACTAATATTTTAATCATTTTACGCACCCCTTGTTTGTGAATCTGGAATTAACAGTGTAATTTCTGTCCCTTTTCCTACAGAACTATCAATCTGTAAAGTAGCCCCTAATTGGTCAGCTTGTTCATTCATATGTAATATACCATAATGTGGCTCATTCTTCGTTTTAACCATAGACTCAAATAGTGAAAAGCCAACTCCATTATCCTTAACTCTTAAAAGCACGTGCTCCCTTTGATAACTGATTAAAACATCAGCCTTTTTTGCTTGCGCATGTTTTACAATGTTTTGCAAACTCTCTTGTAATGTATCAAAAATAACCCTTTCTTTTGAAAAACTAAGCGCACGTGCATGACCCCTTTCATGATATGTAATATCTAGTTCATATTCTTGTTTTAAAGATTTTATTTTACTTGCTATCGCCTGCTTAAGGCCTAGTTGTTGCGTCGGATATGGCTTTAAAGCATAAATAGAGTAGCGAACTTCTCCTAGGCTTCCTCTTAAATCTTTTATGCTTTTCTCTACTACCTGCTGCATATCAATTGGTTTATCACGGTATTTTTTCCGAGCGGATTCTAATTGGAATATCACCCCGGCTAATGTTTGCGCAATACCATCGTGAATTTCACGGGCGATTCTATTCCTTTCTTCTAAGATCATTCTTTTTTCCTGTTCAGAAATCAATAACCTTGTTTTAACTACGTTAGCTAATTGGTTAGAAAATGTAGCTAACGACTGTACATCTTCCGGAAAGAAACCCGCATTTCTACTTTTCCCTGCAACAAACATTCCGACTAGTTCATCATTTACTATAAGAGGAAAATATACAAGTGAGCGTATAACACTATCAAATATTTCATCTTCAGGAGCAGTACCAATTTTCCAATCATTAAATACAAGATTTTTAGAAAGTCCCTCAAACGCCTCTAACTTTTCTGAATCATCAGATATATCAGAACGGACTTTCCCATCTTTTAATAGAATATTCCAGTTACCATCATCTTTTGTCCATATTACATATGCTTGTATGCCAAAAAAACCTTTAAGTGCTTGTTTAATATGTTTCAAGTTTCCTCCGGTTAATCCTCGACTAATTTCGGTCGTAATAAGAAATAACTCATATAATCGTTCCTTTTCCATCCTTATCCGTACAGAAAAAGAACTAATTACTGAAGTTGCTACAAGTGGAAAAAAGAAAAACAGTACTGTAATTTCGTTTACTTCCACACTATATGTACTAATTAGTACATGCATCAGTGCCGCATAAGAGAAACCAAAAGTTTCGCAAAGAAATACCGTAATAGTTTTTTTATACCATTGATAAATTGAATATGGCTGCGGAAGAAGTATCATTAACAAATCATAAAAGCGATTGTTGAAAAAACAAAAAAACACGCAAAATAATAACAAAGATATTAAATTCTCATACAGAACTGACATACCTATCTTATTAATTATTAAGGACATACATTTGTCTGAAAACCATTTGGCAAAGATCAAACTAAGTGCATGTTGAGTACTATTAAATAACATTCTTTGTATCGGTGAACGACGATGCAGGTGAATAATTAGCGTGACAAGTACAATAGCAACAATAGTTATATGGATTCCAAACTGCCAACTCATAGCGTAAATTATCGGAAAGGTAAGCGAACTAGTTCCTCTCCAAAATCTTACAGGAAAATACTCTGCAATCCCCATAAAAAGTAACAACAATATTAGTATTGTTAGATGAGAAGGGATTTTAATTTCAAGTAAAGATATAGTTATAGTAACCAAACCAAGAAAAGAAATAAAATAAAGATAAAAACTAGCAATCTTTTCTCTCATAAAGATAGAATTTACATCTTTCAAAACAACCCCTTCTTTCCTTATAAAAACTTCATTTTCTCTATTATCCAACAAAAAACCGGCACTGGCAAAATGGAAGGACATCCACTAGCCAATCACCGGCTGTGTACTACACCTAAAAAGGCAAGACACAATACTAGTATATATCAGTTTGTGAAGTTTACCCATTAGTCAAATGGTGTAATTGTACATACTTTTAGACTTAGGTCTACTAATACAAAAGATGTATACGCAATTTAAATTTTGATTCACTAAAAAAATTCTAAGAAAAATAGGAAGGCAATCGTAGTAAATACTTATCTATATTAATTTCATCTAAATCTTTAGGTTATGTATGTGTCAAATACTCCCCATCTAATATTTGCAAATAACCTATGAGATAATCTCCTTATATACTACATATGAAGTTTATCACTTAATATTTATTGAAGAAAAGACGATGCATACAATATTCAAATCTAATTAACATATCATTTGATTATCGGTAGCGAGATTAAAGAGACTCCCTACTCTTAGAAAGGAACCTCCAATTCATATTATTACCCCATGCCCATCAACTTAAGAATTTTATAACACCCCAAAACAAAAAGTCATGACCTAACTTTCGGGGTCACCTCAAACGAGCCCATGACTTTTTATATGCTATCTCACAAATAATCCGGGAACACTTTACAGCCCTTTTCTTGCTCCATATCATGGCCAAAGAAAATAATCGGATTTTCTTTCTTAACAACATCTTTTAAACGTTTTATTGAAGATAAAGCTAAATCCGAATCAAACCCAGCAAACGGTACTTCATCTTCAAAGTTTTCTTTCGTATATGATGCATCAATAGTTAGCAACACTGGACCTGATTTTTCCGTCTCAATTAATAATGACTGATGACCTGGCGTATGTCCCGGTGTATATATTAATTGCACACCTGGCACTACTTCATAATCTCCTTCAATGATTTTATAGTTTAAATTCGGCAATATACATTCTTTCAAATATTCCTCTCTGTAGAGTGCTACCTCATATTCAGCACGCTGTACAATAATTGGTGTATTTGTAAAAACGCCATTTCCTCCTGCATGATCAAAATGCAAGTGAGAACTAATGATATAAAGAAGATCTTCTGGCTCATATCCGGCACGCTTTAAAATATTTGCGATCCTATCGTTCTCATTCATTTTAGGTAAAACTTGTCCTTCAACAAATGTACCTTTAAAAAGATTCTCATTATTAAGAGCACTTTCTGGCATACCTGTATCTACTAAAATAAGTCCCTCTTTTGTCTCCAAAAGATAACACCAAACAGGTAAGTTTAGTAGTTTACCCGGTGTAAGTGTACTATTAACTGAAGAATGATCCAACATACAACGACCTGCTGGGAGGAAATAAAGCTTCTTTACTGTCATTATGTATCCACCTTTACAAATAATTTAGGATAAAACAATACAATATAATATTTCGCTTATTAGAAATAAACTCCTTTTCACCTTTCATTATTTCAACCATTATTTTTTCAATTGTTCACAACTTTTCATTACAAATTCAGTGATACTGGAAAACCTATGCAGGAATTCAGTCCGCCTTTAGGCATAGGATAAAAGTGTCAACTTTCCGTAGAAAAGTTAACGTCAAGTAACTCCAAAATATATAATAAAGGTTGATTTTAGAGTTACTTTTCCACATTGGAATATCTTGTCTTATTCCCCTTTTTCGGTGGATGGGCAAAAACACCCTAATTCTAGAAATTCATCAGTTTCCATAAAACCAAACTTCTTATACACTGGTCTACCCATTTTTGAAGCCCCAAGCCATATTTGTGAGATACCTGAAATCTTAACTTCATCAACTAATTTAGTTAACAGCTTTGTTGCGATTCCTTGCCCACGATAATTTTCATTAGTATACATATTTGTGATATAAGCCTTTTTTCCAGTCTTATTGGTGTAACAAGGTGGAAATTCATAAAAAATTACTGCACCACAAGCTATAGTTTCTTCATTATCTTCCACTAGCCATTCAATTAAAGTACCTTCACTTAGTTTATTTTTAAAGAAAGCATATAGTTCTCTACCAATATCTATATTAGGTTCTATCCCCTCATCAACTAATTGCTTTTTCTTAACTCGACCAATTTATCAATATCATCGATATTTGCTTTGCGATATTTCAACTTTTCACAACTCCTTTATAAAATTACAACTGACCAGCCCCATAGCATAATTAATTCTCATCATTTTACCATTGGTTCTTATTAAACTAAACTGCCATTAAGTTATTTGGGGTATTTGCTCTTCTTTGCTTGATAGCCATATGTGTACTACCACGAATAGAACGATACCTTTTATATATTTTCTTTCGTAATATTAACCCCATATTCCCTATAAAAATCTAAAATTACAGATGCATTCATACCCAAATCTAATAAATTTTCCGGAAAGTAAATTTTAGAATCCGGAACCATAATATCAGATGTTTGTAAAATGTTCTCTGCTTGGACAGCTGCTCCTAAAGCAGTAAGATGTGTCTGTCCTAACGGATCTGATATGTTCACACATCGCCTATGCAATACACCATTAGCATCATAACCTTTAAGATGAATAACTATGTTATGTGCACTTCCACTTCCGGGTTTATAAAGAATATTTTTTCGTAAGTCATTAAATTTTTCTCCACTAATCAGTTTCCAAATTCCTGTATTCACCAGAGAAACCAGTCCATATGTAGATATTTTACTATCAAAAGCAATCCGAAAGTTAGCCGAAACAGCATGAATTGATTCTGGCAGGGTTACGTGATCAGGAGTATCCAAACGATAACATTTGGTTATATAACCGTTGGGAAAGCGGACTTTGATCGGATCAGTCATTGGATAAGCCTGTCGCATTCCCTCTCGAGCTTTGACTTCAAATGGAATCGTTAACCGGTCCATATATGCTGTTGAATTTGGTCCTGCTTTGTCTTGAAGAGAATATAGTGCGTTGATATCAACCGTAACCTCTTGAATATCTTTTGAATACATTTTAGCAAAAAGGGCTGCTGTCCCTCCCATCCACCCTGAAGCTAATACAACAGGGGATTGGACCTCAACATTTTTTAATCGATCAATAGAACTCTTAAAACGTTCAGTCCAACGAGTAATGTCAACCAATGGAATTTTTTTTGAACTGCAGATAGAAGTAGTCTATCTTGCGGGTCATTAACCGCATTAACAACTAATGTGAAATTATCATCCAAATTTCTTAACGGATCATCTGTTGTGTTGTCTACAGTGACTATTTTTACTCTATCTGATTCAAAAGGTAACGCTTTCCCTAAAGTTCTTCCTCCTAATCTAATTTCCAAATCAGGATGTCGATCATGTAAAATTTGAGCAATTTGACTACCAACAACACCATACCCACCAACAATTAATACTGTTTTCTTTTTCATCTGAAACCTCCATTTTAATTAGTGTGAAATCATAAGTTTAAATGATTAAAAACTTAAACCTTTTAACATAATGTCGCTAAAAAAAGGGACAAAGGGTGCCCCTAAACTATAAATGAGTACCTAATTCTTACATTCATCTTCAACTAAAGAAACAAGTTCTTTTAAAAGATTTATTGTTTCATTAAATTCAAGACAATAATACATTTCAGTGCCTTTTTTCTGAACTCGAAGTAACCCTGATTGTTTCAATATTTTCAAATGATGAGATACAGTAGGTCTTGACATGGGAATATGCTCCGCAATTTGCGTCACATTCAAGCTATCTTTATCAATTAAAAGCGATACAATTTGCTGACGAGTTGGATCTCCCAACCCTTGGAAACATGGTCTTAAATTTTCTAAAATATGCATTACTTTATCATTACAGTTCATTTCGCTAACATTACCTTCCGTTTAAGAATTTAATCATTTAAACGTATTATAAATTACATTGCTATCTAATGCAATAAAGAAGTAGCACCAACTTTAATTATAAATATTGAAAGTTTCATAAACAGCCATTTTCAATTTTCCAGATTTGTAAGAATGTCAGTTCTTTTTTCTGTAACAATTGTCAAATTCATTCTAGCTATAACCAGGACAAACCCACGAAATTTACTAAGCTTATATCGGATTGTATCAAGAACTTTCAACTCAAGTAATTCTGCTTCGCCTGTTTATCCTCCTACAGAAAAATGGCGAAAGTTCCACTGTTATGAGAAAAAGAAGTCTTTAATATTTTAGATGTTGTCTATAATTGTACTCTGTGTCACAAGAAAACAGCATAGCAATAAATAAAATGCCTTAACTTCTCATAAATGACTGTTGTAGTGATATAAAATTTTCGTTATGGGGGTAATTTAAAATATTAACTTAATAGCTATGGGGTACCGCCACACATCCATCAACTTAAAAATTCAAAAATAGGGACTTTGATTTGTCTTGCAATCCCATCCAATGATACTTAGCCTTTTATGAAGGTCATGTTCCTCAGACCGTAGATTTGTCATTGTCTGTCTCAACAATTCGGGTCTGGATCCCTAGAGAATATATGTATGCTAGTTGTGCTCAAGAAAAAATATAGTTTGTCTTCCTACTTTATAAATCCCTTAACATTTCCTGTAACTTTCCTCCGTGTTTTTCAGCAATTCGAAGTCTTCCGCACTTTGAATATCCTCATCAATGTCCATAATTATGAGGAGTCTAAAAATTTGAAGAAAACAACAAAAATAGTGTAAAAAAGCTACATACTATTTTTGTTGTTTTCTTTTTTAATCAGTATAAATTTGTTAATTATTACAAGCGTTTAATTTATTACACTTTTTGCGTGCTTTAATTTCCGCCGGCTGGGCACCAAGCCAATAAGTTGGAAAAGCTGTCCCTTCAGTAACACCCCCATCACGATGCATGTAATAACGCTCATCATGGTTAGCTTTAAAGTTTCCTTCAAGTGCAAGTTCCACCCACTCTGCACCAAAACGAAAAATTTCTGCAGCTACTCCACCAAGCGGGTGAAATTCATTCTCATAGACGCGTATCTCCTTTGGTGCTTCTACAAACTCATAAAGACTTAATGCTTCTTCCAAACGGGTAAGTTCATCAAATTCTCCTATTCCCATGAAGACTGGACAAGTAATCTTTGGCGCCAATTTCCACAGGTTCATCTGGCTACTCAACTCGTTTTCAAAAGCAACTTCATCAGTGTAACCAGACATGTACATAAAATTGGCTTTGAAACTCGGCTGAGCTCTGTTAAAGATGGTATCAAATTCACCATATACACCTTCAAAAGTGGCTATAGCGTTTATACGATTATCACTCGCAGCAGCTCGCATCCCCCAATACCCACTCATACTGATACCAAAAAATCCAATCCGTTTTGGATCAACCTCAGGCCGTTTTAATAGAAAATCGATATAACAACTAACGGCGCGTTCGTAATTAGTCAAATCGACTTTTAGACCTTCAGATACAGATTCACCTTGACCCGGTCCTTCAATTGATAGAGCTATGATACCACGAGACGTATAATAACGTTGCGCAATCTGTATATATTCTTCCTTAATCATATCCATACCTGGACCTAATATTACTGCTGGTGCATTCTGAACTTCACCTGAGGGCAAATGAAGTAGTGCATATATCTGTTTGCCTTCAAATTCTAGTACTATACGTTGTACTGTTCCTCCTCCAAGTGTTGAAATAGCTGCCACACATTCGTTACAACGTTCTCGAAATGCCAATTTTCGTGGATCATCATTAAAATATGAATATTGTGCACGTCCCCACATAACAGCAGCTCGCTGATATAGATCACGAGCAGTAACAGTGAATCCCTTTTGTTCATAATGTTTTGCACGTTCTTGAGCCTGAGAAGCAACCGTCGCCCATGCTTTTGGTATCATTGCTCCACTCTTTACTTGAGAAAAAACTTTATCAAAATCAGTGTGGTCATGTCCTAACTGTTCCATAGTTGCCTTTGCTTCAGGATGCAAAGCATCAAACCCACCAAGTGCAAGGGCTATATCTAAAGCCCATCCTTGAGATTGTGAACGTTGAGTCATAATAATCATCCTTCATTATTTTAATTAAGTACTTAACAATTAAGTACTTAATTAAAATAATGAAGTATAATATGTACTTTTGTCAAGACTACAAACCAAGTCGTCTTATTATTTTATTGATGATTTAAGGTGAGCATATATAATATTGCTTGGAAAATGAATAGCCAGTCTCTACTTAATTTGACTCTACTCTTTTTCATATGTTAATGTTAACACCATATAATTAAGTACTTAGTTAACGGGAAAATGGTGATGTTATGAAAAATTCTTCAAATAAGTTAACTGCGATAGACGAACTTAGTCAAGCTATATATAGTCTGACTGCAGCCGATGGACGTTTAAGAGGGCGAGCTACTCGTACATTAGGGGCAGTTTCAATGGTCCATGCTCGAACCCTTAAAGTATTAGCTGAAGAAGGCGAATTGTCAGTCAAAGAATTAGCTGATCGAGCAGAAACTACCGCCGCTGGTATTACTCAATTAATCAATGGATTACAACAGGCTGGTTACGTTGAGCGTGTTCGTTCAAATAACGACCGGAGAGTTGTCAATGTCCAACTTACGCCTAGTGGTTTAAACTGTCACTTAGAAAGAGAGAAAAAACTAAAACATATTCTTAATGCGAACCTTTCAGATTTTGATCCAGAGCAAATCGAGAAATCCTCTGAAATAATTAGGTGTCTAGTTCATGTCCTTGACCAACTATAATAGTATTCTAAAGCTTTCTTGAGTTTTTAGAACTAACACATCGCTATTATGCTAAAAGAACTAGTTACCCCAAAATAATAAAACCGCATCTCCAATTATTAGATAAATATCTAATCCATTGGAAATGCGGTTCACTTAGGTCATTGATGTTTCAGCTATTCTCTTTATTTGAAAATTACATCTACCATACTAATTTAATATTATATTCCTGAAGCCAACTATTAACTTGAAGTAAATAATCTATTATACCTCGTGCATCATTACCTGAAATTACTTCGTCTTTTCCTTCTGCAATAGCACGAACTCTTTCTACATTAATCAATGGCAAAATAGGTGATTCAGGATTGTTCAACACATGTAACATCCAATCACTAATACCTTGTACATAAGAGGCATCCTTTGTGCTTGGATATGCACTTTTTTTGCGATAACGCACATCTTCTGGAAGTACATTTTCAAAAGCTCGACGTAAAATACCTTTTTCAATATTGTCTATGCTTTTCATTTCGAATGGGACATTCCATAAGTATTCTACAAGCCGGTAATCGCAAAATGGAACTCGTACTTCAAAGCCATTCATCATACTTGTGCGATCTTTTCGTTCTAGCATAAATGGCAAGAAACGTGTAATAAACATGTAAGACATTTGACGTTGCTTCATTTGCAGATCACTTTCACCTTCTAAAAAAGGAACCTCAGCAACCGCATCTTCAAATTTTTGTTTTTGATATTTTTCAGGGCTAATCTTCGCTTTAAAATCCTCTGATAGAATTTCTGTGCTATACCATAAATTAACACTCCAAGGGAATATCTCTGCATCTAGAAACTTCTCTTGATGGAACCATGGATATCCTGAGAATACTTCATCTGCGGATTCGCCTGAAAGTGCAACTGTTGCGTCTTTTTTCATTTCCTTAAATAGCAAATAAAGAGACGTTTCCAGTTCTCCAACTCCAGGTAGATCACGCGCTCGCATTGGAGTTAATAAATACTCTATTAAACTATCTGATCCTAACTCTATAGAATGATGCTTTGTTCCTACATATTCAGCCACACGTTTCACCCAAGGTTCATCACGATCAAAACGAAGGAAGTCTTGCTCAAAGTCTTTTTCATCATTGATGAAATTCAGGGAATATGTATGAAGGCGTTCCCCTTTATTCCCAAATTCATTTCCTGCTAAACCTGTTAAACCACTGGAATCTAAACCTCCGGAAAGCATAGATACCACTGGTTTATCAGCAATTAACTGCCGTTTAACCGTATCTTGTAAAATGGAGCGGATTGTCTCGACTGTTGTATCAATATCATCTACATGTTTTTTACTTTCAAGTTTCCAATACTGTGTCGTAGTCGAGCCATTAGAGGTAAACGTCATATAATGGCCAGCACGCACTTCATGTATATCCTTGAAAATAGCATGACCAGGAGTACGTGTTGGTCCAAGGCAGAATATTTCAGAAAGTCCTTCTTTATCTACCTCTGCATCTACAAATGGATGCGAAAGTAAAACTTTTAATTCTGAACCAAAAAGAACTGCACTTCCCCTTTGAGCAAAAAATAAAGGTTTCACACCTAGATGATCACGACCAAGCATCAATTTCCCAAATCTTTCATCCCAAATACCAAAAGCAAAAATCCCATTTAAGTGTTGAACACAATCTTCTTGCCATTCTAAGTAAGCGTGTAGTAATACCTCTGTATCCGACTTGGTCTGAAATTCATGACCTTTCTCCTCAAGTTCTTTACGTAATTCTTGATAGTTATAAATTTCTCCATTGAACGTAAGGCCAATCGTATTATTTCCATCTTTATACAGCATAGGTTGAAGGCCACCTTCAGGATCAATGACGATGAGACGTCGATGACCTAATGCCGCTCGTTTTGAAAACCAATGCCCCTCTGCGTCAGGTCCTCGGTGAATGATAGCATCTGTCATTTTTTTTAACGTTTCTTGTTCATTAGACAGGTCTTTAGACCAGTCTATCCACCCTGCAATTCCACACATAGTGTCTACCTTCTCTCAAATAGTATAGAAACCGACTAAAATCAAATATCAGTCGGTTTTTCGTAAAAAAATCCGACTAAAATCATCTTTTAGTCATGTTTATATAATAAAATGAATTGAATAAAAAATCAAATAATTCACTCAAGAAAGAAATCACCGTCCCCTTTCACTTGAATTCTCATCGTCCGATTAAAAAATTATTACCTTAAACTTTCATTTTCATCCTAAGTGATACAGTTGCATTCTATTATAGTTATATACTAGAAATAAGAATGGTGTATGTTATTCTATAAGAAGCAAATAGAGGACTTTCTATTAGGATTTACAAAATTAGAAATGAACTAATACAGAATGTAAAGACAGAAAACTTCGCTAAATATTTCAAGGATAGGGTGTAGACAATGATCAAATTAGAAAAAGAAAATAAAAAAATGAAAATCATTCAATCTGCCACAATACTGTTCTCTACGCGTGGTGTCCGTAACACAACGGTTGATGAAATTGCAAAGACAGCTAAAGTTGGTAAAGGTACTATTTATTATTACTATACAGATAAAACTGAAATATTATGTGACTGCTATATGCGTCATATTCAGCTTAAACGCTCACAATTATTTAATTTATATAAAGAAGAAAAAGATGTTTTACTTCGAATACAAAAAATTCTTCATTATATCAGCCTAGAATATCATCAAGATCCATTTGTTTCTACACTCTTTCAAGAATATAAAGAGTACCATTCACCTGAAATTACAACTTGTTTTAAACAATCTGAAGAAGAAGCAATTAACATGATAAGTAATTTACTTGAAAAAGGTTATCAGCAAGGAGCTTTGCATAAGGTCCCATTACCGCTTACAGCTTTTATGTTAGTACGAATGATTTTTAACTACGAACAGGATTATATAAAAGATGATAAAAGTGATACAGAATTTCTGCAGTTGCTAAAACATATGCTTCTTAAAAACTAGTTTTAACCACATACAAAAAATAAGTGCGGTGCAATTATATGAAGAAGAACGTGAATAATGGCGGTTTTTTATGAGTTCTTTTCACTCTAGACAAACATACGAAATATCCAACGCTTATGTAGAAATGAATGAAAAAATCATATAAATTTTTCTGAAATTAGAAAGCCTATACTTAAATCTACAATAAAATAGCCCAGTAAAAAGAGCGTGTTTCATCTATCTAAACACGCTCTTACAAATATTTAAACCCTATATGATTTGCTTATTCCATTCTGATTTTCTTTTAACTAATACATCTCTTTATATACGATTATCATGCCAGAAGTTTATTGGAAAATGATTATTCTCATCATAAGCTTCAAATTCATACCCTTTTTCTTTTAATCCTTTTATTATTGCTGGAACTGCTGCGACAGATTGTGGATGAATATCGTGCATTAAAACAATTTCCTTTGAAGACGTCGCACCTGCTAAGACATTTTGAACAATTTTTGCGGCCGCTACATCCACAGGTAATTTATTGTATTTCCAATCTAAAGAATCAATTGTCCAATCCCATACTTTCAAATCATTTCCGACCACTTCATTTCGAAGTGATTCATTTAAGCCAGGCATTGATCCATATGGTGGACGTGTTAATTTCGGTGTGTTTCCAATAACATTTCTAATTAAAGATTGATCTTCTTTCATTTCCTTAACATATTCCTGATTGGTGTACAGCTTTTTAAAATCATGTGTCATACTATGCATGCCCACATAATGGTTTTCTACATGCTCTCGTTTCACTAAATCTGGGAACCTTTTCACGTTATCGCCAATTAAAAAGAATGTTGCTTTCACATCATTTTTCTTTAATACATCTAATAGATTAGCTGTATATTTTCCTGGTCCATCATCAAAAGTTAAATATACAACTTTTCTTTCTTTACCATCAAAACGATTAGGTATCGATTTTTTCAATTCATTTTTAGGTAGACTGCTCACTTGTTGAACACTATTTGCTTCTTCCGCATTTACCAGCTTAGGATTCGTAATAGATTGAAACATGTAATACCCTATTGCTACTAATGTAATAGCCAACAATACACTTATAATTCTTTTTTTCTTAAGCTTAATTTTCATATTATAATCTTCTTTCTATCAAATCATTCCACTTTATGTCGTTTAGTTTTACTATCCTATTTGTTTATTAAGTTTTTTAACTTAACCAATCTCAATTTTGGACTAATCATTTTAATAATCTATATAGGTGAAAATTAGTGCCCTGCACTAGCGTTCATGGCATTTCCTATAATAGTTAGAACTACTGGAAATAATACTGGTCCTAAGGTAAGGACAATGTTTAAAAGTATAATAAAACTATATAGTAAGCTGTAATTTTTACTATTACGGTTTTCGAATACTAGGATGACTAATGTTATTATAGTAATTAAATGTAATAATAAAATTATCAACCAATAATACATCATTATAGTAAGATTCCACTTTCCTAATAGTTGGTATGTTACCCCTATTATTATCCCTAATATAGTAGCATTAAAGGAAATAAACAAAGTTCTTTTTAGTATTTTAGGAAATGTTTTGTGATCCACAGTTTTATTATATAAACCGATTAAAATGCCCAAAGATAGATATGCCAGTAATAACCCTACCCAATTCCAGATCCAATCTTGATCCCCCATTAAATTAAACAAAAGCGAAAGGATCCCTCCTACTGCAAGAATCGAGGAGATCATAATACTATTTAAAGCTGATTTCATACTATTTTCACTTCCTTAAAAATTTTACAATACAGCATTGAAGTCTACTCTTAAGTTGTCCTTTACTTATTAGAATCCTTTTCATTAAAAATCTTGTATGGAAATCCCATCATATAATACGGTCATCATACCTATTAGCATATACGGAAAATGGTAGGCCCAGCAAAAATTACATGTCCATGATCCCGTACAATAATTTTTAAACCGAACGAAACACCACCAAATCCTACTCCACACGGTAGATATACAAATAGAGGATGCGATTCATCAACTTTTATTTGTATATCAATTATTCAGACGAGTAGCAGCTACTGCATAACCTTAAAATAAATGCTTTGATTTTTCATCGTCAATCAAATAGCACATTTGATTCTTATTAACTTGTACTCTTCCTTCTTCTACTGCTTTACTATAGCCCGCTGTATATTCAAAAATAGTAGCCCCTTTGTTTCTAAGTAAATCTTTTTCCCACTTTTTCGCAGCTGCTGCCATATGTACATATGATGTTTTAAACTTAATCATACTTTATTATAATTAAGTATATATTAACAATATATTAAGTATAAGTAAATAAAATTAATAATTATTTAATTTTATTTACTTATTTAAAGGGGATTACATATATGAACGATATTAATGTTGGTCACAGAATTAGGGCATTTAGAAAAGGTGCTGGATTAACCAGTAAGCGTTTAGCAGAGTTAGCTGATATAACACCTTCCATGTTAAGTCAGATTGAAAAAGGAATCACAAATCCTTCATTACAAACACTAAAATTAATTTCTGTAGCATTAAATATTCCATTGTTTAATTTTTTCTTAGAGGATACCAATACAGAAGAATTAGTTGTACGAGCTAACCAAAGGAAAAAAATAATTTTTCCTGAAAGCGGCAATGTTTCGTATGAGCTATTATCTCCTAATTTAGATGGAGCACTAGAATTGGCTTTAATGAATCTGTTACCTCAAACTGCTTCATCTATGGAGCCTGTGGCACATAAAGGGGAAGAAATAGCATTTATTATGGAAGGACAAGTGAAACTATATCTAAATGATGCGGTTTTACTTCTCAATACAGGTGATAGTGTTAAAATCCCACCTTATGCAAAGCATAAGTGGGAAAACACTTCTTTAAACAAAGTCACTGTTATATTTGGAGTAACTCCACCATCTTTTTAATTTCAAATACTAGCGAAGAAAAGTTAGAGAAAATAATTCTCTAACTTTTCTTGTATACATAACTTTATTTTAAGAAAGTAAAAAACTTGTCTCTCAATTATATGAGATTAAAACTAGTGAAATAGATCTTTTTAATTACATACTTAATTTACTTTTTAATGTCCAGTATTTTTCTCCATTCGCTTCAAAAGAGAATTCTACCCATCCATTTGGATCTTCACGATAAATAAAGATGGTTGTTCCAGGAGTTACTGTACCAACTTTATTCTCCTCGACAGCTACATCTGGTCTACTTTTAATTTTTAAATTAAATGGATAAGGTACCTGATAGTAAGTAGCTGATGATACAACATTTGAGCTTGAATCGTCTGCATACATTTTATATGGAATTTCATTAGATAACGCGTCGACATCTAATGTTTCAGGATTCTTTGGTAATTTTTTTGCATATGTATAGTCTTCTACACGAAACGGTTTAATACGTTCCATAATGCCTGCAATTTTCTTAGCCCAGCCTTTATCTGATGCATATTTCACGTTCATGCCAGTTAATGTTGGCCCGTTATAATACATACCGCTTTCTTCCAAATATCTTTCTCGTACATAATTAGCATTATAAGCAATGCTATCGCCGTAGCTTGGTAAATATTTCGCATATTTAAACGGATCTCCATCATATGCACGTAGACCGAATAGATTATGTTTTTGATATGCGATTTCTGATTTTCCGTATCCAGATTCTAAAATCGCATGCGCTGCTAAATAATGAGCACTCACACCATATTGATTTTGCGCATTGATAAAATCTTGCCCATGGCCAACTAAAGGACTATCCGAATGATATTTCGCAATAAAACTATCAATCTCTTGAGCTGTAATTTTCGAAGCCACTGTTAAATTTAAATCTTCATATGAGGTAGCAGTAATAATCTCTTTTTCATCGTTTAAATTTTGTTGTAACATATCTGTTTTTGCAGTAAGTTGAGCAGCTTCAGCACGTGTTATAAATCTATTTGGTTGCCAACCGTTCTCGGTACCATTAGAGATTTTTAAATCTATTAAAATATTGGCGTATTTTTCTCCCCAATGCCCTTTTAAATCTACAAATCTAACCTGCTCGTTATGATTTGCTGTGCTTTGTAGTTTATATGCATTTACTAACATCGTAGCCATAGCAGCGCGAGTTACTTTTCCAGATGGATTGAAGATTCCATTACCTTCACCCTTAACAATACCAGCTCTTTCAGCAGCAGCAATATAAGGAGTAGCCCAGTGATTTTGTGAATCAGTAAAAGATGGTTTTGCATTAGGATCAATTTGTATCCCTAAAACTTTTGTCATAATTTTTGTAGCCGAAGCTCTGTCCAATGAGTCATTTGAACCAAAAGTTCCATCTGGATAACCATTCAATACCTGTTTATCAACTAAATAATTAACAGATTTATCGGCCCATACAGGAACATCAGGGAATGTATGAGTATCTGCTAAAATATTAGAAGAATAGGATAATATAGATCCTGCAAGGATACCTGTTGCAATTAATTTGTGCTTCATTAAAATAAACACCTCTACCATTGTATTTATCAAATTGGGATTTTCTATTTTTATATTTACATGTTTGTAATAATAATAAAATCGTATTATCACACATTCAATTTGATGTAACGAGTATAGTTACTTATATACACAAGTGTCAATGAGTTCCTTTTACAAAAATGTATAATATTTACATTATTTTAAATTTACATGATCTTATAATTGACTTAGGTATAAATTTTGTAAAGGACTTTTTGATAGATTACTTATTAGCTTACCTGAAGAAATCTCTTTAGTTGTTAATTTGCCAACCTTCCTTGTTTACTATTAATTAATCAATTAAAAAAAGAATTTTTTTGTTTAAGAGCTACTTTAAAATCTTAAGTTGATGGATGTGTGAACGTACCGCTACTAAAATTCTTGCTTTTAAATCATTATTAATGTATTATATTTACGTAGAAATATAATGATTATAGTATATAAAAAGGAATCAAATCTATAAGTAAGATTTAAATCCTTTTCCAAGTCAAAAAGACTTTGCCAAAATCTAATATAATTTATGCTTGTCTTTTTAATATGTATCTAGTAAAAACATATTTTTTATCAATGGAATTCTGTTTTCAATATAAATTGAAACTTTTAAATAGATGTTTATTTAGTTTCAATAATAGAAATTAGTGTTCTAAATAAGGAATTATACAAAGTGATCTGAAAAACCTGAGAGATATTGTATGTAGTTTGCTCATCTCCAGGTACTACAATAAAAGAGCCTTACCTCTCTAGGCAAGACTCTACTAGTTTAGTTGTATAATATTTACATGATAACTAAGAAACAGAAAACATATAACACCAAATAACAGCCCCCTATTACTCCTCCTACAGCTAATACCTGTTTAACCCAACTCTTAAATTTTTGATTACTGTAAATCGCTTGCACTCTTTCCATATTTCCTCCTATTAAGGAGAACTCTTAAAGACTCTCACCTCGCTATAGTACCATTAAAAAATGAATAATAGAGATCCAATGTATAAATATGCAATATTGCATACGAAAATGTATTGTTATTATTATAAGCGGTTACTATGATGAGGTTATAAAGATTTATCACATCTTAATACGAAAAAGAGGAGAGAATAATATGGAAATCGCAATGGCAGTTTTAAAATTTATAGGTGGAGCAATCCCATTAATTCAAGAACTTCTAAAAGCATTTATGTAAATTTACTATTTAGCAATTATTTATAAAAATTATTATACAAATAATCTGTATATCAAAAATAAATTGGCTTACATATCATTTGCGTGATCAAGGTCCCTTTAACATGACTAAGGGGACTTTTTTAAATTTTCAAATAATTAACGTTACGTCACATCACCATCAAGTTAGCAAAATAAAATGAAACTTTAACTTGATGGTGATGGGAGTAACAGTTGTGATTTAGAGATAAGATCAGATTATACAAAGTTTTGCACGTCAGCGATACCGGAAATAAAGTTCGCCTTTAGTAGCAAGGATCCCCATTAAAGATAGCCAACTTGCCTATTTAAGAATAGGAGTGTCAATTTAAATGATGCGTTCCTAGGCACTACTCTTCTTCTAAAATAGCGTAATAATATTCATCCCACCATTCATTCCCATGTGGTATACACTTCCTGAAATAGCCTTCTCTTCTCATTCCAATCTTCTCCATTACTCGATATGATGGGGTATTTTGTGGCTGACATGTAGCTATAATCCTATGTAATTTCATTTCCTTAAAGCCATATTTCAAAGTAGCTTTTGCTGCTTCAGAAGCATATCCTTTATTGAAATATTTAGGATTGAACACCCAACCAATCTCATATGTATGCTCACCAAAATATTTATGAAAGACTATATGGCCAATCAGAATATCTTTATCAATTAATACTACAGGAAAGTTTTTAGCGTTTTCACCAATGTTTTCATTCACAAAGTTTCTTGTATTTTCTTCAGTAAAGACCCCTTCAGGTATGTATTTCATAACATTGATATCTGATGTATACTCATGAACAGCTTGCCAATCTTTGAACTCAAATTTTCGTATTAATAATCTTTCTGTTTTTATAAACATTTACTTTTCCCCCTCAAAAAATTGCAACTATATTTAAACTCCACTTTCAAGGTGAAAATACGGGCCAAACAAACTATCTTACAGCTTGAATTTAGAAACTTTAGGGGTAATGTTTTGACAAATATATTATATAACAAATATTAACATCCACGGGATTTGTTTTTGAAAATTATGCGAACTAAGAAAGAAAGTAGTTTTTTCTTAGATATTATTGTTAATAACTGATGGTATCATTATATTTCATTCTGCAACTTATTTAGAAAAGCTATGTACATTTTGAAGAAGTTCTTCAATAAGTTTTGTTTTTTCATTTACCTTTGTGGCATATGTGAAATCACCATAACAATATGGATACCTAAAATTATTTTTATTTTCACCACAAGTATACATGGCTGGATTTTGATCAACTTTCATCTTAGAAAATTTTTTGGCCGAATCCTCCGAGTGTTGTTTAACTTCTTGACTAGCAATAAAATCAATATACCCTGGCCCCATATTATAACTTTGAATAATTGTATCTATGCTAACATCTTTGTCCGTTCCATATTTGTACATTTTAGCAAAGTGCTTTACCCCTTGTTTAATGCTCAAGCTTGTCTCTTGAATTTCATTTGGCTTTAATCCAAGTGATTCGGATGACTGCATAGGGTCGTTTCCCTCACCTCTACTCTCTTGATACATAATTCCTAATAAAATTGGTGTTTTCTCTCCTAAATTATATTTTTCTAATTCTTTTTTTAGGGTAGACTCATATTGCAATACACGTTTTTCGGTGGCTTGCGCTTTATTTTGTTGAATATTGGTTTTATGATTAAAATATAGCATTCCAAGTATTGTTCCTAAGCCTAAAATACTAATAAGGAACGCTTTTATAATTTGATTTTTACTTGTATCCTTCATATATTCCTCCTCGTATAAGAAATTCAATTTTTCAAAGGTAATTGGTTATATACAAACTATGTAATGAACACCTATCTCCCGCCCTTTTTAGACTCATACATCAATACTTTAAGGTTTCAAGTTTAATATAAAAATTTAAAGATAAGGTAAAGATAAGATAAAGATAAGATAAAATAAAATAAAAGGTATTTTTAGCGTACTTTAAAAGATATTGCTACAAACGGATATATGGCACAACTTGTTGATATGAATGGATTTAGTGATAATTGAAAGGTTATTGTACAAGTTATTAATTATGGAGATATTATTCCAGAAGATTTAACCTATCTTTTCAATATGCTTTATATAAAAACTACAACATAACATATAATAAAAAACGGCGAACCCTCAACCTAGAAGAATCCACCATCACAAATAAATGATTATTTCACACCTAGTTTTTCTTTTGCTTTCTTCGGGAGCTCGTCTTCCTGCACTTCCTCCCAAGCTGTTACACCTTTTTATCTGAATAATATACACGTAGGAATGCTTCTTTACGAAGATTCTTTTGTGCAATAAATTCTAACTCTTTTTCTTTACCTTCCTTATCAAAACCCGATAATGTATATTCATACTCCTTTCGCGTCACTTTACCATCCATAGATTTTGAAACCCCTCCTTTTCCATCCATGGCAATTTAAACGTAATATTCACCTTTACCAATACAATTGATATCACACCCAACTAAAACACTTGCAAATACAACTTCCTTATTTTTTACGTACCTGTGTATTTTTATCTTTTTACTCACTTTTATTTTTCTTTCTTAACTAACTTATTTAAGATAATCTCATATAAATTAATTAACGAATTAATGCTATTTGCGACATAAAAAAAGAGAGGCGTCTGCCCCCTAATGATTAGGCCTACGCTACCTTCTTTCTTCACCTTCCCATAGAATTTGTTAACATTATCATCCTTCTCCTAACTAAGATCTTTTACTTTTACTAATTTCATATGAGAAATTCCCTTCAAATGTATACACCAAGAATGAGATTTGATAGAAGATACTTGTCTTCATTTTGACTTTTCCAAAATACGAATAATATACCATTCGTTAATAGTCTGATTCGACTTTCCTTATTGAAACTGGAATATTTAGTAAAATGAATTAAACACGCAAATAACTTGATATCGTATCTCATGATTTTTAAGAATGATTCTGTTTTTCATTGTAGTAGTAAAGTTGTTTATCTCATATTGAATTACCTTTCATCTTTCTTACAAGCTCGCAATATTTTTGAAAATACAGTTTATAAAGCCGAGAATTATTATTTTTTGAGAGATAACATTGAGGAGTTTTTCATATGCACTGTACTATACGGTACTAGATTCCCGTACAGATTTCATTTACAATTCATTGTATTTTCTCTACCGTTCACCAAGTTAAAATGGAATAAATTACCTTTTCATTATAAGGGCCCCGATATAACAATGGAACGTGTGCAAGGCCTAACTTTTTACACCATGCAACTGTTGCATCCCACGATAAACATTCATTTTTCTCATTCCATATTGAAAAGACATAAAAATAGGACGTCAGTGCTATATAGTGAATACTATGACAAGCATACACATTTTCACCACATATCCGCCAGCCTTCTGGAATTCTATACCCCATATTAGTGATATGGCTATAAAAGTATAAAAACTATTAACAAAGCATCTTAATGTTTATGAAATGCTTTGTTAATAGTTTCTCTTCTCCCTAATCTCCTGCGAGACTATATTTTTTTATTGAAATTTTCCATATCTTATTTGATTTATTTATTCTGTAACACCAGATTGGGTTACTTTTACATCAGCTGTTACACGAAAACGTAAATGTTTATAGGATTCTTCCCATTCTTGACTGTTCCATTTTCTTACGTGAGTTCTACCAAGCTTTCTAAGTCCTATAGGATCTGTGTCTTTTTTAATAAACCTCTTTATCAATGTAGTTGCTTTTTTTTCTATTTCTTTTTCCATAATTTTTTCTAATTTTTTTATTTCTTTAGGATTATCTAGATTTTTTGTTTTTGTAAATTCTTGAATTTCAGCTTTAACTTGAATATGAGCATTTACGAATGGATGCTTACTATTCCCCTCCATCTTATATTTTGTTCTAGCTTTTATATTCTCTATCGTGGCATAAGTGTTTGAAGAACCAGGTAGTTTGAATTGGTATGTACCTTGTTTAAAATTATCTGTCAACAATTTAAATACAAATAAATCTTTAGGGTTCACTTTATCAACCATTTTACATCTTTTAAAAAGTGCTATTCCATTTAACTCCAACACATTCCCTTTTTTAGATATCATCGGTAAATAGGAATCTCTCGCATCATCATCAAGTTGATTTAAAAACATAAAAAAGTTTGTTTTTGGTTGCGTTCCATTGTTCATATTTTGCTCCAGTAAAGAGGATAGATAAGAAGCAATTTCTTTTTCTTTAGAATAGTTCCCCTTTAATAGTGATTCCCCTTTTACATTTGTAATTGCTAAATAAATTGCATTTCCTACACTAGGATTGCGGTTCAAAGTCTCTAAAATTTCCTGCATTCCCTTTTCAATTATTTTTTCATTAAAAATAATAACACGCAATTGCCCCAACTCTAGAGGTCCAGAAGATTTTTCGGATGCTCTTGCAAGAACTTCTCTACCAGTCTGGCCTGATGCTGAATAGATTTTTGTTTCACCTTCCCCGCCTCCTTTATAAGCTGAAATCGCAAAGGTTCCTTTTAGCTTACCTTCTGCTTCAGTATCATATGCCGCAACTTGAACTAAATCAATGTCATCCACAATTTTTGTTTTAGCACAACCTATTAAGAAGACACCCAATATAAGGAAAAGTATCCAGCGCTTCATATTTATCTCCTTAACTTTATTTTGGCCGTTTGAATTAGCCATAGTACAGGTAGGTATACATATATATATACAAAGCCAATTTGACCTGTCCAAGTATTTAATAAGTTAATTTTATTACGGTTATTCAAGAAAAATGACAAAATAAAGATGAATAGGATGATAACTGGCAAAACATATTTTTGCTTTATTCCCAGTGCCTCTTTTATACCACGACTTACTCCCCATAATGTAAAGGAAACATTCGGTAATATAAAAAAAGCCCAAACAGAAACAATAATGTATTCAAACCGCTCTATAAAGGGAAATTGTATAATTTTAATCATGCTTAAATATGCCCATATCGCGTTCGCAAGTTGCTTTTCACTAAAAAACGCAAGAGTTAAAATCATAAGGTATGTGTAGACAATAGTCGTTACTAAATTTGCATAGTGCGCATATTTTTGAGACGTTCTTGCCTTTTTAATAAATGGATAGTACAACAATAACATTTCAAATCCAAAAAAACTAAACATATTTCCTTTCATTCCTTTCATAATTTCTAGGAATGAATGCTGTGCAATTGGAAATAAATTCTGGAAATCTGCATACTGCAAAGGATAAAAAAATGTGAAGATTAGAATGCTTGGGATAACGATTCCAAAGAAGCCGATTCCGGCAACTACACGAAATCCTCCAGTCACAATGTAATAACATAGACCCAAAAACGCCCCCGCTATAACCCAAGATGAAATTGAAGGAAACATCCAAACATGTACTACTTCGATATAAGTATGTAGTGTTGTTGCACCTAACAATACAATATAGGATAAAAAAATGAAGTTGAGCAATCCACCAATCCATTTTCCAAGTACGTTTTGATTGATTGCAATGATGTCTCCATTGCCCTGATTTAAAATCTGATATATGATCCAAATCATAAGATTAACAGATATTCCAAAAAGTAGCGTGCTAATCCACGCATCATTTCCAACTAATTTTGCACTAATCCTTTCAAAACCAAGCATACCAACTCCCATCTGTATAGTAATAATTAAAAAAAATACCATATATGGAGAGACTTGATACTCAATTGGGATCTGTTTCATAATGCTCCTCCCTGTTAAATTCAATCATCAAAATCATTTCTTGATAGTATTTTATTTTTCTCTACCTCTTCTGGATTAAAGCGAAAACGCTGTTTAGACCTTGAAAAAATAGGACGTCGAAACATCGCTGAGATCGGCATACGTATAATACTGTCTTTCCAATCTGTAGGGCGTGTAGGATAAAAAGGAAACAAATAAGGACGTCTTAATGATTCTGTACGTAATAAACGTGCTAAAAGCAAAGAGCTTGTTAAAACAATTCCTAATAAGCCCAATAGGTGTGCAGATATTATAAAAGGAAAACGAATTACTCGAATTGTATTACCAATACGATATATTGGTGCTGTAAATGAACTAAGAGCTGAAAGTGCAACAATGATAATAAGTACGTTACTTGTAAGACTTGCTTCTACCGATGCTTGTCCAATCACAATACCACCTACTATACCGACAGTTAAACCCACTTTAGTTGGTAAACGTGCCCCCGCTTCTCTCAGTAATTCAATTGTTATTTCTAAAAAAAGTGCTTCAATTAATGGAGGAAAAGGTACTTTACTTCTCGATATGATTAACGTTTCAAGAAGTTCTTTTGGGATAAGCTCGTAATGATATGTTAAGATCGAGACATATAATGGCGTCGTTAAGACAGAAAATATAAAAGCAAAAAGCCTTAATAGACGAAAAAAAGAGGCTATAATCCAAGGCATGGTGTAATCTTCTGTCGTAGAAAAAAAATCAATTAATGTTGTTGGAAGAGTGATGGCATAAGGCGAGCCATCTACAAAAAGTGCAATTTTCCCTTCTGCTAATACAGCTGCCACACGGTCCGGACGTTCTGTATTCAAAAATTGAGGGAATATAGAATTCGGGTTGTCTGCAATTAACTGCATCAAATAAGTACTATCCAAAACATGGTCTGTTTTTATTTGACTTACCCTTTTTATAATTTCTTGTAGATTTTGATCATTTACAATTCCCTCAATAAATACAATCGCAACAGTTGTGTTAGAGAGAGATCCTACTTTCAATTCTTTCATTTGTAAATAAGGTGTTGGAAGCTTTCTACGTACTAAATTTAAATTTACATCTAAATCTTCGACAAATGCGATTTGCGGACCCACAATATTATATTCAATTTCAGCTTTTGTAATATCCCTTTTTTCTTTCTTTGACACATTTACTAACAAACAATTTAATTTATCTGTATCGAACTGAATAAGTATATAGCCATTTAAAATACTATCCTGAATATCTTCCATTTGATTTGTTATTTTTGAATTCTCAAAAGGTAAGACAGAGTGAATATCTTGTAACGAATCGAAGCTCTTCTCTTTTATATAAGTCAAAACCTCTTCATGAAATATATTTACATCGATTAATGTTCTAAAATATGAAATGACTATAGAGGAATTATTAGAAGCAATTTCCAACGTTATAAAATCTTTAGATTTTTTTAGTAATTGCATTAATTCCTGCAAAGATTTTATAGAGTGAACAGGTACTTTTTCATGTGGTTTCAATTGATAATACCCTTCCTTTCAAAAAGAACCTATATATAGTTTTTAGAAATTTCTATTTTAAAAATGAGGGATATTTATATGTCAATATGCTCATTAAAAATAATTCCTTTTTAACTAACTTAACCAAAATTAGTTAAAAAATGTATTACAAGTAAAAAATTGAAATGTCTCCAAGAAAAATTACAATATTAAAAACATCCTTTCTTTTGGTTCTAAAGAAAGGATGTTTTTATAACAGGTTTTTTCAAGTGTCTATTCTATAGGGTACATTTACCAGTATTCTTCTCTTTATTATTTCATTAAGTAACATTAGCATTACATTTTGTATGGTTTCTTAAAAAATTTCAGTAAAAAGAATATATTAATTTTGAAGTGTACAAATAGGTAGCGTGACTTCAACTATAGTCCCCTTATTCACTTCACTCTCAATAAATACCTTTCCCTGATGTGTTTCAATGATTTTATAACAGATCATTAACCCTAAGCCAATCCCCTCTTCTTTAATACTATAAAAAGGTTCTCCGAGGTATGGTATACGTTCTTTTGGAATCCCACACCCTTGATCGATAAAACGAATACTTACTTGATTATTATCAAGTATATTTAATTGAATGAGAATTTCTCCTCCCATCGGCATAGATTCAATTGCATTTTTTAATATATTAACAAATACTTGCTTTAATTGATTTCCTTCACATGAAATCAATGGAATACCAGGGTTAAGATCGATTCTAAATTTTATATTATGCATCATTGCTTGAGGTTGTAGTAGCATTAAAACTTGATCCATTAGCACACTAATGTTATTAGGTTGCATTTTTACCACCTGTGGTTTGGCTACCGCCATAAATTCAGTTGTAATGCTCTCTATACGCTCAATCTCTGATGATACTATATTAATATAACCCTGATTATTCTCACTTTCCGTTGATTTTAGTAATTGCATGAACCCTTTCATTGCAGTTAATGGATTATTAATCTCATGAGCCATTACAGTCGCTAATTGTCCTACAACAGCAAGTTTTTCAGATTTTCGTAATAATTCTTCTGTTTTTAGCCGTTCAGTGATATCACGAGAAATACTTAGGAAAACTTTTTTACCATTTAAGTTAAAAACACGAACACTAAACTCAGTTGTTATTACTTTTCCTGTTGGAAAAACATATTCATCTTGCAAAGTGAAGGAAGTTTGTCCTTTTTTAATTTTTTCTAATAACCTTACGATCATTTGAGAATCTTGTGGTACTATATTTGAAAATGATAATGAGAGCAACTCTTCTCTACTATATCCAAACCTTCTACACCCAACAGGGTTTACCTCAATAAATCGACTTGGAGCATTCTCTTCATTCAGCTCTACTACATATACCGCATCAGTTGCTTGTTCGATTAGTGCACGGTACTTCATTTCACTATCTCTTAATTGCTGGTGTAATCGATGTCGTTCTCTTTCTGCTTGTTTTCTTTCAGAGATGTCTCTACATATTGCTGATAAAGCTATCACATTTCCTCTTACATCTAGTATAGGGGAAACTGTCAGACTAACATCAAGAAGACTCCCATCACTCCTTTGTCTAACAGTTTCTAATCTAGTAACCACAGATTCTCCTGTTAGAATTTTCTGAATATTTCTAAGCGATTCTTCCATTAAAAAATCTGGTACACAAGGTAATCTCTTACCTATGATTTCTTGTGATGACCACCCAAATATCTTTTCATAAGCTTTATTCGCTTGTAAAATATGCCCTTCTCGATCAGAAATGGTAATAGCATCTAGATTGTGCTTTATAAATGATTCCAATAATTCTTTGGTAGCGCTTAATTCTGATTCTACCTTTTTCCTTTCGGTTATATCAACTGTAGAACCAACAACTTCAATAACTTGTCCATTTCGTTTAATCGGCCTAAGCGCAATAAGAATAATAGTTTTATCATTTGGCCAAGGTAATTCAAATATAATTTCTTTTCCTTCCCATGCCTGAAGATAGTACTTCATCAATTGTGGAACTAAATGTGGAGGAACAATAGAAGCATCAATAGTACGTAAGCTTTTTCCTACCACCTGTTCAGAATAAAACCCGTTTTGATAATAAAACTGTCCATCACATAAAGTGTGTATAAAGTGCTTACCCACTTTTTTAAATTTAAAAATTCCTCCTTGAAGCTCATGTACGGTATCTGCAAGTTCTTGCTTCGATTTTTTTAATTCTCGATTCATTTTAGATAAGTCCTGTGTTAAATGATACAATCTCTGGTAGGCTTCCATAAGAAATAGCCCAATTAAAAGTCCTAACGCTATATATAATAGGCCTCCTGTGTAAAGTAATGTAGTATTAAATAATACGCCAACTAACCACTTTATTCCAATAAAAACAGAAAAATATAACGATGCACTTTTAAAAGGATGTAGTTTTTTAAAATAAGTTTTAAAAGTAGAAAATAGAATCCCCATACCTAAATAAGCAATCACAGGAGGTTCCCAATACCCTCCAGTGTAAAAGATGCGCATTACAATTATGCTAATTAACGTAATCCAACCAGCAATACGACCAAAGTAAATAAAAGATAGAATAAGAGGAACAACTCGAAGATCGTAGGAAAATCCCATGTATGGAAAAGAAAAGAACATTAACGTAACTGCAATAATCCCTCCATAGAGCTTTTCGAAATATCGACTAGAATTAATTGTAAACACTTGAATAAATATTGCTGCGCTAACTAATAAAGAAAAAATAGAAAGGTTGATGAAATAATCTTTAATAATCATGTAATGTCCCTCCTTGCATTAAGTGTATTCGACAAAAAAGCTAAAAATCCTACAAATTGTATAAACAGTTCAAATGCATAAATTTTAAACTAGGATAAAATCTGGAAAAGTAAATAAGGAGCACAGCAGATGAGATATTTTAATGAAAAATAGTTCAAAAAAGATAATAGTAACCGTTGACTACTATTATCTTTTTTCTTTAAGTTATCGTAATACGTATGAAATTCTAAGGGACGTGGTATGTCATTTCATCAAACAATGATTATATGCTGAGTCATGAATATAGAAACTTCAACAGTAATTTTTGAAAAATAACATAAAAAACAAAACTATCTTTGAAAATGAAAAAAATCTATATAAATGTCAACTAATCTATGTACAAAAACGTTCACTTAATTTTGCATAAAGTCACTCCACTTAGGAAGCTAAGTAGTTCTTCAAGGTCGATAAGAACACCTGTAGATGCTTCAGGATAACTACATAATTGTATGAGTAATGTACTTGAAACCTTTCGGTAAAACCATACACATAATACAACTAACTCCTTGGTTCAATATTTACTTTTTCGCTGAACAAATTCTTTTTCTTGAGCAAAATATTCTAGGATATAAGGAGATTTTTCAATTAACTTGGTGTCTAGTTTATTCTCCAGCTCCAATTACTTCGTTACTTTCAGATTCAGTTCATTATATTTTGTACTTTGTCTTTATACACAACATATTCTTTACCATCCACTACTGCTACTACCGCAAATTCATCATTTGGATTGAATGAAAGCCAATCAGCCCACATGTTAGTATTAGCCCCTCCACTCCACATATTATGAACAGTGTTTTTAGTTAAATTCATAACTTTATAAGACGCATTTGGCGCATTTGTTCCAGTCTTTATTTCAAAAGTGTATGCGTTATGAATTTTTTTATAAAAGTAAAAAACGTTTGATGGACGAAGCTGATTCAAAAAATCCTGTTCTTTTTTCTCTGCAATTTTTATCCCTTCTTGCAAAGTGACAACATCTGTTTTTAATGTTTTCCAACTGTTTTTCGCTGCATTCAAGCTGGGGGTTAAGAATTTATATTTATTTTGATCAGCTTTTTGATCAGCTTTATCAATATGTCCCAGTACACCCGAATATTGAGAATCTAAATCCTCCCATTGCGTAGACATATAAGTAAGAGCAGTGATAGCACTATCAAGCATACTATGCATATCACTAATATTATGAAATGCAACTCCAACTACACGATTCAATGTTATTTTATAATCTACAGTCTGACGTAATTTTGCTAATTCAGGTTCTAGCCAACCTAACTTACCTCTTGCATCACCTATCATTATGCCACCAGCAATCAAGGTTGGAATAAAGGGGATTTTCACCATGTCTAAGCCCTTAGATTCTATGTCTTTCTGATATTTTACTTGTCCTAAAAGGTCCTCTAGACGCTTTTGGTCAGCCTCTACATCAGCACCTTGGTTTTTTAAAATCGATTGCAATGTCTCTTTATGACTTCCAAATGTTCTAACATCTTCTCCAATAGCATTTTTTAATTGAATTAATTCTTCTTTTAATGCTTTTGCAGACTTTTGATTTTGTTGAATTCCTCCCTGTAAATCTGTGATCCCTTTTTTTAAAGTATCTCCATTTCCAGTATTGATCGCCTCTACTAATGTTTCATAATAATTTTCAAATTTTGTATCGTATTCTATAATGCCTGTCAATGTATCAAAAAGCTGTTTTTTTACTTGTGTATTCCATGTAACAGCATGTGCTCTTGCATTCTTTTGATCTTGTACAATTTTACTAGGTAAATCTGCATTTCCATTAATAGTTATTCCTTCAAAACTCACATCTGGATTATTAATTAGCAAATAAGAATATTCATTCATAGCTTTTGCAAATAAACCAGCATCTTGCAAAGCTTTTTTCATCTGTTCTTCATTTGCTGAAAGAGATATATTTTCATTGTTCGTTTGTTCAATTTCAATTGCAAAAGTTTCTAGTGGTATGACTGCATAAGTAGTTGTTATAGTTAAAAACGCTGATATAGCGAGTAGTTTATTAGGGATTTTTTTCATCATTTCGTATTCCTCCTATATAAGGCATGGTTTCAAGTTCTAATCTTATTAAAAAGCGATGTCTTTCAAAATGATTTCTACATCTTTTATCAATATCGTTTGAACTTTCTTTAGCAGCCTTCAAATCATTAAGTATTAAAGAAAATGTATATAATCTACTTCAAATTAACCGATTCTGTTACAAATTTAAAAAAAGCAATTAAACTACAAGGTTATTTTTTATTCGAATCATACTTATATATAATTGAAAGGCGAAGTCTTTAATGAGACTCCGCCTTTCTGTTATATAAGGATTTATTAATTATTACTTTTCTGTTTAACAGTGTAATCATAGACTTTCTATGTTTTAGTTCACTTTACAACAGAATTAATATTTCCCTATTTTTGTGGAGTAACAGTTTCCACTTTTAATTCCTTTATTCCTTCTTTTAATGTAACAGCATCTGTTCGTAATGTTTTCCAACTGTCTTTCGCTGCATTTAAATTAGGTTTTAAGAATTTAAATTTATTTTGATCGGCTTTTTGAGCTGCATTCTCAATATGCCCTAGAACGCCCGAATATTGAGAATCTAAATCATGCCACTGCGTGGACATATAAGTAAGAGCGTTAATAGCATCATCAAGGGCCTTGTGCATTTCATTAATATTACTGTAAGCAACTCCAACTACACGATTTAAGGTTACTTTATAATCCACGGTCTGACGTAATTCTGCTAATAAAGGCTCTAACTTACCTAAATTATCCCTTGCTACTCCCACTATAATACCGCCAATTATTGGTAGACCCAAAATAGCGCCCTTCATTACATTAAACCCATCAGATTCTAATTGTTTATAATAGTTTACTGATCCTAATACTTCTTCTAGACGCTTTTGATCGGCATCAACATCTGCACCTTGATTTTTTAAAATTGACTGCAAGAGCTCTTTATTACTTCCAAATGCTCTAACATCGTGTCCAATAGAGTCTCTTAATTTAGTTAATTCTTCTATTAGTTGTTGTGCATACTTTTGATTTTGTTGAATTTCACCTCGTAAATCTGTAATCCCTTCTTTTAAAGTTTCTCCATCCCCTGTATTAATCGCCTCTATCATTGTTTCATAATAATTATCAAATGTTGTATCGTATTCAACAATACCATTCAATGTATCTAAAAGCTGTTTTTTTACTTTCGTATCCCAAGTAACGGCATGTGCCCTTGCATTCTTTTGATCTTGTACGATTCTACCAGGTAAATCTACATATCCATTAATGGTAATTCCCTCAAAATTCACATCAGGATTCTTAATTAACATATAAGAATAGGCATTCATAGATTTTGCAAATAATCCAGCCTTTTGCAAGGTCTCTTTCATTCTCGCTTCATTTGCAGAAAGAGCCGTATCTCCATTGTTCGTTTGTTCAATTTCACTTGCAAAAGTTGTTACTGGTGAAACTACATTAGCAGTTGTAATAGTTAATAGCGTCGATACAGCGAGTAATTTGTAAGGGATTTTTTTTATCATTTCATTTTCCTCCAATTTAGGTTTTAAATTTCAGTTCTACTCCTGTTTAAAAGCAATATCTTTTGAAATGAATTCTGCATCTTTATGAATATCATTCCAACTTTCTTTAGCGGCTTTTAAATCATCTGGTATTAAAGAGAATTTGTGGTCTTGCATAGAATCGATATTATCCAGTAAATCTGTATAATTTGCGCCCATTGTATTCCATTGCTTTTGAATATTTGTTAGAGACAATATCGCTTGATCTACAGTCTGATATAAATATGCCAATGTTTCTTTCGCGTTAGTAAGTGAAAGAACTGCTTGATTAGCACGATCTGCTTTCATACTTAATTCTCCGATTTTGTTAGAAATTTCATTATAGGAGTCCATATGCTTAGATGCTGTGACACCAGCCGCAGTTCCTAGACCGATACCAGCTGCACCAAGAGCCGAGAGTCCACCAACAACAGCCGGTGTTGCTGTACCGCCAGTTACAACAATAACTACCGCTCCTCCAATAGCTGCAATAACTAAAATAGCTGCTCCCAATCCACCACCAATTGACCATGCTAATACATCATCAAAATGTTTTTTCTGAGTAGAACGAAGTTGCTCAATTTCAGCTTGAAGTTGTGGAATCGTTGCCTGTTGACCTGCTAATATTGCAGTTAATCCACCTTTCCCATCTGGACCACCAACATTATTTTTAAAATCTGTAGAATTTTGATATAGTTTTCCTTTGAAGTCTTGTAGCATCTTAATCACATCTGTAACTTCTTTTGAATTTGTATTGATTGTAGTAATTAAATCATTTATACCCTCTTTTAGACCTGCCTTATCTTTCTTTTGTACAGTTTCTACTAATGTGTCGTAATAATTTTGAAATTGTTCATCGTAATTTACAATATTACGAGCAGTTTTTTGAATCTGTGGCTTCGCTGTATCTAACCAGTAATTCGCATTGATTCGTGACAGCTCTTGATTAAGGTGAATATTTTTGAGCAACTCTCCCCCCTCTGACCCTAAATCGATATTAGATAAATTTACATTTGGTTGCTTAATCATTGTTTTTGCATATAAATCCATTACTAGAATATGAGACCCTGTTTCAGCCAATGCTTTCTTCAGTCCTTCGGGTCCTAATGCATAATTGCCTACTTTTTGTTCTTGAGCGGTCGTTTCTTGTGCAAATGCATGAATAGTGTTACCGGTAGTAGCAGTTATAACAGTTGCTAATGTAGCTAAAGTTAGTACTTTGAATGGAAATTTTTTCATGACTATTCTCCTTCTTTCGCTAAATGCTTATAATCTTTATGAATTCCCCAAAAACGCAATATTAAAATTTATATACTTGTTCTTCAAGGTAACTTATTACATTTTTTAATTGTCTTAATGTATCTTTTTGAGACTGCTCGTTAGTTGTATCAACATTAGTAGATAATTTTGTAATGCTATTTTTTATTAGATTTAAATCTTCTTTATAGCGCTTTAGTAGATCCAGTTCTACATCTACTTGATTTGCAAACGTATGCAAATCATTTTGTGTAAGAAGAAGCATTGATTTTTGTAAATCAGCTATTGATAGTTTCGTTGTTAAATCATATATTTTTTGATTTTGTTTCTCTAAATCATCTAAATATGCTCGCTGTTCTGCTGTTAATTTATTTACTTCAGCAAAAACACCAAATGTTTTCTTAATCTTTTCGGTATCAATGACCTTCATCAGGTCATACTCTTGTGTTTTTGCTGCGGCTGCGGCTGCTATTTCACCTTGTTTGCTTTTCTCAATTGCTTCACGAGCTGCTTTTTTTGCTGATTCAATCTCTAGAGCAGTTTTACCTTGTTCTGTCGCTTCTTGCGCCGCTTTTTTCTCCGCTTCTAGAATAGAGTTGTTAATTTCTTTTCCTTTGTTATACGCTGCCACCCCTGCTTGAGCAGCTGGTTCAATAATTTCTTTTGAAAGACTATAAACTTCTTTGAATATAGCAAATCCCTGTTCATTTAAAGCCCCTGGTATTAATGCAATTTGCTGTAAATCATTTTGAATTGCTTTTTTGGTATTTAATATTTCATTTTTTAACTGATCTATTTTTCCTGTTCCATCTGTACTTAGTATGCCTTGCGCAGTTGCCACATTAGTATCAAAATCTTTTAATTTTTTATCAAGCTGTAATTTAAGATCTGTTAATTCATTGATTTGTCGTTGCGCATTTTCTTGATTCGTCATAGCCATTTCTTGAAGTACTTCAAGTCTATCCGAAAACCCTTCTCTATCTTCTTTATTGTCTACAAACGATTTTAATGTCGGGTAATAACTATTAAATTTTGTTACAAATCCTTTACTTTTTGAATTTAATAGAATTAACTGTGGATAGAGTTCCGATGACCATTCCTTCATATCTTGTTTGATTAGGAATTGATTGGTATTTAAAGCTGGGACTTCCTCTAGCTGTACATTAGGACTCATTAAAGATTGATCAATATACGTTTGGATTAATTTAGATTGCGCACCTAATTTTCGTAATGATGAAGAAATATCCATGTTTTCTTGTTGAGTTTCTGCTTGAACGATTGGTGTTGCGAGAGTATTGATAGGAATAGTTGCTCCAGTTACAATGGATGTTATTAAAAATCCTGTCATTATTTTAGTTTTCATTCCGTACACTCCTTTACCATTGTTTTTATAACTTAATTCATATAACTTGTACGACCGCTCTCTTTGTAAACTGGAGAAGAAGGAGAAATCTTTCAGATACGTTAATATCGTTGTTTTTTACTTCTAATAGGATGTAAGGATTTTATTTATCTCTCATTTCGATACTCTATTTTTTAAAATATAAATAACAAAAATTTATTAACTATATTTGAATCAGGCACCCTATGAGTAGTAAATTATTAATTCTTTCCTAAAGTTGCGGTTTAACTTACAGAATCGTGAGGATCAATAAACCAATGCTTACAGTTAATCTTGTCATAACATTGTTTAATTTCAATTTGATAATATCCCTCTTAGTTTTGTCAGCAAACTCCTTACTAGACAACAAAAGGTGAAATTATACTGTACATTGCTTATACTTTTATTGCGGAATAACTTCACTTTTGTTATGCAGAAACTTAGAACAAGTTTATTACCAATTTGATTCTTGACCTCTCATAAACAAAAAGACTATTCAGAAAAATATCCCCAACATAATGTTACTTATAACTTCACTATAATTCCTATTAGCGTAACCTTCTCCTTTCTGTCTGGTCATACCAGTTATGTTGTTCATTAAAACATTAAATTTTTAATGCGTAAATAGAAAAATTTTGTCGATTATGCTCGATAATTTACTGCTAAATAAAAATATGAACCGAAAAAAATTATATAAATATAGTTATTTGTAAATTTCATTTCTGTAATTGTAATGATTACAAATTAATGTGTATACGGTTAAAAATAACTATTTTAGCTCAACCAAGAAATTTTATTTTAGAAAAAATACTTATAGAATAATATAATAGGTTTTTTTATACTTTTTTACCTTTATTTAGTTATGTATAATTGCATAAAATGTAGATATATTTAGTAATATATGTTATATTATTGATTTTTTTCACGAGATATCCTAATATAAACATTAATAAATATCCAATATGAAGATATTAGTCTATAAACTTATCATCGTTATAAACATAGGTTTTAAATCACAAAAAAGCTGCAAAACTTCCTTGGAACACTTTGCAGCCTTCTGTATTTTTATTTCCTTTAGCAAAATAACGGTTAGTGTATTTTTTCAAATTAACAATATGGTACAAAGATTTCCATTGAGCTTTTGCTCACATATGTGTTTATTAAATCTTCAAGAGCTATTTGTTTGAGCTGACGTCAGACTAGTGTTTATCTAAAATAAAACTATACCTATAAATTCAGCACATGATTGTTATAAAAATTGAAACTGTTCCGCTAACAAGATAATATCAGGTTAATCTCATACGTCTATTTGAATACAAGTTCTTTTTCTAGACAAATCACAAACTCTTTCTAGCGTAATAAGTTCAGTATTTTCATCTTTTGGGATACTTACACCCATGTTTAAGTCTTTACATTGGAGACAGTAGATAACAAGCTTATATTACTGTATATTTTTCACGGTACTGCCTAGGAGTCATACTAGTGATTTTTTTGAAAACTCTTATAAAATAACTTTGGTCATTAAAGTTAAGCCAAGCACAGATATCTGATAACGAATAAGTAGTGAGTGTTAATAATTTCTTTGCTTCTTCCACTCGTTCCCTTTGAATATATTCGCTTAAAGTAATTCCCATTTCTTTTTTAAATAGTTTAGACAGATAAGTAGGCGTAATTTCTAAATGATTAGCAAGTTCATTCAGAGATATTCCATCGTAAACATTTTTATTAATATGTTTTATACATGTAGTAACCGCGTAAGAATACTTTTTTGCATTGTATTCTTTCACACGATCTGCAAAGGTACGTAAAGCATCCCCTGACAATCGCTTTACAGATTCTACATTATCTAATTGTTCCAGGGTTTGTATATATAAAATACTATGAGCAAAAGCAATATCTGGTGGCAGGTTTCCTTCTATTGCATATCGAGTGGCTAAGGTAATCGCAATAATTCCAAGGTTTTTTTGATTCCTGAGCGGATCCTCTATTAGCATAAGTTCAACATCTTCTTGTGAAACCGCATACATATACTGTATTAACTTTTTTTTATTTCCTTCTTTAATAGTCGAAAAGAAATCATTTACTAATGCCATATTGTGCGTTTTAGGTTTGTTTTGTCGGCGTTTTAAAATATATAAATCCGGTTTCACAATTTTATTAGGAACTTCCTCTAGTACTTTATTTTTTTCCAAGACAATATCTACATCTAACTTTTCATTGAAAATCATGTAATGTAATAAAATTCCCATATCAATTAATGTAGTTTTTTTAATCTCAGATAAACACTGATAATAGGCAAGTCTTTCTTGAATGTTATCATTTGATTTAAATTCTTTCTGAAATTTTATGATCATATCATCTGAATCTTTTGGATGTATAGTAGGACCGATTATAATAGTCCCTTTAATATCATCATGATTTTCTATATGAATTAGAACAAAATTTTCAAGATAGTTGTTACTTCGGAAAAGTGGCAAGTTAAAGGGATCGTTTTCTTGATAAATATCAGTAAGATGTTCTTCTTTTGAAGAATAAAAAGGACTACAAACATTATCAGATGTAGAATGATATAAAATTTTTCTGTCTGCAGATAAAATATGTACAGGGGCATTAAATGCTTTATGTGCAAGATCACATAAGTGTTGTATATCGATAGAAGTATTCATTACATTCTCCTTTATAGATCCATAAAATATATTCTGTTATATATAATTCACGACAAATAATACTATAAAATATCAAATTAGTACAATTCACAACAAAATATTACTATATCTTTTTTATAAAAATCATATATTATTTAATTGTAGTTAGCATCTAAATATCAGAGTAGATAAGTAAACGAAATAAGCTAAGTTCTTTTCTTAATTCTACAAGATATAATTATTGAACTTGAGAAAACAGTGAAGTACTACAAAATACAGTGGTAGTCAATGCGAGGACCAAGCTGGAAAAAGATTTAAAATAAAGCGAAAGTAACAGGAGATACTGTACCACCGCAAGAAACAACAGTCAAAGTTCCAATTCAATCATTTATACAAATTGAATTCAAAAAATAAATACTGCTAATTTAAATATGAAACTGAAAAACTATTTTGCTCCAAATTTTAGAAAAAGATAATAAAGAAGTCGTGAAATCGGAAAAAGATGAAAGCGATACGGCTATTTTTGAAACACTATGTTTTGAAAAGTACAAGGTGGAGGAAATTCAAGTGCTCAATTAAACATTTAATTGAGAGAAAGGTCTTTTCATCAACTAAAAATAAAAATAAAAAACGAATGGAATATTCAAAAAATGACACTATATTACTGGTCGTAACATTAGTTTTACTTTCCACAAAAGAGGAAAAAATATAGAGACTTTACAAATACTAAGAATAGCAAACTAGATAGTTTTATTACCACATCACATAAAGTGAAACTTTAATCAGTGGGGGTTTTGTTCATCCCCCACTGATTATTAGCCCACACCAATCGGGCTTTTACGGGCAGTAAGACTCCCACCTAACTTCTTTGCTTCCGCTGAATTTTGAGGTGGGGTCTTACTGCCCGGCAAATAGCGAGATAAACTTATTAATAATTTCCAAATACAATAGTTGTTAATCAACAAAAAACTTCAATAACCAAGGTGCACAGTAAATTGACCTCAAATCAATAATTACTACAATATCAGGTTTTGCTTATTCTATAAAAAAGAAATATCACTTAAAAACTATTCCTTTATATCGATTTAGACATAAAACATTTTATTATATCGGCTTAAGTATTATGGAATTAAAATTACAAATAACATCAAAACCCTTTTAAGGGCTTATACATCGTTCGTATCGAATTTATCACCTTTCGATACCTATGTCATTAACACAACTAAAAAAGATTATTACAAAGGAATCTGAGAGGTTTTTTCAATTTCGAAATTTATTTTTTGTAAATTAAAGGAAAAATAATCCGTATATATACGGATTATTTTCTTAGTGTAATCTGTATTGACCTGTTAACTGTTTTTCAGCCATTCAAACTAAGCGTTTTGTAATCTCTCCACCGATTCGAACCATTTGCAGATGATGTGATGTATCAGGTCCCAGTGTGACTCTTAGTTCAAAAGCAATTTCATACTTCATTTGCTCAATAGTACTTGTAGTAGCAGAAATAAGAATTTCATTTGTATTACTTTCGTATCTTTGAATATTTATAAATAACATGTGCCTAATTATGCTATTTACGTATGAGTAACCTAATTTCTTCTAGTATTTTTATGGGAACCCTTTCCCTCCCCTTATTCCACCAATTAAATTTGAAACACAAATGTACATTGCATTCAATATAACAATAAAAGCTACAAAAGCAACGAATTAAGTACTTTAAAGTTAAGTGTTTAAGCTTGAAGTACTTAATTCTTTTTCCAGATAAAGCATACATTATATCTTGATGCTTTATTGTCCTCTTATAATTATGTGGTATCGGGAATTTATTTCGGTGTTCTTTCATTATAATTAAAGTTTGAAGCTCTATGCTCAATACTTTTGCGAGAACATGATAGTTATATCCATTGTTTAACAGAGAAATTATGTCATAAAACATAGTTTTTCCGCCTACTAATTTTACTAATCTATTCTTTAACTCATCCCTTTTTTCTTTAGCTTCATTAATTTCTAACAACATGGATTTTTTATTTGTTTGCTTAATGTATTGAGTATATAACTCTGGGAATTCTTTTTGGACTTCTTTGTTTAATACTGGTTTATATTTAATCATATAAGTAACTTGTAACAATGAGCGTTTTAACAAACTATCTTCAATGAGATACGCTACTTTATTAAATAAATGTACATATTCCTTAATATTGGAATAACTATTAAAATGAGCTAATACTCTACTTTTTATACTAAAAGCCTTGCCTACATAAATAATATTGTCATTATAATCTTTAATGAAATAAATACCACTATCAGATTTTTTCAATTTATTATCCAATTCTTCTATACTCATAAAATGCAATTCACTCATACTTCTCTCTCCTTAGCGGTTTTAAATCGTAAAAAACAAGCAAGGTTTCTAAAAAAGTACTTAGCTGCCCTAGCATCTCTTATTTTATCTCTTGCTAAATGTCAAAAAACTGTTTCTATGTTACTCAACTATCAATATGATTATTAATAAAATTTTCGATCGTTATTATCTCGCAATTTTATCATGTAATTTCGAGATCGTTTCCTCATTTAAATTACTGTGTTTTATCGAATAAAGGAAATATATTACTACCCCAATAGTAATCCAAATACTAAAGTACACCCATGTCCTTAACGGTAAATTTAGCATTAAAAACACACAGCATACAATTGCAACGCATGGTAATACAGGTACAAAAGGTACCATAAATCCACGTTTTAAATTTGGGTGTGATTTACGAAGGATAATAACTGATAGACAAACTAACGCAAACGTCACCAAACTACCGATATTAACTAAATTAACTAATTCTTTCAAATCAATAAACCCAGCTATTATAGAGCTCCCAATTCCTGCCAATCCAGTTATAAAAGTGGGTGCTCCAGTTTTCTTATTAACTTTCGCAAATGATTTCGGTAACAATCCATCACGACTCATTGCAAAGAATACTCGTGTTGCCGCATACATATTGGAAAAAATAACAGCCATAAGGCCAATTACAGCACCTGCAGCAATTGCACCAGCGACTTTTCCTTGTCCTACAACTTCCATTACATAAGCCATTGCCTCAGGGACATTTAATTCTTTATAGGAAACCATTCCTGTCATAACAAGGCATACCATAACATAAATAATTGTACATATGATTAATGATGCAATAATACCGATCGGAAGATTACGTTTCGGGTCTTTTACTTCTTCTGCTGAAGTTGCTAATATATCAAAACCCGTAAAAGCGAATAAAATAGCTGCTCCACCCGTAAAGACTCCACTTAAACCGTATGGTGCAATTGGTATCCAGTTCATTGGTTTTACATAGAATATACCAACCGTAATAAACAACAAAATCATTCCAATTTTAATCGATACCATTGTATTATTGATTCGTTTACTTTCCCTCGTACCACGGGATAACATCCATGCTAATATCAATGTAATGATTACCGCTGGTAGATTCACAATACCACCATGCGAAGGAATCGTTACTAGAGCTTTAGGTATCTCTAATCCAAATCCCTTTATTAAATTGTGGAAATAGCCTGTCCATCCAGCAGCGACAGCCGCTGTTGCCACGATATATATTAACAGCAATGACCAACCTACTAGATGAGCAACAAACTCACCAATTGTTGCATATGAGTACGTATATACACTACCAGACGCCGGGAGTGTAGAAGCAATTTCCGCGTAACATAATGCTATAAATCCACATATAATTGCCGCAAGTATAAATGAAAAAACAACTGCTGGACCAGCATTTCTTGCTGCTACTAATCCAGTTAACACAAGAACACCCGTTCCAACTATCGAGCCTACCCCTAACATAATTAAATCAAATGCTCCTAATGTTTTCGTTAAAGTCTTGCTTTGATTATGCTCTAACAATTGTGTAACGGATTTCTTTTTTAGTAAATTACTCATATTTTCTGTATCCCCTTTAAAATAAGGTTTGTTCTTCTCGTTAGTGTTGTATATAAATTTACTTAGTTATTAACTAGCCTCATAATATTTCTTTTACATTAAATAGATTTGAAATATTATATAAATTCGCTTCTCACTTACTAGTTAAACTAGACATTTCCATAGATTTTTGCGTACAACGTTTCATAGCTGAAATGATAGCTGTTCTTAAACCTTTTTCTTCTAGCGTTACTACAGCTTCTATCGTCGTTCCACCTGGAGAACAAACCATATCCTTCAATTCACCTGGATGTATTCCTGTTTCCAATACCATTTTTGCAGAACCTAATACAGCCTGAGCCGCAAATTTATAAGCTTGTTTTCTCGGCATACCGCCAAGTACAGCAGCATCTGCCATGGCTTCTATAAACATATACACATATGCTGGAGAAGAACCACTAATAGATGTAACAACATCCATTAGTTTTTCATTTATGACCTCCGTCTGGCCGAAAATATTAAATATGTTCAGTACCTCTTTTATATCTTTTTCTGTAACCATTTCATTAAAACATAACGCAGACATTCCTTCTCCAACAAGTGCCGGTGTATTAGGCATTACTCTAACAACTTTCAACTTTCTACCAAATTCATTCTCAGTGCTCTTAATACTTTTTCCTGCAGCAATAGTTACAACGATTACATCATTTTTTATTTGATCTTTTATTTGGTTAATTACCGATGAGTATAAATCTGGTTTGATTGATAAAATTAAAATGTCAGCGCTGTTAGCGACTTCATTGTTGTTAGTAGTTATAGTTATGCCATATTCATTACTAGCATTTTTTAAATTAATGACATTTAAATCTGAACAAATTATTTGATCTGGAGAAACTATATTTTTTTTAATCATCCTACCTATCATAGCAATACCCATGTTTCCACATCCGATAAAACCTATTTGTTTATTCATAATAATTTGCTCTTGCTCCTTCTACTCTAAATTTTATTGATTTTGAAATTATTATTCTAAATAAGGGCTATTACAATTACTTGGTTTATCAATAGAATTTCAAAATTCTCCTTCCTATATAGAGCTTACATATACCTCTAATAACTTCTTTGCTTTCGCTGAATTTTGAGGTGTGAGTCTTACTGCCCGGCAAATAGCGGGATAAAATCATTTCTTTAATCTATAATAAGAAGGACATAAAAAAACAAAAAGTTACAAAAATTTTCAAATTAAAACTTTTATAACTTTTTGTTTTGATTCAAATATAATTTCAATTAAGGTATCTCATCGTTTTAAACTTGACGCTCCATAATCTTGTATAGTTACATTTATATGATATTTAATCGGTACTTTACTAAATGTTTGATCCCAATCTTTTTTGACTTTCTCCCATGTTCTCGGGTGTTTAATTCTTAATTGGTTGCCAAAACCCGCAATATCGACTTGATATTCTTTTTGTATTTTTTTTGTAACATGATGTACTAAGTGCTTTACTTCTTTTTCAATAGCTTTTTCTTCCTTTTTTAAAAATTCATTTTCAAAATCTTTTCCTGATTGCATCCAATTTTCAGACAAACGCCCTACTGATTCAATGTTTACATCAAAGGAAATATTATTTCCGTTAACATGTGGTATGATTTTGCTTTTTATTGACTTTATTTCGTATATAATGAGTTTCTTTGATTCTTTATCAAAAGTTTTTACCACACCACCATTCCTTTTTCCGTTTATCCATACTACTCCTTCCAATTCCTGTTCATTTAAAAAGCCCATCAACTTTTTTGTCTTCCCTTTAATTACAGCAGCTCCTGCAAATTTTGTTTCCCCTTTTATCGAGATTACATTTTGCAAAAGAAAACTGGACCCTGACCGCATCTTTCCTTCCAATTTAGCGAGCGATACAGGAGGTAAAATCCTTGTTGTTCTATTTCTATTATCTGCAATTCCAGACAAACGAAATGCTGGAATTTCTCCTTTTTTGTTTGATTCCAGTACCTCCTTCGCTAGCCCCTTGCTAATTAAGAGCATACAGCTAAGCCGAACTTCATTGTCACGGAGATACTGTTCAAGTAATTGTTCTAAACTGTATGTACGTACAAGACTATCACTAATAACAATGTTTTTTAAATGTGGGCTGAACATTGTGCTCTCTCTTTTCAATGAAAACTCACGAACAATTTGATGAATGGAATCACCTGTCTCAGAAACATTAATATAACGTTTTTGTTGTCCATTTCCTTTACTTTGTGCTTGCGAACTAACAATTTGATAAGTAGCTGTTATAAGATTTCTTTTAGGATAACCTCCTTCCTCATCCTCTTTCTCAATTGTTGAATCCTTCCCTTTATCTAGTGCTATACCTGCAGTTAAACTCAACTCTTCTACTTCTTTACTGCTCCAACATCCTGTTAAAAATAGAAGCAAAAGCGTCCATAACAAAGCAAAATAGAACCGCATATAATTAAATTTATTTTTCACACTACTCCTCCTTTTAATCGCGTAATAATAAGAAGAAGCAGTGGCAGTAAACCAAATAAAAATAAAGCAGCATTACCGAGCATATCCCCCAATTTAAGCAAGTCATTTATATTTTTCGAAGTCATAGCAATGATGTAAATGATTGGAATCAAAGCAAAAATAAACGGATGAATACTCTTTTTAAAGAGTTGCGCTAATCCTAATGCAGCTGCATAATAACTAATCGTATAGGTAGCAAATATTTGCATAATCCATATTACAAGCAGTAAAGATTCAAAACGTTCAAATATCAATCCAGAAATTTCAAAACTGCGCATAAGGTCAATTGTCGGCCATGTTCTTGTTACAACCCCATCAATTGATAATGCACCAATGACCATTACAACAGTTATTACATAAAAGATTAACGGAATAGAAATTCCAACTAAAATAGCTTTTACTGCTTTATTTCGTTGTTCCATAAATACCAAAAGAATTAACATAATTTCAGGACCTGTATATGCGAGAGACGTTGTTTTTATCCCATCTAATACTGGTTTAATTCCCAAACCTAATACGGGACGGAGATTATCTATCTCGAATATTCCGATGCTCATAAAGGAAATGATTAAAAAAATAAAAACAGTAATAGGAAATATTATTTCAAACATCCGTGCAATTGAATTAATACCACTCATAATCAAATAGAGACCTATCCACATAAAAGGCATAACAATAGCCCATGTGGGGGTTCCTTCGAGCAAAAAAAAGCTTATTACTTCTGCCATTGAACGAATTTGAAATGCTGAAGTTGTAAGAAAATACCCTATAATAAGAAAACTAAGCAACCTGCCTATCCATTTCCCTACAATATCTTGACTGTATTGGTAAAATGTTTTTTCTGGAAACTGCTGACTTAATTTGACCATAATTACTCCTGAAACCATTGCCAGTATTCCACCTAATATCACACTTATCCATACATCTGGTGTTTTCACTTTTTCCACAGATGCTCTAGGCAGAGTGAGAATTCCTGTCCCAAGTATGTAATTTACAATAATAACAACTGCCTGTGAAGTTGTTATTCGGTCTTTAAGTTTAGTAATCACTGAAGGCCACTTCCTTTCGTCATCAGCTACCTTTTGCGGATATTTTTTTTGGTATGCATTATTTTTGGTCGACGTCTCATTATTTTTAATGGCATGCGAACCATAAAATCTTTCCAGTCACTGAATCGATATGGAACAGCAGGACTGGTATAAGGAACGCCAAAACTTTTCAGTTTCACTAAATGACTGCAAAGTAAAAGAAAGAAGAGAATAACTCCATACAAACCAAATATCGCAGCACAAAACATAGCTACAAAACGAAGAATGCGTAACGTAATTCCTACACTATATTGTGGAATAGTAAAAGAAGAAATAGCTGTTACCGCAACAACGATAACCATTATTGGACTAACAATTCCTGCTTCTACGGCAGCCTGACCAATTATTAAACCGCCCACAATTCCCATTGCAGGTCCAATTGGTTTAGGCAGACGTAAACCTGCTTCTCGCAAAACTTCGATAGCTACTTCCATAATTAACGCTTCTATTAAAGCGGGAAAAGGAACTCCTTCTCGCGATCCGATAATAGAAATAGCGAGCTTAGTGGGAATTAATCCTGGATGAAATGAAATAAAAGAAATATACAGTGCTGGAGCAAATAATGAAACAAAAGCTGTCATGAAGCGTAATAAGCGGAGAAGCGTACCAGGAAGCCACCTTTCATAATAATCTTCTGGTGATTGCAGCAGCATACTAAATGTAACTGGAGCAATTAAAACAAATGGTGTTCCATCTAACAAAATAGCTACTCGACCTTCCATTAAAGCACTAATAACACGATCAGGTCGTTCTGTATTTTGAATCTGTGGAAAAGGACTTAGATAATTATCTTCAATGAGTTGCTCTATATAACCAGATTCGAGTACACTGTCTATGTCAATTTTCTGAATTCTGTTTTTTACTTCATCCACCAATTCTGTACTAGCAAGATCTCTAATAAATGCGACAACTAACTCTTTCTTTGCACGTTCTCCTACTGGTAGCTTTACTAATGATAAACTCTCATCCGCACAATGTCGTCGCAAAAGTGAGGTATTATCACTTAATACTTCAGTAAAACCGACCCGTGGCCCTCTGACTAATGCCTCCGATACTGGTTCTTCAATGTTTCGTTTATTTGCTTTTGTTGTACCAAGAATAAACACATCTGCTAAACCATCAATTAAAAGAGCTGTTGAACCTATCAATACTTTGGGTATTAAATCTTTTATGTAATGGACTTCTGCTACTTCACTAATTGTAAGAACTTTATTTTTAATATATTCTTTTGAAACAGTCCCCTCCACATAAGAAGATTCATTTTTATATTCATCAGAAAAATCATCCATTAGTAATTTCATAATATGTTTGTCAATTATCTCTTTATCTGATAGGCCATCAACAAAAACGATCCCAGCCTGAATATCTGTGCGTCCAATATTAAACTTCCGAAAGCGAACATCAGAATTATGTCCGATTTGTTGCTTTATAAGTTCTAAGTTAGAGGCAAAATCATTTGTGAAATGAACGATTGCATTTTGAGAAGGTTTATGCTCTTGTTTCGTTTTACTTTGAATATTATTTTTTTTCACTTGTTTGTCTCTTGACTTCCACCAACTCATTCTTCCCACTCTTTCTCTGACATACGAACCCAATGAAAAACTCTTGAGATAGTATACGGAATTAAAAACAAGATAAAAGCTTGTACAAAGACTTTCCAATCTGGAAGATAAGAAGTAATTATGTTCCACATTTTTATCACCCAATTTATATACTCTGCTAGGATTGAGATTTCTAAAAAACGATATGTACTTAATAAAAAATAACGATAAGATTAAAGAGCAGAAAAGCGAGACATTATGCTTGTTTAGTACCAATAACCTAATTAGTATAAAAACATTTCTGACCTAAAATACCATTTCCAATTATAATTTGTTAAATATTATCTCCTTTTCCGTTATTTATATGCCCGCATTTGAATTTCAAATAATATAAGGATCAATGATATTTCCTCTTAAAGAAAAAAAGATGCTAGAAGATAGCATCTTTTTTTAAATTCAACTTACTATGTATTTATATTTTATTGTGAAAATACTCGTTTTTTTAATGAATATTAATGTTTAAAAAAATAAAAAATACATATTCTTTTGTTCTAAGTTCATACACTTCTACCAAATCGATACGGAATTTTCTGATTTTAAAACTAATATGAAATAAAGGAGAATAAAAAGAAAAACTATTATCAATCTATCAATTGAAAATAATACTTAGCAAGAGTTTATCATCTTAACTCCAAGTGTATTCGTTTTGCTTCAAAATAAAGAACTTGAATAAATTTTTTCGTATCAATACGAGCAGGTAATGTTGGTTCATTATTCAATTCTGTCATCTTTCTCCTTACGGTAGTAAAATCAAAAAATCTAGAAGCATAATTTTCGAACTTCGGGTTTAAAAAATCAGTAAGTCCAAGGGATGCTAAATGGTTTAATGATTGATAAATTGCTCTCCGAATCCGTTGTTTGGAAGCTTCTATGAACCTTTTTAATTCGGCATCTTCAGCTGAATCCCCAAGTTTTTTTTGAGCCAAATTCATAAAAATCTCTTTTAGTGAGGGAAAGCCTTGTTCCAACGTGTTATCTTGTTCATATTTATATAAATAATCTAGCATATCCATTAAATCTTTACTTCCACTTTCACTGGCTATTCCTAATTCAGACAAAAGAAAATGAATGGAATTTTGAAAATGATTAAAAGTATTTAAATGTTTTTCATTACGGTATTTTTCTTGCGCACTTGAATTACTATCCAATTTTAGTACCATATTAAGCGATTCTTGAATGTTTTTTATTGATTTTTCCAAACGAATTCGTTCAATGACTTTCCGAACAACTGTTAATACTTCAATCCGGTTAATTGGCTTAATAATATAGTATTCAACACCAAGCGAATAAGCTTCAGCAATTAATTCTTTTGATTCTACTTGAGAGACCATGATGATTTTCCCTTTAAACGAAGGGTTTATTTGACGGATTGTTTTTATTCCATCTTGAATCGGCATTAACAAATCGATAAATAAAATGTCTATATTTTTAAGGATTAGCATTTGTTGCTCTAAAGATAAACCATCCTCAGCTTCACCTATAACCTCCCCAAGATCTTCATCCTCGATAATTTGAGCCAACATTGAGCGAACCGCTTTTTCATCATCTACTATATAAAAATACATAGAATCACCCTTTCGAAATTATATGATCAATCCCTAATCTAATTATAAAAATTGATCCTTTTCCTTCGGTTCTGTCCTCAAGCGTAACATCACCTTCAAGTTGTTCGACCATTTCTTTAACATACGATAATCCGATACCTGTCGATGGATTGCCTAAATCATCATATTTAGAAGTAAACCCAGGCTCAAAAATTGAATCTTTATATTTTGAAGAAATACCAGGACCATTATCGCCTATTTGAAATTCAACAAAATGGTGGTCTTTATTAATGTCAATTGTGATGGTTCCCATACCTTGGATAGCTTCTACAGCGTTTGTAACGATATTATTTATAATAGATAAGATTGTGTAAATATGATAATGAGGATGCACACCATCAATTTTATACACAAATTGGATGTCTTTCTCTAGCAACCGTGCATATTTCGTATTTGCCCGTATAATGATATTTACTAGTTCATGTACAGACATATAATCTGTAAAACTTTCATCAGAAATTAGTTTTGAAAGCCCCGCAAAAATACGTTGGTTATCCTTTTTAACGTCATGGACCTCACCAGCAATTTGTAATGCCTGTTGCCTTAAATCCCCAAACTGAAAATCCATCTGTTTGTGCTCAAAAGAGTCTAAGGTTTTATATAAATCATAGGATTTTTTTGTTATATTCTCAGCATCTTGTAATGTTTTTTTTAAATGAACAGCATCTTCATATAAATTAGAGATGAGCATGAGCATGTGTTCATTTTGTTTCTTTATGTGTCTCTCCCTTGATTGCGCTTCATACAATTTCATCATATTGAAAAAGCTTAGAACTATAAAACTATGGGAACATGCGATAACAATGATCTCATTTATTGCCTCGGATGTGATTGATGTTTTTAATACGAAATATTGAATCATTAATTCCACACAGTCTGACAGTATTTCAATCATGCAACCAATAAAACCAATCATTAGTGGTTGATGATAAAAACGTTTAATTTTTGCTAAATGAAAGAGATACGAATAAGTAAAATAAAAGAAAAAACTAGGATAGTGAGTATGAAAAGCGGCTAGCCAATCCATATTTCCCTTTATAATGACATCCATTGAGATACGAAATACTACAACGACTATCGCTGTTAAAAAACCCGGTAAAAATGCTGGAATTCTTCGAAACAATAACAAAAAAAAGAAAAATGTTGGTGCACCAAAGCTCATTCTAAATGTTTCATTTAAAGGAAATGACTTTATTTCACCTACTAAGGGTACTGTAAGTATCATTAAAACGAGAATATAGATGTCTTTTTTTACTAAATTACTAAGATTCAAAATAATCACTTCTCACTTTCGCCTAACAGTCAGTATACAAACCTATTTGCATTAATACAATACTTACTCTATTTTTTTCAAAAACTGATAAATAAGATATAAACGAAAGTATTATAGATTGTGAGTATTCATTACACCCTTCTACTTTAGAAAGATACTTTATAACTCAAAAATGTTCAGACACAATATAAGGTCTGAACACTTTTGGAATCGTTCTTACACCAAAATATCTGTGCTCCTTTTTAAAATATACTTAAATCCCATTCTTTTGCAATATGTTCTAACAACATAATTCCTGGTAAACTATTCCCATATTCATCAATGGCCGGTCCGTAAATACCAATACCACATCCATCTTGGAACGATAAATCCTTCCTAGATTTTGAGGGAACAAGTGTCATAATTCCGCCGGATACCCCACTCTTAGCTGGTAATCCAATGAAAGCAGCAAATTTTCCAGAAGCGTTGTACATTCCACAAGTAAGCATTAAAGCTTTTGTTAACCTAGCTACTTCTTTAGGGAGCACTTGTTCTTTGCGAATAGGATGATATCCATCATGTGCTAGTATAAGCCCTATTAAGGCAATATCTTCAGTATTTATTTCAATCGAACATTGTTTTAAGTAAACCTCTAGTGTCTCCTCCACATCTGATTCTAGAAAACCATTCTCCTTTAAATAGTATGCTAATGCTCTATTACGATGAGCGGTTTCCCATTCTGATTGAAATACTACTTCATTAATAGCGGGACGCTTCTCTATCATTTTTTCAATTAATACGTATAGAGATTCTAATTTTTCTTGCACCGATGTCCCTGGCAAAAGTGAAGCTATCGTAATCGCTCCAGCATTGATCATAGGATTAAAAGGTTTTCCTGGTTTATGTATCTCTAAACGAATAATTGAATTAAAGGCATCTCCAGTTGGCTCTACGTCAACTCGTTCTAATACATAAGAAATACCACGACTTAAACAAGCGGCTATAAAACCGATTACTTTTGATATACTTTGTAATGTGAAAGGTATCTCCCAATCTCCTGATTTTATCATTGTTCCATCTGGCTTTACTATACAAATACCTAACTGCGATACATTTATTTCCCCCAGAGCGGGAATATAACTGGCGCTTCGTCCCTTAGCTGCATACGCTCGATAATGAGCTACCCATTGATCTAAGCAAACTTTTTCTTGCCCCTCAACTTGAACGCTAGATTCCTTTATCATTTAATCATATTCCCCCGTACTATTAACTTTATATAGAATGATTTTTTCTTTACTATAATCAATACTATTTGCACTAGAACCAAGAAAAATATTCAGACATATTGCAGTCTGAATATCCTTCTTATTACACACTTTTCTTTTTTGAAGTTTTCTCATAACTATCCCAACATTCAATATTTTCAAGCCCTTTAATGTTTTCTTTATAAAAAATAGGATCTTTACCAGCTTTTTTCTGGTTTATATAATCTTGTAACGCCGCAAATGCTACTTTTGAAAGTAAGGTAATAGCAATTAAATTAATAATAACCATAAAGCCCATAAATAAGTCCGCTAAATCCCATACAATTTGAATCTTTGCAACAGAACCAAATACAATCATAGCCAACACACTTATTCTGTATATCATTAACCACACTTTACTTGTATGTAAGAAGCGAATGTTTGTTTCACCATAATAATAGTTGCCAATTAACGCACCAAATCCAAATAAAAAAACAAAGATAGCAAGACAACCCGATGCCCAAGAACCGATGTGTTCACTTAATGCTGCTTGTGTAAGTGCAATACCATTTAACCCCGGTTGTTTATATGCATCAGACAGCAAAATAATAAAGGCAGTGCTAGTACAAATGATCAGTGTATCCGTTAATACACCAAATGCTTGAATCAGTCCTTGTTTCACCGGATGACTTGTTGTTGCTGTTGCGGCAACGTTTGGTGCACTTCCCATACCAGCTTCATTTGAGAATAAACCGCGTTTAACTCCATTCATAAGTGCTGCACCAATTGAACCGCCTGCTATTTGTTTAAAACCAAATGCGTTTTGAACAATAAGAGAAAGAACTTCCGGCATTTTTGATATGTTGGTAACTACAACAAATAATGCAACTCCAATGTATAATACCGCTAAAAATACCACCTTGTATTCAGCCATCTTTGCAATACGTTGTACACCACCAAAAATAATCGCAGCGAAAGCAATGGCCATGATTATCCCAACTGTTAGACGATCTGTACCAAATGAGTTTTGAAAAGCAATTGTAACTGTATTTGATTGTACTGAATTGAATACAAGACCAAAAGTAATTGTGATTAAAATAGAGAATAATACTCCCATCCAACGTTTATTCAACCCTTTTTCCATATAATAGGATGGACCACCACGGAAACCAGTTTTATCTTTTACTTTATATATCTGTGCTAATGTGCTTTCGACAAAACTGGATGCTGAGCTAATAATAGAAATAATCCACATCCAAAATACAGCTCCAGGACCACCTAATGCAATTGCAATCGCAATTCCTGTGATATTCCCTGTTCCAACGCGGGCTGCCATACCAATACAAAACGCTTGAAAAGGAGAGATTTGATCTTTAGAACCACTTTTCCCCTCCATTAATACACGGACCATCTCTTTTAACATTCGAAACTGTACAAAATTCAATTTAAATGTAAAATAAATTCCGCAAATAACAAGCATAATAATTAACAATTTAGACCATAAAAAATCATTTGTTGATCCGACTAAGTCTAAAAAAAGCCTTTCCATATCATCACTCCATGCCAAATTTTGTATATCATAATCTATATAAAATCACCTATATTTCCTGGTATAAATACCTCTTTTATATTCAAATACAACAAGGATAAAAATTTTCTATATTAATCGGATTGGCCTGTTTAAGCAAACATCACAACATGTAACCGTAAAACTGAAATTTTGAAGTACTTAACGCTTATACAAACGGATGCTCTACCCCTTTCTGCAAACTAATATTTTTATCCACTAACATTGTTGTACTATTATGTTTGTTTCGTTTACCGGTGATTTAAATCATAATAATCAATAGTGGTTAAGTGTTTTTTTGTTAATTGTCTCAAGAACATGGAAATATCTCCTTTCTCACTACTAATCTCAAAAATAGGCTAGGTAAAAACTTCGCGAAAAATCTATAAAGCGCTTTCACTATTCAACTAAGAAAACCTTGTCTTTAATTTATAATTAAAAGTACAGAATGTTACGAAAAAGTACAGATTTTTATAAAAACAAAAAATATTTTAAGTTTTTTTCATCTAAAAAACACTGAGATTTTGTGAATTTTATACAGTATCCAAACGTCGCAGATTCCGTTCTACCTAGCCTTTGACAAGCCTCTATTTTCTTCATAAAAACATGCATACTTTTCTCTTTTAGAAGTTCATATAAAGGATTTGAAATCAAGAATCAACGAAATATTATAAGAATATTTAAAAAATAAAACATTTAATTTATTTATGGTATCATACAAAAAACATTTGTTTTCTCAATTAATCCCCCTAGTGGGATTCCTCTATATTGCACATATTTACAACATTACAGACACTTAGCAAAAAAGGATTTTGTTGAAGGGATGAAACATTACAAAACTCTTATTTAGGACCTTATGTCATCCTCTTTTCTAGCAATATCGAGTTATCCCAAAAAACGTATATTTACTAACATAGATTACAGGTGGTGTATTGTGAAAGAAATAGTATTCGTTCAAAATAAAAAAAGACTCCTTATGAAATTCGAATTTTTAAAAAAGGATTTAGTACTTACCATTTCACTAATATTAGCAATTGTAAGCTGCTTAATACATTCGCCAAGGTTCGAATATATTAACTTTGAAGTGTTAATTAGCTTATTTAATCTAATGGTGGCCATTAAAGCCTTGGAACAGCTAAAGATATTAGACAAACTTGCCGTTGCGATTTTAAATAAATGCAATAACAGCAGGTCAATATCTATTATTCTAATTTTGTTATGCTTTATTTGCTCCATGGTTGTAACAAATGATGTCGCCCTCCTCACTTTTGTACCAATAACACTTGTCATTAGTAAAAAAACACAAATGAACATGATGGATACAATCATCTTGCAGACAATTGCGGCAAACATCGGTAGTAGCTTGATGCCTATGGGAAACCCACAAAATTTATACCTATATTCTTACTATGGAATTAAGCTCATCCCATTTTTAGGTTCAATCCTGCTTTTAGCTGTACTTGGAATTAGTTTGTTATTTATATTTACTCAAAAACTTCAAAAAACAGATTTAAAAATAGAACTACCTGTAATTACCGTGAAAAATCGAAAAAAAGCTACCATCTGGATTTTGATACTTATCACTATCATTGCATCTATTTTTGGTGTCATTGATTATTACATTGCGCTAATAGTCACATTGATAGCAGCATTTACGTTAGATAGAAACTTACTATTTAAGATCGATTACTTTCTTCTAATAACCTTTGTCGGTTTTTTTATTTTTATCGGAAACATTTCCCATTCGGATGCGCTGGAGACATTTGCTCGCGCTAATTTAAGAGGAGATACTTCAGTCTTCTTTAGTTCCATATTTTTGAGTCAATTGATTAGCAATTTTCCTACTTCAATTCTTCTATCAAACTTTACTTCTGATTGGAAAGCTTTATTACTAGGAGTAAATATTGGAGGGCTTGGAACAATTATCGCATCTTTAGCCAGTGTAATCTCCTATAAACTATTCATTCAGGCCAATGTTAAAGAGAGTAAGGCGTATTTAATTAAATTTAGCATTTACAACTTTTTATTTTTAATCATACTTACATGTATACAATACTTTATTTTTAAATTTCTATAACTTTAAAAAGTGATTACTACTAGAATAATAAAAACCAAAACTTTCTCAACATTAAATTGGGAAAGTTTTGGTTTTAAAGTATATAATACTTACAATTAGCATTATAAGCAAGATCCACAAATTGCATCAATTAACTCACCAGTTATCCAACGACTGTCTGATGATCAAAGAAAATCTCTAAAAACTAGTTGATAATCTTTTAGAATTAAACTTTCCTATAATACTATTTGCTATTTCTTCAATATTTTCATTTAGAAAGAAATGATTACCTTCAAAAGAATGAAAAGTACACGTTTTACTTGTGTATCGTTCCCATTTTATTACTTGATCATATGTAGTAAATTCATCATTTTCCCCATTAAATATAAGAAAATCAATATCACATGGTTGTGTATTTTTGTCATGAATATACGTCTCAACGATTTTAAAATCTGCTCTTAGAATAGGGAGAAAAATCTTCATTAATTCTTCTGATTGCAGTACCCCAGATGGTGTACCTCCCATTGCAATAACTTCTCTTTTAAATTGTTCGTTAGAAAGATTATGTCGGATGTTTTTTATTTTACTATTTGGATGATTTCTACCGGATAAGACAAGAAATTTAGGCAATACGCTTTTAGAATCTTGTATTTTTCTAGCTACTTCATAGGCAATCAAACTTCCCATACTATGCCCAAATAAAATATATGGCGAATCATCTATCTGCATAACGATATTATTATAGACATCATTTACCGCTTCTTCCATACTTCCGTACAAACTTTCTTCAATTCTATATCCTCTACCAGCTAACTCTATCGGGACTACCTCAATATATGGATTAAAGTAATTTTTCCATTTTGCGTAACTAAACGCGGATCCCCCAGCATGTGGAAAGCAAAAAAGTTTAGTCTTCTGCATTGATTTTCTCCTTACTTTCAAATTTGTATATAGTTTGGAAAATTGCATAAATGTCTTTAATTATTATCTCTTGCGGAAATTCATCCCTTGTTGCACAAGCAGATACCTTATAATTTGGCTCAATGTTATATTGTCTAAAGTAAAAGTTTTGAGGTATATACTTATATGAAATTAAAGTTGGTGACTCTTTTTTTATAGAGAATGAATTTAACGGGATATAAAGCCCTTTTCCAATCGTTTTTATATAACTTTCTTTTAATGTCCATAAATCATAAAAATAATTAATTTGTTCATCAGAATTTATATTAGATATATCATAAAATTCTTCCTCTGAAAAAAATTCATTTGCTAATTTAAGAGCCTCTATCTCTGAAATCTTTTCTATATCAATACCCACATTAAAATTAGCAGTAGTACAAACCACCCATTCTCCTGAATGTGACAGATTAAAATGAAAGTCAGAAAAGTTTTCAACAAAAGGTTTTCCATACTCATTATATATAAATCTAATTTCTTCATTATTAATTTTATACTTTTGGCAGATTAGAGATCGGATTAGTAAATCTCCTATCAGGGTCCTATTAATGTCGCATGAATTTAATAAACGCTTCATTCGTTCTTTCTTCTCATTTGAAACTAAGTTACTAAGTTGCTTAAACAAATGACTTTCAATATTCTTTGGTATTTTCACAGCTTGAATTTGTATGATAAATCACGTCCTTTTTTAAAGAATTACTTCATATATGAACGTTACATAAATTCAAATTCACATTACTAAATTGCATATACAATAGGAAAGGTGCATATTTACATATCAATGAAAATATGCACCTTTCCTCAGTAATATCATCAGGCATTCGCTTCTATTACAAAGATTTCTATGTCTCTACCAATTACTTTTTACATTATCCCCTTAAAAAGTAATGCTCTTAATATATTCATTATTCCCTACACTTGATATGCATGCAGGTATTGGTCTCCCCTTTTCGTTCATTGCGTTGCATCTTTTGCGCTCTCTACTTTTCAGTTAATGAAAGGGATGTTTCTTTTATCTCTTCAAATTCATTTAATAGGTACTTAGCTATCTTTTCAACTGCGGGGAAGTCTACTATTTCCTCATGTGATCCAGGGACAGAATACTTATTTACTCTTCCTTTTAATAAAGGTCCCCAATCTGTAAACAACTCTTTTCCTTCCTCAGCACTAAAGTAGAGAACTTCTCCAGAGTATGGTATTAAATCATGCTCTGCCATTATATTCAGGCATTTCCTATGAGCATTGATAACTTGCTTCAAATTGATAAGATCTGCATCAGGCGGGAGTACTCCTTCCATAATTAATCGCTCTACAAGCATATCTTGTTTATGGAAGAGGCCTTCTTCCTGCTCAGTAAAATCTCTAGGAATGAAATGCTCATATATATATGAGAGCATATCCTCCGTTGTTTTATAGTCCTGCTCTGAAGGTACTTTAGTATCCATTAGTATCAACAACTCAACTTCCTCACCTTGACTCCTTAGTACAGTTGCGATTTCATAAGCAATCGCACCGCCTAAAGACCATCCTCCAAGACGATATGGACCTTCTGGCTGAACACGTTTTATTTCTTCGATGTAAAGTTGAATTACTTCCGGCAAAGTTAACTCGTCAATTTCTTTCTTTTCTATAAGAGGATTCTGTAAACCATAAAATGAACAATGGCTCTTAAGCAATCTTGCTAGTTGAATGTAACAGAATACATTCCCCATAAACGGATGAACGCAGAAGAAAGGTCTTTTCTCTGATTCTTGTAGTGAAACTAGCGCTGCTACTGATTTCGTCATATCATGCTTATCACGAATAAGGCATGCGATTCCTTCCACTGTTGGATTCTTAATCAATGTAGACACCTTAATCTCTTTTCCAAACTTCTCCCTAATTTTTGAAACTAATTTAATTACAAGGAGAGAGTGTCCTCCTCTATTAAAGAAATCATCATTTACATAAACATCTTCTATCTGTAACACATCCTGCCAGATTTTAATCAACTGATATTCAATTTCATCCCTTGGAATGATTGGTGTAGAGAAGTTATTTTCTCTATGAATAGTTAAATTGTTCAATGCCTTTCGATCAACTTTGCCATTTGTTGTAAGAGGAATCTCGTCTACCTTAATAAAGTGAGCGGGAACCATATAATTTGGTACTTGTGTCTTGAGATACTCACGCCACTCATGCATACTAACATCTCCAACTACATAAGCAACCAATCTCTGCTCTCCTAATTTATCCTCTGTTACCAAAACTACTGCTTCTTTTACCAATGGATGCCTCTCTATACTCGCTTCAATCTCTTCAAGTTCAATACGAAAGCCCCTAATTTTCACTTGATTATCAATTCTTCTCAAGTAATCTAAATTACCATCAGGTAAATAACGAACCAAATCTCCCGTACGATATAAACGTTCTTCTTCATTAAATGGATGACGGATGAATCGCTCTGCTGTTAATTCTGGGCGATTCAAGTATCCTCTCGCTATACCTGCACCCCCAATATATAGCTCACCTGTTACACCAACTGGAACAGGTAACAAATTTTTATCTAATACATAAGTTTGAACGTTCGGCAACGGACGGCCAATTGTTACTCTCTTACTATCTTTTTTGATATGATAGCATGTTGCATCAACCGTACATTCTGTAGGACCGTATACATTATAAAAATCAATTTTTTCTGTCTCTACTAGCTGTTCCCATAATGACGGCATAATTGCTTCACCACCGACTAATATCTTACTTGGTACATGAACATCAGCACTTATTTCTAGCAATCCTCCATCTATAAGTAATTGAAGTAATGAAGGTGTCATATCAAACATTTCCAATTTATTCTCCCTAATATAGGACACAAATTGTTCCGGATTAGTGCGAACTTCACTTGGGATAATATATAAACTTGAACCATAAAGCAACATTTGTAATTGCTGAATAGATACATCAAAGGCAATTGACGCATTCAAACCGACGCGCATATTACTAGGTATGTCATGTGAGAAAACTTCTTTTTGTAAACCATAGGATAGGTTTATTACAGAATGGTGCTGTACTAAAGCCCCCTTTGGATTCCCTGTCGAACCAGAAGTATAGATAACATACGCTAAGTTTTCCCCTGTTACCTCACATATTGGTGAAAGTTTGCTTTCTTGAGAAAGCATTGCTTGGTCCCTATCTAGGCAAACTGTCTTGATGTCTTTAGGTATCCATCCTAGTAATACCTCATTTGTAACTAAAACTTTAATTCCCGTGTCTTGTAAAATATATTGCAGGCGGCTTTCTGGATTCGATGGATCCAATGGAACATAGGCTGCTCCAGCCTTCCAAATTCCCATGAGACCAACAATCATCTCAACTGATCGATCAAAGCAGAGGCCAACTAATGACTCTGTCCCAATTCCACATTTCTGTAAATGATGGGCTAATTGATTAGCTCTTTCATTCAGCTCTCGATATGTTAGTTGCTGTTTTTCATCTACTACTGCCAACGCGTCAGGTGTACGATTTACTTGCTCTTCGAATAGTTGATGAATTACATTTTGACGTGGATAGGATATAGTATTATTATTCCATTCTTCCAATAGCTTTCTTTGTTCAGCTTCCGTAATATATACTAGCTCCGATAGATTTTGATCAATGTTTTTGAGCATTTGCATTAACACTTGGTGTAAATGACCCAGCATTCGTTCAATGGTTACTCTATTAAACTTACTACGGTCATACATTAACTTTAACGATAACTGGATTCCTGGAACTACAGCTAACCCTAATGGGTAGTGGGTTTGTTCTACCCCTTCCAATTCACCAATTTCCAGATTTTCTGAAGACTCCTCTTTCACTGGATAATTTTCAAACACATATAAACTATTGAACAGCGGTATTCCTCTAGGAACTTCACTCCACCCCTGAATCTCTGTCAAAGAAGCATACTCATATTGTCTTCTTTCTATCTCTTCCTCTTGTATCTTCTGCAACCAATCTATTAATTTTATATCATCCATCAATTGAATTCGCGTCGGTGACGTTGTAATGAAAGGACCTACGATGTTTTCAACATCAATAATCTCCGTAGAACGCCCTGAGCTTGTTACACCAAAAACAATGTCATTTTCTCCACTATATCGGCTCATGAGATATGCCCATGCCCCTTGAATTACTGTACTCAAAGTAAGTTTATTGCGTTTCGCCCATCCTTGTAACGCTTGAGTCTGCTCTTCTGATAAATACGTAACCTTCTCTGTGTAACCTTTTTCTTCCTCTTTACTTTCTAAGCCCAGCAAAGTTGGCGCAGTAAAACCTTTTAGCTTCTCTCTCCAGAATTGTTCCGCCTGCTCCTTATCTTGTTCTCTTAACCATTGGATATATTTCTTATATGGTGAGGACTTAGGTAACTTTACAGCTTCTCCATTCATTCTCTTCTGATAGACTGTAAGTAATTCATTAAAGACCAATGGTAAACTCCATCCATCCAGTAAAATATGGTGATGGGTCCAAACAATCCGATATTCTTCCTCACCTTCTTGAATGACTGTTACCCGCATCAATGGTGCTTCATCAAATTGGAAGGCTTGTTTTCGATCTAATGCCAAAAAGACTTTTCTTTTTTCCGCTATCTCTTCACTTGTCATTGTACGCCAGTCTTCTTTGTTCACTTTAAATGGGATATTTTCATACACCACTTGTACAGGTTTTTCAATTTCGTCCCATACAAATGCTGTACGAAAAATTTCATGCCGCTGAATTACAGATTTCCAAGCCTGCTCAAAAGTAGGAATATCCATTTCCCCTTGAATCATAAAACTCAATTGCACTATATACGGTGCAACATGTTCATCCCCTTGATCATGCAATGTGTGGAAGATCATACCTTCTTGCAAAGGTGATAGTGGATATAAATCAGTAATCTGATTTTTCTTTCCACGATGCATTTTATTTAGTACATTTGTCAAACCTTCTTGGCTAAGATTAGCCATTGCAAAATCCGAAATGGTCAGTGCAGATTCTCTATCTGAAGATTGAATCAATCTACTCAGTTGATATAGCATATTCTGTGCAATACTTTGAATCGTTGATTTGGCAAATTGTCCAACATTGTATACCCAAGTGAACTGAAGTTTTCCATCCGTTACAACCCCAATTACATCAATTACATGCGATCGCTTGGAACCGGCAGCATGATCTAAACGCTTAAATTTGTTCTCTGGAATAAACATTGCATCGCTAGAAAACATTTGGTCAAATTGTCCAAGATAGTTAAAACTAATAGACGGTGTATATTGGGAGCTTAATGGCTCACACATTGTTGTGTTCATGTAACGCAACACCCCATAATCAACACCCTTATTAGGAATTTTGCGAACTTGTTCTTTAACTGCTTTTAATGCTGCAATTGGCGTATTAGCATTAGTAATATTTAAATGAACTGGGTAAATACTTGTAAACCATCCCACGGTTCTCGATAAATCAACATCTTCAATAATCTCTTCTCGACCATGTCCCTCTAAATCTACGCTTAATATCGGCTGCCCCGTACATGCTGCTGTAGCTTGTACCAATGCTGCTAATAATACTTCATTGATTTGGACACGGTGAGTGCTTAAAGTCTCTTGCAATAACATACGGGTCTCATTCTCGTTTAACACCACAGTAATTTCCTCAGTTACTGCGCTTACTGGATTACTTATAGTACCATCTACTGGCAGTATAACTACGTCTTGTTCAACCTGCTGCTCCCAGTAATGTAGCACTTCTTTTGATATTCCAGTTTGAGCGTAATGTTGTAATTTCTCCGACCATTCTTTAAAAGATGTACTCTTCATAGGTAATTGAATTTTTTGCCCTTGGACCGCTTGCGTATATGCTGTTTGCAAATCTTCCAATAAAATTCGCCAAGAAACACCATCCACGGCTAAGTGATGAATTGTCCAAAATAATCGACCAGTCTCCTCACCTTCATCAAAATACACCATTCTCATTAAAGGACCATCATGTAAATTCAATCTTTCTTGTGCAACATTAATCTCTTTTTGAATAACTTCATGCCAATCCGCTTCCGGCACTTCGTCTAATGAAATGACAGTCAGCATCAATTGTTCTTCAATTCCTTCATTCCACTGTTCCCAAGTCCCATTAGGTAAACGTTCATATCTTAAACGCAGGGCATCATGATGAAGTAGAAGGTTACGCGCTGCCTTTTCCAGTGATCCTATGTCCAATTTTTCTTTCGTTCTAAAGAACATGGATTGATTCCAATGATGTGGATTAGGATGATTTTGTGCAAAAAACCTTTGCTGAATAGGTGTAAGTATCGTCTCTCCAGTTATAATTCCTTGTTCAGCTTGTACACCTTGTTCTTCTTTGACTACTTGCGCCAACTCAGCAATCGTTTGGTGTTCAAATAGTTGTTTTGGTGTCAACTGTAAACCAGCTTGCTTTGCGCGAGAGACAATCTGGATGCTAAGAATTGAATCTCCACCAATTTCAAAAAAGTTATCATAAATACCAATACGTTTTGAACCTAGCACACGTTCCCAAATGATAGAAAGCTTATGTTCACGTTCATTTCTTGGGGCCGCGTAGCCTTCTTGTATTCCTTGATAATCTGGTATAGGTAACGATTTCCGATCAACCTTTCCATTTATGGTTAGCGGTAATTCTTTCATTTCGACAAAGTAGGAAGGTATCATATGGATTGGCAGTTTTGTTTTAAGATACTCTCGCCATTCTTCTACACTACCTTCGCCCACTACATAAGCTACTAACCTCTTATCTCCCGACTGATTTTCCCTAACTATTACAACTACCTCTTTTACCAAGTCATGCTCTTGTAAAGTCGACTCAATCTCCCCAAGTTCGATTCGAAATCCTCTAATCTTCACTTGATTATCCATTCTTCCTAAGTAGTCTATATTACCATCAGGAAGATATCTCACAAGATCGCCTGTTCTATATAACCTCTCGCCTTCTTTGAATGGATGAGAAATAAATCGTTCGGATGTTAACTCTGGACGATTCAAGTACCCCTTTGCTAGACCTACTCCTCCGATATAAAGTTCCCCCATCACACCAACTGGAACTGGCAACCTATTACTATCTAATACATAAGTTTGGACGTTAGGCAATGGACGCCCAATTGTTACTCTCTTACTATCTTTTTTGATATGATAGCATGTTGCATCAACCGTACATTCTGTAGGACCATATACATTATAAAACTGTATTTTATCAGTCTCTACTAGCTGTTCCCATAATGACGGCATAATTGCTTCACCACCAACCAGTACCTTACTTGGAACATGAACGCCATCACACGTTTCTAACAATCCGGCATCTATAAGTAATTGAAGCAATGAAGGTGTTATATCAAAGATTTCTAACTTGTTCTCCCTAATATAAGCTACAAACTGCTCCGGATCACTTCGTACTTCATTCGGAATAATATACAAACTTGAACCATAAAGCAGCATTTGTAATTGCTGGATAGATGCATCAAAGGCAATTGACGCATTTAAACCGACATGCATGTTAGATGGTATCTCATGTTCGAAAACTTCTTTTTGTAAACCATGCGACAAGTTTAGTACAGAATGATGCTGTATCAAGACACCCTTTGGATTCCCCGTTGATCCTGAAGTATAGATAACATACGCTAAGTTTTCTCCTGTTACTTCACATTTTGGTGAAAGAATGCTTTCTTGTGAAATCATTGCTTGATCCCTATCTAGACAAACTATCTTGATTTCTTTAGGTATCCAGTCTTCCAATGACTCGTTCGTAACTAATACTTGAATTCCAGTGTCCTCCAAAATATATCGTAGACGACTTTCTGGATATGATGGGTCTAATGGAACATAGGCTGCTCCAGCCTTCCAAATCCCCATAATACTAACAATCATCTCAACTGAACGCTCAAAGCAAAGTCCAACCAATGATTCATTCCCAATCCCGCATTGCTGAAGATAGTGGGCCAATTGATTAGCTTTTTCATTCAGCTCTCGATACGTTAACTGCTGTTTTTCATCTACCACTGCTACCGCATCAGGTGTACGATTTACTTGCTCTTTAAACAGCTGATGAATTGTACTTTCCTGTGGATATGCTACAGCATCATTATTCCACTCCTCCAACTGTTTTTGCTGTAATCCTGACAATATAGGCAACTTAGCTAATGCTTTATCAGGATTCTCCACGATTACATTCAACCAGTTCCCAAAATGTTCAGCCATGGATTCAATAGTTAAGCTGTCAAATAAATCAGTTCTATAAACAAAAGTAAGTAATAAACCCTCTTCCACTTCTGCAGCAGTTAAACTTAAATCAAACTTAGCGATAGGAGCATTACTTTCCATTACTTCTATATTTCTTCCATGTAGTTCTGGTAGCTTCTGTCCCGTATTTTGCAAAGTAAACATGGTTTGGAAAATCGGAGAATGGCTTGTATTTCGTTCAGGTTGGATAACCTCTACAATTTTCTCAAACGGAACATCTTGATACTCATACGCCTTCAATGCTTTTATCCGCACTTGAGACAACAACTCTTGAAATGCCGGTGCATTACTTAAATCAGCGCGATAAACCAATGTATTGACAAAGAAACCAATCAGCCCTTCAATTTCTCGATAATTTCGATTTGCAATTGGGCTGCCAACAATAATATCCGTTTGTCCCGTATAACGAGCAAGGAAACTTTGATACGATGCCAATAAGGTCATGAAAAGTGTGGCCCCTTCTTGACGACTTAGTTCGTTTAATTTATCCAGTAATGAGCGCGATAACAAAACATTATGAGTTAATCCATGGTGGGTTTGCACTGGCGGACGCGGACGATCCATTGGCAACATTAAGACTGGTAACTCACCGGATAATTCTTCCTTCCAATACGCAAGTTGTTGATATAGTACTTCATCTTTCAACCATTCTCTTTGCCACTGAGCAAAATCGGCATATTGAACTGGTAGTGGTTCCAGCTCTGCTTGTTTTTCACCAATCGTATTCTCATAAAATGCCATCCATTCTTGAAGCAAGATTTCCATCGACCATCCATCTGAGATAATATGATGCATATTACACAGAAGAACCCATTCTTCTTCTGAAATTCTTATGAGTTTCCCACGGAACAATGGCCCTTTTTCTAAATCAAATGGAGATTCGACTTCAGTTTGAATCCATTGCTCCAACTTTCTTTCTCGCTCCTCTAATGAAAGCTTAGTTAAGTCCATTTGCAGAAGCGGACGGAAAACGTACGGTTGAATCTGCTGCATAGGATGGCCATCCTCTTCATAAAATACAGTCCGCAAAGATTCATGACGCTCTATCAACTGATTCCATCCCAACTCCAATGCCTCAGGTAACCAATTCCCTGTAAGACGGCATGCCATTGGCATATTATAAAGTGCACTATTAGGTGCAAATTGATCAATAAACCATAAGCGCTGTTGGGCATAAGACAGTGGAATATTTCCCCCTCGTTCCATCGGCATCAATGGTGGAATTTCTCGTTTTTCGCTCCCCTTACGTAACTGATCTATTCGTTTCGATAATGCTTCGACCGTTGAATATTCGAACAGTTCACGTACTGGCAATTTGATTTGAAAGACTTCCTGTAAGCGTGAGACCACTTGTGTAGCAAGTAGAGAGTGACCACCGAGCTCAAAGAATGAATCCTGAACATCAATGTCTCTTATTCCTAGCACTTGACTCCACACTGAAGCAATAAGTTCTTCCAGCGGAGTTCTTGGGTATACAGTATTTTCAGCGGATTGTTCACTAAGTATAGGCAATGCCTTCAAATCAAGCTTTCCATTCGGTGTAAGTGGTAAAAATTCCATCTCAATAAAGTTTGTTGGAACCATGTAATTTGGTAAATGTGTTTGTAGATGTTCTCGCCATTCATGGACACTTCCTTCACCAACTACATAAGCTACTAATCTCTTATCACCTTGATTATCCTCTCGTACCAATACAACTGCTTCTTTCACAGAAGAATGTGCCTGCAAAACAGCTTCTATTTCTCCCAATTCAATCCGGAAACCACGAATTTTTACTTGGTCATCTATACGTCCATGGAACTGGAGATTACCATCAGAAAGATAACTTGCTTTGTCTCCTGTATAATAGAGACGTTCTCCTGACTTGAAAGGATGTGGAATAAATTTTTCCTTTGTAAGATCCGGACGATTAGCATATCCACGTGCAAGACTCTTCCCTCCAATATAGAGATCTCCAATTACACCAATTGGTACTAGCTGAAGATGAGAATCTAACACATAAACTTCTGTATTCGCAATCGGTCGACCAATCGATGGCGTACCTGTTGTCACCCCTACAGGTACGTAACAATCTGTAGTAACAACGGTATTTTCCGATGGACCATACTGATTAATTACCGCAAAAGGAATATCGCTAGATGGATACTGCGTTAATTGATCCCCACCAGTAATGATAAAACGAAGATCCATTTTATCTGGCCAAGATAATTTCAAGAGTCTTTCCAGAATAGGCGTAGGTGCAAAACTAGCTGTTATTCGTGAATCAATGAGCCAGTCCCTTAGTGCTTCTGGATTAATTCTCAGTTCCTCTGTTGACAAGTAGAGTGCTGCGCCAGCAGTTAGATACGGCCAAATCTCCTGGACAGCCGAATCAAAAGCAACCCCTGCAATCTGAGTCGCACGATCCTCTGCTGAAATATGATAAACTTCTTGATGCCAAGAAACCATATTCATTAATGAGCGATTTTCAACCATGACACCCTTCGGTTTTCCTGTAGAACCAGAGGTATAAACAATATAGGCTAAGTTCTCTGGATTTATTTGACGTGTAGGTGCGATTACGCTTTCCACTGTTAGTTCTTCTAACCTCACCATTTCGACGTGTGCGAAATGTCCTTCTTGTCCTTCCGCCGTCACTACAAATTGAATTCCTGCATCTTCAATCATGTATTCTAACCTTGATTTTGGATATAACGGATCTAAAACAACATAAGCTCCACCAGCTTTTAAAATGCCTAGTAAACTTGCCATTAGCTCAGCTGACCTCGGAAGATAAACTCCTACCACTGACTCTGGGGCTACTCCCTTTCGCCGTAAAACATTTGCCAACTGATTTGCTTGTGTATCCAGTTCACCATAAGTCCACTGTTTTGTTTGATCAACTACCGCAATCGCATCCGGACGCCTTGCTACTTGCTCCTCAAATCTGTCGCAAATAAGACCCTGATGAGACATTTCCATTACAGTGTCATTCCATGTTTCTAATAACAAAGTACGTTCGGGTTCTGATAGCATGCTCAGGTCATGCAACGGATTTTGTGGGCGATGAGAAACTTCATGTAGCCATTTCTCAAAGTGTCCTGCCATCCGTTCAATAGTAGTAGCATTGAATAAATCCTTATTGTACTCAAAAGTAAAAAGTAATCCCTCTTCCGTCTCAACTGCCATTACACTTAAATCAAACTTTGCAATTGGACTATGGCTTTCTATCATTTCAATACTTCTACTAGATAACACCGGTAACTCTTGTTTCATATTTTGCAAGATGAACATAGTCTGGAAGATTGGCGAATGACTTGTACTTCGCTCCGGTTGCACAACTTCTACAATTTTTTCAAATGGAATATCTTGATATTCATACGCCTTCAATGCCTTTTGACGAACCTGATACAGTACATCTTGAAATGTCGGTCTACCACTCAAATTAGCTCGATAAACCAGTGTGTTAACGAAGAAACCAATTAGTCCTTCAATTTCTCTATAGTTCCGATTCGCAATTGGGCTTCCGACCAGAATATCTTCTTGTCCCGTATAACGAGATAGAAAACTTTGATATGCAGCTAAAAGCGTCATGAAGAGCGTAGCCCCTTCTTTTCGACTAAGTTCATTCAATTTATCATGTAGCGTGCTTGGCAGAACCATAGTGTATGTCGACCCGTGATGAGTTTGTATTGCGGGACGCGGGCGATCCACAGGAAGTTGGAGTACAGGAAGCTCCCCAGACAATTCTTCCCTCCAGTATTGGAGTTGTTGATCAAGCACCTCCTCCTTTAGCCATCCTTTTTGCCACTGAGCAAAGTCGGAATATTGAACCGGTAATGGTTCAAGTTCCGCTACCTTTCCATCCGTTGCTTTCTCATAAAATGCCATCCATTCTTCAAGTAGGATTCCCATTGACCATCCATCTGAAACGATATGATGTAGAGTACAAAGGAGTATCCATTCTTCCTCTCCCACGTGCAAAATACTTGTCCTGATTAATGGACCCTCTGTTAAATCAAATGGCACTTCTGTTTCTTGTTGAATTAAACGTTTAACTTCTTCTTCTTGATCTTCAGAAGAAAGCATAGTTAAATCCGTTTTCGGAATTGATTGAAAAGCATACGGTTCAATTTGCTGTACGGGTTGACCATTCACTTCTTGAAAGACCGTCCGCAGTGATTCATGACGTTCTATTAGTTGATTCCATCCCGTTTCCAATGCTTCAAGTAGCCAATTCCCTGTAAGACGGCATACCATTGGCATATTGTAAAGGGCACTATTAGGTGTAAATTGATCAATAAACCATAAACGTTGTTGGGCATAAGATAGTGGAATAGCTTCTCCTCGTTTCATTGGTATTAGTGGCGGAATCTCTCGTTTTTTATCTCCTTTACGTAACTGTTCTAATCGCTTTGCCAGTGACTCCACCGTTGTATATTCAAATAGTTCACGTACTGGTAATTCGATTTGAAAAATTCCCTGTAAACGTGACACTACTTGAGTAGCTAGTAGTGAATGACCACCGATTTCAAAAAAGGAATCCTGAACACTAATATTTTTTATTCCTAACACTTGGCTCCAAACGGAAACGATGAGCTCCTCCACTGGTGTTCGTGATGAAGTAATATCTTCACTTATGAACTGTTCTTCTAATTCCAATAATGCTTTCCGATTCACTTTACCATTTGGAGTAAGTGGCATACCTTCAATTTGGAAAAAGTATGCCGGAACCATATAATGTGGTAATTGCTTCTTGAGATATTCACGCCACTCCCCAGTATCCCCTTCACCCACTACATAAGCTACTAACTGCTTATCTCCTGGTCGATCTTCCTTCACCAACACGACTGCCTCTTTTACAGATGAGTGATCATGTAAAGCTGCTTCTATTTCTCCCAATTCAATTCGGAATCCTCTAATTTTAACTTGGTTATCTATTCTTCCAATATATTCTAAGTTACGATCATTTATATATCTAACCAAGTCACCCGTTCGATATAATCGTTCCCCGTCCTTAAAGGGATGCGGAATAAAACGTTCAGTAGTTAAATCCGGTCGATTGAAGTAGCCACGTGCTAATCCTACTCCTCCAAGGTAAAGTTCCCCTGCCACACCAATTGGGACCACTTGTTGATATTGATCTAACACATACAACTCTGTATTATCAATCGGACGACCAATCGGAATAAGCATTGGTTCTTTTTCTAAATCACAATCGTAATAAGTCACATCCACAGTTGCTTCAGTAGGACCATACAAGTTAATTAACTTTGTTTGCTGAGCATTGTAAAAGATCCCCTTAAACCGGCGAACCTGTTCAGTGTTTAACGCTTCTCCACTAGTAAAAACTTGAATTAAAGACGATACATCCCTTTTCGAATTATATAATTCCATATAATCTAAGAAAGTAGATAACATCGACGGAACAAAATGCATGGTGGACACACGGTATCGTTCAATATACTCCTCAATCACCGCAGGATCTTTCTCTCCTCCTGGTGGAAGTAAACAAACACGTGCTCCTACAAATGACCACCAAAATAATTCCCAGACAGAAACATCAAACGAAAACGGTGTCTTTTGTAGGATTGTATCCTCCTCAGACAATGGGTATTTTTTCTGCATCCACTGTAGGCGATTTATAACAGAATGATGTTCAATCATTACCCCCTTTGGATTTCCTGTCGAACCCGAAGTGTATATAATATAGGCTAAGTTATTTGCTGTTACTCCACTCACCGGAGCTAAATTACTCTCTTTAGAAATCATTACTTGATCCCGATCTAAACAAATTGCTTGAATATCTTTAGGTAACCAGTCCTGTAGTGCCTCTTTTGTTAACAGCACTTGAATTTGTGAATTCTCCAAAATGTATCTCAGGCGGTTTTCGGGATAACTTGGGTCCAGTGGGACATAAGCCCCACCTGCCTTCAAAATCCCAAAGAGACCGATAATCATATCAGGAGAACGTTCAATACATATACCAACCAATGATTCAGGTCCGATACCTCGTTTTTGTAGAAAATGTGCCAATTGATTCGATTTTTCATTTAGTTCTTGATACGTTAGCTTTCCACCCTCATAAACTACCGCCACTGCATCAGGTGTCCGTGCAACTTGTTGCTCAAATAGCTCATGAATCATACAATCATGACCATAAACTACGTCCGTATCATTCCATTCTTCTAGGAGTTGTTTTTGCTCAGTATCTGATAACATTGACAGCTTTGTATATGATTCATCTGGATGATACGTGATTTCATTTAGCCAGTTCTCAAAATGTCCTGCCATACGTGCAATGGTACTACTATCAAATAAATCCGTGTTGTATTCAAATGAGACGAATAGACCTTCTTCCACTTCATAGGCAGTTAAGCTCAAATCAAATTTAGCAATAGACATATTACTTTCTACCATTTCAATACTTCTATCAGGCAAATCTAGTCGTTCTTGTTTTATATTCTGTAGCGTAAACATGGTCTGAAATATAGGGGAATGACTCATGCTTCGTTCAGGTTGCACAGCTTCTACCACTTTTTCAAATGGTATATCTTGATATTCGTAAGCTTTTAACGCCTTTTTCTTTGTTTGGTTCAAAATCTCCCGAAAGGTAGGGGTGCCACTCAAATCTGATCGATAAACCAACGTATTAACAAAGAAACCAATTAATCCTTCTACTCCCTTATGGTTCCGATTTGCAATCGGGCTACCAACTAGAATATCTTTTTGTCCTGTATAACGAGCAAGAAAGCTCTGGTATGCGGCCATTAAAGTCATAAATAAAGTAGATCCTTCTTGTCGGCTTATATCCTTCAATTGACTAAGCAATTTATAAGGAAAAATCACATGATGCGTAGCCCCAGAGTAAGTCTGCTTAACCGGTCGAGGTCGATCCACTGGCAGTTGTAAGATAGGAAGTTCACCAGACAATTCTTCCTGCCAATACGTAAGCTGACGATTTAGCACATCACCTTGCAACCACTCCTTTTGCCACTTCGCAAAGTCTGCATATTGAATGGATAGTGAACTTAATTTAGCAGGATTTCCGCCCGTTTCTTCTTCATAGAAAGCAAGTAATTCATTCATGAATATACCAATGGACCAAGCATCAGAAATAATATGATGCATCGTACACAGTAATAACCATTCATCCTTCTCTAATTGAACAAGCTGCTTACGAATTAAAGGACCATTCATTAAATCAAATGGTTCTTGCGCTTCTCTCGCAATTAAACTATCTACCTCTTTTTCTTTTACTTCTAGAGGAAGTTGAGAGTAATCCCTTACAGGTAATGCTCTAGGAAGAAATTCGAGAATTTGTTGCACAGGCTGTTCTCCTACTTCTTTAAAAACAGTTCGTAATGATTCATGACGTTCAATGAGTCGATTGAATCCCTTCTCTAATGCTTCAGGTATCCAATTTCCTTTTAGATGCCATACTGTTGGAATATTATATAAAGAACTGTTTGGGTTAAATCTGTCCATAAACCACAAACGTTGTTGCGCATAAGACAACGGGAGTGCTTCTTTATTCTCCTTTTTTTGCATTTGCTTCTGAAGCCATGCTCTCTTCTCAGGAGAAAGTGAACTCAGCTTTGCAAGTAAATCACTTCTCATTTTTTTACCCCTTCCTCAATCAAATTACTCTCGAATATCCCTTGTGCTTCTTCCTCTGATAGCTCCTCTAATTGCTTAAGTAGTTCCAGTAATTCTTCATCATTACTCACTTCTGCTTCTTTTTGAACATAGTCTTGAAGACTTACATTCTCCTTACTATCATTCTGCATTTCTTGATTTTTGTTATCGAGCAATTGATCAATCTGTTCTGCCAATTGCTGCACCGTATGAAACATAAATAAATCATGCAATGGTATCTCGATTCCAAAAGCCTCTTTAAGATTGGAAACAGCTTGCGTAGCGAGTAGTGAATGGCCACCAATTTCAAAAAACGAATCTTGAATTCCGATGTTTTCCATACCTAAAACTTCATGCCATATCGAAACGATTGTTTTTTCCGTGGACGTACGAGGAGCAATATAACCACTTGCTATCTCCTGTCTCTCTGGTGCTGGTAAGGCCTTCCTATCAATTTTCCCATTAGGAGTGAGTGGAAATGCATTTAATCCAACAAAATAGGCTGGGATCATATAATTTGGTAGTTGATCCTTGAGATAATCACGCCACTTTTGAGCATCCCCGCCTCCTACAACATAGGCGATCAAACGTGGATCGCCAGGATAATCTTCCCGCACCATCACAATAGCTTCGTTAACTAATGTATGCCTTTGTAATGTCGCTTCAATTTCTCCTAGTTCAATCCGGAACCCACGAATTTTTACTTGATGATCGATTCGTCCAACATACTCCAAATTTCCATCCGGCAAATACCTTACTAGATCTCCAGTCCGGTATACTCGCTCGTCTTCTTTAAACGGATGCGGTATAAATCGATTTTCCGTTAAGTCAGGGCGTTTTAAATATCCACGCGCTAACCCTGATCCACCAATGTATAGCTCACCAACTACACCAATTGGAACCATTTTTCGTTCAGCACTCAATACATATACTTCTGTATTGAAGATTGGTTTACCGATTGGTGGTACCCTATGCATGACACCCTTTTCTAATTCCATATACGTGGAATACGTAGTATCTTCAGACGGTCCATATAAGTTGAACACCTTCTCAATCGTACTTCTCTCGTATAAATCTTGAACAAGCGGATATGGTAACGGTTCTCCAGCCAAATTTATTACCTTTACTGAAGAAGGAATTGTTTTTGCTCGAACCAGTTCCTTTGCTGCCGATGGCACAGTATTAACCAAAGTCACACCTTTGGTAGACAACTTGTCTAGATGTAGAGCATTTTCAGCGACAATCACCTTACCACCCATCGTTAAGGGAACAAATACTTCAAAAACGGATAAATCAAAAGATAGTGAAGTTGAAGCTAATACTCCCGCTAATTCCTTTCGAGAATACGTGTGATGCGCCCAATGAATCATTGTTACTGTATTCCTGTGCTCAATCATTACTCCCTTTGGATTTCCAGTGGAACCTGAAGTATAGATAATATAGGCTAAGTTATCGCCCGTCACTTCACTCGTGCATACCGTAGTAACTTCTTGTTCTATTTCTGCTCGATTACGATCAATACAAATGACGTTGACGAATGGAGGTATAACCATTTTTTGTTGTAACTTTTCCTGTGTCACCAGTACCTTTATTTGAGCATCTTCTAAAATGTACTGCAGTCGACTTTCCGGATACGCTGGATCAATTGGGACATATGCTCCTCCCGCCTTCATAATTCCTAAGAGACCGACAATCATCTCGGATGAACGTGTAACGCAAATCCCAACTAATGATTCGCATGTTACACCATTTTTTTGCAAATAATGTGCCAACTGATTTGAGCGTTCGTCCAACTCTCGATATGTTAGTTCTTCATCTTCGCACACTACTGCAATTGCTTCTGGTGTTTTTTCCACTTGTTCTTCAAACATTGTATGAATCGTACTATCTTCTATATCTATAACGGCTGATTCATTCCATTCCTCTAGTAGTTGCTTATATTCTACTTTCGATAACATATTCAGTTCTGATAGTATACATTTTGGATGAGAGACAATTTGATTTAACCAATGTTTAAAATGACTTGCCATACGTTCAATGGTTGTATCATTAAACAAATCAGTATTATATTCAAAGGTTAGTGATAATCCTTCTTCCGTCTCAGAAGCAAATAAACTCAAATCAAATTTGGCAACAGAAGCATGGCTTTTCATGAGTTCCATTTGTCTTTCAGATAGCTGAAGAAATTCTTGTTTCGTATTCTGTAAAGTAAACATAGTTTGGAATATTGGTGAATGACTTGTATTCCGTTCAGGTTTTACGGATTCTACCACTTTCTCAAATGGGATGTCCTGATACTCGAATGCTTTTAGCGCTTTTTTTCTTACCTGCGACAATAGTTCTTGGAACGTCGGATTTCCACTGAAATCAGCTCGATAAACTAACGTATTTGCAAAGAATCCTATTAATCCCTCAATCTCTTTCACATTTCGATTAGCGATTGGGCTTCCAACTATAATGTCGTCCTGTCCTGTATAACGAGAAAGGAAGCTTTGATACGCTGCCATCAATGTCATAAATAAAGTGCATCCTTCTTGCAAACTTAAATCTTTGAGCTTTTCCTGTAAGGAATTCGCCACTATTAAGGACTGACTTGCACCACGATGGGTTTGAACTGCAGGTCGAGGACGATCCATCGGTAATTGTAAAACCGGTAGTTCCCCAGATAATTCTTCCTTCCAATATTGAAGATGCTGATTCAAACTCTCCTCTTTTTGCCATTCCTTCTGCCACATGACAAAATCTGCATATTGGATAGATAACTCCTTCAATTCCACTGGTTTTCCGGTTAGTGCTCCTTTATAAAAAGCCATCCATTCTTCAAGTAAGATTCCCATTGACCATCCATCTGAAATAATATGATGCATCGTACAAATGAGAACCCATTCTTCCCTGTCCACTTTCAATATTCGTGTTCGAATCAGAGGACCTTGTCCAAAATGAAATGGTTCCTCCGCCTCGTTTTGAATAAGGCGTTTCATTTCTCTTTCCCTATCTTCCAAAGAAAGATCTGTTAGATTCGTTTGAGGAATATGCCTGAACACATGAGATTGAACCTGTTGAAAAGGTTCACCCTCTTGTTCTAGAATTGTCGTCCTTAATGATTCATGACGCTCCAACAATTGATTCCATCCGACCTCCAATGCTTCAATTGACCATTTACCTGTTAAGCGACACGCTGCATGAATATTGTACATAGCACTATTTGGCATTAATTGATCAATAAACCATAGACGTTTCTGCGCATAGGAAAGTGGGATAACTTCTTCTCGTTTCATAGGTACAAGAGGAGCAACCTTTCGTTTTTTATCTTCCTTTCGTAACTGATCCACTCGTTTCGCCAATGCTTCCACTGTATCGTGCTTGAAAAGTTCACGTAATGGAATTTTAATTTGGAACAGTTCTTGCAATCGAGAGACGATTTGAGTAGCAAGTAGTGAGTGCCCACCACGTTCAAAGAAGGAATCCTGAATGCCAATATTTTCTGTTCCTAACACTTGACTCCAAACCGAGGCAATAAGCTCTTCCGATGGCGTCCGAGGTAGCACATTTAAATCTTCAATAGCTTGCTCATCAGGTGCTGGCAAGGCCTTTCGGTCAATTTTCCCATTCGGAGTAAGCGGAAAATGTTCTAACTCTATAAAGTGCGCTGGAATCATATGATTCGGTAATTGGTTTTGTAAATACTCTCTCCACTCTTCGGTATTTCCATCGCTTATTACATATGCAACCAATCGTTGATCACCTGGACGATCTTCTCTAACTAATACGACAGCCTCTTTAATAAACGAACATTTTTCTAAAGTTGCTTCAATTTCTCCTAGTTCAATCCTAAAACCACGCATTTTGACTTGATGATCCATTCTACCTATAAATTCTATATTTCCATCATTTAGATATCTTACTGAATCTCCTGTTCGATATAGTCGTTCCCCCAATTGAAATGGGTGCGAAATGAATTTTTCAGCAGTAAGATTCTGACGATTTAAGTATCCACGCGCTAAACCAACACCACCAATATATAACTCACCTTCAGTTCCTATTGATTGCAAGCGTTGATTTTGGTCTAATACATATAATTGCGTGTTCTGTATTGGCTTCCCAATAGAAACAAATTCTTGATTAGGCTGAATATCAAATGCATTCACATAAATAGTGGCTTCAGTTGGCCCATAAAAGTTGGTTAATTTCACTTGTCCACTATAATCCCATTTCTGTTGAAAACGTCTAACTAACCCTGAACTTAGTTCTTCTCCACCAGAAAATACATGGCGTACGGACGAACAATTCATGTTCAATTCAATATGATTGAAGTAATCTAAGAAAACAGATAACATCGAAGGTACAAATTGAACTATAGTAACCTGATGTTGTTTAATCACTTCAGCTATAATAGAAGGATCTTTTTCTCCACCTGGAGGTAGGAAAGATACACTTGCACCAACGTGAATGCCCCAAAATAATTCCCAAACAGAGACATCAAATGAGAATGGCGTTTTCTGCAAGACCACATCTTTTTCAGAAAGCGGATATTTATGTTGCATCCATTCTAGATAATTAATTACTGAATGATGCTCAATCATTACTCCCTTTGGATTCCCTGTAGATCCTGAAGTATACATAACATACGCTAAATTTTCTCCTGTTACACCACTTATACATGGGGTTGTTTCTTCTTTTTCAATTGCAGTGTAATCTTTATTCATACAAATCGTTTCTATATTTTCAGATACAAACAAATTTTTAGAATTCTCTTCCGTCACTAGTACTTCGATTCCAGCATCCTCTAATATATATCGAAGTCGACTCTCTGGATAAGTAGGGTCAAGTGGAACATACGCTGCTCCTGATTTTAGAATACCTAATAACGCTATCATCATTTGTAATGAACGTTCCATATATACCCCAACTAGAGACTCTGGGCCTACACCATGCTTTTGTAAATAATGAGCTAACTGATTTGCACGCTTCTCCAACTCTTTATAGGTAATTTGTTCATTTTCGTAACTAGCCGCGATTGCTTCCGGTGTTTTTTTTACTTGCTCCTCAAACATCGTATGAATCATGCCTTCAGCCGAATAATTAACTTGAGTATGATTCCATTCCTCTAGTAACTGTATTTGTTCTTCTTCTGTTAAATGAGTAATTTCAAATAGTTTTGAATCTAGGCTCTTCGTCATCTGAATTAATATTTGCAATAAGTGATTCTGAATCCGATTTATTGCTTCTTCATTAAAATAGCTTCGATCATACATCAACTTTAAAGTAATTTTCTTACCGGGCATTACAATGAGTGTTAAAGGATAATTTGTTTGTTCCGTGCTTTTAACATCTAGTAATCTTAAATCATCATTTCTCTCACCTTGAATTGGATAATTTTCAAACACATACAAGGTATGAAATAAGGAGCAATTTCGCGGAACCTCACTCCAGCCTTGAATATCTATCAACGAATTATACTCATACTGTCTTCGTTCCATTTCTTTCATTTGTATTTTACGAAGCCAATCTACTACTGATGCATTATCCGTTAATCGAATTCTGGTAGGTAATGTGTTAATAAATAGCCCCACCATATTCTCTGCTCCTATTAAATCAGTAGGACGTCCAGCGCTAGTTACGCCAAATACGACGTCACTGTCACCGCTATACCTACTCAGCAAATAAGCCCATGCACCTTGTACTAACGTATTCAACGTTAATCGACTATTTCGTACCCACTTTTGTAAACTCTCAGTAAGTTCCTCAGATACTTGATAAGCAAACTCTCCATAACCCTTCTCTTGTCCTTGATCCTTTCTTTCCATTGCTAATGGAGTGGGTGCATAGAACCCTTTTAATTCTTCTTTCCAAAATTCCTCTGCTTGACTTTGATCTTGTTTATTTATCCATTGAATATATTTTTTATAAGGAAGAGATTTAGGAAGATTCAACAATTCTCCCTTTATCATCTTGAGATAAACTTCCATCACTTCACTAAAGACCAATGACACACTCCATCCATCTAGCAAAATATGATGATGTGTCCAGATAATTCTCGTTTCCTCTTTTGCTTCTTTAATCGCAGTGACTCTCATCAATGGTGCTTCATCCAATAAAAATCCTTTCCTACGATCTGCAGTCAAAAACTGTTGTAATTTCTTCTCCTTCTCCTCATGCGAATAGGTACTCCAATCCTCTTGATGAATAGTAAAAGGAAGACGTTCGTAAACTGCTTGTAGAGGTTTTTCTACTTCTTCCCAAACAAATACTGAGCGCAGAACCTCATGTCGTTGAATAACATATTCCCAAGCTTTTTCAAAAGTAGCAACATCCAATTGCCCCCCGAGCAAGAAACCTACTTGTACAATATAGGAAAAAGAATGTTCATCATCTTGATCGTATAAAGTATGAAACAGTATTCCTTTTTGCAAAGGTGATAAACCATATATATCAATAACGTCTCCCATTTTTACACCCTCTTTTTTGTTAATTTAAGTAATACTTTGCTTAAGCTTTCTTCCGTAAGATCCTCTGCATCAGCAAAATCTGATACCGTAAAAGCAGACTCTGTTGTTGGTTTATTTATAAGTTGACGGAGATGCCTTAACATACCATCTGCTATCACTTGAATTTTTAATTTAGAAAACTGTTCCCTACTATACATCCAAATAAAATGTAACTTTTCATCTTTCACCATTCCGATAACATCAATTAGATGAGACGGTTTGGAATCTGGAGCATGATCTAAAAATGTAAATCCTGTCTCTTGCATAAACAAAGAGTCCCTTGAAAACACCTGATCAAATTGGCCCAAATAGTTAAAGCTTATTGAAGGCTTTTGCTGATAAAACGGAAGTAATCCTTTATTCAAGTAACGTAAAATACCATAGTCAACTCCGCGATTTGGAATTCGACGTAATTGTTCTTTGACAGCCTTTAACCCTTCAATAGGTGTCTGAGTTCCTTGAAAATTGAGATGAACGGGATAAATACTCGTGAACCAGCCCACTGTCCTTGATGAATCAATACCTTCAATCATCTCTTCTCTTCCGTGTCCTTCTAGATGAATAGAAACGGTTTGCTGATTTGTACAATCGACGATAGCTTGTCCTAATGCCGTTAATAGTACCTCATCAATCCTTGTCTTATGAGTGACTAGAACTTCGTGTAACAATGTTTGTGTTTCTTCTATTCCTAAAGTCCTCGTCACTTGATCAATCGATTCTTCTGTTGTTTCTTGTATTGGATAGTCCATTGGAATTTTCATCGTTTCTTTTTCTACTTGTTCATTCCAATAATTTTGTACTTCTTTTGAAATACCCGAATCACTGTATGTCTGGAGTCGTTCAGACCACTCTTTAAAAGATGTACTTTTCGCAGGTAAGCGAACTTCTTGACCTTGTTTCATCTGGTTATATACCACCTGTAAATCTTCCAATAGAATCCTCCATGACACTCCATCTACTACTAAATGATGAATCACCCAGAATATTCGATCATTTCTAGTCAAGTTATCTTCAAAGTACACTACTCTCATTAACGGACCATTAACTAAATTGAAACTAGCTTGATTAATGTTCATCTCTTCTTGTATTATTTTATTCCACTCTTTTTCATTAACTTGATTACGTTTTACAACATGGAGTACTGACAGCTCATCAGTCCCTTCATTTCTCTGCCTCCACGTTCCGTTTGGTAACTGTTCGTACCGGAAACGTAAAGCATCATGATGTTTCAGTAAATTTAATATCGCTCCCTCTAGTAATTTCACATTCAATCTTTCTTTTACTCTTAAAAGCATTGATTGATTCCAATGCTCTGTATGTGGATGTTCTTGCTCGAAGAACCAGCACTGAATTGGAGTAAGAGGCACATCACCTATCACAATTCCCTGCTCCACTTGTACTCCCTGCGTTTCTATAGCCACTTGTGCCAGCTCAGCGATAGTTGGGCATTCAAACATTTGCTTTGGAGTAAGTTTTAACCCCACTTGACTTGCTTGAGATATGATTTGAATACTGAGAATCGAGTCGCCACCAATTTCAAAGAAATTATCATAGATTCCCACCTTTTTAACACCTAATACTCGCTTCCAAATGGTAGTCAGTATCTGTTCGTTACTATTCCGAGGGCCAACACATTCACTATTAATCTGCTTTTCCTCTGGCATAGGTAAGGCCTCACGATCAACTTTACCGTTAGCTGTAAGTGGAATAGCTTCCATCGCCACAAATCCCGAAGGAACCATATAACTTGGTAGTTTCGCTTTAAGATACTCTCTCCACGCATCTACATTTCCATCTCCTACAACATATGCTATTAATCTTTTATCGCCCGGCTGATCTTCTCTTACAATTACAACTGCCTCTTTTACATATGCATATGTATGTAAAGTAGACTCAATTTCCCCAATCTCAATTCGGAAACCACGTATTTTAACCTGATGATCAATTCTTCCACGATAATCTAGATTCCCATCTGGCAAATACCTCGCTAAGTCTCCTGTCCGGTATAATCTTGCTTTCAGATCACTACTAAATGGATGAGATATAAAACGCTCTGCTGTTAATTCAGGTCTATTTAAATACCCACGTGCAAGCCCTGCCCCGCCAATATAAAGTTCACCATCGACACCTATAGGAACAGGTTGTTGATAAGCGTCTAGTATATACACTTCTAAATCGGGAATCCGCTTTCCAATATTACTTCTTGAAGCATGCTGCACATCATCTAGAGTAATTGGATAATATGTAACATGAACTGTAGTTTCTGTAATTCCATACATATTAATTAACTGTGGGTTTTTCTCCCCATACCTTTGAAACCACGGTAACAAGCTAGTAGGTTCTAACGCTTCTCCGCCAAATATGACATAACGCAGCTGCAAATTTTTATTCTTATCTTCTTGTTCACACACTCGTATTAATTGTCGAAATGCGGAAGGTGTCTGATTTAGAACTGTGACTTCTTCCTCCACCAATAATTGATAAAAATCCTTAGGTGATCGACTAATCCAGTACGGAACAACAACTAATTTTCCACCATATAATAATGCTCCCCAAATTTCCCATACTGAGAAATCAAATGCATACGAATGAAAAAGCGTCCAAGTATCTTTTTCATTAAACTGATACCAACAATCCGTCGATTTAAATAACCGAATGACATTGTGATGCTCTATCATAACGCCCTTTGGATTTCCCGTTGATCCCGAAGTATAGATTACATATGCCAGATTTTGGGGACCGACACTAGAAACCGGCAAAGTCTTACTTTCTTTCCCAATCTCATCTTGATCACGATCCAGGCAAATCGACTCAACATTTTCTGGTAACCAGTTCAATTCTTTTAAACTTTCTTGCGTTACGAATAACTGAATGCTAGCATCTTCTAAAATATATTGAAGTCGTTGCTCTGGATATGTTGGATCAAGTGGGACATAAGCCCCACCAGCCTTCAAAATCCCTAAAATACCTACAATCATCTCGTGGGAACGTTCAACGCACAGTCCAACTAAAGTATCAGGTCCTACTCCTTTTTTCTGCAGATAATGAGCTAACTGGTTTGCACGTTCATTAAGCTCCTTATAAGTAATTTTTTCTTTTTCATACGTAACTGCAATAGCATTTGGATAAATCATCGCTTGCCGTTCGAACATTTCATGAATAGTTACTTGAGGCGGGACATCCAGTTTAGGATTGTTGAACTCAACTAAACTTTTTCTTTTATCTTCCTCAGAAATGATTTCTATTTCAGCCACCTTCTGCTTTGGGTTTTCAAAAGTGTTTTCCATTATCGCTAACATCACGTTAAAAAACTGTTTTATCTCTTCCTTAGAAAATAGCTCCTCACGATAATCAATATGTACATGTAAAGAGTCTATATCAATTAGATTTTCAATATGCACTGCAAAATCTTGTACTTCTTCACGGTTTGGAATCCATAGTGAGTCACCACTTTCATCACGATCCCTATAATCAATCGTAGTTCCGAAAAGTCTCACATTACTGTTATTCTCTTTATTAATCCGCTTTAATAACAAATCAAATGGATATTTCTGGTGTCTTAATGATTTACTTTGTTTTCTGGACACTCTACTAATAAATGAAAGTACTTCTTCTTCTGGATCAATATCCATTCTTAAAGGAACTGTACTCACCATCATTCCAATCAATTTTCGTTCCATTTTAGTCATACGGTTGCCGTAAGCCATTCCTAAACCAATATTAAGCGATGAGGTCCACCGATACATGGACAACGAGAAAGCAGCAACAAAAAGGGTGTATAAACTAAATTTGGAATCTTCAGAAAATTTTTCTATCTTTCTCTTCAAATGCTCCGTTAATATAAACGTCTCACGTGATGCTTTGGTACTAACTTGGTACGTATTATAAGGCTTCAATCCAGTCGCAGATGGCAGTGTTTTAAATTCCTCTAACCAGAATTTTTGATCTTTTTGAAAGCGACTACTATTCAAGTATGTTTGTTCATTGGTCAGAAATTGAACATATGAATTTTTAATTTCTCCTTCTTCATTCTCGTTATGCATGTCATAATAATATTTTGCAATCTGCTCAGTAAATATTTGAATTGATAAACCATCCATAATAATATGATGAACATTTCCAAAGACTGCACATTCATTATCGTTTAATTTTATTAAAGCGAAATAGTATAAATTCGAATTAAATAATGTAAACGTTTCTTTTGTTTTCTGCTCAATCCATTCCTCAAGTAAATTTGTATTCTCCACATTACTGAAATCAAAAAACTCAAATTCTTGTTCTTCATGTTTAATAAAATATTGTTTCGGTTCCTGATGCCCATTTTCTTTTAACCTAATGCACAGACCGTCATTTTCACTGATAACGCGATTCACAACTTGGTTTAATTTTGAATAATTCATTTTTCGATGAAGTTTAAATAAAAATCTTAAATTACATATTCCTTTATCAGAATGAATAACTTCTGTATACCATATTCTTCGCTGCGGATGGCTTAATGGATAACATTCCTCATTGGTCATAAAAATCTTCCCTTCAAAAATTATTTGCTCTTATAGGTTCGTGTTTATGTTTACCCCATAAATATTTCTGCATTGAAACTCCAATTACTCCAATAATAACAAGCCCAATCCCTCCATAAACATAGAGTTGAGTTACTCCAAACAAATGCACTAATGGGCCACTCATAGCAGGAGAAATAATTAAAACTGCGTTTGTTAAACTACTTTGAATACCAAATACTCTTCCTACTTGATCTTGATCGGATTCTATTTGTAATATGACTTGATTAGATACAAGCATCAGCCCACTTCCGATACCAGCGATAAAACTAATTAAATAGGCTAAAACGAAGACCGTACCGGGCGTTATCAAACCAATCCCCCCAAAACCAATTCCCATTAAAACCATACCTCCACATACTACCCAGCCATATTGAAATTGTTTTAATTTCTGAGTTAGTAATGCACCAAGTATCCCGCCAAGACCAATAATAGAAATGATATATCCCATTTTACTTTTATCATGTGGGAATAGGCTCTTAAATAAAGTTGGGAATTGTGAGTCTACTAATTGTAATACTGCCATGGCTATTGTAACGAAAATCATGGTTGATAATATTATCCGATTAGATAACACATAACCCCACCCTTGTACCCAAGCGGTCCAAGTACTTTGTTTTTGCTTTTCAACAAATTCTTTCGATATAGTTTCTTTAAATTTTATTGTGGGTATGAGAACTAAGGTAGCTAATAAACAACTTATAGCTCTTATAATGAGGCAGAACTCTGGTTGAAACCAGCTCAGCAACATACCCCCTATAAGTGGGCCTACTATTTTGGTACCCTGCTCTACTATTCCGTTGATACTTACTGCTTTAGTAAGCAAATCCGGGGATACAATCTGTCTTGTTAGTGTTTGCTGTGCAGGATAATAGAAAACAATAAAAATGGAACGAATCATTAATGCCACTAAGAGCCAGTGGATATCTTGTACAAATAAAAGAGCAATCGTTATTAGACCAACCATTAGATTACAGAACATCATAATTGGAATTTTTCTAAAACGATCTGCAATAACACCTGCCCATGAGCCAAAAATAATTCCTGGAAGTGCATATGCAACAGGAATCAATCCAATCATAGTAGGATCTACTTCCCATTCAAACCCAACTATAGTCATAATCGCTAACATATCAATAAAAACACCAAGCATAAGCAATGAATAGGCAGAGAAAACTTGTAAATATACCCTATTTCCTAATAGGCCTTTTGAATCGGTAGTTTTCATAAAAGCAAGCTCCTTAGGTTACTAATATAAACGCTTTTGCGTATAAGGTACCTCTTTATTAAACCAAATTAATCATTATTGACATCTCACCTAAAATTTAACTTCGTCAAAACTTAAACTATTATTTTTTATATCTTTAAAATAGTCAGATAAAATAAAGCGTACCCATTTCTTCATTTTTATATCAACTGTTACAAAATATATCTTTCCCTTACACTAATAACAGCTAAACGTTGCCTTAATATAACCCTTTACAGTCGTTTGCACATTCAATTCACATCCTTTTTAAAGTTGGCTTTTTTCTATCTCAAATACTATCACACAAATATTTCACCTACTATATTCATAAAGTTGAAATATTTGAATCAGAAAATTCGGATAAAAAAACCAAATCCAAAAATCATACCAAACAATTATTTAGTTATATTGCCATTTTATAGATGGCTTTAGCCATAAGGATATCAAAAATTAAGTTTTTTAATTTTATTAACATAATAGTTTAAAGAGGCTATAAATCCTACTAAACAAAAAGATAAATATACAATAAAGTATATTTATCTTTTCTTATCCTACATATTTTCTATGCAAATTAATTCCAATAACTAAAATTGATAATAAAAATATAATACTACCAATTACTAATGTACTCATAACAGAATTGAATAATATAGTATTAATACTTCTGCACCTACTACCTATTTTATTTATTGGATATTTATACTTCAAAAAAATTACACATTATTCACAATTAGGATACATACCCAAAATATGATTTGAATATGTTATTATATTTTAAGATAATATAAAATCAGTTTTTCTATAAGAGAACTTAATTTTTATGTAGTACGAAATTGTTAGTAATACAGTATATATTTTAATTTAGTTATAAAAACGTTTAAAGATCACCTATTTCCATAAGTGATCTTTCTTTGTGATTCTACATTTATGCACTACTGTAGAAATATATCGTAGATACGCTTTGTTTGCTATATGTTTAGTTCTTTCCATTTACTAAAAAACATAGCTTAATACAATTAATACCATATTCGTTACATTGCAAACTATTATTTTGTCTTCTGTACAGGCAAACTACTAAAAATTAATTCAGCAACTTTTACATATCCTTTTGAGTTTGGATGAATTAAATCCTTAGACCAAAGCGTATTGTCATTAACTAAATGATGATTCCAAAAATCAACATGATGAAGCTTATACTCTCTGCTCAATGAACGTATAACTTCATTTGCCTCTAATAATTGTTCTTTTATTACTTGTTTTTTTTCAAAAGCAAAAGGAAGCCTAACTGTAAAATCCGGAAGGTTTGCTATAATAATATCAGCCCCTGCTTTACTTAATGTATCTACCATAAATTCCATATCGTTCTTATATGCATCATGATTCCAACGTCCTTTTAAAACATCGTTTGCCCCTGCAATGAGACTAACCAAATCTGGATTAAAAGTTAGCGCCTTTTCCAATTGCTGCGAGCGAATTTCTTCAGTTACTAACCCACGCTTTGCAAAATTGGCATATTCTACATCGTTTTCACACAGTTGAACAAAATGATCTACCCAGCTTTTTAATGCAATTCCCTCAACTTCATCCCCTATCCCCTCTGTAAAACTATCGCCAATTGCTACAAATCGCTTCCACATATGTATTCCCCCTTTATTATTAACCATATCTATACTATACAATAGCTCACACCGTAATTGTTATTTCTAAGTGGTTTTCGATTTCAATTATATTCCACTTTACTATATTTACATTTAGAATCTAAAATTGACCGATTCCTAAGTATACTTAGGAATCGGTCATATTCATATATTTACTAAAGAAATACAATCTATCTAGGAATTATACTTTTTTCAAAAAATTTGTTGTTCTTTGTTTTGCCCAGTTGATACATTTCTTTTCGATTAAATGATATGAAACTATAGAAAAAAGTAGTGTCATTGCAATGCACAAAGTAAGAAGGAAAAAGATAGGTATCTTTGTATACAAAAGTTTAAATAGTACCATCATGATTGGAAAATGACATAAATAGATACTGTATGAAATTTCTCCTAAATATACAAATACACTCTTATTTAAAAATGCTTTTACTTTTAGGTTACTCATAGCCATTATAATAAATATACTAACCCCCATTACGACACCCCAATCTTTTATTAAGAAAGTTGTATCATTACGGGAAAAACCATAAATTAAAATGGAATATAAATATAGAATAACCCCTAATGTAATAAGAAATCCTTTTTTAATTTTTTTCATATTCCTATATGAGTAGATAAGTTTTTCCTGATACTTAAAAAGTAACATTCCAACCATAAACATAGATGTAAAATGCAGTGTATCAGCATAACCATTATAAAACCCTTCAGCTTTCCCAATATGCAACATATTAAGAACAACACTAATTAATGAAAAGCTCAAAGCAAATAGTATCGTTTTCTTCCAATTCAGTTTATAAAAAAGAAGGAATAACAAAGGAAACACAATAGATATACGCATTTCTTGAGCCAATGACCAAATAACTGGATTATAATTTTCCGTAAAAAAGTTATTAAGAAGCACAAAGTGGTTTAGAATATCTAATTTTGTTATAGACCCTTGCCACCTATCATAGAACCAATCCCGTAATCCTACCACTTCATACGACGAAAATAAAATAAATAAAACAAAGGTAACGATTATCCAAAAATAATAAGGAATATAGATTCTTACAAATCTCTTAATTAAATATCCCCAATAATTTGTTTTTGAATGATAAAGTGCCATAGATAACACAAAACCACTTAGTACATAAAAAACGATAACAGCTTCCCCACCCGCCCATAAAAACCTAAGCGGGGAAAATTTAATAGAATTAGGCAACGATGGTAGCATTAAACAAAAATGTCCAAATACCACAGTAAGTGCCGCTAACCCTCGTATGGAATCTAATTCTTTTATTCTGTTACTCATAAAATGTTCTCCTTGTAAATTGTAAATTTTGCTGTTCATAAAGGCCACTATAAGAATGTAGTGGGAGAATTGTACATATTGTTTCTTTAAATTCCTAATATAAGCAGTACAAAGTTAATTTGACCTCCATTTCTTTATATACATAATTTAAAACAAAATATTTAATACAAAGAAAAGATTTTATTAAATTTTTATAAAGTGAAACATTTAGTTGTATCCTATAAAATTAGCTTTTTACTATATCAATCGCACTATCCCACATACCACTAAAAAAAGATCCTGTTTTACGTATAAAACGTGTAAACCAATTTGCTTGTTCCACATCAGATTTTGTTACAAGGTCTATTTGTAATGATTTACCTGATAAGAACCCAGGATCTGTATTATCTTTAGGCGAGATAATCATTTTGCTAATTGTTACACCTTTTTTAATAGGCGCTTCTTGTTCTTTATTCAATACTTTAAATTCTTTTTTATAAATGTCTTTATTGCCCTTCGGCATTGGAAGTGAAACAGCTTGCTTCGTTTGAACTACTACATCTTTGTCTTTTGCATTTGCCACTCGAACTGTTTCATATCCTTTTATTACTGAATCTTTTCCGTAGACATTCTTCACTTCAAAATTCGCAAATCCATAATCGTATAATTTCTTTGTTTCATCAAAACGTGCCGTATGAGATTTTGCTTTTATCACTACAGAAATTAGGCGCATACCATTTCTTTCTACTGTACCAGTGAAACAATCTCCCGCTTCTGGAGTCGTTCCTGTTTTCAAACCATCTACACCTTCATATTGCTTAATTAAACCTTTTAACATCCAGTTAAAGTTCGCCATATCAATTGGATATTTACCACCCTCTTGGAATGTTTTTTTAGGAATTTTTGCTGTATTTAATATTTGGGGGAAATCTTGAATAAGACGTTGTGCTAAAATTGCACAATCCCTTGCAGACATTTTATTTTTCTCGTCTAGAGTTGTCCCTTCTAGGTGATATCCTTTTAAATCTTGATTTGTTAAGCCTGTAGAGTTTACAAATTTATAATCTTTCATTCCAAACTCTTTCGACTTATCGTTCATCATTTTTACAAAATTAACTTCTTTACCAGCAATCTGTTCAACTAAAGCAATTGTTGCACCATTTGCAGAGTAAATTGCCATTGCCTCATATAACTCTTTTACCGTATAAGAGCCACCATTTTCTAATGGAACGTTTGATAATGAACGATCTTGCGAAATCTTATGTGCATATTCAGAGATTTTAACTTTTTGATCCCATTTAAGTTTTCCTTTATCCACCGCTTCATGAACTAAGTATTCGCTCATCATTTTTGTCATACTAGCAATTGCCAATGATTCATCTACATTTTTTTCATATAAAATTTTTCCGGAATTTGCTTCTATTAAAATTGCTGATCCCGCTTCAACGTCTATAGCAGAAACTGTTTCCGCTGCTGCTCTTCCAAATGTAACGAACATGCTAAAAAATAGTGTAAGCACTGTTACTATTGCAATAAATCTCTTGCAAAACATACCTTTCACTTCTGTTACCTCCAATATCTTTGTACTCAAAAAAGCGTTATTCTAACATAATCTCAAAAAAACAGACAGTGTTCTCAAATTGTATATACATATAAGACATTCGAATCGCTTTCATATAGACCATCTCACCCGACACTTTTAGATGCCCTGATACTTTGTATTCCCACACATATCCCTATTTTTAATCCCCTTATATTTTTCAAAATGATTCGCACTTTCATATTTTTTAGGATTACAATTAATAGACAATCTAGATATTACATTTGTTCCATATTTACAAAAAATAAAGTGAAACTTTAATCAGTGGGGGTCTTACTGCCCGTTAATGCTTTATTAGCTATCAAGGATTTTAATTATTCAATTCAGCTATTTGCTAGACTTATATTAGAGATGAATTTTCTTTAGTCTAAACTATTAGTTTTTTGTAATAAAAAAACTACACCCTATACTGGATGTAGTTTTTCTAACTGATTTATTTATTTTTCACTTTATTTTTATAAAAAGCAAATAATGGTTCGATGGATGGACTAGATAACAGCGGAATTGCCTTCTCAATCAATTTCCTATCCCAATCAAACCAACGCATTTCCATTAACATATTTATTTCTGTATCAGTAAATCGTTTCTTTATTTCCTTAACAGGATTTCCACCAACTATTGTATACGGCGGAACATCTTTACTTACGACAGATCCCGCAGCAACAATTGCCCCTTCACCAATAGTAACGCCAGGCATTATTATAGCATTCATTCCAATCCAAGCATCACTTTTTATGACTGTATCGCCCTTAGGTTCATATGATTGTTCAATTTGCTCAGCAAATGGATATACTGTAATCCATTCTGAGTGATGATTATGGTTACCACCCATTAAAATGACTACTCCACTTGCAATGCAAACATAATTCCCAATAATGAGTTTATCAAGATGCCATCCCATCTGTTCAATTGGATTGAAAAGTGCTTGAGACTTAGCATCCCCCCACAAATACCTTACACAGCCATCTTCAAAATTTTGATGACTATAATAGCCTGAATAATAGGAGTACTCTCCCACTTCAATGAGTGGATTTGTTACTATATCTTTTATATACTGTGTTTCTGACCAATGATTAAATAATGGATACTTCATAACTTTATTCCTCGCTTCTAAGTATTATATATTTTGCTATTTACTTAGAAGCTTACTACGACAGCTACATTTTTTAGCTTTCTCAAACGACGAATCATTATCTTCAAGCCTTTCTTTTATACTAAAAAAAGCATAACGCAATACATTACACTAGTCAAATTGTGTAATTTTGAACACATCTTAAACAGCGTAATACTGCAATAAGAACATGAAAACACTCTAACTTTGATCCAAATAATATTTTGATTACATTTAGTTCATATTTTGTAAAAAAATTTTAATTGCCATGACAAAGCAAACAATAACCACTATTGGTCGTATTAATGACGTCCCTTTTGTAAGCACCATCTTCGCTCCAATATATGATCCTATAATTTGACCAAGCATCATAATCAACCCAATTGTCCAATCGATTTGGCCAAAAATAATAAAATATAACAAAGCGGCGAAATTACTTGTAAAATTCAAGATCTTAGCATTTGCAGTTGCTCTTGTAGCACTATATCCACATAAAAGAATGAATGCTAAAGCAATTAAACTACCTGTTCCTGGGCCGAAGAAGCCATCATAAAATCCAAGGAATGGAGCCACTGTTAACGCAAACAACAACATACTTATTTTTCTCGGTCGATCTTCGTTTGCTATATTTGGAGATAATAGAAAATAAAGACCAATAATAATAAGTAAAAAAGGTAATATCATGATTAGATATTCTGCCCGTATCTGTAAAACAAGCCATCCACCGAAAACGGATCCCAAAAAGGTCATTAAGATGGACAAACGCATATCTTTGAGATTAATTTCTTTCTTCTTAATAAAAATCATTGTTGCCATGAGGGTTCCGCTACTCCCTTGTAGTTTATTAGTTGCTATCGCTACAGAAGGAGACATACCTACTAATAACATTATCGGGATAGTTATCATACCGCCGCCCCCAGCAATTGTATCTATCCATCCTGCTAATACAGCTACTAAAAATAGTAGTATGAGTAATTCAATAGTAAAATCCATACAAAGAATAGGGGCAGGCTTGAGCTATTATAACCCAAACCTCCCCATCGCCCCTCCTCTCTTTAAACTAGTTAATGATATCTGTAAAGTAACTTTCTTTCTGATCACGTAATCGGCTGGAAACGTACTGCCTGCAAACAATTCTTCTTCCGTACTTATTATCTCCAATCGGGATTTTATATTCTTCCTCAGATAACCTTTCCCTACCATGAGTTACATTTGTTTGTTTACCATAGTATGAATTTGGGATAATTAATAAATCTTCAGATGTAAGTGGAACCTTATAAGTAGGCGTTGTTCGTAAGAGTTCTAAAAACATGTCAAATTTCAATTTTTCTTCTTCACTTTCTCCCACATAAATCAATCTATTTTCTGCTCCATTCAAACAAGTTGCAATAATATCACCATTATCATCCAAAAATATAATTTGGTTTATTTCCCCTACAAATCCAGATATTTCACCATCCGCCATTCCTGCGATATGAGCAATAGGCATTTTACTTATCGCCAATATATCATCTTTACTGAAGTGATTTTCTTCAAGATGCTTTTGAAGTAATTTTGGCGTTCCAATATGAGTTTGAGTTTTTAAATTTAACACTCCTTTTAATAAAAGAGCATCAACTCTAGTAAATTTTCCACAAGTAATTTCAGACACTATTCGTTCCACGGATTTATTAAGTCTATTTGATACAATTTCTAAATTTGTATTGAATGTTTTCAATCTTGCTTCAATATCTGATTGGTCTTTCATATCTGTAAACACTGTGGCATCGTTATGTTGATAAAAATTCCCACCACCGGTGCTTGCACCGACATTTCGCAAAACTTCATCGTTGTTCAAAGGGGAAATGAGGTGAAATCTATTTTTCCCTGCATGTTCGGATGGGTGAATTAAAGCATCATAATTAAAAAGTGTGGCAAAAAGCCATGTGACCCATTCTGCATAAAAATATTTTTTCATTCTATCGTCTTCGTCTTCACCATAATTAAAACCTTTGCGATTCTCCCCAGGTAATAGTGTTTCCATAGGATCACATGGAATATTTTTAATAAGAGTAGGTGGTACGTTCCCACCACAATTCGCTACTTTTATCATATGTAGTAGTTTTTTTATGTCTGAATTCGAAGTTTTCTTTGAATAATCAATCAAACAATTAAGCCACTCTCTCGAAAAGCTTGCAGCTATTTCTTGATCACAAGTATACGGATTATGAGTTTTTAATTCATAGTCTATTAGATTCTTGATTTTATCCTTCAATACATTAGGAATGCTAATTTCTTCAATTTCTGTAATCTGCAGTGTTCCTTTATTCATTATAAAACCTCCGTTGTTTTATTTTTTCACACCATATCTTCTATTAAATGAACTACCTACTTCTTTTTTGCTCCTTTGCTTTTCTTCAAAGCTATTAGAACTACCAATTTACAGATAAAAAACGTGGAGTATAAGAGATTTCTTCTTAGTCACATTTCCCCCACGAATCTCCGTTAAATTGGCAAATTTAATTTGAAAATCTGATTCATTTTCATACTTTACTTTCAAACTATGTTTATATGATTTTCAATTCAAGTAAGAGTATTTCATTTTCTAAAGTTTTCCTGAGTTTAAAATCAGAATTTTCAATATAAATATATTGACACTAAAAATATAACACGAAACCAAAAAATGTAAATAAATAGTTTTTTTATAAAAAATAGTCAGACTATTTATGAGTTAATTCGTATTTCATTGAACCAACTACGGCCTCTCAATTTTATTGATAACAATAAAAAGGTCCCCTAAATGGTGATAGAGGACCTTTTTCCAAGTATATTCTATTTTAAATTTCTTACTTACCTTTTATTTTAAAAGATATTGCTGTAACTTCTTTATTAACAGTTCCATGCCGTTTGGACTTACAATAATCTTCCCATTCGCTAACGAAATATTGCTGTCTGAAATATCCCCTGTAAGTGCACAAGCTCTTGGAGATTGATATTTTCGTAAAATAATCTGATCCTCTTCTATAAACATTTCAAGAGAATCTTTTTCTACAATTCCTAAACTCCGTCTTATTTCCATTGGAATAACAATACGCCCCATGCTATCTGCTTTACGAGTAATCCCTCTTGTTTTCATAAAATGCCACCCTTTATTTTTATCTAATATTACGGTACTTATTTTAGCAATAAACAACAATTAGGAATAGTTCGTATTACAGCACTTTTTTTAGGAATAAATACCAATTAGGAATAACTTATGTTAGAATTATTTCTTGTTTATTCTTGATTTTTAATATATTTATCCTTGATCATTTGTATATATTGTTTTCTTTCTGTTAATTCAAATATAAATAATGCCTTTTTTATGTATGTTAAACCAACTTCATTAGAGTGCTGAACTTTTAATAAAATTGCACCTTTTTCAAAGAATAATTCACCTAATAAGTATAAAGTATTCATATTTATGGCTAATTTTATGCCTATTTCACTATACTTTATTGCTTCTTCATATTGATTTGCAAGGTGTAAACATTTTGTTAACGTATGAATGAGTCTTAATTTGATTTCTTTTTCTCTAGGAAATTCTATCTTATTAAAATTAATTAAACTTTGTTTTAATATATTTATACTTTTCTCATACTCTTTATTTTCTGCATGTATTATAGCAATTGAATTCATTATGCTTATTTCTTTTTCTGATAAAAAGTTACTACTACTTAAGGTTTGTTTTAGTGCTCTATTTAAAATGTCAAAAGCATTAATTGTTGCTCCATTTACATAATATATAGCAATCGCTTCATGCCATAATAGAAATTGTTTATCTTCTTTTGATTGGAAATTATTTTCGTTTTTCTCTTTTTTCACTATTTCGTAAAGCTCATTATATTGTTTTTGTTTCACACAATCTCTCATTACATATTTTACATTTTCAATATATTTTATTTTTTTGTTTTTGGTTAGTGCAAATATATAATTTGGATCAATACCAAGTCTTTCAGATAATTGATACAACAATATGCTAGATGGATAAATAATACCTTTTTCTATCTTACTAATTTGACTTTGTGAACATATTCCATGGCATAATTCAGATTGTGACATGTTTTTTTTCTTTCTAAGTTCTTTAATAATAATACCAAGATTGTAGAATTCCATCTTTCCTCCCTCAAATGTAACACTTTATGAGTATAAGAATATTTTCCAACTTTTAATGTAATGTAAAATTAATATAGTTACAATTACTAATTATATGGATTTGTAGTTTCTTTTACAAACTTGTATCACAATACGAGAAATTATTAAAATATGGTTCACTAATAATCAATGGGAGTTTTATTCATGCCCACTGATTATTAGTCCACTCCAGGCAGGCATTTACAGAGAGTCCGACTTCTTTGCCACAGCTAAATTTTGAGGTGGGTATCTTACTGTCCGCAAATAGCGAAATTAAAAGAACTAAATATGATTTTCCACCTTTATTTCTTTTAATAGTTTCTTTTGATTTTTATATAAATCATTTCGAAGGAGCGTATTTTATGAAAAGAATGTTGACCGAAAGAGAGTTAGAAGTGGCTATTTATGTAGCAAAAGGATTTACAGATGTAGAAATTTCAAAAAAAATATATGTTACCCCTCGAAGAATTTCAACGATAATTAATCATATTAAAGAAAAATGGCATATTAATTCTAGAGTAGAATTAGGTATTTTAGTTTATCATTATGGTTTTATAGATGCACCCTTATTTTCAAATAAAGAAAATCATTTATTCGAAAAGGTTGCACAATAATTGACCAAGTATAATGTGGTTCATTTACAAATAAAAACAGAAAAGTCGCTGAACTTTTATTATTTAAGGTAATTCTGTATTCTGAAGGTAATGGGCATGTATGGCTTGCTAAAAGAAAAAATATAGATTGTATTTAGATATTTTAGTAAGACTAATTGTACCAGGAACTTTTAAAAGGTAAAAACATACCTTTAGACAATGTTTCTTCCGTAACAGCAAGTATAGCTTTTAATGTAGAAAATCCATCCATTTTGATTAAGCTTTTTCAAAAAGGGTGGGTTTCTTCAGTTTATAGGAAAGGTATACTTAACTTATAAACTGAAACTTTAATCATTAGAGCTGCCCGTTAATGCAGGATAAAAAATAAAATAAAATAAAATAGGTAAAAATGCCATCGCATCTTTACCTATCCTATAGATAAACAGGTTCTCATAAGAAATAGAAAACTTCCCTAAACACTATAAATATATTATTTTAAATTAATTGGTTGTTGTTGAGTAATACAATGGATCATACCACCATTTTTATAAAGCTCTCTTACATCAACCCCCACCACTTTACGATCAGGATAAAGTTTTTGAATCGTCTCATTTGCTATTTTATCATTAGGGTCATTATAGTTAGGTACTAAGATAACTTGATTCGCTATATAATAATTAATATATGAACCTTTATAATCAAGTTGCTTTCCGTTTTCTAATGTAACATTATTCTTGCTTAGCGGCAGATATACATACTTGTACTTATTACCCTCAGCATCTTTTGCCTGCAACAACTTGTTAATATCTTTATCAGACGTTCCCCATTCAGCTAAATCTTTTTTGTTTAATGTTATAATAGTAGATTTATCGTGGAATTTTGCAAATCCATCAATATGAAAATCAGTAATATCTAAGTTAGGTACTCCATCTAACCAAATAAAATTTGTTACCCCAAGGTCACTAATATATTTTTCAATATATTTTTCTGACAATTTTGCATTTCTATTTTTATTCGTTACAGCACTTCTAGTTAGTAAAGCAGTTCCATTACCATCTAATTCAAATGCGCCACCTTCAAGAACAAATTTATTCCAATCAATTCTTTCAATTCCTAACTGTTTACTAAGATTCTCACGAAGACGAGCATCTTTCTTATATGGTGTTTTCTTTCCCCATCCGTTAAATCCTGGGTCTAATATCTTTAGATTTTTGTCATTATCATAAACAAAAATTGGTCCAGTATCTCTCGCCCATACATCGTCAGTAGGTGCGATAAAGAAATCAATTTTCCCCATATTTACCCCGTGATCTATTAAAACCTCAGTAATTCTTTCTTTTTCTTCTTGATCATATGCAACAATATGAACTTTTTCGCCTTTGCTTAAAGCATTTGTCATTTGAATCCAAATTGGCTCTACTTCTTGCTGATATTTTTGCCCATATGTAAATTCATGAGGCCATTGTAGCCATGTTCCTTCATGTTTGCTTTTTTCATCTGGCATTGTATACTTTCCTACTTGTTTTCGTACCTCTACTTTCTTCATATCTTTTCTTTGCGTTTTTTCAATTTCCTTCGCCTGAACTTTCTCAATCCCTTTCCCTAGAGCATAACCACTGAAAATAGATGTGGTTAGTATAGCACTCATACACAAATTCGTTATTTTTTTCATTTCTTAACCTCCTTTTCTGTCTTACTGTAAACCTTTACATAGTGTGAAGGTCAAGCTTTTCCGTTTGAATTATTTAAATATTTTAAATGTGAAGTGTAATTTGAATCGAACTTTATACAAAACAAGTAAGAATCAACTATTTCTACTATAATCATCATTTTTTCATAAAATCTTACACTCTTTTCTTATGTTATTCTTTTTATACTATGTACTGTATTATTTTCGAAAATAATACAGTACATGAAATTTCATATTAAATACATATTCATTTATTTATTGATTTGTTTATTCAGTTTATATTTAACTATTCAAAAGCAGTTACAATTCTCTCTTTCATTTTCTGTAATACTTCACTGCTCAATACTTTTTGACCAGCAGGAAGTTTTAATATGGCAGCGGCACCTTTACTAAGGTATATTTCTTGATCATTATTTTGATTTACTACCAATATTCCTTGTCCTTCAAATTCGAAATAACTAATATCTTTTGTTTCATTTGTATTATTCTTTATTGCTGTATATAATCCATATAAATCTTTACTTCTATTTTCTCCGCCCGTTCGAATCGGTTCAATATCATTCGCAACAATTAGTCCTTCTGGCTGCTCACCCTTCATAATAAACCACAACTTTTCATTTGTTGGTAATAGTAAATGCTTAAATTCAGAGCTATTTAAAATTTGCTGTGCTGGAATTGTTTCATAGATTGGTAACGAAAATGGAGATGTTATTATTTTTTCAAAGCTTAAATTTTCAGAAGAACTTCCCTTACTATATTGATAATCTTTTAATGCGATCGATTGTACCGATTCACTTTTATTTTTTGATGCATAACTAATTTTACTAGCGAAAATAATAACGGTCATTAAACACATGCACGGTATCACAAGCTTAAGTAGTTTTCCCATTTATGAACCCCCGCTTTTAATATTATTAGTTTGCATGGATATTATAAACAGTTTCACTCCACCAAAAATTATTATTGTTATGGAACGTACTGAAATTATGATTATAATGATCACCATACCAAGGGTCCATATACGTTATATAATCTGTTCCATTTGTCCCTTTATAAAATCCATCAAGTACTACAAAGTGTCCGATGTTAGCTCCATTTTGCCACATAATGAGTGCAATCATCGGCTGATTACTATTAATTTGACTTTTGAACCAATCATACGATTTTGCTCCAGAACTTATAGCTGAGCTAACACCATATCCCGATAATCCATATTGTATTTCACGTGAAGTTGCAGGATTATTATATGATCCACCCTTAACATACCTAACGTACTGATCTTGTGAAGGAGTTTTCCCAAAATAATTTAAAACTGAAACCGAAGTGCCTGCCCAACACCAATTTGATCTTTCTTGTAATATGTTAGGTACAGATAATTTACGATCTATTGATGTATTTGGAGGATTTCCATTAATATACGCTGACGTTACATATACTTTTTTTCCATCTTTAAAATAATAAAACCAACGATTATCTAAATTTCCTGTCCAGTAATCTTTAACCGCTTCACCATACTCCCATCCTTTAAAAGATACTTTTGTATTTCCGGGAATCACATCTACAATATTTGCATTCAAACTTTTTGCCTCTCTAACATTTACATTCAATGGAGCTGTTGTTCCTGTAAATTCAACTTCCTCTGCTATTATTTTCTGAACACCAATAAAACTAAATGTGAAGAACAATAAAAACATACAAACAATAAAATGCTTTCTTCCCTTCATTTCTCCACCCCTTCATCAGTACTAAAAAACATCAACAATTCATCCTTATTAATTGTTCAAGCTTAATATTACATACTAACGAAAAATGACTTCTCATAAAGTGAAACTTTGATCAGTAGTGGTTTTATTCATCCCCCACTGATTGTTAGTTAAACCAATCGGGCTGCTCTGCAAATAGCGGGATAAATTCCAATACAAAAAAGGAGCCTATAAATTTTTATAGGCTCCTTTTTATTTCGTCGTTATTACTTAGCTAATTCTTTTGTACCCTTCATTACATCAATGAAGAATCCCCAGTTATTCACTACAGAAGAGATACTGATATGTTCATCTGGAGTGTGGACGTTAAAAATGTCTGGTCCGAATGAAATTGCATCTAATTCAGGCATTTTTTGAACGAATGCGCTACACTCAATCCCCGCATGCACAGCGAAGATTTCAATTTCTTTATTGTATTTTTCTTGATGCACTTTTTCAAATAAATTACGAATTTGTGAGTTTGGATTGTATGGCCATTCTGGATACTCTGACTCTATTTCAAATGTAGCACCAACTAATTCAGCAATATATTTGATTTCTTCTGCAACATGTTGTTTTAAACTACTTACAGAACTTCGCACTTCGTTACGTAATTTAATTTCATCTTGCAACGTTTCAATAACGCCTAAATTTGTTGAGCTTTCTACAAGACCTTTAATATCCATGCTCATACTTTGAATGCCATTTGGAATTAAGAATAATGATGAAATAAGCTGCTTTTGTGTCTCTTTAGCGAATACTTTTTCAACTTTTTCATCCAATTTTGTCAGTGTAACATGAACATCTGGATCAACAGCACGCATTTCTTCTTGTAATACACGTGTCCATGATTCTAGTTTTTCTTCTACTTGTCCTACATCTTCTGTACGAATTAAAATTGTAGCTACACTTTCACGCGGAATTGCATTCGTTTTTAATCCGCCGTGAACTTCACTTATGTTAAACTCCGTATGTGCTGATAAATCACGTAATACTCGTCCTAATACTTTGTTCGCATTACCGCGTTGTTTATCAATTTCCATACCAGAATGTCCGCCTTTTAGACCACCAACATATAGACGGTATGCATCCATATTCGCTGGCGTTTCATCCCAAATTACGGGAATTGTTTCAACAGCTTTCGCACCACCTGCACTACTTACAAGTAATTTATGATCTTCTTCAGAATCAATATTTATAAATATCTTTCCTTCAAAATGATTTGGATCAATAGCAAAAGCCCCGCCCATTGTCGTTTCTTCTTCAGTAGTGATAACGACTTCAAGTGCTGGATGCGTAATTTCTTTTGAATCTAATAAAGCTAATGCATACGCAACTGCAATACCATTATCAGCACCTAAAGTTGTTTGATTTGCATATAACATATCCCCAATGATTCTTAATTCAATTGGATCTTTTTCAAAATCATGTACTGTTGCTTGATTTTTTTCGCAAACCATATCCATATGACCTTGAATAATAATAGCTGGTACATTTTCATAACCAGCTGTTGCTTCTTTTTTAATAATGACATTTAATGCTTCATCTTGAATGACTTCTAAGTTACGCTCTTTTGCAAAGCCCACTAAATAATCACTAATTTCCTTTTCATTACCTGATCCTCTAGGAATCTTTGAAATTTCTGCAAAATGATAAAATACAGGGTGCTTTGTTAATTGTTCTAAAGTAGAATACATTTTTCAAGCTCCTTTCAAAATGAAAAAATAGTATGTAAGTCTTTTATCATTATACCATGATTCATTATTTTACCTTTCTTTTAACTTTTATTGTTCATTTTATGTAAAACACTCTTACAACATTGTAAGGGCATTGTAATCTATATCGATTTTTCTCATTTAATAATAGCCGTATACTTTTTAAAGAAACACATTAAAGGAGATAAAGAAAATGAAAAAGTTTTTAGCAATTATTACACTATGTTTATTATTTTCTAGTTTTACTATTGGCTGTGAGAGAGCGTCACTAAATAGAATTGGCAAAGATGTATATTACATGCAGATAAAAGGCGAAGGAACTATCGAAAAGGTAGATGGTAGAAACTTACGAAACTATACGCTGCCCGCATATGATGAAGATGGCGTCAAAAAACAAATTACATTTAGAAGTACAAAAAAAGAAAACAATCATAAATTAAATGCAGACGCGTTTTTACGCCTTTATGTAGATCAAGATGATAATAATAAAAATGAAATATCATCAATTGAAGTAAAGTCCTATGAAGAGATTCAGAAAGCAGATTTGCCTGAAAAAATAAGAGAAAAGTTTACTATTAAATAAAAAAACAAAAGAAAATGCTCTATGCATTTTCTTTTTTTCTTTTCACCTGTATATATTTTGAACTACTATTATTCATCAGTTTCTCTAACCGATTTATATTCTCCGTTAATGCACCTTTCACAAGAGAGAAATCTGTATTGGATTCTTCTTTTTTTTCTTTAAAAAACGAAGACTTTTGTACATTGACTTCAGCCATCTCTTCTCCCCCTTTTCAAAAAGATACAACCTTTTATTTATATTATATAGCAAATGTAGAAAGAGTGTACACTTATGATTTTCTTTTTAATTCTTCTAATTCTTCTACTTGCTGCAACGTATCCCCTTTTATTAAAGAGAAATCTGTTGTATCTTCAACTCCTATCTCACATTATCTCTTTTTTATTTTTGTTAATTATTATAAAATTAACAACATTAATCTACTACTACTTAATAATATTTGATATTATTAAGTAGTAAATTAATGGAATTATCATCTAATATATTTTTGGTTAAAATAATTTTTCATACAAGGAGGTTAACCATATTGAATATTATCGTGACTCCAGAATTATTAGAATGTTCAGCCGAAAAATTCAAAAGTGCTCAAGAACAAGCACAAGTACAATTTACCAACCTTCGAAAAGATATCTCATATCTTGAATCAATTTGGTATGGTTCTACCAAAGAAAAGTTTTATTATGATTTTCAACAATCTATCCAAGTAATGAATAAATATATTCATTACCTTCAGCAGATTGAAACTCAACTAAAAAGGGCAGCCGAAAAATTCAGAAAAGTAGATGATGAAACAGGAGCTGAGTTATCCACAAATAATGGGAGTTTACTCGATTCTCTCAAAAAGGGATTGATGACCGCATTATCTCCCACCGTTAAATTAGGTATAATGGCAGGTGTATTAAATGTTATTCCAAACAAAAAAAGAAATGATTTAGTAGATATCGTCACTCGTAAATGGGTTAATGGTAAGGCGGGAGAATTATGGAATAAATTAATTCCCTTGAAAGACTTTTCAACATTAGAAAAAACCGCTGCATCATTAGGAAAATTAGATAAATCTCTTCCTAAAAATAGTATTAAAGAATCTAATATTTCTAAGCATATTATAAAAAATATGAAACCCTTTGGTATAGCTTCCATTACCCTTACTACATTAGGTGAAGTAAATTCATTAACATCAGCCATACAAAGTGATTTTAAAAAATATGATGGCTCTCAAGCTGGTGTTAATATTGCTATGGATACAGTTTATTCTACAGGAAAGGTAGTTGGAAATTTAGCTTCAACTTATGCAGGTGGAGTAGCGGGTGCTGAAGCGGGTGCATTAGCTGGCTCATTCATTTTCCCTCCAGTTGGTACAGCTGTTGGTGCAATTGCAGGTGGCATTATTGGTTCTACTGTTGGTGGCACCGCATTCAATGAATTGGCAGATAAATTTGTACCTCGTCAAAAGTTTAAAGAGAGTATTTCAAGTTTTACAGATAGCTTCACTAATTTTTTAAAATAAATTAAAAATCAATTGAAGAAATGAGGTAAAAAAAGTCTCTAATTAGACTTTTTATGAGCTATGAATAAAAAACAAATTGTTTCCATAGAGGAATTAGCATTTCTAATGAACTCTATAGAAAATCAACCTTATGCAAAAGAATTACTAAGTCTTATCTATGATGAACTAGAGAAAGCAGATGTCGAAAAAATATTATTAACTGCAGCGCATTCCCTATTTGCTAGAGGATTATTAAACTTTAATCAACAAACTAAAGAAATGCAATTACAACCGGGTATAAAGAAATTATTCAGCACTATGTGTAATCCGCACCTTTCATTATTACTTCAAAAATTCGATTTTACAAACGAAACAACGATTACTGCTAACATTTATATTGATAACACTTCAAACGTTACATATCAGAGTTTAGATGGTATTATACATGAAATCGAAGAGATTTCAGACGATAGATTATTTTTAGAATCTAAAAATTTATTACAGCTAGGATTTCAAGAAGAGGAAAAAGAAAGTAACATTGTAGGAACTCTCCCAAACCACATCGTACAAAATATCGAAAAGTTATTCCCATTGTCTATTCAAGAAGGGAACACAATGTTAATCGAGAATGGATTTAATTCCTTATATGCTGAAAATTTTATAAGGGATTTAAAAACAACGCAGTCGATTTACACTATTATGCGTCTAGATACAACAGAAAAGAATGAGGTTATTTCTGACAATGGATTCTTTGTTATTGAATCACCAAACACTCAATGGCTATTAACTCAAAATATAATAAATGATTCCTTTGATATAACCTATTTAACCAAAAATCTTTTCGAAAATGAAATAGCAAAACTAATAAAACATTAATCCTCTAAGACGGGAGTATATTTATATTGAATAAACATCAGAATTCTAACAAAAAAAAGGAAGGTCTTTTCGAAAATAGGATATTACCTATCATCACTGTTCTTTCAGGTGTAATTCTACTAGTGTACAAAGGGTTAGAATTTATTTCAAAGTATATACTACTTTTAATCTTATTTGCCCTAATTATTGCTTCTTTATACTTATTGTTTATGCGAGAAATAGTTGGTGCTGCTATTGGATTTATTTTTGCAGCTCTTGGATATTATATGTATAAAATTATTTTTAAACAAAAAAAGAAATAGCGGATAAACAAATCATAAAGATGTAATTTAAAAGAGAATGCTTTTACGCATTCTCTTTTAAATTACCCTCTTTTATATACTTATATGGGATCGCCTCTATAAGTTTTTCTAATCCATTTACATTTTGAGTTAATGCACCTTTCACAAGAGAGAAATCTGTATTGGATTCTTCTTTTTTTTCTTTAAAAAACGAAGACTTTTGTACATTGACTTCAGCCATCTCTTCTCCCCCTTTTCAAAAAGATACAACCTTTTATTTATATTATATAGCAAATGTAGAAAGAGTGTACACTTATAATTTTCTTTTTAATTCTTCTTCTAATTCTTCTACTTGCTGCAACGTATCCCCTTTTATTAAAGAGAAATCTGTTGTATCTTCGTTACCTTCTTTAAAAAAATCATTGTCATAATCTTTTACCACTACAATCACCTCTACATGCTAGTGTAGGAATGATTGTCCAATTTTATTCAACTTTGTCGGATTTTGTTTTTAATTTATGTATAGAAGAAAAGGACAGAAAAAGATTCTGTCCTTATTTACTAAAATAACTATGATGTATTGTTAAATTATATACATTTTCAAAATCCCGATCTTGCAGGTTATTTTTCTTTCCATCAATAACAATGAAAACGTCACTTACTATTTTTGCTGGTATAATCCCGACATTTTCTACTTGCACCGCTTTCTGCTCATTCAATTGCTCGATATGTTCTAACGGAACGATAATACTAAATTGCGAGCGAATACCACGAAAGTTTGTATTTAACTCTTTCGCGGCTTCAAAAACAACAATTTTCGCGCCAATCTTTTCCCCATATGAATCTAAAAATGCATTTAAGCTCTTTGTATATTCCTCTTCCGTATGCCATTCCATCGTACCGAATACTGATGGATTAACATTTTGAATAATTGTCGTGTATATTTCTCCTCTCGCTTTAGATGCAATTAATGATCGTTTTATTGATTGAACTGTCTTGCCAATATCACTAAATTTCGCACCCCATATTTCTGAAATATTAGGTGTTAAAATGAACGCAATATCAACAAAAATAACCATCGCAGTAAACATCAAAAGATTTTTCCAGAGGGTTAAATCGATTCCTTTTATCATGAAATACACAGTGACAGATATGATAAACAAACCATACCAAGTCTTTCTAATACGTTGCTTTTTCTCCTCGTACAACTCCTCATTTTTCCAAAAAAAGAAAACAAGGACTACAAAGACAATCGCTAAAACAAATAAGCCAATTCGAATGTTAGAGATCATTAATCACATCACCCTCCATTCAAAAACTACTCACGATATCATTACATGCGCAAGTTGCTCTCTTTATGACAAAAGACGTGGACAAGCTTCTAAAATTAGCTACATCGCATATATATTAGAAGGTACCACGTCTTTTATCCTGCTATTTGTGGGCAATAAGACCCCCACTGATTAAAGTTTTACTTTACCATGAGTCTATATTGTATATGTAGACAAGCATTCATTTCAAATTTTCGTATTAAAAAGAAATATGTTTCGGAATTTCCCCTTCAGGTACTTCTCCATCCATACTTAAATAATAATGACGAATCGGACGTAAGTTTTCGTCTAATTCATAAACAAGCGGAATGCTAGTGGGAATATTTAATGAAACTACACCATCACTTGAAAGGTTGTCTAAATATTTTACTAGCGAGCGAATTGTGTTACCGTGTGATGAAATAATTACTTTATTACCACTTTTTAATGTCGGCGCAATTTCTGAATGCCAATAAGTAAGTACTCTCTTCTCCGTATCCTCTAAACATTCAGTTAATGGAAATTCACCTTTTTTGAGTGTTTTATATCTTGGATCATTCGCTTCATATCGAGGATCGTCTTCAGTAAGAGCCGGTGGTCTTACATCAACACTTCTTCTCCAAATATGAACTTGCTCCTCACCATATTTTTGTGCAGTTTCATCTTTATTCAGCCCTTGCAATGTACCATAATGTCTTTCATTTAGCTTCCAAGATTTATGTATTGGGACCCAAGTAAGATCCATCTCATGAAGTACAATCCATAACGTCCGAATTGCGCGTTTTAATACAGATGTATAAGCCACATCAAAAGTATATCCGTTTTTCTTTAATATTGCTCCTGCTTCTCTCGCTTCACTTAATCCATTCTCTGATAGATCAACATCTGTCCATCCAGTAAAGCGATTTTCAAGATTCCATAAGCTTTGTCCGTGACGAATAAGTACAAGTTTTATCATTATAATTCCCCTTTCGGAAATGTGAATTTTATTGTTCCATTGCGTACACGTATAAAGTATCTAGTAATGTATCTTTTTATCCATTCACTCTATGACCAAATCATAGTTGCCAAATGTATGGATAAAATTTGTTCTTTTTCAAACGATAAAAACAGAAGTTTTTTCATTATTTTTGATCGACTGGTAGTTCACGTTTCGTTATCCAAGCATCAAAACCTGATCGGCTATTTGCCATTTCATTCATAACTTGGTGCCAATTGTCCTCACATGATTCACCAAATTTTGAAAAAATAGCACCCATTTGTTGTCTTTGTACATCACTCAGTTTTTTCTCTAAATCTGTACCTTTTTCTGTTAAAGATAACTGTTTCACACGTCGATCATGCATAGCTTCATTACTCTCAATTAAGCCCTTTTCCACAAGTTGACGTAGCGGTCCGTGGAGAGCTTGTTTACTTATTTCTAATAGTGATAATAACTCATTTACACTTATCCCTGGAAAACGTGCGATAAAAAATAAAATTCGATGATGTACTCGTTGAATGCCATATTCTTTTATAATTTCATCTGGCTTTTCAGTAAATGTTTTATATGCAAAATAAAATAATGCTAATGCCTCATTCATCTGTTCTTCTTTATGTTGTGTCATCTACTTTCCCCCTGTATGTAAATTATACCACAATCTAGTAATGAATATTTTAATCAACGCATTAGAACTTATTTAGTCTATTGAAACATTCATTGCATAATTAGGAGATGATTCATTTGAAAAAACAATATACTGTAAGTACATATTTATTGGATAGACTACATGAATTAGGAATTGAACATATATTTGGGGTTCCTGGTGATTATAATCTTGCCTTTTTAGATGATGTGGTAGCACATGAAAATTTAAAGTGGATTGGCAATTGTAACGAATTAAATGCTGCATATGCAGCAGATGGGTACGCTCGCATAAAAGGAATCGCTGCTCTTATTACTACTTTCGGAGTTGGAGAATTAAGCGCTATTAACGGTATTGCTGGCTCATATGCGGAAAACGTGCCAGTTATAAAAATCACGGGTACGCCACCAACAAAAGTAATGGAAAATGGAGCAATCGTCCATCATACGTTAGGAGATGGAAAGTTCGATCACTTTTCCAATATGTATCGAGAAATCACTGTGGCACAAACAAATGTAAAACCTGAGCATGCTGCTGAGGAAATTGACCGTGTTTTACGCGCAAGTTGGAATGAAAAACGCCCGGTTCATATTAATTTGCCGATTGATGTATATAATAAACCAATTAATAAACCTACAGAACCAATTTTATATAAACCGATTTTAAGTAATAAAGAAGCGTTGGATAAAATGCTACTACATGCCACTTCAATAATAAATAACGCCAAAAAACCTGTAATTTTAGCTGATTTTGAAGTAGATCGATTTCACGCTAAAGAAAATTTACATCAATTTGTAGAAAAAACTGGGTTTCCCATCGCGACGTTAAGTATGGGAAAAGGAATATTCCCAGAAAAACACCCTCAATTTATAGGGATTTATACTGGTGATGTAAGTTCTCCGTACTTGAGAAAAAGAATTGATGAATCTGATTGTATTATTAGTATTGGTGTGAAGTTAACTGATACTATTACAGGCGGCTTCACACAAGGTTTTACAAAAGAACAAGTTATAGAAATCCATCCCTACACTGTGAAAATTATAGATAAAAAATACGGTCCAGTTGTAATGCAGGATGTTTTACAACATTTAAGTGATTCAATTGCGCATCGTAATAAAGATACTCTTGAAATTAAGCCATTTATTTCAGCACCATCACCTTTTACTGAAGAGTTCAATCCAAAAGCACAAATGGTCACACAAAAGCGTTTTTGGCAGCAAATGTACCATTTCTTACAAGAAAACGACATCTTAATTGTAGAACAAGGAACACCTTTCTTTGGTAGTGCTGCTATCCCTCTACCTAAAAACACTGCATATGTAGGACAACCGTTATGGGGATCTATCGGATATACATTGCCCGCTCTACTTGGTACACAGCTCGCCAATTTAGCACGGCGCAACATTTTAATTATTGGTGATGGTTCTTTCCAAGTAACTGCCCAAGAGTTATCAACTATACTACGTCAAAATTTAAAACCGATTATATTTTTAATCAATAACAACGGATACACTGTTGAACGTGCCATTCACGGCCAAAACCAACCTTATAATGATATACAAATGTGGAATTACAATAAACTATCAATGGTATTTGGGTCAGAAGAAAAAAGTCTAACATTTAAAGTAGAAAATGAAGCAGAATTAGCAGAAGTCTTAACAAATATAACTTTTAATAAGAATCAACTTATCTTTATTGAAGTTATAATGAGCCAAAGCGATCAACCTGAATTGTTAGCTAAACTCGGGAAAAGATTTGGTCAGCAAAATTCTTAATATAAAAGCATAACCTAATTATACAATTGGTAGTGTAAAACTTGTTTTGAGAATAGTTTCGACACTCAAAATACATAAGGAAAAGGATGGAAAGCACCATCCTTTTCTATTTTAAGAGCATTCTTCGACTAACGCCCCGTATGACAAGCAAAAATTCTTAATCCATCTTTAACTTTATAGCTTTTGTCGCAATAAATGTTTTAATATGCTTATCTAATATCCTTGTCCCACCAAAATCATCCTCATAGAAACCTGTTATAGCAAAACCAGCTTCAATTTGGCCTTGAATTTGGTCTTCTAAAGTATGCGCATATTCTATTGTTTGATTTGAATCGATGTAATCTTGAACTTCATCCTCTGGTAAATAATCCAATGTTGATGAAGGAATTGAATGTTTAACATCAAGAATACCTTTTTGTTCTTGGTTATCATCAAAGATCCATAGTAACGGATTTGTAAATCCAGCAATAAGAATACCTTTATTCTTTAAAACCCTAGAAACTTCATTCCATACAAGATGAACATCTTTTACAAACAAATTAGAAACAGGATTTATAACAATATCAAAATATTCATCCTCAAAATCACCAAGGTCTGACATATCTCCTTGTACGGTTTTTAAAGTCAAACCATCCCGTTTTGCTACCTTTTCATCTTGTTCCAATTGCTTCTTAGATATATCAGTAACTGTTACATCTGCTCCAGCAGCAGCTAGAACTGGTGCTTGTTGTCCGCCACCTGATGCTAAGCAAAGTATCTTTAATCTATCTAATGACTTTGGAAACCACTCTCTAGGAACTGATTTTTCCGTAGTGACTGTAATCTCCCATTCACCTGATTTGCTTTTCTCAATAACCTCGCTACTTACAGGCTGCGTGTATCTAGAACCTTCTTCAACCTTCTTATCCCATGCATTACTGTTTTGTTGTGTAGTATCCATTGCGATTAGTCCTCCTAGCGATCTAGTTGTATTCAATGTGTAAGCTTAATGCTTTCCTTTTTCTATTAACCTGCCTAATAGTTCATACATAGTTGTCTATATTTACATTAACAGATAAATGCAAAAATTACTAAAAAAATTCTAAAAAGACAAAAAATTACACATCTATTCCATTCATTTAAACTAATCGTAGAATTGTTAAGTTTTAAACAACTCACTTCCACATAAAAAAAGCATTCCAAACCTGTTGACAGTTGGAACGCTTTTTTATGTTATTTAGTTTTTCAAGCTTTTAACTAAATCCATTAAACAAATAAGCTATGCTTTTTCTTTTTTATTCAGCAAGAGTTAACTGCCAAGATACACCATACTTATCATTTAACCAGCCAAACTTTTTACTAAACGGATAAGAACCTAAAGGCATGAGAATTGCTCCATCCTGCGCTAGTTTATGAAAGACCGTTTCAATTTCTTCTTCTGTCTCACAAGTTACATAAAGAGACATAGCTGGAGTGAATGTAAAATTATGATTTACATAACTATCAATACACATAAACTCTTGGCCATTTAGCGTAAAAGTTGCATGAATTACAGTTCCCTCTTTACCAGGTCCATTTTCATCGTAGCGAGAAATACTTACAATTTCCGATTGATCAAATAGCGACGTATAAAAATTCATTGCTTCTTCAGCTTTGCCTTCAAACATTAAAAACGTAGTAATTTTTTGATTTGCGTTACTCATATGGAGACAGCCCCTTGTTATATATTTATGTAAAACATAAGTCGGCCAAAAAACCGAACGTACATTCCTATGAGTGTATTGTCCATAAAAACGATGAGTTTGTCAATTATCTACTTTCTTATTTCTTCTTAAATAATGCTGTCCAAAGAAATGATTCTCCAAACATTTCATTCGGTTGTTTTATTTGTTTCATCCTTCTAATCTCAATTACCTCAAATTCTTTAAATATCTCTCTTAACTTTTCTTCCGAGTATGCAAGACCACCTTGTAGACTCCATTCTCTATATACGTCCCAATCTGTTATTTCTGATCCATTTCGCTCATCTAAATCGCCTGCCGCAAAACATGTTAATCCAAAATAACCACCCGATTTTAATGAGTTTTTAATTAAATCCACATAATTTATTCTTCTATGCGGTGGAATGTGATGCAAACAGCCCGAATCATATACAAAATCAAATTCGTTTTGAACCTCTAAATTAAAAATTGAATCACAAATAAAATGAATTCCTATTCCTTTTTCTAATGCCCTCTCTTTTGCCCAGTTAATGCCTTCTACAGATAAATCCACTGCTGTTACATCAAATCCTTCATTCGCTAGATAAATTGCATTTCTACCCGGACCACATCCAAGTTCTAATACTTTCCCTTTTAAAACTCTCTCTTTTTGTATATAAGAAACTAGATTCTCATCTGGAACATTTTCAAAAAACGGAACATCCTTTTCTCTATTCTCATAAAACTCATTCCAAAAGGGTTCAGCAGGTCTTAATAATGAATCAAGCATTTTTAAAATATCTTCTTGTGTGTGTAACGTTTCACTTTTCATTTGTACCCTCCATATTTCAATAGTCAGAAAATCATTATATAACTATCCGAACATTCGTACAAATTAAAGCTCCACATTTTATTTTTTCTTTATTTTTTAATTACTTTAAATACGGTAAATGAAATTATAAACTTTACTCTTATGGTGCAAATGCATACCAACCTAATCTTAAAATACAAAAAGAGCCACAAATTTTGTGACTCCTTCTGCATTAATAATTGTATCAGGATTTTTTATTATATATATCGATTTCTCTATTAACAAACGATATAACTCTTCATCCCAATTACCACTTCATACTTTAACGACCACGTCTTTGCTGACCTTGCTTTGTACTACCTTTTTTATTACTTGGCTTATTAAATGATCGGTTATTTTCATTTCTAGAACTATTTCTCGAACTATTTCTTGAATCACTTCTCGAGCTATTTCTCGAATCACGTCTTGATTCACTTCTTGAACCTTCGCGGCTATCTCTTTGACGATTTTGACCTGATTTCTTCGGAGCCGGCTTTGGTACCGGTTTTCCATTTTCATCTACACGTTTTATCTTCGGTTGTTCGATTATTTCTCTTTGTATTGGTGCACCAAGCGTTTTTTCAATTTCTTCTAAATGTTTTTCATCTTTCGCTGCAACGAACGTAATTGCAAGACCTGATCCACCTGCACGTCCTGTTCGGCCAATGCGGTGAATGTAACTTTCTACATCTTCAGGGATATCAAAATTAAATACGTGCGTTACACCATCTACATCAAGTCCACGAGCTGCTACATCCGTTGCGATTAAGTACTGAATTTTAGCTTCGCGGAAACTCTTCATAACTCTTTCACGTTTCGCTTGAGGTATATCACCATGAAGTTCAGCACAATTATAACCTAGTCCTTTTAAATTATCATAAAGCTTACTTGCTCTAACCTTTGTACGACAGAAAATAACTGCTAAAAATGGCTGATCACGATCCATAACAAAACGAAGTGCATCTGGCTTTGCACGATCTGTTGTCTCAATGACACGCTGTTCAATTGTATCTACCGTTACTTCTTCACTTTGTACTTGAATCATTTGCGGCTCATCCATATAACGTTTCGCCAATTTTTTAATATCTTTTGGCATCGTTGCTGAGAATAACATCGTTTGTTTACTACCAGGTGTCTCATCTAAAATATCTTCAATATCATATAAGAAACCGAAATAAAGCATTTGATCCGCTTCATCTAGTACAATCGTTGAAAGATTACTTAAATCAATTGTTTCACGTCGTATATGATCTAATAATCGTCCTGGTGTCGCTACAACAATATGTGTATTACCTTTTAATTTTCTCAATTGTTGTGCTACATCTTGTCCGCCATATATCGCTAGTACATTAATATCTTCTCTTTGAACAAGCATTTTTTTAATTTCAGTTGTAATTTGCAGGGCTAATTCCCTTGTTGGTGCAACAATTAAAGCCTGAACATCACTAGACGCTGGATCGATTTTTTCTAAAATCGGTAACACGAATGCTAACGTTTTACCCGTTCCTGTTTTCGCCTGCCCAATAATATCTTTACCTGACAGAATAACAGGAATTGCCTTCTCTTGAATTGGTGTTGCTTCTGTAATTCCATTTTCACGTAATGTATGATTAAAAGTTTCACTAATTCCTAATTCTAAAAAGTTTTTCAAATAGACCACTTCTTTTCCTTATTTTTCACATTAGCTTTCATTGTACCATTTGTTTCGCCAAATATGAAAAATAAAAAAATTCTTATCTTCTTTTTTTATATTCATCCTGTACTAGATGAACAAATTCTTTTTGCTTTTTCTCAGATTTTATTAATGCTTCCATTACTACAATGAAGATATTAATGGGATTTTTAAAATCACTGTTTCACCAGTTCAAAACAAATTAGGCTTCTATGTACCTAGTGGAGCTAAGTTCTACAGCTTAAAAAATAATATAAAAGCATTATATAATCCTCATTTTGATTCAGCATATGAGCTTATCTTTCAGCAGAATGGTTTTCAATATACAATTGCAATTGGTAACAAACGCTATATACAAGGTAAATATAACGTAAAGGATTTAATTCAAATTGCAGAATCTATGAATTAAAAAACCAATCTTTTCTATATCAAAAAGATTGGTTTTTTATTATTTTATACAGTAAGCTTTCCTCCATGATAGCAATAATACTGTGCTGCTTTAAGACTTTTAATACTATTTAAAGACTGTTCCGCCCTTTCTATATCTAAACAAAAATTCGGATTAGCTATAACTAATTCTCGATTCTCTTGAACCGCTGCATCTCCTGTAATTACACAGTCTAAATTCGGAAAATATAATGAAATATGCCCCGAGGTATGTCCTGGCGTTGCCACTACTTGACATTCATTATTCAAAATCATTTGACCATCATGTACTTTTTCATCGACGGAAATATGTTTTATATTTTTTAACTGTTGTATAAACCATTTGCCAAATTCTTTTTCTTCATTTGGCATACGTTCTAACATTTCTTCAGCTTGAACTAACCTCTCTGATTTTATATCACCATTAATATAGTTAGATTCAATTTCACTAGCAATAACATTAATATTTGGATATTTCACTTTAAAATCATATACAGCCCCTATATGATCGTCATCATAATGGGTAATAATTATATTCTTTAAGTTTTTCATCTCATATCCATGTTTTAATATTGCATTTTCAATTAAAGGTAAAAAACTTGGATATCCTGTATCAACTAACGTTAATTCATTATGTAATATAATTAAACTTGGATAAATACATTGTTTTTGCCCGTTAAATTCGAATTCAATTGGTAGTTCTATTATTTTCATTTTTCTTCCCCCATACCGCTTATAAAATGCATAATAATAACTAAATCACCCACATACATCTTACAATATATATAATATGTAACGGAACACTGTGAATCGTTTCATAATCCAAATTATATTATTTTGAACAGGTATTCCCCTATTTTTATGGAAATATATAATTAAGAAAAACAATAAAATTGATTAATCTCTCACTTCTTTGTCCATCCTTTTAAAAAATCTATGTTTTTGTAAAAGGAGTGTTTATATGGAGAAACAGACACTTTGGAAAAAGTTCAAAAAAAGCTCTGTAAACCTCGGTAAATCCAGCGTATATGAAAGTATTATTTTATTCTACACAATGAAAAAGAAAGAATTACCTACTAAAGCAAAATTCATAATATTAGCCGCTTTATCTTATTACGTATTAACAATCGATTTCATTCCAGATATAGCTGCTATTATTGGGATTGGCTTATTAGATGATGTTTTAGCAATCGCTGTAGCGCATAAATACGTTATGAGACACGCAGATGCTGAAATTCGAGAGAAGAGCAAAGTAAAGATGGAGTCATTATTTACTTCAGCACAAGCATAATTAAACTATCTAGTCATTTACCATGAGAGCATTGCAGAATAAATTCCTAAACAGTAAAAGAATTTCTCTTAGTCCTCAAACCGTAAACAAATAGGGTGTCAGCACTTATTCCTAAGTTCTGGCACCCTTTTATTTGTTCTTATTTCTATCTGTTATACAGTTGCATGTGTCCCCTTATACAAAACTGCTATTGCCGCGACTATAAGGATCACACCCATAAAAGCAGGTGCCGCATGACCAAGTGATACATAGATTTGTCCTCCAATAATAGGACCAATCATTCTTGCTAAAGCTTGAATAGATTGGCTTCCACCTTGAATCCTTCCTTGTTCACTAGAACTAACAGACTTTGAAAGCATCCCGTTGAATGAAGGCCCGAAAATTGAATCCCCAAAACCATACATCAGCATTCCTACGATAAGTAGTGGATAGAGTGAAAACAAAGCTGATGCCGCAATAAAACTGTATCCTATAATCTCCGAAACCATCCCAAGAATTGCTATTTGTTTATCACTAAGCTGGATCAAAAGCTTTGGCATGATAAAACTTTGTGAAAAGATGTCTTGAAAGCCCAAAATTGAAAACATAAGTCCGATTAATGCAGGTTTCCAACTGAAAGTATCCATTGTAAATTGCGTGAAAATTGCTTGTAAAGATCCGTTAGGTATCCAAAGTAAAAACGCTGAGACAAGTAACCATTTTAAACTTTTCATGGAAAGTATGTTTGCTAGCTGTGCAAAAGGATTTAACCTTACAAAAGTAATCTCTTTCAACCTATTATTTTTTTCAAGACTCTCAGGCATATATTTGATCCCATATACAACATTTATTAACGTTATGATTGCACCAAAATACATAGGTACAGTATCACCAAACTTGGCAAGTCCCCCCCCAATGGTTGGACCAATGATAGTTCCCGCACCTACAACTGCACTCACCCATCCAAAGTATTTCGTTCTCTGCTCTTTTGGAATGATGTCTGCAAAGTATGCGAAGATAGTACTTATGCTCCCGCCTGTTATTCCTTCTATTATGCGTCCAGCAAATAGTACCCATAAAGCTCCTCCTATTCCAAAAACTAAGTACCCAATTGCAGAACCAAATAAGCATATTAAAAGTAATGGACGACGGCCATACTTATCGCTTAAAGCCCCGAGTACTGGGGCAGCTAAAAACACGCAAGCCGCATATACGGAAGTTAGTAGTGTTACAACTAATGCTTGTTCTTCCGGATTACTTATATATGGCTGTACTAAGAATGGGACTACAGGCATGATGATACTGAAACCTATACCACAAAGAAATACAGAAATAAGTCCGAATAGTAAAGCATGTTTATCTATGCTTTTTTCAGTTTCCCTTTCATTTTTTGATCTAAATATAGACATTTAACTTCTCTCCTTAAAATACTTTGTTGCTTCGTCAACAAAATAATAACTCCGTTTTGTTGATTAGTCAACAAAAATGACATAATAAAAAAACAGCCTATTCGCATTAGAGAGGGCTGCCATTTCATTATTAAAATGTATTACGATTTAATATGTATACCTTGTTTCTTTATTTCTGCATCCAAATGTCTACTATACTTTTCCACGAAACTAATTATACTGTCGAATTCTTCTTCAGTTACTTGCTCAAATACAGCTTTATCCCGCTCTTGAAACTCTTTGTGCAGATCTTCATGGATTTTATAAATTTCTTTCCCTTCTTCCGTAAGCCTAAAATAAATTTCTTTCTTATTTTCTGACTTTTGGTAGCTTTCAATAAGGCCTTTTTGTATGAGCTTCTTAGTCATTCTACTTATAGCACCGCGAGTCACATAAAAAGCCTCTGCGAGTTGTGTCACGTTAGAATCTGCATTGTTTTCAATATATTCAATGCAGTGAACTTCAGAAGACTTAAAACCTTTAAGACCTTCTTCCATCTTATCTTTATTAAGCCAAACCAGCTTATTATATAATTCCCTGAAACCGTTCATGACCTGTTCTTCTTTATTCATGACCTGCCCTCCTCACCGCTCATTAGCACATTAAAACTATTATATTAAATTTCTGCTCATGTTTCGACAATATTGAAATAATTATTGTAACATTCAAGATATGTGTAAAAATTGGCGCTTAAATAAAACCATTCATTAAACAGTAAATTTATTGCTACTTACAGTAAACGGTAGACAAAAAGTAAGAGCTAAGATTATTTCTCTTAGCTCTTCTTTCATAAAACTATTTCACTTCATTAGCGACAAAAAAGTGCTCACATACACTTGATATACGCTGTAAGTCTACGTTCCCACCAGATATAACCGCTACTACTTTTTTTCCTTTTATATAGCTATCAACTTTTCCTGCAAGAAGTGCAGCAGTTGCTAATGCACCTGCACCTTCTACAACAGCTTTCCCACGTTGTAATAAATCTTTCATCGCTACTTCCAGTTCTTTTTCTGATACAGTTACAATATCATCTACTAATTCTTTTACAATTTCAAATGTTAATTCCCCTGGTATTTTAACAGCGCAACCATCTGCAATAGTAGGCGCCTCATAATGTTCTACAATTGCTCCTTTATCGTAAGATGCCTTCATTCCATGAACATTATCTGCTTGGACACCAATTATATTAATCGATGGATTAAAAGATTTTAATGCTACAGAAATACCAGAAATAATTCCGCCTCCACCTATTGGTACAATGACAGTATCTACATCCCACATATCATCAAGAATATCTAATCCAATTGTACCTTGACCAGCCATTACCTCTACATCATCATATGGATGTAAGTATGTCTCACCTGTTTCCCTTATAATTTCTTCACATTTTGCCTTTGCATCATCAAAGGTTTCACCATGTAAAATCACTTCAGATCCATATCCTCTAGTTGCTTCAACTTTTGCCTGAGGTGCAGAAATTGGCATAACAATTTTACTCTTAATACCGAGTAAATGAGCAGATAATGCAACTCCTTGTGCATGATTACCTGCTGAACATGCAATTACACCTCTTTCTTTTTCTTGACCCGTGAGCCGCGACATTTTATTAAATGCGCCACGAAATTTAAAAGAACCCGTTAATTGCATATTTTCTAATTTCAAATGAATTTCTCCCCCCGTTTTACTAGTCAAGTAAAACGATTTTACTAATGGCGTTTTACGAGCATTTCTATCTAGAATCTTGTGAGCTTTTTTAATATCGTCTATATGTAATGGTAGTTTTCTAGTTATCATACTTACACCTCTTCCACTGTTCTATTCCTAAGTTTTCGTAAGTCGTAGCTCCTTTATACGAAAAGAAAAAGTCTTTATATATGTACCCCACTCTGAAATAAACACATTTGCAAACAATTTAACATCCTCTTCACATCACGTTCTTTATAATGATTTAAACATGCAATTTGGATCCAATTATTCTTTTGTAAATAAGATGACTCATAATGAACGATGTATCCTTGTAATGCTAATGCATCGCCTACTACTTTAGAAGAATGATCTTCGCTCAATACAATAGTAAGTATAATTGGCGCGGCATGTTCTTTAGGTGAAACAAGCTTTAAGCTCATATCAGTAATAACTTCTTCAACATAATCGTATGTCTCTTTAATTTTTACAAATGCCTTTTCATCTTCAAATCTCTTCAACGCTTCTTGCAATGCATAAATTAAATTCCATGATTGTGAGTATGGAATGCTTTCATTTTCTTCATACATACCAATGTCCATATAAGCCGGCACAGCCTCGTTTATTTTTACAATGTGGTTATGAAAAATGAAAGAAATTCCTGTATATGATTTAATCGCTTTACCGCTAACACCACTTGCAAAATACACATCCTTCAAGTCTATTGGTATTGCTCCAATTGAGCTTATGCAATCTACACATAGTTTCATTTGATTCTCGTTACAAAGAGTATTTAGCTCGTTTAAATCGTTTAACATTCCAGTAGATGTTTCATGATGAACAAACCAAAGCCATTCATAATTTCCGGTTGTCATTATTTCTTCTAATTCGTTATAAATAAACGGCTCTCCCATTTCCTTTTTATACGTATCAAAATGTAATTGTGCTCGTTTTGCATGCCCAACTAATCTATTTCCAAATTCTCCATTTGTTAATACTAGTCCTTTCCCTTTTAAAGAACGTAGTTGCAAAGCAATTGCATCATTTGCTAACGTCCCTGTTCCTAACATAAGCTGTACATGTTTTGCTTTTGTCATGTGAAGTAACCGTTTTTTCACATTGTCCATCGTCACTTGAAATGACTTAGAGCGATGCGAAATAGGCCGCGTAGAAAATGCCTTTCGAACATTCTCTTCAATATCTACTGGACCAGGTAAAAACGTGTATTCTTTAGTCATAATACTTCCAACACTCGATTCTTCAAACATAGCAGGGGTAACATACATTGGCTGGAAGGCTGCTTCTTCTGTACCAACTAACGTATGGAAAGATTTGAATCCCATTTGCTCATATAAAGCTAGTTCACGTGTTGTTGCAGAAATGAGTGCCAATTCATATCCATTTAGAAGCAAATAACGATGTAGAAAACGAATTAATCCTAATAACGCTCTTCCATTCCTATATTCACGTTCTACTGAAAGTAAACGAATTTCATACACTTTTTCTCCATGCTCTTGCAAATAAATATCTAAATTTGAAATTTTATAATCTAACGAGAATGGTCGTTTTCCCCGCACCGCGACCATACCTACTAATCTATCCTCATCTAAACAAATTAAATATGTATTTTCTTCATGAAACCGATCTATACGAAACCGGTCTTTCGTTTCTTCATGTTGCGGAATCTCTTCTACAAAAGTTTTATAATTCAATTTATGTATACTTTCAAATTCCCAATCTTGATCAGCAACTTTATAAATTAACCCCATGCCTTATCTCCTTTATCTATTTAATAAAAAATGATAAGTGGAGATTATCCCCACTTATTAAACATTCATTTTATTCTCGATTTACATATAGAATAAGTACAATAATCATTCCACTTAAAATAGTCGTAACAATAGAATAAGAATAAAAAATCATACAAATTGGTAAACAAGCAATCGTAATTAGTCCTGGCTTCGTAAATCCTTTAAATATTAAATAAAATACAATAAAAATGCCTATGAGGGTAAGCGCTATCAAATAATCAAATGCGATTAATCCTCCAATAAATGTTGAAATACCTTTACCGCCCTTACCTTTAAATAAAACTGGGTAAATATGTCCAATAATAACGGCCAATAATGTTAACATTACGAATGTAGGATCTTCAAAAAGATATTTTGCAACAGTAACAACGATTGCCCCTTTAATCGCATCACCTAAAAATGTAGCGATGAAATACCCTTTTCCATATACGCGCCCCATATTTCTTGCACCAGGATTTCCGCTTCCTTCACCCCTAATATCAACGTTATGTCTCAATTTTGTTACTATATAAGCGGTCAAGATGTTTCCAATTAAATAAGAAGCCATCAAATATAAAAACTGCATACTATTAATCATGTAATCATTCACTTTCTACATGGGATTACATATACAATATTCAATTACTACGTATATTGTACGTTTTAACATACATCCCTTTATACATTTTAACATCATATTTTTACAAATCATACAAAAATTCTCATACGCTATTTTTAAAAATATATATCCCTCATTAAATAATATGTTCCTTTCACTGCCATTTCTGCTTGTGATACAAATACAATTTCTTTAATACTTTCTTCACAGCATTTCTTAAATGCAGCAAATATTTCAGGAACTAAACGCAATATACTGCCACTTACTGCAATTGGAGTTGAGCGCTTAAATTGCATCTTGTTATAAACATCTACCGTAATTCTTGCTAATTCCTTTCCAGCTCGCATTATAATTTCATGCGCATAATCATTGCCATTTCTCGCTGCCTGAATAACTAATGGCGCGATTGCTGCAATTTTATCTTTAGAAGAAGTATATACTAAGCTTTTTATATGAGACGGTGTCAACAGTTGAAACTGACTTTGAATATTCAAACTCAATGGACAAAGACTGATTCCTTGATCGAATTGAATTGCCATTTTCTTTAAAGCTTGTAATGCAATCCAATATCCGCTCCCCTCATCACCTAAAATATGTCCCCATCCACCGCTATACTCATACACTTCTCCTTTCTTTCCGATACAAATTGCCCCTGTACCACCTATAGTTAATATTCCATCCTTACCTTTTAAAGCAGCTGCATGCGCAATCATTGCATCATTAAAAATTTCAATTTCTGTTCCGTATTTCTTTTTTAAACGTAATGTTAATTCATTTGTATTCGCGCCACTTATGCCGGCTAACCCTAAACAAACACAAACGCAATGCCCATTTATTAAACTCTTCTGGCATTGATCAATTGCTTCCATAATATGCAAAAGTGCCTCATCAAAATCTATTAATACATTTCCAAATCTGCTCATACCTCTTACAACTTCATTTCCATTTTGATCAAATGCAATTGCCTCTGTCTTCGTTCCCCCGCCATCTACTCCGATCATATACTTCATATGTTCGCCTCATTTTCATTTACATATTGGAGGGAATGTTACATTCCCTAAAACCACGGAATTCTTAGCACCTGTTGCGCTCGGCACATTACTCGGATTACGATAATACGTTTCGTTTGCTAAAACCGCAAAGGCGATCGCTTCTTTCGCCGCTGAGGAATAGCCTAAATTTTCTTGAATAAATATTTTGCATTTTTCTTCCTTTAATCCAAATCGTATCATTTCAACAAGTGTACGATTATAACTTCCGCCCCCGCCTAATATTACTTCATCGATTTCATAATACGGAAAAATAAATTCCTGATAATGATGAACAATTGAACTTGCTGTAAACATCGTGACAGTTGCCAATATATTTTCTCTACTATGCTTTTCAAATCGATTCAATAATTCAGTCACAAACGCTTCTCCAAACTGTTCTCTACCTGTTGATTTCGGTGGATTTATTTTCAAAAATGGGTGGTTCATACAATATGTCAAAATTTCTTCTACAACTACCCCCTGTTTTGCAATCTTACCATTTTGATCATATGACAACTGAAATAACCTTTGGCATACTTCATCCATTACCATATTACCTGGACCTGTATCAAATGCTATAACGCTCTTCTCACTTAGTTGACTTGGTATTACAGTCACATTACCAATCCCGCCGATATTTTGTAGTAGTCTATTTTTAGTTTGGTGACGATATAAAATAATCTCTGAATATGGTACAAGTGGTGCACCTTGTCCTCCAGCTGCCATATCCATCGTTCGAAAATTGGAAATAACTGTCGTATTCGTTTCATACGCTATTACTGCTGGTTCCCCAATTTGCAAAGTTGAAGAAAGAATATTACCTTCTTGCTTTGGCTGATGATAAATCGTTTGTCCGTGAGAGCCTATTAAATCTAATTGTCTCAAAGGAAAATTGGCCTCTTTACAAACTTCCTTTACAGCATTGGCGAAGCATAAACCAAGTTTAAAATTTAAACTACATATAAGTTGGACATTCGAAGTTTCAATTGATAACGCTTGTTGGATCTCATTTTTCATATCATTACAAAATGGAACAGTAGTAAAATGGATGAGTTCGATTTTAGAATCTACACCACTTCCTTCTATATGAACGAGCGCTACATCTATTCCATCTAATGAAGTACCAGACATTACCCCTGCAATATACATAACGTGCATGACCTCCTATTTACTAAAAAACAATCATGTAAGTAACGAACGTACAACCAATCGAAAACAATATAAATCTAAAAAACAACTGAGCTTTCGATGCAAACGATCCATCAATGAAAGAAACAACTACCGTAAGCAAAACGCTTGCCGCAATACTTGTAACGAGCCACATACTATGCATTTGTGATAGATTTAGCATGCCTAATAAAGGGACAAAAAGTAAATTTGCACAAATCACTCCAAATAATAATAAAAATACGCCTTTATAACTAAATTTTATATTCATTCTATTTCCCCCTTTCTAGTTTTAATGTGAAAGAAGTGATAGACAAAAAGTCTATCACTCAAAATAACAGCGTGCAGATTAAGGATTAACAGATTCCCCGTCACCATTCGTTTCAATTTCAAGCATATTTTTGTCGTACATTTTAAAGAATGGTAAATAAATAAGGAACGATATTGCTATATTTATAAAAACTAATACAATCGCACGCCAATCTCCACCTGTTGCTAAATATGCACCAATTGGAGCAGGTAATGTCCATGGCGGCATAATATGCGTTGGTGTTACAAATCCCATCGCAGTTGCTGAATATGCAACAGTTGCTGTTACAAGTGGTGTAATGATAAATGGGATAATTAAAATTGGATTTAGTACAATCGGTAATCCGAATATGACTGGTTCATTAATATTAAAAATACCCGGAACAATACAAGTTCTTGATAATGCTTTCGAATATTTCGATCGACCAAATATAATCATAGCTAATACAAGCCCTAACGTCGCACCAGAACCGCCAATCCATATAAACCATTGATATAACGGCTCTGGTGAAATAAATGGCAACTGATCTGCTCCACTAGCAACTGCTTCACCATTTTTCCCTAGGTATACTTCCCATAATGGCCGAGCAACAGTTCCAACAACCGACACACCATGGATTCCGAATGACCAAAAAAACGTAATTAAAAACACTGGAATCATTACACCGAAGTAACTATCCCCAGCTTTTACTAATGGTGCTGCTAATTTATCAACAACATGGTGTAAATCAATGCTAAAAACGACAGTTACTAGACTCATTATAATAATAACGAATGCAGCAGGTATAAGTGCTTCAAACGAACGCGACACAGATGGCGGTACTTGTTCTGGCATTTTAATCATTACATTTTTCTTCTTACAAAATCTTAAAATCTCTACGGATAAAATAGAAACAATCATCGTCACAAATAATCCATGACCTCCGAGATTTGTCATCGGAAGCATGAACCCTTTTTTATCAATTAACTCAGGCGTTAATGTTAAAAGTAGTGAACATACCGCAAGCTGTGCTCCTGATAAAGCATCTAATTTATAACTTTTCGCTAAATTATATCCTATTCCAAATGCTATATATAAGGACATAATAAACATAGTTAAACGATATGGTATCAATATACTTGTTTGATTCTTTAATGCCCAAACCGATATGAAACTATCTTTCGGCAGTGGTGGAAATGCTACTATTAAAAAGAAGCTTCCTACTATAATAAATGGTAACGCCGAAATAACTCCATCACGGATTGCTTGTAGATGCCTCTGCTCAGAAAGCCTTGCCATCGGGCCAGATAAGTTTTTATCAAGAAACGTGACAAACTTATTCATAACGCTTCCCCCTAACTGATTAATTCATTTACAGTTTTTAATAAAGTCGGGCCTCCAAGTGGCGTGTATGCTTGCGGTGGAATGATGCCACACGGAATAGATTCCTCCTCTGCAAATTTTTTTACAGAATCAAATCGGTGTCTTATTTGAGGTGCCACCATTACGACATCCCAGCCATTCTTTACTTCTTCCTCTACCTCATTCGTTCCAATTGCATGCACTTCCATGTTCACACCATTTTTCTCCGCTTCTTTTTTTAAAGCGTTTACAACAATTGCACTGGACATTCCTCCAGAACAGACGAACAAAACCTTCATTTATTAATCCTCCTATACTTATAATTTATTACCCTTCAAATGAAAGGAAGTTTCACTTTACTAACAAGCATATGAAGTAGTAAATGAATTTAGTTATAATGAAAGTAAATTTCATTAAAAATATTTTTCCTATTAAATTAATGTTTCAATATGCAATTTTCTCTATTGCAAGGTCAACCTTGCCTCAGATATTATTTTAAATAATCATATGATAGGGAGGCGTATAAATGATCGTTAAACGTTTATTAATGATATGTTGTATCGTTATCTTGTTCATCCCTTTCTCTTTCATTCCCCCTCACTCTACTTATGCTGAAGTAAATACTACGTACAAAAAACATGAATTACGTGCTGTATGGATCGCATCAGTTCTGAATATTGATTGGCCATCAAAAACTGGCTTACCTATTGAAAAACAGAAGCAAGAATTTATAAGGTTATTAGACAATGTAAAAAGCACTGGTATGAATACAGTTGTTGTACAAATTAAACCAACCGCTGATGCTTTCTATCCTTCAAATTACGGTCCTTGGTCTGAATACATTACGGGTACACAAGGAAAAGATCCTGGTTATGACCCGCTCGCATTTATGATTGAAGAAGCTCATAAAAGAAATATAGAATTCCACGCTTGGATTAATCCATACCGAATAACGATGAATCACACCGATATAAATCGATTATCAAACTATCACCCTGCAAGGCAACATCCCAATTGGGTTGTCCCTTATGGCGGAAAGTTATATTACAATCCCGGTATTCCAGAAGTGAAAAAATTTATAACAGAAGGTGCTTTAGAAATCGTACAAAATTACGATATTGATGCGCTGCATATGGATGATTATTTTTATCCATATAAAGTAGCCGGTGAAGAATTTCCAGATCAGAAAACGTACGAAACATATAATAACGGTAGATTTACAAATATAGAAGATTGGCGACGTAACAATGTAAATGAACTTGTAAAAGATTTAAATAATGCTATAAAACAAGAAAAATCATATGTAAAGTTTGGCATTAGTCCGTTCGGCGTATGGAGAAATATAGCTGACGATCCGACTGGCTCTAACACAACCGCAGGCCAAAGAAACTATGATGACCTTTATGCTGACACACGTGAGTGGATACAAAAAGGATATATTGACTACATTACACCGCAAATATATTGGAATATAGGTTTCACGCCAGCTTCATATGACATATTAGTAGATTGGTGGGTTAAAGAAACAAATAACAAACCGATTCACCTATACATTGGTCAAGCGGCCTATAAAATTAATAATAACTCCGTCCCTGCTTGGTCTGATCCAGAAGAATATCCAAGACAAATTGCATTAAACCGGCTATATCCTGAAATCAAAGGTAGTATGCATTTTAGCTTAAAAGATATTAATAACAATCCACTTGGAGTTAAAGATAGACTCTCAAAAGACATATATAAACACCCTGCATTAATCCCGCCTATGCCTTGGATTGATCATAATCCACCAAAACAACCGACTTTAAAAGGTGCTATTCCAAGAAATGAAGGTATTGCAATTGGCATCATTGACAATAGAGATAATGATTCTGCTTATTACGCTATTTACCGCGCGAATGGGAAAAATGAAGTGGATATACAAAACCCAAAAAATTTACTTACTACTGTAAGAAAAACAAAACTTGGAGAAATTTATGTAGATAAAACCGCTATTTCTGGAGAAACGTATACGTATGTCGTAACTGCAGTTGATCGATTGCATAATGAAAGTGTGGCTTCTAGTCATACTACCGTTAGAGCAAAATAAAACCTCATAAAAAAAGCGCCTTAAAGCTGTGATATTTAGCTTTTAAGGCGCTTTTTGTTATTTATTCTTAAACTTCTCAGTCGCTGCTCTCATCTTCACATTTAAATCGTGATCAATCGAGTCGCGAATATCTCGCTCTACTACTTCCATTTCTTTTTTGAAATTTTCCAAGTAGATCTTCAGTTCTTCTTCCTTCTCTGGTCTTTGTGAAGGTGGTAATTGTACTACCAACGATAACATGGCCGTTAAATCTTTCATTAAGAATGTTTCAAGTTTATGTTGTTGTTCAAACATGCGTTGCTCTTGATAGTACGGAAGTGCATTTAATACTGAAATTGTAATATCATCAACCGTTCTTTGTAATGAAGGATTTATTGAGCGTTTATACGCTTGAATTGCATTTAATGCGTCTGGATAACGGTCATAAAAATACAATTTGTAAAATGATAAGTCTGTCGGTTTTACAGTTTGCTGCGTTTCTTGTCTTAAGAAATCTTTCACTTTCATCGCAGCCACATCAATATCTTCATTCGTAAGCTTTTTCGTAGTTTTTGCCATTACATGCACTTTTTTCTGCTTTTCTTTCGGTAACATCGAGAAGACTTGCTCTCTCGTACGTTGACCTGATGTACAAAATAGAGTATTTAATGTATTTTGTTCTTTCTTTCCTTCGGTGCGAATCCAGCGATAAAACAGTGGATGTTGTGTAAATTCTTGTAGAAACGGTATTGATTTGTTTGATATCTTATCTAGAGAATCTTGCGCTCTTTTATATGGCTTCGTCCATGAAAAATACAGTTTCCGCCCGAAGTATACGACTAAAACAACGACAGTAAATGCTATTAAAAGCAATGTACCGAGTAGTAATAGTACTGTTTGAATGAAACTCATTTGTTCACCTCCTCTAATAATCAGTTATTTCCTTGGACGCTGAATGAGTTTCTGCTTCATCTCATCATTAAATGTGTCTAGTTCAATAACGAACTTCTTACTTGACTCAATAATACGTTCTGAAGATTTTTCAGATGCTTCAATTGCAGCGAACACATTTTGGAATGATTCACGTAATTTATCCATGCTAATAGCAGGGTTTTCAAGCAATTTCGTCGTTTCTTCTGTATTTTGTTTTAACGCTTGAGAATTACTTAATACCATCGATTCAATTGCTTCATTCGTCGCATTTACTGCATCAATTGTTTTCCGTTGATTCGTTAATGCAAGCTGAATAGCAGCTGAAACTGTTACAACGTTTTGCGTCATCGTAATCGCATTACGTATTGCCTCTGTTAATTTTTCGTTATTTTTCTTAATGATGTCTACAGAAGCTATAGATTGTAATAATACACTTTTCGCTTGCTGCATATTACGTGTACGTACAAGTATCTTTTCTAATGCATCGTTAATTAACGGAATATCCCTTTGACGCTCTGGGTTTTGTTTCTCAGCTTCAAGCATGCCAGCAAGCTTTTTCCCTAAGTATACTTGTTTATCAAGAGCATGAATTTTATCGTGCGATTGTTCTTTTAACATTTCAAGACCAACTGTATCCTCTTGTAAGTTATCACGACCAATTAGAAGGGATCTAATAATTTCCTCGATTTGTTTATCTATAGATTGGTATTTATGCACGTATGTTTCAAGTGGATTTTTCTTGAATACTTTAAACATTATTTTCTTCATACCACTTGCTTTAAGTGAATTGGGATCAAGCTCTGATACCACTTTTCGTAATTCTAACAATGTATTTGGAATTTCTTCATTTTTCCCATTCATCATCGCTGTTACAGGGCGTTTTAAAGCTGATAACGTTTGTCCTGCTGCTTGTTGCTCTTTATCCCCTAAATCTCCTAGCTGAGACAATACTTTTGATAAATCTGTATTTTGCTCGCTATTTAACTTTTGTACATAAAGATCCGCTTCTTTATTTAGTTCCTCTAATTCTGCATCTTTTATAACTGTATCAACTACTACTTCTACATTATTATCTTTCACAATGGATACAGGTTCTTTTTTCTCGAGTTCAGTCAACAAAATCGCTCCTTTATTTATATGTGCGAATTTATATGCACTATATTTCATCAATTATATCGTATTTCATATACATTCTGACTGCTTGAAATCGACTTTTTTAGAAATGCCTGTTTATGCAGTCATTCCCTGTTTCTTACTATAAGTATACCTGTAATCAACATAATTTTCCTCAGACTTAAGACCTAGAGAACAACATGCTGAAGGCGGATTCTTCATATATTTCCTAAATAATTTACGTTCTTTCAATCGTGCTACACTCAATCTTTTGACATTCACCTGTTTTCAATGTGATAATTCTATTACACTCACTTCTATTTATTTTTGCGAGCTACAAATGCTCCCTTTTGAAACGCTAATAACACCGTTTCAAACGTATCATCTTCTTCAATCATTTTTATAAACTCATCTAATTCACTCGCATGAGAAGTTGCATTATCAACAACAAGAAAACCTTTTGGTTGTAACATACGTTTTATATGCTCAAACCACCACATGTATTGCGTGCGCTCTGAATCTAGGAAAATAAAATCAAATGAATGATCTAATTGCGAATCTAAAAATGCCCCGGCTTCTTGATTATGAATATCGATTCTTTGTAACAGGTTTGCCTTTTCAAAATTGACAAGTGCCTCTCCAACTCGTTCTGAAGAAAGCTCTACAGTTGTTACATTTCCATTTGTTTCTTCTACCGCATTAGCTAACCACAATGTAGAATAACCATTAGAAGTTCCAATTTCCAAGATATTTTTTGCATTACACCCTTTTACTAAAATTGATAAAAATTGCCCCATCTCACGAGAAACATTCCGTAATTTTTCTTCCCTTGTTTTTTTATTTCGATCATGCTCTTCTCCATATTGTTCAAGTTGCAATAATAATGAATCTACTGTATCCATTCTTTTCATCGCCTTTCCAAGCAATATGATGAAAAAGCTCTTGCTGCCCGTCTACTTTTTATTATATGCGAAACAAAAACCTTTTTCCTGTTATATGACAAAGATTTATAATTTTTTATAGCATATTGTTTCGTTTTTTGGTAAAGTTAATTTCTACGTGCAATTATTCCATTCATATTATTTCATATTAAAATTGCAGTTATTAAATTATATAAACCCCATTTAAATGAATCGGTATTTCAAATTCAATTAAGCGCCCTTTTCGGACGCATTTTCTTTGTTTATATATTTCCAGAAGAAAGGATGCTTACAAATGAACGTGATTAGCTTAGATGCTGCTCGAAAACGAAAGCAGCATAAAAAATTAATGATTACTATACCGATTATTACACGTATTTATGAAGAAGACGGGGAAATTAAATTTGAGGTAGCGGGCGAAAAAGATGTACCTCTTGAAATGTTAGAAAAATAATAAAAAACGCATTTCTGAAGAAATGCGCTTTTTTATATTTTTACATTTAAATGCATAAGTTTTTCAGGATTAACCATCATATAAATATTTGAAATTTTCTCATCCTCAAATGCAAACGAAAGAACATACGTTACTTTATTATTTATTGTAACTATAACTCCTGGTATACCATTTACCATTTTGAAATCAACAGTGTACTCTTCTGTCAATCGTTGTGCAATCCCAAAGAACAAACGTATAATTCGATCCGCAGAATAAATCGGATTAATCGCAGTCGTAACTTTACCACCACCATCAGCTTTGAGTATAGCATCTGTTTTTAATACTTCTAACATACCTTCCGCATCCCCACACTGTAATGATGATACAAACTTTTCAACATAAGAAGCCATTTTCTCCGTGCTTAATTTTGATTGCTTCGGTTTCTCCAAAATGCTTTTTCTTGCACGTTGAAAGATCTTCCTGCAGTTCACACTACTCTTATCAACAATTGAAGCTATTTCTTCGTATTCATAACTGAAAACCTCTCTTAATATGAAAACAATCCTTTCTACCTCAGATAGTTGTTGTAAAAGTAATAAATATGCGGTGGAAAGGGATTCTTTCATTATAAATGACTTTGATGGCTCATCACTCTCGTCTACAAGTGGCTCTGGTAACCACATCCCTACATACACGTTACGTTTATGCGCTGCCGATCGTAATTTATCAATTGAACGATTTGTCGCCATCTTACATAAATATGCTTTCATATTTTCTATAGATTGAGGATCTTCTATATTATTTAGCGAGATAAATACATCCTGAACGATATCCTCAGCATCCATAACACTCCCAAGGATTCTGTATGCTAACGAAAATAATAATGGTTGATACGCTTCATATAACTGCTCCGTTTCCATGATGAACTGCCTCACTTTCATATTGCTTTAAAATGTGTAACGCTGCTCGTTTCCCGCTTGCTACCGCAGCATCAGCTAATATTTCATCATGCCCTGCCCAATCTCCTGCAACATAAACACCTGGCATTTCAGGTATATTAGGACCCGGCTTTTCAACACGGTCAATATGAGGAAAATCATGTACTACTGTTATTTTCGGTAAATATTGCTGTGCAACAACTTCTCTTTTCCAATTTGGATGTAACAACTCCATCGTACTTTCCAACTGTTCTTTATCTTCATGAATATGATTCATCTCTAGCATAGGATTATGGTACTTAATTAGACTCACTGCAATTGATCCATCTTCACTTAATTTAGCTGCTCTCGATTGATTTGTGAAAAATATAGGTTGATCTAATCCTAATACAAATTGATGTGTAGGATTGGGTAATTGTCTCAAGCCAATATCTAATGCAGCAACAGTAACCGGTACCGATTGTTCATTCCATCTATGCAAATTTGTTCCTTCTGCACCTTTTATTATTTTACAAGCCTCTTTTGGCGGAGTCGTCACGATGACTGTATCTACTGCAAAAACCTCATCATCAACACAATGTATTCTTTGTTTATCTTCATAATGCTCTATTTCCAAAACATGCTTTTTAGCCAAAAATTTTACCCCGACATCATTCGCTAAATCTCTTAATTTTGTTATTATCGTCTCCCAACCACCATCTACATAAAGCACTCCTTCTTTTATAGAAAGCTGTATTTGCTTTAGTACAGATGATGCTAATTGTATTGTAGGAGCAAACGTATATGTTGTTGTCCGGCATAGCGCATAAAATATATTACGAACCATTGGATCTTTTATTTCATTTTCTGCCCATGTAGTTAGACTCATTTTCGGAACTTCTCCTACATCTAAATTTCCTAAACGAATCATAAGACGTGAGAATTGTACTTTTGCAGACCACGAAAGTAGTGGTGTTGATAAAATTGAGCGAAAATCTGTTGGGATGGTGAATATATCCCCTTTCCATATTCCATGTGCTTTTGTAGATGGTATTCCACCTGGAAGATTCAAACCGAGCTCATTAAAAGTTATAAACGCTGCCCCGCCTCTATATAAAGCATGTGCACCAAGATTCATGCAGATTCCATTTTTATTTATAGTCATCCCTCGGCCACCGAATTGACTGGATTTTTCTAATACAATCACTTTCTTTCCAGCTTTCGCTAAATATATAGATGCTGTTAATCCAGCAAGCCCACCGCCAACAATTGCTACATCAAATGTATTCATAATAAAATCCCTCCTTATCGTTCTACATACAAGACGAACGATTAAGGAGGGATGTGACATGAAAATAAATTTTTATTACCCTACTTTATTTCATTACTTTTTAATTCGGTCATATTGCATACGAAATAACTCAATTGCAAATGGAATATCCTCTTCACTCTTTATATAATAACTGATCCATCCTGATTCAGGTAATACGTGATGTGGTTTTACCAATCCTTGCTTCACTAATTCATCTCGCTTTAACTTCGGAAATGGTAAATCAGCTAATTTATCACCATGAAGATGGCCAAGTTCTTTCTTACCATAATTTATTTCAATACCACCAAATCGATGCGGTTTTTCAGAAACACCCGCCCAGCTGAGTACTTCATTTCTAATCATTTCACTAAATGACATGAACATTCACTCCTTATAAATGATTGATGTACTTTTAAATTAACATTTTCATTACTTTTTTCCATCAATCCAAAGTATGAATGGGAATACGAATATAGTTTAATCTTTATACTTTATTCTTTATGGAATAAGTGAATTTATTAAGCTACCGACAACAGCACAAAACAAAGACTAGACACATATCCTAATTTTGTAACCTAACTTACCTATAGAAAGGCGGGTAATACAATTGACTGCCAACATCGACTATACCTCCCCCTCAACCAATTTTACTTATGATGTAAATAAAAGTAATTTTTTTCGGAAAGATGCCCAAAATTATATAAATGTACTTGGTATTAAACAATTAAACACTTTAGAAAATACTTCTTTATTAGATATTTATTTAAGTACAGGAAATGTTGTAGAACCACATATTCATCAAAATGCAGCTGAACTTGTTTATTGTATTTCAGGGTCTGCTGTTGTTTCTTTACTTAATCCATTTACGAATCAAATATTAAACTTACCGATAAAACCGGGGCAAGTTGCCAACATTCCACAAGCGTGGTGGCATTATGAAATTGCTACAGCTGATAATACTCATTTATTAGCTATTTTCAATGCCCCAGCGCCAGAAGTTATTTTCGGTTCTGATATTTTAAGATTAACTCCTGCTCATATGATGGCCCATACTTACTGCCTCAATGAACAACAATGGAAACAAGCGGTTTCTCCTATTCAATCAACTACTGTTATTGGCCCTCCGGCAAACTGCAATCAAAACCGTGGAATGAAAAATTACCCAACCCAACCCCTCCCTCAACAACATAATCCGTATCCCCAAGATTCTTATTACTTTCCTCTTTACTGGGGCTATTAATTTGTAAATTTTTAAAAGAATCATCATTTATCTCCTAGGAAAATACCGAGGAGATTTTTTTATTGTACGTTCTCTTCCTATTAATAATAGTAACAATTGATAGTGTACATACATATAATATTTATATATTAAATTGGAGGTGATAGTACTATGAGTAATTATAACTATCGAAAAAACTACTCTTATAATAAAAATAGTAGCTCTTCAGCATCCTCTCAATCTTCCAATTCTCAATCTTCCAATTCCCAATCGCAAAGAGACTTAGCCGAGCAAGGCTATGTAAAGAAAAAAGGATGTAACTGTAATAAAAATAAATAGTTTATTTTATGGATGAATTCTTTTTTAAAAGAATTCATCTTTTTTTGCTGATCGGAAATTTTTAAAGTTACATAACTTATGCCTTAAATGAGAAAGGGTAAATTATACTTTTTTATACGAACTTAATAAAGAGTAATTGTTCAATTGATTTATTACTTATTTCCTCAAAAAATATAGTCCTTCCTAAATTTATTAGGAAGGACTATATACAAACCCCTGTTTAATTTCCTACTAAACATTGTAACAAATTAAACGATATTAATACCTGCACTTACAAATCCAGCAACTGCAGCTATTGGACTTGCTGCTGTTAATGAAACATACAGTAGTATTTTATCTCCAGCCGCTACTGGAATAGCTTCAGCAATGATTCCTGATGCTGTAGAACCAATCGCTATTGCGGCAAATGCTGGTGTTAATAAAAGAGGTGCGCCTTGTACTGTAAACGTATTGCTTGCTGCAGGTGCAGTTAATATTTGTATTTGCACTTGAACAGGTGATAATGGAGCTAAAGCAGCTGTTGCACTAAAGAAACCAGCTAATGACGTAATAACCCCTGCGCGTGGTGCTACAAATGCATAATCACCTACACCTAATGCTAATGTGATACTTGTTCCACCAGTTAAAGCTACACCAGGCTGACTAAATCCAAATCCAAGAAGAGTTCCTGTATTAGCTATTAACGCGTTAACTAACGCAGATGGTGTTGTACCTGAAGCAAATGGAATAATAGCTCCGCCACCAGTTGCTCCTGTTGCACCAGTTAAGCCTGTTGCACCAGTTAAACCTGTTGCCCCCGTTGGACCTGTTGCTCCTGTTGGACCTGTTGCTCCTGTTGGACCTGTTGCTCCTGTTGCTCCTGTTAGGCCTGTTGCTCCTGTTACTCCTGATGGACCTGTTGATCCTGTTGCTCCTGTTGGGCCTGTTGCTCCTGTTGGACCTGTCGCTCCCGTTGGACCTGTTGCTCCTGTTGCTCCAGTTGATCCTGTTACTCCTGCTCCTGTTGGACCTGTTGCTCCTGTTGCTCCTGTTGCTCCTGTTGCTCCTGTTGCTCCTGTTGCTCCGCCTCCTGGACCTGTTGGACCTGTTGGACCTGTTGGGCCGCCTCCTGGAGTAGCACCAATTAATTGAGTTAATAAGTTTAATAAAAGTTGTAAGCTTGCAGGGTCAATAATTAAAGAGAAGAAGAATGGTGCAAGAGCACTGTAGAATTGTTGTAATAAAGAAAGTAATTGACTTAGATTTGGGTTAGGAGATTGTAGTAAATTAATAATACTTTGAATTAATTGTTTTAAGAAATTCCCTTCTGGAGAAGGTGCTAATTCATTTAGTAAGTTCAATAGTTGAGTAAACAAATTGAGTAAAGCTAATCTGTTTGCATCACTTGGATTTGCAAAAAACGCTGCAATAGCCGAAATTAAAGAGTTTAGTAAAGTAATTAATCTACCTAATTGCTCACTAGTAATTGGAACTGTTTGTGGATTGTTACAGCAATCTGGAGTGAAAACAATCGGATTATTGCAGTGGTTATGACCGAAACAATTATTACTTGTCATTTATGTCCTCCTTACTTGTTTTATATTTGAGTTTTTCCTATTATAAGGATCATAAAGTTGTAAAAGAGTATGTGTTATATATTGACTTAAAATAGGAAACATGAAATATAATTAAACTTGCAAACGCTATTTAATTATGTTCATGACTCACATATTAATTATATGTTTTTAATAATTGACTGCTTAGATTAAATACCTAAACTTAAGAGTTTATTTTATTTTTCCACGTTTATCTCTTAGGTTTAAATACACATATTAATTTGAATATACTCAACAATTAACAGTGCCATTTTTTTCATATAAATATACCTTATTTCTTTACTAAGATTGTGTTCTCTTTTTTAAACATGAAGCCGTTTGTATTATAGAGAACTCTCATATACTATGTTGCAAAATTCATTTTATATTTTATTCCAATACACTATGAAAAGGATTGAAGTTAAAATTCCTATCATTCAACCATTTATAACAGCTAGAAATTGAATGTACCTTCACTTAATTTTAACTATTCAAATATAAAACAAAAAGGACAGATTCCTTTTCATTAAGGAACTGTCCTTTTAATTAATAATGATAAATTGTAATATAATTGAAGATCCTTGCGATGGTGGTTGCGTATCCAATAAAGTTAATTTACCAGCACTCACTTCATATAATGGTTGTGGTTGCAGTATTCCGTTAACAAACAAATTAATATAAGAAACTTCACTAGGAGACAAAATATTCGTTGTACCATATTGAGGTATCCCGTCAGCATCTGTATATATAAGTTTCTCTCCATCTGCAAAAGTGTAATATAACAAATTGGTTGTGGTTATAGGACCAATGCCCCCAGTAGGACCTGTTGCTCCAGTTACTCCTGTCGGTCCCGTTATTCCGGTTGCTCCCGTTATTCCGGTTGCTCCCGTTGCTCCGGTTAGCCCGGTTACTCCGGTTGCTCCCGTTATTCCGGTTGCTCCCGTCGCTCCGGTTAGCCCGGTTACTCCGGTTGCTCCCGTTATTCCGGTTGCTCCCGTTGCTCCGGGCGGTCCTGTTACTCCAGTCGGCCCCGTTATTCCAGTCGGGCCTGTTGCTCCGGTTGCTCCTGTTATTCCGGGCGGTCCCGTTATTCCAGTCGGGCCTGTT
>NZ_FOST01000001.1:1520098-1520641 GCF_900114335.1 Bacillus sp. 5mfcol3.1 | reverse complement strand
GGGCCTGTTGCTCCGGTTGCTCCCGTTATTCCAGTTGGGCCTGTTGCTCCGGTTGGAATATAAATTGGTGGAAGAATCGGAAATGTAGGTCCAATATTTTCTGGTCCTATCATCCCCTTATTCAATGATAATTTGTCATTGCGTTTCAAGTTAATACCTCATTCCACATGTTTTTTAACCCATACATATCATTTAGAACTTATCATTAAAGAATAACTTTATAACTATTCTCTTTTCTTCTCATAATAATTATTACATGTATTAAACATTTTACCGTTGCTATAGCCACTATTATTAATATAATAAATTGATCATTCTATTTAAAAAGTAGTAAATCTATAACATTCTTATTTAAAAAGATGAGGTGATTTATATTCAAGATAATAATGAAATTAGAAAAAAGGAACTAATGTCAATGGCTCTTGACATTATTTTCCCTTACAGGCTTACGGGGCCTACCGGAAGTACTGGACCTACCGGAAGTACTGGGCCTACCGGAAGTACTGGACCTACCGGGAGTACTGGACCTACCGGGAGTACTGG